>NZ_JAJGNO010000001.1 GCF_020782235.1 Sphingobium naphthae
GTGCGCCGCGCTATCTCCCGGATCGGTAGATGATCGCGAAAATGCCAGCGCCGGATAACGCTCAATAACGCCATGTCCAACACTCCATATACCCTCGCTTGTCAAAGCCAGGGACGAGTTCAACATGGGTCAATTCTCAGCGGAAATTTACGCCCTACCCGGGTCACTTCTCAGTGGAAATCAACACTCTACACCTTTGGCGCGCTCAAGGGCTTCGGCTTCTCGCCCTTCGGCATCGACGAGCGCGGGGTGCAGCTGGCGGGCGACCCCAGCGTTGGCCTCGGCACCGGCGGCGACGGCGATCCCGTGATCGGTGCGCTCTACGGCCTGCTGGAACAGCTTTCGCCGCTCGTGCTGCAAAAGCAGGCGGAAGGAAAGATCGCCACCGTCATCATGGAAGGATCCGCGCAGCGGTCCGGCCGGGGCCGGATCGGCGACTATACCGTCAACATGATCCGCGCAAGCGGCCCCGACGGCACCACCGATCCTGTCAGCCGTGTCGCGGCGATGTTCCTTCAGACCGGCCCTGACGAATTCATCGTCCTCGGCGCGGGCGACATGCAGGTCAGCTTCACCACCGATCGTCCCGGCCCGCCGATCGTCGGCATCGAAAGCATCGACGAGCAGATGGTGAAGGACGGCGCGATGCAGCCGGGCCGCCGGCTGAACGGCGACGAGAACGGCCAAGGCCAATCGCTGCGCCTCGTCTCCTCCGACGCCGGCGAAGCAAAGGTCTACCGCGTCCGCCTTTACCGCTACCGCTGACTGCCGCAGAACAGACGAATGCTGCTACACGAAGCAACTTAGCGACAACGACCCTTATGCGACGTTGACGCTCCACTTTGTTATTCTCAAGTGCAGCTCGTCCGCTTACTCAATTTAGCTGTATAAGGATGCCAACAGGAGAATGTCTGATTATCGGAACTACGGTAGATATAGCTGCCGATCCGTTTTTGGAGCAACGTATGCCGGGCGCCATAAAAGCTGCCGGTCATTCTTCATGCGTCATTCATGGGAAGCGCGCGCATAGTGGCTTGGAGGCAGGCCAACGTGACGGGTGAAGGCAACGCTGAAGGTACTGGCGGACCCGTATCCTACCCGCCGGGCGATCTGCGCGATCGTGCCATCGCGCAACCGCAATAGGTCCTTTGCCAGGATCATCCGCCAGTGCAGGAGATATTCCATCGGCGACATGCCAACGGTGTGGCGAAACCGATCGAAGAAAGCGGAACGCGACATGGCGCAGGCCGTGGCCAATTTGCCGACCGTCCAGGGCTCGGTAGGACTTTCATGGATACGCCGTATCGCCACGGCCATGCGATCGTCGGTCAGCCCCCTAAGAATGCCATTTGGGCTGTGTGGCCCGCCGGAACGAAGCGCCTCGATGAATAGCAACTCCATCAGCCGTGCCAGCACTGCGGAGCGTGCAGGCCGAGTGCTGTGAAATTCCTGAACCGCAAACTGAATGAACGTCGTCAGTCTACCCTCGTCGCGGGCATGAATCAGGGTTGGCAACAGGCTCACCAGAAGCGCCGCGTCGGTCGAGCCGAACGCACAGTAGCCAATCAGCATACGGACGTCCGGTTCCGCAGACAGGTCGCCGATGCGGAAGACATCGGGTTGAGTTTCGGTCGGTATGCATGTGAAATCTCGCGGTGATCGGGTCACGATGCTGGAGGAGGTAAAGTCATAGGCTGCCGGAATGAGGACGAAGTCGCCTTGCTCCACCAGGATCGGCTCAGCACCTTGCACCTCAAGCCGGATCGCGCCTTGCAACATCGCGCAGAAGAAAGGCCGCCCCTGCTCGGCGCGTGGGACGCGCCAAGCGCCAGCTCCTTCGACGAATTTCGAATAGGAAAGGTCGGGCTGCAGCAGGCTCACAACCTGGGTAAGGGGATCAATCAATTCTGGACGCTCGCGAATGTATTGCGGACTTTCGATTGTAGAAGGTCGCGCGAGAAAGTCTATCTCCTGTTCTCCAATGACAGGAGATACTATGCCTACCATATTGATCACCGGGTGCTCGTCGGGCTTCGGCCTCCACACTGCCCGTCTCTTTGCCGACCGCGGATGGGACGTGGTCGCGACCATGCGGTCACCACGTGAGGACATCCTGCCTGCCTCCGACCAAGTCAGAATTCTGGCGCTCGACGTGACGGACGCGTCCAGCATCGCACACGCCGTTGAAGCGGCGGGGCCGATCGACGCACTTGTGAACAATGCAGGTATCGGTTTCCTCAACGCGGTCGAGGGAACATCGATGCAGCATGCGCGCGACATATTCGAGACCAACACGCTCGGCACCATAGCCATGACCCAAGCTATACTGCCACAGTTCCGTGAGCGTCGATCCGGCGTGATCGTCAACGTAACTTCGTCAGTCACCCTGAAGTCGTTGCCGTTGCTGTCGGTCTACACGGCCAGCAAGGCTGCCGTGAATGCCTTCACCGACGTCATCGCGATCGAACTGAAACAATTTAACATCCGCACCCACGTCGTCCTTCCCGGTCGCGCGCCTGACACGCGATTCGGCGACAATGCGCGAATGCGCATGTCGAATGGTTTCCCGCAGCCCTATGCAGAAATGGTGAGTCAGGTGTTTGCTGACTGGGAGCAGGACACGGGGCCGGTTACTGCGTCGAGCGAGGTGGCTGAGGCCGTGTGGCGAGCCGTTACCGATGACGCATCGCCAGCGCACATCCCGGCAGGGCGCGACGCGATAGCATGGGCTAACGCACGCTGACTTGAGCCCCGGTGCGCCCCGCGCGCCGGGTCCGGCCTTCATTCCGCGGGTCAACGAACGTGGGGTAAGGGCGCGCTATGGATCTGTCAAACGGCGAGAAATGGTGCGCAGCAGCCGCTTCCGCCGTCGACCCTTTGCCGCCTTTCAAGTGGCGATTTCCGATTGCCAGGTACGGACAGTCCGGTCCGGGCTGCTCGCGAGCAGAATGGAAGGATGTCCTCATTATCGCGTACATCCTATACGGAGGCAGTGATCGGCCGTGACAGTCGAAATATTCAAGATGCGGTGGCACAGGTGCGCAAGATGGGAATGATGACATCCAGCAACGCTTACACTCCGCCGCTCGGTCGATCCGGACTGACCGCCAGCTACGATCGCGTCGTCGCGATGATGACGCGTGAGAAGGCGTGGCGCGGCAAGCTGCTCGATGCCGTCGGGCCGGCGGCAGCCGAGACGATCGTGGATATCGGCAGTGGCACTGGCACTCTGGCTATTATGTTGGCCAGGGCCGGTCCGGTCGCGCGCATCGTAGCCGTGGACTTTCAGGGCGGTTTTAGTGCGTGTATGGATAAAAACCGCCAGTCCGCAACCGGCTCAGTTCCAGCGTATCGCTCCGGTGAGGGCCGCCTTGCGGTGATCGGCTGATATTTCGAGATGGCACCGGTGCAAGCGCTGGTGTTTGCATCGGTACTAGGGACGGTGCGATGAGTCAGATCACGGTAATTTCAGGCACGGAGCGGCGGCGGGTATGGACCGACCAGCAGAAGCGCGAGTGGGTCGCTGCGGTTTCGGCCCCCGGCGCGAACGTGGCGGAGATTGCTCGCCGTGCTGATCTGCGGCCCAACCAGATCTACAGATGGCGGCGGCAGATGGGTCAGGCAGCACAGGGCTTTGCCGAGGTGCGGGTACATCCTGACCCGGCACCGGCTACTGGGGCGGCGATCATCGTGGAGTTTGAGCGGGCGATCGTGCGCATTCCCGCTGGCGCATCACCTGGGCTGGTGTCGGCAGTGCTGCGGTCGGTCAAGCCGTGATCCCAGTTTCCTCCGGCGTTCGGATATGGATCGCAACGGGGCATACGGACATGCGACACGGCATGCGCAGCCTGGCCCTGCAGGTGCAGCAGAGTTTCGGACGTGACCCATTCGCGGGCGATCTCTACATTTTCAGAGGACGCCGCGGCGATCTTTGCAAGATCATCTGGCATTACGGCGTTGGCATGTCGCTTTATGCCAAGCGCCTCGAGCGCGGGAAGTACATCTGGCCCTCAGCGGTGGACGGCGTGCTTGCTGAGCGCGTCTGCGCGGGCCGCCATGGGCTGGATACTCTTGCGATCGCCGGGGCCAATCAGGCCGGCGATATAGGCCGGGCACATCCGACGCCGCGTCTTGTTACCCAACTTCTGCAGATACGGCTCAAGCCAATGCTCGAGATCCCGCTGCCAGTCCTCTTCCATCGCCAGCCTCCATTAAAGCTGACGCCCTATGAATCACGCATTCTTCCGCAGGGAATCCCAAAAATCACACTTCTGCCAAAGTAGTGCTAGATGACGATCGCCAAGCTGCCGTTGGCCAAGGAGATTACGGCGTTCGACTTTGCCGAAATGCCGATCAAGGAGGGGCTGGTGCGCGATCTGGCTACCGGCGCCTTCCTGGTCAACCAGCGCAATGCCGTGCTGGTCGGAGGAATTGGGACCGGGAAAACCCACCTTGCCATAGCGATCGGGCGCTACTGCGTACGCACCGGCGCCAGGGTCGTTTGCTATTTCCGTACGTAGATGGGACTGCCGACTACGTTACGGCACATCCCAAACCACATGCACCGCGTCCGGTCCGCGCAGATTGACGCCCTTGATGACCGGCGGCGGCATATCTGGATCGAGCCGAATGTTCGGCAACATATCGAAAATCGCATTCACCGCTGCTTCGATCTCCGCCTTGGCGACGAACAGGCCGATGCACATGTGGACGCCATAGCCAAAGCCGAAATTGGGCTTGTTCGGACGATCGATGTCGAATGTATCGGCGTTCTCGAAAACCTCCGGGTCACGATTTGCGGTCTGCACCACCATTGAGACGATCGATCCCTTGGGGACATGCGTCCCGGCGATCTCGACATCGCGTGAGGTCTCGCGCGCCTTGAACGTCGCGACCGGTTCGAAGCGGATCGCCTCGTCGATAGCCTTGCCGATCAGCTTGCGATCGTTGCGGACGCGATCAAGCAGCTCTGGCCGCTCGAGCAGCAGCGTCATGAGATTGCCGAACGTTCGCGTCGTCGTCTCGGCGGCAGCGGGGAGAAGCATGCGGACGAAGTCGGTGACTTGCTGATCGCTCAGCGACTCGCCTTCATATTCGGTGCGCAGCAAGCGTCCGATCAGGTCGTCGCCCACCGACCCTTCGGCGCGGCGCTTGGCGACCAGCGGTTTCACATGGTCGTGCAGCGCCTGCGAGGCTTCCAGCGCCTCCTTACGCGCGCGCAGCGCTTCTTCTGGGTCGCGCTTCGGCCCGGATAGGATCTTGAGGGCCATCGTGGCGAAGACCTCCATCCCCTCCAGATCGTCGTCGGGGAAACCGAGGATCGAGTATATGACGCGAACCGGGAAGCCGAGCCCCATGTCCTTGATCAGTTCGGCCTTGCCGCGCGGAACCAGCGGAGCGACATATTCGTCGCGCAGCACCGGATCGATCAGCGTGCTGCGCCATTCCTTGAGCACGGCGGGCATGAAGCAGGGCTGCAGCAGCGAGCGCATGCGCCGATGGTAGTCGCCATCCATCGCCGTGAGCATGAACGTGCCCATGAAGGTGCCGAGCCCTTCGCCGATCAGCCCGCTCGTGAAGGTGTCCTGGTCGCGCAGGGCGGCGCCGATATCGGCGTGGCGGAACAAAGTGAAGACCGGCCGCCCCTTGGCATTGCCGAAGATCGGGGGAACGCCCAGTTCCTCGAGGATATCGCCCTCCATGACCGGCCCCTCGGCCAGTCGCTGGCGGTAGAACGGCAACGGATTATCGAGATTGCCACCGAAATTGTCGCTGACCGACTGGAAACTTGCCTGCATCTCGCGGGTCTGGGCGGTGTCGCTCTGAGTCGCCATATCTCTCTCCAAAAGTCTATGCTGGTCAGGCGGCCGCTGTCGTCGCCCTGATGTCCAGCTTGAGCAGTTCGATGGCGTTCGCGCTGCGGATCTTTTCGCGGTCCTCATCCGACAGACCGATTCCCCCGGTCAGATCGCCATGATCGTAAGCGCCGCCGAAGTTCGTCCCATACAGCAATCGGTCGGCGCCAATCACCTCGGCCACGCCCCGGCGCAGCGCCGGGTGATGGACGTCGAGGTCGAAATAGAAGTTGGGCAGATAATCCATCAACGGGCGCTGATTGCGCGCATCCGGCGCCATGTTCGCATTGAGTTCGTGCAGCCGGCCAAGCTGAAACACTGCCATGCCCCCGGCATGCGTAATGTAGGTTTTGAGCGACGGGAACGCGTCGAGCGCGCCGCCGCAGATCAGATACCAGAAGAACAACGTCTCGTCATAGCAATCGCCAAGGATCGAGGTCGTCTCGAACTTGTCCTCGACATGACGCTCGCCCCAGTAGATCGACTGGTTGAAGCCGTGCACCATGATCGGCACGTCCAGTTCTGCCAGCTTTTCCCAGACCGGGAACAACCGCTCGTCCCAAGTCTGGATGCCGTCGAAGTTGGTGCCGCCGACGCACAGCCCCTTGGCGCCCAATTGACGCACGGCGCGATCGATCTCGGCCACCGCGCCGGCGGGATCCGCGAGATTGGCGTGCGCCCAGAAATCGAACCGATCCGGCATCGCCCGGCAAAAGGCAGCGATCTCGTCGTTGCAGGTCCGCGCATATTCCGTACCGAACTCACCGGCCCAGTACATGAACGCGTGTGACGGGGTGGAGACGACCAGCTTGTCGACGCCGCGCGCGTCCATCAGCTTCACGCGCGCTTCATGCGTCATCCGCGACAGCAGGTTCGCTTCGGCCTCCGCGTCATTGGCGGCCTTTGCCGGCTGTTTGGTGCCAAGCGAGAAATGCCCGACGGTGAGCCCCTGCGTTTTCATGAACGGGCCCCAGAAATCATGCCGGTTCAGCATACCGGGGGTGATCAGGTGCGCATGCACATCGATCAGCATCAGGCTTCCTCTCGCATCTTGTCGTCAGAAGAACATTCTCATATTCGAATGGGTCTCGGCAAGTAGATATGCGTTCGACGGCGCCGAATTCGCGTTCTCAGGAGGACAATGTGGCACACGAAGCGGCCGTTCGGATACGCCGCCTGCTCCTCGGCGGGGGAATCGTCGGCACCGCTTTCACGCTGCGGCTGGTCTTCGCCAGTCTGTCGGTGCGGCTGCCCGAGCTCACCTGCGACATGGGGATGACACGCTATGCGGCCAGCGCGCTGGTCACGCTTCCGGTGCTGTGCCTCGGCCTCGGCGCGCCCTTTGCCGCGCGGATCGGCCAGCGTTGGGGGATTGAGCGCACTTTGTTCGGCGCCCTGACGCTGCTGGTCTGCGCTACCGCGCTTCGTGCCAGCGGCTCGGAGGTCGCGCTGTTTGCTTTCTCGATGCTCGCCGCCGCGGCGATCGCCATCGCAAACGTGCTCCTGCCGAGCCTAGTCAAACGCGACTTTGCCAACCGGACCGCGCTGCTCACGGGTCTTTACGTCACTGCGATCTCGGGCGGCGCGGCGATCGCTGCCGGCACGACCGTTCCGATCGAACATGCGCTCAATGGGGATTGGCGTACCGGCCTGGCGATCTGGGCGCTGCCGCCGCTGTGCGCCCTGCTGCTCTGGCTGCCGTTGCTCGGCCGCCGCGGCACCAGAAGCAAGGGTGGGTCGGTGCGCGTGCCCGAATTGTTGCGGGATCCACTGGCGTTGCGGGTCGCAGTCTTCATGGGCCTCCAGTCCGCGCTTGCCTTCACCGCGCTCAGCTGGCTCGCACCGCTACTGCGCGAGCGCGGGCTGAGCGCGGTGACCGCCGGACTGGTGGTGTCAGCGCTGACGCTGGTACAGCTCGCCACCAGTCTCACCACGCCTGCGCTTGCGACGCGCAGCCGCGATCAGCGGCCGCTTGCCGTGCTGCTCGCCATCGGGGGCGCCGGCGGCATGTTGGGCCTGCTGCTCGCGCCGCTATCCGCCGTGTGGTTCTGCGCCCTGCTTCAGGGCCTAGCGCAGGGCGGGCTGTTCTCGCTGGCGCTGACGCTGGTGGTACTGCGCGCGCCGGATTCGGACACCGCTGCCCAACTGTCCGGCATGGCGCAAACCATCGGCTATATCCCCGCCGCCTGCGCCCCCCTTGCCGTCGGCCTCATCCGCGCCGCAACCGGGGGCATCGCAGCGGTCGGCTGGCTATTCGCGTTAATCGGCCTGGGTCTGATATGGAGCGGGCTCGGTGCCGGGCAGCCCGCGTTTGTGCAGCGGCGCGGCTAGAGCCTATTTGGGCTGAGTAGAGACGTCGTGACGTAGCCAATTTTGGTTAAGGGTAAGAAGCGAGGAGCGGAGCGATGCTATTGCATGGTGACTGACAAGCGCCGGCGCCTTGGGACAAAATTAGCCCGCCGCAAAGCGGTGGCCCTCTCGCGCCCGCCGGCTGCGTGGCGAGCTTGTAGGCAGCGCCGCTACCTGCTGCGGCCCGCTCCTTGCCGGAGGAGCACGACAGGGCATCACGATGCCTCTACTCAGTCCAAATAGGCTCTAGGAGCCGCTAACCTGAACGATCTCCTTAATCGGCACGCTCGTATCGGCCAGCCGCTCGGCCGCAACGCGCCGCCTTTCGCCGACCAATGTGCGCGCAGCCATGAACTCGGGCGCCAAGTTGACCGCTTCGACCGCTAGGACGCGATCGCGATCCGACAAGTGGAAGATCGCGAATTTGGCGTCCTCGATCGATCCGCGTACGACTAGGCGGTGCGAGTCGAATGGCACCCCGACAATCTGCAGTTTGAGGTCGTACTGGTCGGACCAGAACCACGGCACTTCATGCGTCGGCGCAGGCTTGCCGGTGATATCGGCCGCCACCCGCCGCGCCTGCTCGACCGCGTTCTGGACGCTTTCGAGCCGGAACATGCGATCGCCATAGAGCGGCATGGGGCGCCAGGTCATGTCGCCGATGGCATAGATGCCGGGGCTCGAAGTGCGCCCATTCGCATCGACTGCCACGCCGCCGGCTTCGCATACGAGGCCGGCATCGCGGGCCAGATGATCGCACAAGGCCGCCCCCACCCCGACCAGCACCGCATCGCAGCCCAGCAGTTCGCCATCGGCCAGCCGCACGCCGGCCACATGGCCCGACGCACCTTCGATCGCTTCGACCTGAACGCCCGTGCGGATCATCAGGCCCTTTGCGCGGTGATAGCCGTCGAAGAATTCGGCGAGCGGAGTGCACGCGACGCGGGCAAGGATGCGGTCCTCACGCTCGAGCAGCACCACCTTGCTGCCGAGCGCGATCGCCGAGGCTGCGGCCTCGAGCCCGATATATCCGCCACCGATGATCGCCAGCCGCTTGGCGGGACGTACCGCTTCGCGGATGCGGTCCGCATCCGTGATATCGCGCAAATAGAGCACGCCCCGCAGATCGGCACCCGGAACCGCCAGCCGACGCGCGCGCGCGCCCGTCGCCAGTACGAGCCGATCGTAGGTGAGCATCGCGCCGTCGGCCAGCCGCACCTCGCGCGCGGCGGGATCGATCGCCTCGGCGCTCACGCCAAGTCGCAGGGTGATGTTATTGCTCTCATACCAGCTTTCCGGGCGCAGCTTGAGCGTGTCCACGTCGACACTGCCCTTGAGATAGCCTTTCGATAGCGGTGGACGGTGATAGGGCACGATCGCCTCGTCGCCGATCAGCACGATCTCGCCGACATGCCCGGCCTGCCGCAGGCTGGCGGCGAGATTGCCGCCGCCATGCCCTGCCCCAATAATTACCACGCGCTTGTCGCTATCTTCGCTCATTCAAAGTTCCATTCGAGACGCCGTCGCAGGCGTTTTGGCGGTGCCGCTCAATGCTGCTGACCGCTGCTGTAGATACGCAGGTGCGGGACATTCGACCGCGCCGGCTGTTCAACCAGAAAGCGCACGGCGTAGGCGATATCCTGCGGCTCGAGCGGCGTCAGCCCCGCGCCCGACCCCGGCCGCCGATCGCTCGGAATGTGATCGAAGATTTCGGTCGCGGTGCTGCCCGGCGCGACGATACCAACCCGGACGCCGGTGCCGGCGAGCTCGATACGAAGCGAATCGCTGAAGATCTCCAGCGCGCGCTTCAGCCCGCCATAAACGCCGCCGCCCGGCGCCGTGAGGTTGGCACCGATACTCGAGATATTGACGATGTTCCCGCTTCCGGCCGCCTTCATGGCGCGGGCAAAGACGTAGCTCGCGCGTACCGCCGCCTCATAATTGAGCGCAATCATCGGCGCCAGGTTCGCCAGATCAAATGCCTCGAGCGGACCCGTGCGGAAAATGCCGGCATTGTTGATTAGGATGTCCGCACGGCCGAACCGCTCATTCGCCGCCGCCAGCATCGTTCCGGCCGCGTCGGGCTGCGAGACGTCGAGCGCCAGCGCCGAAGCATTGTCGCCGATCCCCTCGACGATGGCCGCCAGCCGATCTTCGCGCCGCGCGACGAGCAGCACATTTGCACCGTGCGCCGCTAGGTCGCGGGCCACCGCCTCGCCGATGCCGGCCGACGCGCCGGTCACGACAGCGACCTGCCCGGCGATCACGCCGGCACCCTCAGAAGGCATTGTCGCCCAGCTTGGCGAAGTATTCCCGGATCGGCGCGAGCGTCGGCACATGGCTGGAAAAGCCGCCATCGACGGGGATGGTCGTGCCGGTGACGAACGCTGATTCGTCGGACGCGAGGAAGGCGACCACATCGGCGACCTGCTGCGGCACGCCGAGTTCAGGGGTGAGGTGAGCATCCAGGATGATCTGGCGCAACGCACCCTGCACCGAATGCTGCGCATTCTCACCCAGCACCAAGCCGATCTGGATCGTGTTAGAGCGCACGCCCTGCTTGCCATATTGCGCCGCGATCGACTTGCTCATCAACGTGATCGCCGCTTTTGACATCCCATACGCGGTGAGCGTCTGGTCCCCCTGCCCGCCGAAACCCGAGCTTGAATGGATCAGCGAGCCGCCGCCGCGCTCGATCATCTGCGGGATCACATGCTTACTGCACAGCAACGCGCCGCCGGCGTTGACCGCCATCGTCCGCTGCCAGGTAGCGTGATCGACGTTGACCACGTCGCGATCGCCGATGCGATGCTCGGGCGTCAGGATCGCGGCATTGTTGTGCAAGATATCGACACCACCGAACGCGGCGGCCACGGCCGCGACCATCGCGGCAACCTGCGATTCATCGGATACGTCGACCGTCACGCCGATCGCCTCGCCGCCGTCGGCGCGGATCCGCTCGGCGGCCTGCTCGCCCCGTTCGCGGTCGAGCTCGGCGATTGCGACCTTGGCGCCATGCGCCGCGAGCGTGCGCGCGGAGGCATAGCCGAGCCCCTGGCCCGCGCCGGTGACGATTGCGACCTTACCGGACAATTTGCCCACCATTCACTCTCCTCGCCCGCGCCGGGGCCTGCATTGCTATATCCGGCTCATTTAGCGTGAACCAAGGGTAGCGTGTCAACGTATGATGTTCGTGTGCTAGAATGGCGTTGCGAAGTTGAAATATCGGATCGATTCCGTCATCGCAGGTTCAAGGGAGAGTCGAATGACCGAATACGCTGCCGCACCACTGCCGCGCTTCCACTTGCTCGGGCGATCCGGCCTGCGCGTGTCGCGACTGGCGCTCGGCACGATGACCTTTGCGCAGTCGCCCTGGGGCTGCGACGCGCCGGCTGCCGCCGAAATCCTCGACCGCTATCTTGATTGGGGCGGCAATTTGATCGACACCGCCGATCACTATGCCGGTGGCGAGAGTGAGCGGATGCTGGGACGGCTGATCGCCGAGCGCGGCGCGCGCGACCGCGTCGTCGTGGCGAGCAAATATTCGCTGGGCAGCGGCGACGGCGACGGCCCGAACGCGGTCGGGAACGGCCGCAAGTCGATGATGGCGTCGCTCGATGCCAGCCTGAAGCGACTCGGCACAGATTATCTCGATCTCTACATCCTGCATGTGTGGGACGGCGTCACGCCGGTCGAAGAGGTCATGCGCGGGCTCGATGATGCGGTGCGCGCCGGCAAGATACGCTATGTCGCACTGTCCGACGTGACCGGCTGGTATGCGGCACGCGCGCAAACGCTGGCCGAATGGCGCGGCTATACGCCGGTCTGCGCGTTGCAACTCGAATACTCGCTGATCGAGCGCGGCCTGGAACTCGAATTCCCCAGCTTTTGCGCGTCGCTGGGCCTGGGTCTGTTGACTTGGGCGCCGCTCTGCAACGGCCTGCTCTCGGGCAAATACAAGCCTGGCGAACTTGCCGAGGGTCGCGTCAAGCTGGTTGCCGAGACCGGCCGCTTCGATCGGCTGACCGATCGCAACTGGGCGATCGTCGAAACCCTGGAGCGCGTCGCGCAAGCGATTCGTCGGCCAATGGCGCAGGTAGCGGTCAATTGGGTGGCGACTCGCCCCGCGGTCGGTTCGGTCATCCTGGGCGCAACGCGCGCGGAGCAGCTCGTCGAAACACTCGGCGCGCTTGATTTCGTCATTCCGCCCGACCAGCTCGCCGAGCTCGATGCGGTGTCAGCCAATCCCAAGCCGTTCCCCTATCGCTTCCTTGAACGCATGCAGCCGATGCTGCAGCCGCGTTGACTCCTGCAAGAGGCCTTTCATGATCATCGATTTAACCAACAAGCGAGTCATCGTCACCGGCGCATCGCGCGGCATCGGGCGTGGCATCGCCACCGCTTTTGCCCGCGAGGGCTGCAGGCTCGCGATCGGCGCACGGACCGAGGCGGCAATCCACGAGACGGCCGAGGAACTACGCCCTCTTGCGGGCGACCTTATCGTCCGCCGCCTCGATGTCGCCGACGATGAGTCGGTAAAGGGGTTCGTGGCCGAAGTCGCGGAGAAATGGGGCGGTGTCGACGTGCTGGTGAACAATGCGGGGCAGGGTCAAAGCGGCACGCTCGACAACCTGACCGCCGAACAGCTGCTGGCGCATGCCAACATCCTGCAGATGGGACATTTTCGCATGGCGCAGGCCGTCGTCCCGCACATGCGGGTGCAGCGCTGGGGTCGGATCATCGATATCAATGCCGTCGCCGGATCGATCCCGACCCCGGACGGAATTCCCTCCGTCATTAATCGCGCGTCATGCATTGCCCTGTCCAAGTTGCTGGGACAGGCGCTCGCGCCAGACAACATCCTGGTCAACTCTCTGAACATGGGCTGGATCAACACCGGTCAGTGGGACCGCCACTATAAGGAAATGCCCCCCGGCGTCAGCCGGGAGGAATTTGACGAGATGGTGCTGAAGGTCGTACCGATGGGCCGCTTCGGCACGCCAGAGGATGTCGCAGGCGTCGCACTGTTTCTCGCCAGCGACCTGGCAACCTTCATCAGCGGCGTCGAGATCAACGTGTCGGGCGGCCTGGGCGGCCAGATCACCTATTATCCGAAGCTGAAGCGCGAATTCGGCGAAGCGATGAAGGCGCGCTACGACGCTTCGCTCACCAAAGGCTGAGCTTCAAGCCGGTAACCCGAGCCGTCCGATACGGCGCTCGGGCGCCAGCACGCGCTGAGGCCCGATGTGATGCGTCAGCGTGCCGATCCGCGCGATGCTCGCCGCGAACTGATCACCCGGCTTGAGGAATCGACCGTCCTCGAGCCCGACGCCACAGGTCGATCCGGTGAAGATCAAGTCGCCTGCGCGCAACCGCACGCGCGCATCGACGAAGTTGAGAATTTCGTCCATCGCAAAGATCATGTTGCGCGTGTTGTCGTGCTGCCGAACCTCGCCGTTGATGCGCATCTCGATGTCGAGTTCCGGCTGGCCCGGGCCGCCGCAGGCGTCAAGTGTGGCGATCCACGGACCGATCGGCGCGGTCGAGTCCAACGCCTTTTGTGTGAAGAGATCGAGCGAGCCGAGCTGCTTGCCGGCATCGCGCGCGCTAACGTCGTTGCCGATCGTATAGCCGAGCAGGCATTCGCTCGCGCGGGCCTCCTCGCGCAACGGCCGGCCGACCACGGCAACCAGCTCGATCTCGAAATCGAGCGTCGCGGTCACGGCCGGATAGGTGATCTCCCCACCAGGATCGACGATCGCCGAATCGGGCTTGATATATGCGATGGTGTGCGGTGGCGCCTCGGTCCGGCCCAGCCGCGTCAGATGTTCGAGGTAGTTGAGGCCGACGCCGAATACCCGGGCGCCGGGCTGAACCGGCGCACGCAGCCGCACCTTGCTGAACGGCACCGCCTCGGCATCGGCCTCGAGCACCGCTTCGCCCTCGCTGGCGACTCGACCAGCCCATCGCCCGAACGGCGTACGGATGCGCCGCACGCTCTGCGTTTCGGCATCGACCAGCGCCCAGGATACGTCTTCGGCCAATCCGGCCACGCGAGCGATATGCACGTCAGCCGACCTCGCCCCATTCCTCGAGCTTCTTAACGCTCGGACCAAGCACTGGACCGACCATTTCGTGGCCCCAGATGCTCAACCGTTCAGGGTTCAATTCGACTTCATCCGGGTTCCAGGTCTCGATCTCGTAGATCGTCTCGATCGCGAAGCCCGAGGGAGTGAAATGGTAGAAGGACATGCTCGGATCCTGCGTGTGCTGGCCCAGCGTGAACATCATCGGCAGCTGCCGCTTCTTCACGATGTCGTAAGTCTGGCCAACGTCGCTAATCGAATTCACGAACAGTCCGACATGCTGGATGCCGCGCATGCCCGGCCCGTGACCATAAGCGATGTCATGGCTGGTCTTGTTATTGAGCTTGGCGCGGAAGAAGCTCGTCTTGCCCTTTCCCGCGCCCGAGCCATAGAAGCGCAGGCCCATTACGTGGGTCAGGAAATGCTCGAGCTCGTCGGTGTAATGCGGCGTGATCAGCACGACGTGCCCCATGCTTCGCCCGTCCGTGTTGAATCCGGTATGCGGGCGCGGCGGGATGAACGACTTGGGCGTATATTTCTGTCCGTAGAACAGCTCGTGCTGGTAGCCGACAGGGTCCTTGAAGCGGATCAGCTCGCGCACCCCACGCCGCGCGGCCTGCGCCGCGTTGCCATGCTCGACTGCGACTCCGGCAGCCTCGAACCGCGCGATCGCGTCCAGGAACTCCAGCCGCCCGCGCGCTTCCCAGCCGATATAGGCGATGCGATCGACCTGACCGGAATGGAAGGCAAGCCGGTGCCGGCGGTCGTCGAACTTGAAATAGAGCGACTCGGTATCGTCCTCGGGCGAGTCCGCGATTGCAAAGCCCATTACCGAGGGGCCGTAGTCGCGCCACTCGTCGATCTTCGTTGACTCAAATCCAAGATAGCTGATGCCGACGATGTCCATCCGTTTCCTCCAATCAAATCGCAAGTGAGCCGCCGTCCACGACTAGGTCCGTTCCAGTGAGGAACGAGGCCTCGTCGGACGCGATGAAAACTGCTGCCGCGACAATTTCCTCAGGCTCCCCTGGCCGTCCCAGCGGGATGCGGGCGGTCAGCTTCGCGCGAATGTCCGGTTTCTCGAGGAATGCCGCTGTGCCCGCCGTGCGCACGAAACCCGGACTTAGGCTTACCGCGCGTATCCCGTGCGGCGCGCCTTCGATCGCTAGCTGTCGGGTCATCGCGATCACTGCGCCCTTGGTCGCATTATGCGCCAGCGTTCCCGCGCCGGGCGATCCGGCCCAGCCGGCGGTCGAGCCCACATTGATCACCACCCCGCCGGGCCGGGCCAGATGCGGCCATGCCGCACGGGTCGGAAAGAAGACGATGTCGATCTCGTTTCGCAACGTGAAGTGCCAGTCCTCATCGCTCATCTGCTCGATCGGTGCGAACTTGGCGGCCGAGGCGTTGTTGTAGAGGATGTCGATCCGGCCATATTCGGCGAGGGCAGCGTCAACCCACGCGCTGGCTCCGGCCGAACACGCGATGTCGGCCGCTCCCTCCAGACCCTGCATGATGCCGCGAGCGGCGCGGACGAGCTCGATCGTCTCGCGCTGCCCATCGGCGGAAATATCGCACCCAAAGATCAAGGCGCCTTCCGCCGCAAAGCGTAGCGCGGCGGCTCGGCCCTGCCCGCCGCCTGTGCCGGAAATCAGCGTGACCTTGCCCGCCAGCCTGCCGGTCATCGCCTCATTCCGCCGGTTGCGGCAATGCGGCGCCGGCCGGCGCCGCGACGCCGGTCGCAATAGAGGCCCGCGCGTCCCGCGCATCCAGCGCCTGCCGGATCTCGGCACAGCGCGCGGCGGTCAGCGGATAGCGCCAGCATAGCAAGGCACCGAGCAGCCCCATGATGGCCGGCGTCCCGGCGAACAGCAGCTTAAGCCCATTCAGAGCTTCGACCGAATTGCCGCCCGCCAGCTTGGGCTGATAGCCGATCAGGTCGAGCGCGATGAACGCTAGGCCGACCGACAGCGCGCCGCCCAGCTTCCAGCTGCTGATCAGCAGCGCATAGAGCACGCCGGTTCGATCACTCCCGCCGGCATGGCGCAGTTCGTCGCCGGCATCGGCCATCATCGAGCGCGGAATGAAGGTGACGCCGCCATAGAAGATGCCCCAGACCGCCATGACGATCGCCGCGGTCAGCAGGTTTCGCTCCGGAACCAGGAACATAATCGGGCAGATGGCGAGCGCGCCGATCCCGCACATGCCTAGCGCGACATGCTTGCCGATCCGCGCGACCAGCGCACCCATCAGCGGCACGGCGATCAAACCGGTTGCCATCTGCGCGATGAGCAGCACGCCGAGCACGCTGCGGTCGAAGCCCTTAACCGCGACGAAAAAGAAAACGAGCACCGCCGATGCGACCCCGAACCCCAAGCCAAACAGCAAGTCGGCGACGACGAGCCGCGCTACCGCCGGCCGGGCGAGCAATGCGGCGTAGCCGCGCAGCCCCAGGCGCTGATGCTTTTGCACTACAGTCGGATCGGGTACCACGGCGGCGGTGAAGGCGACGATCGGGATGGTAGCGCCGATGATCAGCCAGCCCATTGCGCTCAACGCGGCTGCGGGATCGTTCGCGCGCGCCCCGATAATCAGCGGCAAGAGCATGACGATGCATATGCCGCCAAGGAAGCTCGTCTGGATCCACGCATAGATACGCGCGCGCGCAGCATAACCGCGCACGAGTCCGGCAGCGAGCGACAGCTGCGCCAGCGACAAGATTGACCAGCCAAGATAGGCGAGCACGAGTCCCGCCACCAGATGACCCGGCCCGATCCCCGGCCGCGCCATGAATAGCATCGCCGTGCCTGCGATGAATATGGGAACGCCCGCGATCAGCCACGGACGGAAGCGTCCCCAACGAGTGGTCGTCGAATCCATCGCCAAGCCAAGCACCGGGTCGACCACGATGTCGAAGATGCGGACCGCCATGAAGATCGTGCCGACGAGCGCGAGGTTGAGCCCCAGCGCATTCCCGAAATATTCGGGAACGTTCACGACCAACGGGAGGGTCATCATCGCCATCGGCACGCTCGCCAGGGCGATGGCGATTTGCGCCGTGATCGTCACGGTGGCGGCGCCTGCGGCGGTGGGCTCGTGCTGCATCATCAGTTTTCCCTTGAATGCGGCGAAGATCCGCCAGCCAGCGCCTCAGCCTTCGAGCGGAACGATCTGCAGCGCCACCTGCGGGCAGGCCTCGGAGCCTTCCTTGGCGCGTTCCACCAATTCGGCCGGAACGATATCGTCTTCGACATAGACGAGCCCCGCTTCGTCCAGTTTGAACACCTCCGGACAGATCTCTGCGCACACGCCATAGCCGCAGCAGGCACCGCGATCTGCGACTGCCCGCATCGCCCCGGTCGATTCGTCACCAGAATTCATCTTTCATCCGCTCCCATCGCGTTGAACCGCTCGCTTGCCGACGGCAGTCGCGGCCCTGCGGCCGCCTAACGTCATTATTGCATCTTCTGAACAGAGATGGCATATCTGTATAGAAATTTCTAGCCCGTGCGATAAGGGCGCTTCGGAGGATGCTATAATGCTTACGCGTACCAGCACGACGCTTTCCGATGGAACGCGCATTGCGGATCTCGTTCGCCCGGACACCCGGGAAGTCGAGCTTCGCACGCTCTCCGATCCCGAGATTTACGAGCTCGAGATGGAGCGGATCTTCGGCAAGACCTGGCTGCTGCTCGGTCATGCCAGCGAGATTCCCAATTCGGGTGATTATGTCATGCGCGACATGGGCAACGACTCGGTCATCGTCGCGCGCGATCGCGAGGGGCAGGTCCATGTCTCGCTCAACGTCTGCCCGCATCGCGGCATGCGCGTTTGCCTGGCCGACAAGGGCAACACGCAAGTTCACAAGTGCATCTATCACGGTTGGGCATTTAAGCCGAATGGCGACTTCATCGGATCCCCGGTGGCCGAGGAGAAGATGCATGGCGAGCTGCTGCCAAAGAGCGAGCTTGGCCTGAAGAAGGCACGCGTACACGTCTATGCCGGCCTCATCTTCGCGACCTGGAATATCGACGGCCCCTCGTTCGACGAATTCCTGGGCGAGATGAAATGGTATTACGACATGATCTTCCAGCGCACCGCGTGCGGCTGGGAAGTCATCGGCCCGCCGCAGCGTTTCATCGTCGATGCCAACTGGAAGGCCGCTGGCGAGCAGTCGGCGGCTGACGGGTTCCACACGCTGACGCTCCACCGCTGGCTCGACGAGATGTTCGGCAATGGCGGCAGCGAGCTGACCAGCACCATGTATGGCGTCGAAGTCGGGTCGGAGCACGGTCATGCGCTGCGCTGTCAGTCGCTGTCGAAGAAGTTCGAGCGCGCCCGCGACTTCGACAAGGGCATGATGTCGATCGAGGAACGCTGGAACATCCTGCCAGCGCCCGGCTGCACGCCCGACATGCTCTCTGAAGTACAGAGAATGTTGACGCCAGAGCAGATGGAACAGCTGATGACCAACCCGCCTCAGGTTGGCGGCATTTTTCCCAATGTCCTGCTCGCTTGTATCTATGCCCCGCAGCCTGATGGCCGCATCTTGGGTTCCATGGCGCTGCACACCTATATCCCTCGCGGCCCTGACAAGCTCGAGTTCGTCAACTGGGTGTTTGCCGAAAAGGGTACGTCCGAGGAAGACAAGCAGATCATGCTGAAGAACACGATCTTCATGCTCGGCACGTCGGGCTTGGTCGAACAGGATGATTCGGACACCTGGCCGCACATGACGATCAGCGCACGCGGTGCCCAAGGTCGCCGAATTACCATGAAATATCAGGCGATCAACAAGCTGCCGCCGCCTGCCAACTGGCGTGGCCCGGCCAAGGCCTATGACGGCTTCACGAAGGACGACACGCAGTGGAACTGGTGGATGTACTGGCGCGAACTGATGAGCACGCCCGCCTGACATCGGCTACACCAGACCAGCTTCCAGGAGAGACAAATGACCGCCACTGCAATGGCCGCTGAAAGCGCCACCCCTTTCACGCCGACTCGCGTTGCGATCGGCTCCGCACTCTACGATCGCGTTCTCGAGGCTTATTATGACGAAGCGCAGATGCTCGATGAGCTGCGCTTCGTGGACTGGACCAAGTGGCTGGCGGAGGATTTGCGCTACACCGCCCCCCAGCGTCTGACGCGCACCCTGGCCGACCATGCCAAGTCGATCGAACGCTCGGTCATGCATTTCGATGAAAGCTACCGGACGATTGCCGCGCGCGTACGCCGGCTCGGCGGGAACAGCGCATGGGCAGAAGATCCCCCCTCGCGCACGCGGCGCCTAGTCACCAATGTCCGCATCGCGACGACCGAGAAGGATAATGAATATGCAGTGCGCAGCTATTTCCTGCTGACGCGCAGCCGGTTCGAACAGACTCAGATGAGCCTGCTGAGCGGTGAGCGGCATGATGTCGTGCGCGACCTCGGCGATCGATTCGAGCTAGCCTTTCGCGAAAGCATCCTCGACCAGGCGGTGCTCGGGATGCCGAACCTTGCGGTGTTCATCTGACAAAGGACGCCCCGTCGCTGTGCTATCGGCTTGTCGCGGGCTGCCCGGCACGAAGATCACCTATCGGCACGATACTGGGACCTGAACGACGGCATGCCCCAGCTTGGCTACGACCATTGCCAACGCTATGGCCGTCCCTGATCGAGTGGGCTGTATGTCCGTCGAGCGAGGTATAGACCGCGAAGGTGACAGCATTGTCTAACGGACGGGCTTGCGTTACTCAGTTGCGGTCGGCGCACTGGCGCCTCTTCACCCCCAGAGGAACGATGGCATCTCGAAACAGCGTCCAACCTGATGAAACGTTAGCGACTGTAAACAGCGCAGATCGGGATGGCGAGACTGGCAAGACCGTCATTGTCAAGCCGGTCGTGAATGCGGTCCGGATCCTGCGCTACCTCAGTGAGGCGGGCAGCCCGGCGCGGGCTATAACGATCGCGCGCAGCCTCTCGATAAACGCAAGCACGTGCTTCAACATTCTTCGCACGCTGGCGCTGGAGGAGGTCGTCAGGTTTGACCCGCTGTCCAAGACCTATACGCCTGGCATCGGGCTCACTCGCTTGGTCGAGAATTTCCTGACGGAAGGTCAGCGTGTCGCCGCAGCGGTTCCGCACATGGCTGACCTAGCTGCGGAATTCAGCGTGACGATGGCGCTATGGAAGCGCGTCGCCAGCGACCGCATCGTGCTTGTGAAGAATGTGTCCAGTCCCACAGATCTGCGCATCGAAATGGCCGAAGGCCAGCGGCTACCGATGATGATGGGCGCGACGGGGCGCCTCTTCGCACCCCGCCTGGACCTGTCCGAAAAAAAGCTGCGTGCGATGTTCAAGACACTCCGCTGGCGCCGCCCGCTATCGTTCGAAGAATATTGGAACCAAGTGGAGCTGTCCGAGCGCAACGGTTGGGCGGTCGATGACGGCTATTTCTCCAACGGTGTGAAAAGTTTGGCGGTCCCGATCGATGATCGCAACGGCAATCTTGTCTTTACCCTCGTCGCGATCATGTTTCGCGACCAGCTGGATCCGGCTCGCCTCGCCGAGTTGGGAGGGAAGATGAAGGACATCGCGCCACGCTTGGCGACGATCCTCCTCTGATTCGACGGGCTGACAGAAAAGAGTGGACTAATCCCCGTCACCATCTCTAATGAGATTTACATTCTGACATAGGAATGTTTGAGAGGGTGCCGTGAACGGATCGATGCTGACGGTAAGCGCTGCTCGCCCTGACCGCCCCGGAGCGTGGTCATGAGCCTGACCGACTTCGCTTTTGCCCCCATTCCGCCCCAGGCCGAGGCGCTACGCGACGAGGTGCGCCGCTTTCTCGAACGCGAGATGGCGAACATTCCGGCGCTTGTGCGCGCCGACAGCTGGCTGGGTTATGACGCCGACTTCAGCCGGAGGCTGGGCGAAGCCGGGTTGGTCGGCATCACTTTGCCGAAACGGTTCGGCGGGCGTGAAGGCGGGGCATTTGCCCGCTACGTCGTCAGCGAGGAGTTGCTCGCGGCCGGCGCGCCGGTCTCGGCACATTGGATTGCCGATCGACAGAGCGCGCCGCTGCTGATGCACTATGGGACGCCGGCGCAGCAGGAACGCTATATTCCCGGCATCGCGCGCGGCGAGACCTTTTTCTGCATCGGGATGAGCGAGCCGAACTCGGGCTCAGATCTTGCCTCGATCGGCTCGCGCGCGACACCGGCTCCCGATGGCAAGGGCTGGGTGCTCAACGGCCGCAAAATTTGGACAACCAACGGGCACCGCTCACACTACATGATCGCCTTGGTGCGGACCGCCGGGCGCGAGGATGACCGGCACGGCGGGATGTCGCAGTTCGTGATCGACCTCAAGGCTCCGGGCGTAACCGTCCGCCCGATCCAAGACCTGACAGGACATGAGCATTTCAATGAAGTGTTCTTCGATGACGTCAAGCTCGACCAAGACTCATTGGTCGGGGTCGAGGGCAACGGCTGGAACCAGGTGATGGCCGAGCTCGCCTTCGAGCGGAGCGGTCCGGAACGCTTCCTAAGTTCAATGACCTTGCTGCATACTCTGATCGATGAAATCGGCACACAGCCGGACGCGCTGCAGTCATTTCACATCGGTCGCATCGCGGCGCGCCTGATGGCGCTCCGCGCGATGTCGTTGTCGGTCACGGCGGAACTCGATGCAGGCGGCGACCCGGCCTGGGCGGCTTCGTGCGTCAAGGACATCGGCACCGCGCTCGAGCAAGAACTGCCCGAGATCGGGCAGCTGCTCGATACCGCCGAGCCGCGCGTCAATAGCGGCAGTGATCATGCGCAGGTCCTTGCCTATCTCACCCAATTGGCGCCGTCCTTTTCGCTGCGCGGCGGCACGCGCGAGATCTTGCGCGGCATCCTCGCACGTGGCCTCGGAGCACGCTGATATGCGGGAATTGTTCGAAGAGACGATCGAGCGCGTACTGAGCGATCTGGTGACGCCCGAGCTGATCGCCGAAGCCGAGCGCGGAGCCTGGCCCGACCTGTTGTGGCAGGCGATCATCGACACCGGCCTCGGTCCTGCGGCCGCGCCGGAGGCGCTTGGTGGGGTCGGGGGCAGTTGGCACGATAGTTTTGCTCTGATCCGTGCGGCCGGACGCCACGCCGCGCCGCTTCCACTGGCGGAAACCATCGCCGTCAACTGGCTGCTCGGACTTGCTGGGCTCGATGCGGCGCAGGGCGCCGCATCGCTAGGCACCGGCACCGGCACGCTGTCGAACGGGCACTATTCCGGCAGCGTCGCTGACGTTCCCTGGGGAGGTAGCGTTGACGATGTGCTGGTCGTCGCTTCGGGCAGCGCGCCGGAACTCGTCTTGCTCCCCCGCGCGAACGCGCAGGTGAGTCAGGCCTGGAACGTGGCGCGCGAGCCGCGCGACCTGCTGATATTCAGCGATGCCGCGCCGGTTGCTCGCGCGCCGCTGCCGGCAGGATCATCCTCGGAAATTATCGCGCAGACCGGCGCGATGATCCGCGCGGCGCAGATTGCTGGCGGGCTGGCTCGTCTGCTGCATGTCGCAACCGACTACGCCAACCAACGCGTCCAGTTCGGCCGGCCAATCGGCAAGTTTCAAGCGATCCAGCATCAGCTCGCGCTGCTGGCCGAGCAAACCGCGCTCGCCTCGGCCGCGGCGGAGATGGCGTTTGCGCTGAGTGCGGCGGGTCCGGCGCCGTTCGCTATTGCCGGCGCGAAGTCGGTCGCGAGCGAGGCGGCGGGGCAAGGCGCGGCGATCGCCCATGCGGTGCTCGGCGCAATCGGTTTCACTTACGAACATTCCCTGCATTTCACCACGCGCCGCCTGTGGTCGTGGCGCGCCGAGTTTGGCTCCCAAACCTACTGGGCGCAAAGCTTGGGTCAAGCGATGTGCGGCGCGGGCGGCACCGGCTTCTGGCCAGCCCTTACCGGTGCGATGGCGATCGATGCACAGGAGACGACATGAGCGGGCCCTTTCTGATCATTGAGCGCGAGAATGCGATCGCCACGGTGACCCTCAATCGGCCGAGTGAGCGAAACGCCATCTCCCGGCCCGAATATATTGAGGAAATCCGCAATTTCTGCGCTGATGCGACGCGCGACCCCTCGCTCAAGGCAGTAATCGTCACCGGCGCCGGCTCCGCCTTCTGCGCGGGCGGCAACGTCAAGGACATGCGCGACAAGGCGGGCATCTTCGAAGGCTCCCCCTACACGCTGCGCAATCGCTATCGCGACGGTATCCAGCAGATTCCGCTAGCACTGTATGAACTCGAAGTCCCGACCATCGCCGCGATCAATGGGCCTGCGATTGGCGCGGGACTCGATCTGGCATGCATGTGCGATGTACGCATCGCCAGCCAAGGCGCGCTATTTGCCGAGAGTTTCGTCAAGCTCGGCATCGTTCCCGGCGATGGCGGTGCATGGCTATTGCCGCGGATCGTCGGCAACGCCCGCGCCGCGCTGATGACGCTGACTGGCGATGCGATCGACACCACCACTGCGCTCGATTACGGCTTGATCAGTCAGGTCGTGCCCCCGGAAAATCTACTGGCCACGGCACGAGCGGTTGCGCAACGGATCGCCGCCAACCCGGGGCACGCCCTGCGGCTCACCAAACGACTGCTGCGCGAGGGCCAGGACATGAAGCTTGGCCCGCTGCTCGAACTCTCCGCGGCCTATCAGGCGCTCGCACACCATACGGCCGATCATGAGGAGGCGGTGAACGCCTTCCTCGAGAAGCGCTCACCCCGTTTCGGGAACCGGTAACATGCGCAAAGTCTTCCGCGACGACCATGAAATGTTCCGCGAGCAGGTTCGCCGCTTCGTGGAACGCGAGATCGTCCCTCATCACGCCGAATGGGAACATCAGGGCTATGTTCCCAAATCGGCCTGGCTGAAGGCGGGACAGGAGGGTCTGCTCTGCATCATGGCGCCCGAGGAATTCGGCGGCGGCGGCGGCGATTATGGCCACTCTGCCGTCCTGATCGAGGAATTGGCGCGCGCCAACGCAACCGCAGTCGGCTTCACCACACATAGCGAGATCGTCGCCAACTATATCGTCGCCTATGGCAGCGACCCGCAGAAGGAAAACTGGCTGCCGAAGATGATCTCGGGTGAAATGATCGCGGTGATCGCGATGACTGAACCGGGCATCGGCAGCGATCTGCGCTCCATGCGCACGACGCTTCGCCGTGACGGCGACGACTATATCATCAGCGGATCCAAGACGTTCATCACCAACGGCTTCAACTCGGGCATGGCCGTTGTCGCGTGCAAGACCGATCCGGCCGCGAAGAAGCTGACCCTGGTCTGCGTCGAGGACGGCACGCCGGGCTTCACCAAGGGTCAGCGGCTGGAGAAGATCGGTCTTAAGGGCCAGGACACCTCGGAACTGTTCTTCAACGACGTTCGCGTGCCGATCACCAATCGACTGGGTGAGGAGGACAAGGGTTTCGGTTATCTGACGCACCAGCTGGCATGGGAGCGGCTCATCATCGCGATCCGCGCCGCGGCTTCGATCGAGGCACTGCTCGACGAGACGATCGAATATACCCGCAGCCGTAAGGTCTTCGACCAGACCGTGTTCAATTTCCAGAACACCCGCTTCTCGCTCGCTGCAGCAAAGGCGGAGGCGACCATGCTCCGCGCCTTTGTCGACGAATGCCTCGGCGAGGTTATGGAGGGCCAGTTGACCCCGGAAAAGGCCGCTATGGCCAAGCTGATGGGGTCCGAGATGCAAGGTCGCCTGCTCGACCAGTTTCTCCAGCTGCACGGCGGCTATGGCTTCATGAGCGAGTATAAAGTCGCGCGCGCTTGGGTCGATGCACGAGTCGCGCGTATCTATGGCGGCACGTCCGAGATTATGAAGGAAATCATCGCACGCACGCTTTGAACGGAGCTGCCGGCTAACGCGGATCACGCCTATTTCGGCGCGGCATCGTCTTCTGGGTATCCGCGCTGGACATAGGTCATGCGCCCGCCGGCCAGCATCAGCGCGGCGAACATGTTGAGCTCGACGATCTGTTCCGTGGTGAAATACCGCTCGAGCGCTTCATAGATAGCCGCATCAATCGCGACATAGTCCGCCGCGAACAATTCGGCATAATGCAGCGCCGCCTGTTCCGCCGGGGTAAAACGCGGATCGTCCCAGCTGAGGCAGGCGATATCCGCTTCGCTCACCTCGTTGGACTTGCGCGCGACCTGACAGGCCTGACACCGCGTGATGGTCGCGATCTTGAGCCGCACGAGTTCGCGCAGGCGGGGGTTGAGTACGCCATCGGCGTGCATCGCCTCGATGGTACCCAGCCAGGCCAGCGCCGCCTTGGGCCGATGCGCCCAGATCTGCACCGGCAGGGTCGAGCTCAGCATGAGCGTCTCGCGACCGCGCGCGACCGCCGTCGCGAGTTCGTCGGGAAGTGCCTCGAGCGGCACAGGTTTGATCATTGGCATGCGGGGGCTCCTTCAACTCGGGGCATTCGGATCGATCGGCGCGGCGCGACGCTCGCTCAGCACGGCCCAGAGCGCCGTGCCGACAACGATCACCGATCCGGCTAGCGTCCACGCCCCTGGTACCTCGCCGAACATCAGAAAGCCGGCGGCAATCGCCATCGGCAAACGGACATAGTCGATCGGCGCCAGCCGCGCCGCGTCGCCGATCGACATCGCATGGATATAGGTCGCGCTGGTCACGACGCTGACAGTACCCAGCGCGCACAGCAACAGAAAATCTCCAAGATCGGGCATGCGCCATCCGTCGACTGTCACCGGCAGCAGAAACAGCGCCCCGAGAATGCCGGACCAGACCATAATTGTCGCGACACTGTTGTGACGCGTCAGCGCCTTGATCCCGGTGACGCTGAGCGCCAGGAAGAACGCGGCGCTGACTGCGGCGAGATGCACCAGCCCGAGCGCTGCGCCAGGCGAGGGTCGGGCGATCAGCAGCACGCCCGCAAAACCGATAACCAGTGCGATCCAGGTGCCGGCCGCGATCCGATCGCGCAGGATCAGCATGGCAAGCGGGCCGATCCAGAGCGTGCGCGTAAACGAAATGGCATTCGCGTCCGCGAGCGGCAGTTGCTGCACCGCATAATAGGAGAGCGAAACGCCCAGTGCCGCGCTCAGTGATCGGCCGAGCATCATCCACGTGCCGTTCAACACCAGCACGCGGCCTCGCGTTCGTATGACGAGCGGCAGCATCAGCACTAGGCCGGCGAGTTGACTGTACATTGCCTGCATCGGCGCGGGATAGTTGTTGAGAGATTTGATCAGCACCGTCATCGCCGTGAAGCACAGCGAGGAAATGACCAGCCAGATCGCGCCCCGCGTGTTGCTCGGCAGCCGGGCAAACGCCGCTTTCAGGCCACCACGCCCGTCGGCCCACCTCACTCGCTTGCAACGTCGGCGCGCATGCCGGTCGTTTTCCAATCGTCGGGCGGGACCTCGGAGATGTCGAAATCAAGCTCGACCTCGACGCCATTGGGATCTTCGAGAAACAGCTGCCAGCGCGAGAAGGGGCGCGGCGTGCGGATGATCCGGTAATCGACGCCGCGCGCGCGCAGCGATCCCGCGAGCGCCGCCAGTCCGTCGGCGGAAAAGGCCATGTGATCGAGCGCGCCCCTTCGCAGCGGCGGCATCGCCGGTACGTCGATCAGATGCAGCACCGCCGACTCGCCGGCGTACAGCCATGCCCCGCCGATCCCGAAATCCGGTCGCGGCCCCTTGCGCAGGCCCAGATGAGCGTAGAAATCGATGGTGTCGACGAGGCGATCGGTCACGATCGTGAAGTGATCCATTGCCCTAACCGTCATGGCGCCGCCTCCCGTCCCGAATGGCGCCGAAGGCGACCTTTCATCTGACAATAGGCTCTTTTTCTGATATTAGATAGATGCTAGCGGCTGCGCAGTACGCAAATTGCACTGCTATGCTGCTGCCGAGGAGAGAGGCAAATGGCCAAGTTCGAAATGCTGTTGAGCGCCGACATGATGGTTCCAGATCCTGACGGCATGGCCGCATTGCTCGTCTCGAAGCTCGGCGTGCACAGCCATCCGCGCTGGCGGCAGGCGTTCGATAAGCATCCCTATATCGCGCACTTCCTGCGCGTGCAGAAATCGCTGGCAATCGCTCCGACGCGAATTGAGCCGCAGGTGCATCTCGACAAGCCCAATCCCGGCGATCCGTTCTTCCACGATCACCTGGAGGGCCTGGAACAATTCCAGGGGCATCATCGGCCGATGCTGACGCACTCGATCGTGCTGGTCACCTGGCGCGAGAAGCTGAATGCGCTGATCCAGCGGCTGCACGATAAGAATGTTCGGTTTCGGCTGGCGCAGCGCACGCCCGAGATGGAGTTCGACCGGCTGTGGCTGGGCGTGACCCCCGAGGATCCGCAATATGAGCCATCGGTCGATGGCGGGCTGTGCATCGAATTTATCCCGATGGAGCCGACGCTGATGCCGGCCGAGGCGTTCAACGATCCACCCCCGCGTGTTCAGGATCCTAAGCCGGGCGAACTGCTCCGCGTGACCGCGCGCGGCTTCATCGTTCGCGATCTCGATTTCACGTTGGGCAAGCTGCGCGAGAATCTCGATTGGGAACCGGAGTTGGTATCTGACCTGCCGGGCGAAGGCTATCGCCGCGCCCGTATGGGCTTCACCATGGGCCACAGCGCGACACTTGACGTGATCAAGCCCACGCGGTGGGATTCGCCCAGCGGGCTGTACCTGCACAATTGGGGACCTGGCCCCTATTACACGCGGCTCGGCGTATTCGACCTCGCGGCGAAGGCCGAGCAGCTTCGGGAGGGCGGCATCGCGTTCGAATGGGTGGAGCATTCCGATGCGGTGGACGGTCCACTCATCCGCATCGACCCGCGCGAGCTCGACGGGCAGGTGTTCGAACTGGAAGGCTTGAGCGAATAAGGGGGGCGTGGAGCCGGCCGGCTTGCGCCGCCGGCTCCGCGATCGTGCAGGTTCAGCCGCGCTCGCCGATGATGTTGCGGAGCGTGCCGATCCCCTCGATC
The DNA here is from genome assembly GCF_020782235.1 of Sphingobium naphthae. Taxonomy (GTDB): domain Bacteria; phylum Pseudomonadota; class Alphaproteobacteria; order Sphingomonadales; family Sphingomonadaceae; genus Sphingobium; species Sphingobium naphthae. The sequence goes on from NZ_JAJGNO010000001.1 coordinate 28,305, forward strand.
CTGGTCTCCATCACTTCACCGGGATTGAGGAACACGCCGGTCCCCTGCCCCACGCCCTCGGGCGAACCGGTGAACAGGATGTCGCCGCAATCGAAGCTGGTGCGTGCGTCGATGAAGCGGATCAGTTCGTCCACCCCCCAGGTCATGTCCCCGCTCGACGCAGACTGGCGTACCTGTCCGTCGACGGTCAGCGTCATTTGCAACGAAGGGGAGCCGGGCGCGAACTCGTCGCGCGTCACGATCCAGGGCCCCACGGGCGTGGTCGCATCCTGGCTCTTGGCGGCGAGCAGGTCCATGCCGACCCCTTTCGGCCCGGAACGCTGCAGGTCGCGCGAACTCACGTCGTTGCCGACAGTATAACCAAGCACGCTGGAAAGGGGATCGTCGCGATCGACCTGCTCCGCGCCGATGACCGCGACCAGCTCCACCTCATGGTCGAGTTCGCTCGTCAGCGATGGGAAGCGAATCGGGTCGTACGGACCGGTAAGCGCCCGATAAGCCTTGAGAAAGGCGAAAGGCTGCGACGGCGGCGCCACGCCGAATTCAACAAGATGCTTGGTATAGTTGACGCCCGCGATCATGACGCGTGCGCCGCGTTCGATCGGAGCGAGCAGATGCACCGAGTCCAGCGCCAGCGTCTCGCCGGTGAAGCGCAGCGCAGCCGCGCCCGCGCCGCGCGTCAACGCCGGCGCCCAGTCGGCGAACGCGCCTTCGATCAGGCGGATGGTGCTGCCGTCGCCAGTCACCACCCCCCAAAACGGCGCACGTCCCTCCGCTTCAGCCCGAGCGATACGCATCAGGCGGCGACAGCCGTCCGCGCGCGACCGATCTTGGCAGGATCAAGGTGCAGCAACTCAAGTGCGTTCTTGTAGCGGATCTTCTGTAGATCCTCGTCCGAGATCCGCAGCCCTTCCGTTAGGTCGTGACGCACCGCATCGCTGCCGCCGAAATTCGAGCCGTAGAGCAGCCGGTCGGCGCCGATCAGGTCCAGCATCGCCTGACGCATCACCTTTTCATGCAGCTCGAGGTCGAAGTAGAAGTTCGGCAAATACTCGACCAGCTCCTTCTTGTTGTAGGTCGTGTCAAGGTTCTTGTTGCACTGGTTGAGGCGGCCCAGCTGCCACGGCACATAGCCGCCCCCATGAGTGATATAGACCTTCAGATCCGGGAAGCGGTCGAACACGCCGCCATTGACCATATACCAGAAGCAGCGCGTCTCGTCGTACTGCATGCCCACGATGGCCGTCGTCTCGTACTTGTCGTCATTGGCCTTGGCGCCCCACGACACCGACTGGTTGTAGCCATGGACGAACATCGGCAGGTCGAGGTCGCACAGTGCCTTCCACACCGGGTCCATGGCCGGATCGTCGAATTCGAGGCCGCCAAAATTAGCGCCGCCCGCGCTTAACCCCAAGAAGCCGTGCTCCTTGACGGCGCGGCGCAATTCCTTGGCGGCCGCTTCCGGCTGATCCAGTGGGGCGTGTGCCCAGGCGTACAGTCGCCCTTCCCCGCCTGCGCAATATTCGGCCAGCGTATCGTTGACCTTCGTCGCAAACGGAACGGTGAACTCCGGCTCCGCCCAATACATGTAGATGTGCGACGGCACGGACAGCACCTGCGCATCCTGTCCCGCCGCATCCATCTTGGCGAGGCGGTTCTGCGGATTACTCCAGCTTTCGAAATACTCCTCGAGGGACGGCGCCTTGCCGGCCTTCACCGCAGCCTTTCGCTCGGGTGAGCCAAGCGTGAGTATCCAGTCGCCGACGCGCAAACGAATGTCACCGTCGTCACCCTTTTCGAAGAACGGGCCCCAATGCGAATGCTGGTTGTAATAGCCCGGCAGCGGCGCGTGAGCATGAAGGTCGATCAGCATGTAAAATTCCTTTCCGGCAAGACCGTCAGGGCGCGCGAGCCGAACTGCACCTCGCGTTCCACCCTCTCCGCGGCCAGCCTGCGCGTATCAGTTTTATGAGTCAATATACGACGATCTGTTCATGATCTAAAAGCGATAGGTCGCGCTGACGCCATAGGTGCGTGGCGCCCCGATCACGATCGAGTTGTAGTTGTTGCCGTAGAAGGATCCCGCCCGCCCCGCATAATATTCGTCGGTCAGGTTCTTGCCATACACCGCCAGCGTCAGCGGAAGGCGCTCGAACTCGAACGACACCTGCGCGCTGAGCAGGCCGTAGCCTGGCTGAGTCACGGAGGCGATCTGGAACGGTGTATAGGGCACCGTTCCGGTCGCCGTGACGCGCGCTGTGTTCAGGAAATAGACCTTTGACTGATAGGTATAGTCCGCATGCAGGTTGAGCGTGCCCGCACCGGCAATTTCGATCGGCAGGTCGCCGCCGACATGGAACGTCGTATGCGCCACCGTCGGGACCTCTGATCCCACAAACGGGCCCTTGGTGAACTTGGGATGGATCAGACCGAGCGATCCGTTGAGCCGCAGCTTGCCGATCAGCGCGGTCGCCTCGAGCTCGCCGCCATAGATTTCGGCTTCGCCCGCGTTGAGCGTGGTGATCACGACCGGCGTCGCCTGCAGGATCGCGTTCTGCTGGATGTCCGAATAAGTCGAATAATAGCCTGACAGCCCCAGGCGCAGGCGCTTGTCAAACAAGCCGAGCTTGACGCCGCCCTCCCAACTGTCGACCTTTTCCTCGCTGAACGGGGTGAAGAACGCAGCCGTGGTACCGCTCGCCTGCTGGAACCCGCCCGAGCGGAAGCCGCGGGAGAATTTGGCATAGACTAGACCGTCGCCCGCCAGGCGATAGTCGAGCCCGACCGTGAACGGCACATAGCTGAACTTGATGTTCGGCGGACGATACCGGCATCCTGACGGATCCTGGTTCAGGCCGATTGCCGTGAACGGGCAGGCCGCTGGCGTGATGGCGGAAGCTGGCGCCTCGGCCATGCCGGCAAAGGCGGCGGCGACCGCGAAGCGACGCGGCGTGTAGACCATCTTGCGGATGTCCTGCACCAAGCGAGCGCCGGCCGTCAGACGAAGCTGTGGCAGGAACTCGTAGGTTAACTGCGCGAACACACTCATCGACTCGTTGTCGGGGTTGATGCTGTTGTCCTGGATCACTGCACCGACGCGAGAGATCGGGGAATTTGCGATCTGTTCGCGGAAATAATAGCCGCCGACCACCCAGTCGAGCCGATCATCGAATGCCTGGCCCAGGAATTGGACTTCCTGCGTGATCTGATGCCCGGCGAGCGTGAAATTGCGTACGTCGGCATTGGGAATCGGCGTGCCGTCCTGATCCGAGGCGCCTTCAAAATCGATATCGCGATAAGCCGTGATCGACTTGAAGGTCACCTCGCCGATCGTGCCCGTGATCGTTCCGGTGAAATCGTAGACGGTGCTGCGGTTGAGCGGATTGATCCCGGCAGTACTGACGCGCGAGCGCGGCGCGGCGACATAAGGTGCGAGGTTCGCCGGCGACAGACCCGCCTGATAATATGCGAGCACCCATAGCGGCTGGTGATTGACGCCATTGTAATAATCGAAGCTCAGATCGACGCGCAGATCGTTGGTGATGTCAGCGCGCAGGCTCGCCCGGACGAAATCGTCATTCTGGTCAGCCACCGGCCCGTTCAACGCCGGATTGTAGCCATAGCCATCATGCTGGACGTGCGAGTAGACGATGCGCGCGGCGAGGCGCCCGTCGATGATCGGCACGTTGACGATGCCAGTAAGACCCAGCGCATCGTAATTGCCGTAGGACGCCTTGAGCGAGCCTTCGAACTCGTAGCGTGGCTTGTTGGTGGTCAGGTTGAGCGCGCCGGCGATCGTGTTGCGCCCGAACAGCGTCCCCTGGGGTCCACGCAGCACCTCGGCCGAAGCCAGATCGACCAGCGCGAAGTTGCTGCCTTCGGGACGCGCGTAATAAACGCCATCGACATAGATGCCGACCGCCTGGTCGACGTTCGGCAGCACGCCGCCGGGCGCCACGCCGCGGATCGCCAGGATGAGATCGTTGTTGCCATAGGGCGTGGCGGTGAAGGTGACCGCCGGCACGTTCGCGGCGAGCGCGTTGACGTCGCCGATCTGCCGGCCTTCAAGGTCGGCGCCACTGATCGCGCTCACCGCGATCGGCACGTCCTGCAGACGCTCCTCGCGACGCTGGGCGGTCACGACGATGTCCTGCAATTCGTCCTGCGCCGCAGGTTCGGCGGCAGACGTGGCTGGCGCGGTCTGCGCGAAAGCCGGCGCGTTCACGCCTCCAAGAACGCTTCCGGCAAGCAGCAGACAAGCAATGCGACGACCCATATCCCCTCCTCCATTCGACATCCGCCGCCTTTTGCAGGCACGTAAGCCGCGTCTGCTATTATGCTTGACGGTCTCTATCAAGAATATAATTCAGTAGTAAGAACGTCAGGGTGCGCGCAGGAGCGGCTGTTTGTCGGGAGATGGATGAGATGATGGTTGAATCACGAGCGGTGCCGTCGTCCGGCTATCCTCCTATCGCGCAGGCCTGGGCGGTGATTGCGATCCTTGCCCTCGTGACGCTGTTCTCTCAGCTCGACCGGCAGCTGCCCGCGCTGCTCGTTCGGCCGCTCAAGGCGGAGTTCACGCTGAGCGATACGCAGTTCAGCGTGCTGCAGGGTTATGCCTTCGCCATCTTCTACACGCTGATGGGGTTGCCCCTCGGTCGACTCGTCGATCGCACTCATCGCCGCAATCTGATCCTGCTCGGCATCGCCGTGTGGAGCGCCATGACTGTCTTTGCCGGCTTTGCCACCAGCTACAATCAGCTGCTGCTGGCGCGCGTCGGCGTCGGTATCGGCGAAGCAGTGCTTGCGCCAGCGGCCTATTCGATCATCGCAGACTATGTCGCGCCGCAGCGCAGGGGCCGCGCACTCGGTTTCTACTATGTCTCGCTGGCAATCGGATCCGGCGCCTCGCTACTCCTCGGGGGCCTCATTTTGCGATTGGTCCCGCCCGAAGGTATCGCTTTTGCAGGCGTGGGCACGCTGGCCCCCTGGCAGCTCACCTTCATTCTCGCCGGCTTACCCGGCCTGCCGCTGATGCTGCTGATGCTTTTCGTGCGCGAGCCAGCGCGACAGGAACTGCGCGGCATGCCGACGGCATCGATCGGCGATCTGCTGCGCTATGTCACGGCGCACCGCGCCACCTTCTCGCGCCTGCTCACCTACCCGGCGCTCATCGCGGCGATCGGCTATGGCACGCTGGCCTGGGCACCCGCGTTCTTCGAACGGCAGCATGGCATGGCGATCGCCCAAGTCGGCATGATCCTTGGCGTGTTGGTCGCCGCCGGCGGGCTGGTCGGCACGCTGATCAGCGGATTTCTAAGCGACCGGTGGATGGCGCAGGGCCGCCCTGCAGCGCGCTTCCGGGTGACGTTGGTATCGTGGACGGTCATTGTACCTTCCGCCTCGCTATGGCCGCTGATGCCGAATGCGCCGCTCGCCTTTGCGTTGCTGACCTTCGCGATTGCGGGGTTTGCGATTGGTCAAGCAGCGGCGCCGCCCAGCGTTCAGGACGTATTCCCCAACGCTATGCGGGGTCAGGCGATCGCCCTCTATCTGCTGCTCGGCGGCCTGGTCGGCATCGGCTTGGGACCGATGCTGGTCGCGCTGGTCACCGACCATGTCTTCGGCGACCCGTCGCGTCTCGGGCTGTCGCTTGTCGTGGTCGCCGTTCCCATGACCCTGCTGGGGCTATGGATGTCGCTGTCGGGTCAAAAGCCGTACGCTCGGACCTTGGCGGCGATTCAGGCGGGCGAATGAGTCTCAGCGTTGCTGGCTGACGAACTCCATCAGTCGCTGCGCCAGCCCCTTTTCGTCGTGCGGCACCGGAACCAGCACGTGACTAAGCAGAAAGCGCATGATGACTTCAGCCAGCAGGCCATGGTCAAGCGCGCGGCCAGCCTTCGCCGACCATAGATCGAACACTGGCCCCAGCGCGTCACGGGTCTTGGCAACGCCGCCGTCGAACGCTCGGCGGAAATAACCCAGGGCAAACTCGGGTTCAGCTTCCAGGAAGCTGCGCGCCTGCTCGGAGTTGAGGTAGCGGTCGAAGAAGCCGAGAAACGCCTCAAGTCGCAACTGCGGGTCATCGTGGGGATCGACCGCTGCGTGCAACGCAGCGTCGAACGAGCTTCGCATGAAATCGGTATAAGCATCAAGCAGCGCGATCTTGGATGAAAAGTATCGGTAAAGCGTGCCCCGCGCGATGTCCGCTTCAACCGCGATATCCTGGATTGACATCCCAGCGACCCCCACACGCTGCATCACGCGCGTAGTGGCTTCGAAAATTCGCTGCCGCGTGGCGACAGCGCGTGGATCTGGCCGCCGAGCGCGGTCCAACGCGCGGGACCTGAGATCTCTCACGCCCGTCCCGATGTCCGCACTCCGCATGTGGCCGTCTGTCCCTGCATGAACCGTCCCGATCGAACATTTAACGATCATCGCTATCGTGTATGGCTCAACAAATCCACCCTGGACCGCGCTCGCGGCCTCACAGGCACTGAACGCGCTCTGTATGATCCGCTCGATGCTCAACCCTGCGCTTCGAGCTCGGCAAGATTGGACGGCCGTGAATTGAAGCCCCAGAGGTGCAGTCCGCCATCGACGTTGATCGTTTCACCGGTGACAAAGGACGACATGTCGGAGGCAAGGAACACCGCGACCGGGGCGATGTCCGGCTCGGGATAGCCGACGCGACCGAGCGGCTTGGCGTTGGCCGAGATTTTTTCAAAGCCGGGGTGCTCGCGGCAGAGCCGCTCGAAGGTCAGCCCTGCCGCCGCCGGTGCAATCGCATTCACGCGAATGTTGAACCGACCCCATTCCGACGCCGCGCTGCGCGTCAGGCCGCGAATCGCTGACTTGCCCATATTGTAATCGACATGCCGCCAGGCGCCCGTGTCGGCATCGATCGAGTAGAAGTTGATCACGCTGCCGCCGCCTCGCGCCTTGAAATGCGGGAACGCGGCATGCATCGCCCACCATGTCGCCCACAGCGTCGTATCCAGCGTACGCGCCAGGATCGCATCGGTCTTCTGCTCGAGCAGGACCTCCGGGCTCGGGGCGAAGGCATTGTTGACCAGCACGTCGATCCCGCCAAAGCTATCGACCGCTGCCTGGACAGCGGCGAGCACGCTCGCCTTGTCGCCGACATCGGTATGAACAAACAGCGCTTCACCACCCAGTTCGCGGCATTCTCCTTCAGTCGCGCGGCCGCGCTCCGCGTCGAGCTCCGCGATGATCAGCTTGGCACCTTCACGGACGAAGCTGCGCGCGATCCCGCGGCCGATACCCGCCCCGCCGCCGGTAACCAGCGCGACCTTTTCCTGCATCAATCCCATCAAACCTTCTCCCGGCGGCGCCTGATCTTATATCAGTGACTAGGTCCAGCAGCCGCAAGTCGATTATGCACTGCGATTTGCCCCATTCCAATAGCAGAATAACATTCTCCCCTTTGTCAAACTGCGGCTCATGCGCTAAACAGGGCTGTCTGCACTACAGTCAGCCCAGACTGGCGCGTTGGAGAAAACCGATGAACCTGGAAGAAATGATTTTGATCAGCGTGGACGATCATGTGATCGAGCCGCCGGGTGCCTTCACGCCGCACTGGCCGGCCCACCTCAAGGGGCGCGAGCCACATATCGAGAAGCGCAACGACCGCGACGTATGGATGTTCGAGGAAAAGGCCGCGGGCTATATGGGCCTCAACTCGGTGGTCGGCCGTCCCAAGGAAGAATATGGGATGGAGCCGCTCAATTACGAGCAGATGCGCCGCGGCACATGGGACCTGAAGTCGCGAGTCGAGGACATGGACGCCAATGGCATTTTGGGTTCGATCTGCTTCCCGACCTTCCCGGGGTTCGCCGGGCAGCGGTTTCAGAACGTCTCGCACAACGACAAGCAAGTCGCGCTTGCCGCGATTCGCGCCTATAACGATTGGCATTATTACGACTGGTCGGAAGCGGCGCCAGGGCGCTTTATCCCGCTCATGCTCATTCCCTTCTGGGACATGCCTGCTGCTGTTGCCGAAGTGAATCGGATGGCGAAGCTCGGCGTGCATGCGCTGTCTTTCTCGGACAATCCGGCGATCTCCGGCTGGCCTTCGATTCACGATCCGTATTGGGATCCGTTGTGGAAGGCCTGCGCCGAAAACAATGTCGTGATCTGCTGCCACATCGGGACCGGCGCCGCCGCGGCGCACGCTTCGGACCTTTCGCCGATCGATGCATGGATCACGTCGATGCCGATCTCGATCGCCAATTCGGCGGCTGACTGGATCTGGGCGCCGATGTGGAAGAAGTATCCCAACCTGCGTATGGCGTTGTCGGAAGGGGGTATCGGCTGGATTCCGTACCTGCTCGAGCGCGCCGATTTCACCCATGGTCATCATAACGCTTGGACCAACTCGAACTTTGGCGGGAAGATGCCGAGCGACATCTTCAAGCAGCACATCATCAGCTGCTTCATCGAAGACAAGTTCGGCCTCAACAATCTCGACTATATCGGTGAGGACATGGTAATGTACGAATGCGACTATCCGCATTCGGACTCGGTTTGGCCGCACTCGGCCGAGAAGCTGTGGGGCGACGTCAAGCACCTTTCGGAAACGACGATCAACAAGATCACTCACCTCAACGCGATGCGCGAATTCTCCTACGATCCGATCAGCAAGCTCGGGCGGGAAAATTGCACGGTCGGCGCGCTGAAGCGCCGCGCCGCGGCCGTCCCGGTCGAGACCGCGCCGATCCTCGGCATGGGTGGCGCCAAGCCAAATCGCGAGGCCGGCAAGCCGGTCACGTCCGGCGACATCAACCGCATGTTCGAAAGCGCCGACGCAGAATCGACCGTTTCCGGACGCCGCTGAAGACCGATCAACAGAAGAGCCGCCGGCGAACGTTTCGCCGGCGGCTTTTTCGTGTGCGGAGCAAATGACACTGGCTGGACATACAGATCACTAACCGATGAGCAGGGCAGTGCGTTGCGCCGTCGATGGCAACGCCACAAACGAACATCCCGGGCCCTTGCGGACCCGGGATGCCGGTAACTCATAGATTAGGGCAGGTCAGCGGCTGCCGAAGCGCACCGTCAGCCCGCCGCCGATCGTGAAGGGGTCGCCGACGGTACGCTGCACGAACCCAAGGCCCTGAGTGTAGAGATCGGCGAACACGCGAGTGGTATATTTCTTGTCGAGAATATTCCGCGCGAACACGAACAGCTCGACATTGGGATTGTCGAGTTGCAGCCCGATCCGGCCATTAAGCAAGCCATAGCCCTTGATCCGCGTCAGCGCGTTCTGCGTGTCGTAGGTCGCCTTGACCGCCGCCGAGACGCCGGGCGCCGCGGTGACCGGACTGATCGACATCGGTCCGATATAGGCGTAGTCGGCATGGATCCGCAGGTCGCCGAACGACAGCGGCACCGTCTGGGTCGCGCCCACCATGAATTGCACCTTAGCCAGCTGAGGCAACGGCTCGTTGCTGCGATCCACCGTCACATTGACGCCGCCAACCGACTGGACCTCGGTGAAGCTGCCCTTCTGATACTGGCCATCGAGCAGGCTGAGGTTTGCGTTCAGCTCAAGCCCGGTCGCCGGCACGGCGGTCACCTCGAACTCGGCGCCATAGATGTTCGCATTGCCGGCGTTAATCAGATATTGCGTCGGCTGGGTCGTACCCGGGATCAGCGCGCCAATCTGCTTTTGCAGCCCTTCGGTCCAGCTGAAGAAAAGCGCGACATTGGTGCGCAGGCGGCGGTCGAACCAGTCGAGCTTCGCCCCCGCCTCAATGTCCCGCACCCGCTCCGGCGCGAAAGCCGGAATCGAGCCGGCGCGAACGTTCCAGCCGCCCGACTTCGATGCGCCGCGGGACTGGATGTAAAGGAAAGCGTTGCGCGACGCCTGATAATCAAGGCCAACCGTCCAGGCCGGATAGTCGAAGCTGGCCTTTTGAGTCTGATCGCAGAGGGTGCCCGGATCCCTGTCGGGTAGGGTGCAGGTGCTCGGGTCGCCCAGGCGCGACTTGTTGTGCAGCACGACGTTACGATTATCCCATGTCCAGCGCAGACCCCCGGTGAAGCGCAGTTCCGGGGTTAATGAATAGGTGCCTTGCGCGAACAGACCCTTGGTAATGTTGGTCACGTCCGCAGCGTTCTCGGTGATGAAGCGCGGCGCCGGAATGAAGCCGAACGTCTGCGAGACGCTCGATTCATAGCCCGTCTCGTGCCCGTAATAACCGCCCAGAATATAGCTGAAGTCGCCCGATCTGCCCGAAAGCTGAACTTCCTGCGAGAATTGTTCGGAACCATAGCCGGAGCGGGTCGTGAGCAGCGGCACCGGGGTGCCGTCGGTATCGATTAGCCCGGTCGAGTTGCTGTATCGGTAACCCGTAATCGACTTGAGCGCCAGATCGCCGCCGAGATCCACATTGATCGTACCGCCAAAGCCATAGGCGATGACCTGATTCTGCGGCTTTTCGAGGTACAGCGCCTGCACATCGGCCGGCAAGCTGTTATAGATCGTCGTGCCAGCCGGCGTGACGGTCGGCAGCACAAAAGCCGTGCCGTTCGTCTCGTACCACGTGGCTTTCGTCTGCACATAGGGCGCTAGCAGAGCAGGCACGCCGGCGCCGCCTGGCAGCGCGCTGAACACCGCCGGATTGAACGCGATCAGCCCGACCTTCTGGCCGTTGTCGTTGATCTTGTTATAGTCTCCCGACAGCGTGATATCAAAGCCAGCACCCTCATAACGCAGCTTGCCGCGAACGAAGTAGCTCTCGGGATCGTCTGCGAACGTGCCGAGCGCCCGGTTGCGAACATAGCCGTCGCGGTCATGATAGTTTCCGGTCACGCGCAGTGCCAGACCGTCAGCCAGCGGCGCGTTCACGGTCAAGCCGGCACTTCGATACGAATAGTTGCCGACCTCTCCCTTGGCGATGACTTCGAAATAGTCCTTCGGATCTGCCGTGATGATGTTGACGGCGCCGCCCGTGGTGTTGCGTCCGAACAGCGTTCCCTGCGGGCCGCGGAGAACCTCCAGGCGCTGCAGGTCATCGAGGTCGGTCTGTCCCTGGGAGGGGCGCGGGACGTAAACGCCGTCGATATAGGTGGCGACGGTCGGATCGTTGGCGGTGCCAGGATTCTGGTTCTGCTGACCGCGAATCGAGACAAATACCAGACCCGATACCGAAGGTCCGCCGGTCTGAATTGAGAAGCTCGGCGTCACGCGCTGAAGGTCGGTCGCGTCCTGCACCTGCGCCGTTTCGAGTGATTGCGAGCTAAGCGCGGTCACCGCCACCGGCGTGGTCTGTAACCGCTCTTCGGTGCGACGGGCGGTGACGACGATATCCTCGATGCCGGCGTGCCCGCCATTGGCACTTTGTGTTGCGCTGGTCACATCCTGTGCCGGGGCCGGCGTCGGATTTGCTGGAGGGCTCGCCTTTTGAGCCATCGCCGTAGAGGCGGCGAGCATCGATGCCGAAACCAATAACGCGCGCGAGCAGACAATCATTCGAGTCATCCTTAGCACCCTCCCAATTCGCCGTCCGGTCTTGATGCCGTTTGTGAGCAATGACGCTGTTTAGCCGCAAACTTCCACCTTGGGAATATTCTGAAATCAAAATTTTTTATCGATGTCAGAAAAATCGACGTCTCATGCAGTGAGCGCCGACGAAATCCGATCTGGTCCTAGCGGGCGCGATAGTCGCGCATTGCCGCCTCATGCCGTTCGAAATGCCCCTCGCGCCGTTCGACCCAAACGCCGATTGCCCGCGCCAGCGGGGACGGATCCCGTTCGAGACGCAACATCGCCTGCATCGTCCACCGGCGCCCAGCGCGCGACTCGGTGACCACCTCGACGATCATCGCCTCGCCGACTGGCACGGGATTGAAAAAATCGACGGTCAGGTTTCCCGTCACGGTTCGGAGACCGCGTTGCGTAAGCGATCGGCCGATGATGTCGTCGAACATCGCCGCGGTCCATCCGCCGTGCGCCACGTTGGGTCCGGCTTGGAAGTGGGGCGCGCAGCGCACCGGAGCATGCGCGGCGTCACCGATGATCGTGATCTCGCCGAGGCCGAGACGGCACCGCCCACGGTTCCGACATCCGCCGCACATTACGGTGATCGCTGGATCAGACATGGATCGCGTGTCCGAGCGCCTTGAGGCTGGCTTCGTGCGTTGCTTCGCCGAGTGTCGGATGGGCATGGATGATCCCCGCCACGTCCTCCAGCACGGCGCCCATTTCGACCAACATCGTGAACTCACCGGCCAGCTCGGAAATATAGCGTCCGACGCCCTGGATGCCGAGAATGCGATGATCGGCCTTGCGTGCGATCACACGCACGAAGCCGCCATCATTGCCGGCGTCCATCGACAGCGCTCGCCCGTTCGCCTGAAACGGAAACTGCCCGACGACGACATCGACCCCTTCGAGGACCTTGTCGGGGCTGAGGCCGACACTGACAATCTCCGGCTCGGTGAAGCAGACCGCCGGGATCGCCACGGGCATGAACCGACGACGTGCGCCGGCGATGATTTCCGCAACCATCTCGCCCTGCGCGGAAGCCTTGTGCGCCAGCATCGGCTCGCCCGTCAGGTCGCCGATCGCCCAGACATTGGTTGTCGAGGTGGCGCAGTGATCGTTGACCCGAACGAACGCGCCATCCATCTCGAGCGCCATGCGCTCGCGGCCCCAACCTTCGCTATTCGGCCGCCGTCCCACCGTCAGCAGGATGCGGTCGGCAGCCAGGATCAACTGCTCGCCGCTCGCCGACTCGATCTCCAGCCCCTCGCCGCGCTGGCCACGTGCCTTCGCGCCAAGATGCAGCGCCACCCCATGTGTGTCGAGCCAGCGCCGGACCGGCTCGACCAGCTTTACATCGTAGACCGGCAGGATGCGGTCCTGCGCTTCGACGATCGAGACCTCTGCGCCCAGCTTCGCATAGGCGATGCCGAGCTCAAGGCCGATATAGCCGGCGCCCACCACGACAAGCCGCTTCGGAACTTCAGCCAGCGCCAGCGCCTCGGTTGACGAAATGACCTTGCCGCCAAAGGGCAGGAATGGCAGCTCGACCGGGAGCGAACCGGTCGCGAGGACGACATGCTCGGCCACGACCGTGAGCGAGCCGTCCGACGTCGCGACCGAACAGGTCTTGGCATCGGTGAAGCTGGCATGTCCGTTCACTACGCGCACTTTCGCGCGCTTGAGCAGCGCAGAAACGCCGCCGTTCAATCGATCGACGATGCCTTCCTTCCATGCGATGGTCTCAGCGAAATCCAGTCGCGGCGGGGAGTCCAGGCGGATGCCGAACCGTCCCTCCGTCGCCGCCGTCATCTCCTCGTATAGGCCGGCCGCATGGATCAAAGCCTTGGACGGAATGCAGCCGCGAACCAGACAAGTGCCGCCCAGCCGGTCCGCTTCGACCAGCACGGTGTCGAGGCCCAGCTGCCCGGCGCGGATGGCGGCGACGTAGCCGCCGGGTCCGCCGCCGACCACCAGCACCTTGGCCTTCAGCGTTTCGCCCATCTTTCAGTCCATGAAGATCAGCGCGGGATGTTCGATCAGCCGCTTCAGGCGCTGGATAAAGCTGGCTGCGTCGTATCCGTCGACGATGCGGTGATCGAAAGATGACGACAGGTTCATGATCTTGCGTACCGACACGAGCCCGCCTTGCACGACCGGCCGCTCGGCAATCTTGTTCGGACCGATGATCGCGACTTCGGGATGGTTGATGACCGGCGTGGTCGTGATCCCGCCGAGCGGCCCCAGGCTGGTGATTGTGATCGTCGATCCCGACAGATCCTCCCGCATCGCGGTCCCGTTGCGCGCTGCGGTGCTCACTCGGGCGACCTCGCGCGCGCTGTCCCACAGGTCGAGCGCCTCCGCATTGCGCACCACCGGCACCATCAGCCCACCCGGTGTCTGCGTAGCGATGCCGACATGGACGGCCGCATGCGTGTGCAACACGCCGGCATCGTCATCATAGCGCGCATTAACCTGCGGAAAGTCGGCTAGCGCTCGAACGAGCGCGCGCATCATGAACGGCAGCAACGTCAGCTTGGGCTGGTGGCCGCTACGATGCGCATTGAGATCCGCACGCAGCGCTTCCAGCTCGGTGACGTCGCATTCCTCGACATAGGTAATGTGCGGGATCCGCCGCTTGGCGTCCTGCATCTTCTCGGCGATCTTGCGCCGAAGACCGATGATCTTGGTCTCGCTCACCGCCTGCTGCGGCGATTGGCGAGAGCTGACCGCCGGCGTAGTGCTGCCCGCAGCGACGAAGGCATCGAGGTCTTCGGGCGTGACGCGGCCGCCTGGCCCTGTACCGGGCACGAACTGGAGCGGAATGCCGAGGGCATAGGCGCGCTGACGCGTGGCAGGGGCGGCCAGCGGCGCTTCGTCCGCCTTGCGCCATTGCGAGGCCACGGGCGAGTTGGCCGGGATCGGTGCCGGAGCGATCGGCTCGACTGGCGCCGGGAGTGGCAGCGGATCGCTCGCCGCCGGCGCCGGTTCGGGCGAAGGGGCCGGCACTGCGACGACAGCATCGGAAGCGGCATTGCCCTCGCCCTCGACCTCGATCTCCACCAGCACACCGCCGACCGGCATCATCGTGCCGATGTCGCCGTGAATCGCGGTGACAACGCCATCGACGGGTGACGTCATGTCGACCGTCGCTTTGTCGGTCATCACATCGACGAGGCTCTGATCCTCCTTGATCGGATCGCCCGGCTTGACGTGCCACCTCACGACTTCGGCCTCTGCGACGCCTTCGCCGACATCGGGCAAGCGGAAGAGATAGCATCCCAAGGCTCAGCGCTCCATGCAGCGGGCCAGCGCCTTGGCAAGGCGAGCCGGTCCGGGGAAATAGTCCCACTCGAACGCGTGAGGATAAGGCGTGTCCCAACCGGCGACGCGTTCGATGGGGCTCTTGAGATGATAGAAGCAGCGTTCCTGCACCAGCGCCGCGAGTTCTCCGCCAAAGCCACCGAAGCGCGACGCTTCGTGCAGGATTACGCAACGCCCGGTCTTGCGAACCGACGCGACGATCGTCTCGATGTCGAGCGGCACGATCGAGCGCAGATCGATGAGTTCGGCATCCACCCCGCTTTCCGCGATGCCGGCCGCCGCGACATGCACCATCGTGCCATAGGCCAGCACGGTCGCGTCCGCGCCCTCCCGCTCGATCGCGGCTTTGCCGAGCGGCACGGTGTAATGTTCCTCCGGCACTTCCGCACGCGGATCGCCGGCCCAGGTCTTCAGCGCCTGATCGTGCCGGCCATCGAAGGGTCCGTTGTAGAGCCGCTTCGGCTCGAGGAATACGACCGGATCATCGTCCTCAATCGCCGCGATCAGCAGGCCTTTGGCATCATAGGGGTTAGATGGGATGACCGTCTTGAGGCCGGTGATGTGCGCGAAAATCGCCTCGGGTGATTGGCTGTGCGTCTGGCCGCCGAAAATCCCGCCACCATAGGGCGAGCGCACTGTGATCGGTGCCCAGAACTCGCCCGCCGAGCGATAGCGCAGCCGCGCGGCCTCCGACACGAGTTGATCGAAGGCCGGCAGTATATAGTCGGCGAACTGGATCTCGGCCACCGGACGCAATCCATATGCGCCCATGCCGATCGCGGTGGCGATGATGCCCCCTTCGGAGATCGGTGCGTCGAAGCAGCGCTTCAAGCCGTGCTTCGCCTGCAACCCGTCGGTTACGCGGAAGACGCCGCCGAAATAGCCCGTGTCCTCGCCGAAGATCAGCACATCTGGATCACGTGCCAGCATGACGTCGAGCGCATGATTCAGCGCTTGGATCATATTCATCGCGGGCATGTCAGATCCCCAGCTCCCGGCGCTGTTCGACGACGCGCCAGTCGGGCTCCTTGAACACCCCCTCGAACATCTCCGCGACGCTCGGCTTCGACTTGCCGAGCGTCCCAACTGCCTCGCCAGTCTTGACGGCTTCGCGGACCTGCGTGTCGAGCGTCTCGATCAACGCGGCATGCCGCGCCTCGTCCCACTCACCGAGTGCGATCATATGTCCCTTCAGCCGTTCCACGGGATCGCCGAGCGGCCAATGTGCCGCCTCGTCCGCAGGGCGGTATTTGGTGGGATCGTCGCTCGTCGAATGACCGCTTGCACGATAGGTGAACAGTTCGATCAGCGTGGTGCCCAGATTGCTGCGCGCGCGCTCTGCCGCCCATTCGGTGGCCGCCCAAACCGCAAGGAAGTCATTGCCGTCAACACGCAGTCCGGGCAGCCCATAGGCGATCGCCTTCGCCGCGAAGGTCGTCTCCTCGCCGCCGGCGATGCCGGAATAGCTGGAGATCGCCCATTGATTGTTCGTGACGCACAGGACCGCTGGCGCTCGATAGACGGCGGCGAAGGTCAGGGCCTCGTGAAAATCGCCTTCTGCCGTGGTCCCTTCACCGATATAGGCCAGCGCGATCTTGTCGTCACCGCGGTACGCCGATGCCATGGCCCAACCGACGGCATGACCGAAACGGCTGCCGACATTGCCGGACAAGGTGTAAAAGCCATAGTCGCGGGCGGAGAACAGGATCGGCAATTGCCGGCCCTTGAGCGGATCGTTCGCGTTCGAAAAGATCTGATTGACCATGTCGATCAGCGGATAGCCGCGCGCATGCAGCCACCCCATCACCCGGTAGGTGGGGAAACACATGTCCTCACGCCCGAGCATCATCGACTGCGCGACCCCAATCGCCTCTTCGCCGGTCGACTTCATGTAAAAGCTGGTCTTCCCCTGCCGATGCGAGCGGAACAGGCGCTCGTCGAATGCGCGCGTCAGCAACATCGCGCGCAGCCCTTCGCGCAACGTGTCCGCCTCAAGACGCGGGTTCCAAGGGCCAACCGCCTGCCCCGCCTCGTCAAGCACGCGAACTAGGCCGAACGGTAGATCACGCATCTCCGCCTCGCTTGCCGCGATGTCGGGCCGGCGTGTCTCGCCAGCGGAAGGGATAAGGATATGCGAGAAATCAGCCGCATCGCCGGGGCGTGCCGGAGGCTCGGGTATCCTAAGGCTGAGCGGCGTTCGATTTGACATAAGGACTCGACGTGAAACGGCGACACTGCCGCGGGGGCTTCCTTAGCATTCTTTATTCAGAAATAAATTCCTATTTTAGATTGATGGCGCGCGGCGTGCGCAATATGAGCAGGCACGTTCACCGAGCCATTCCCGTCTCGTAATCTGTTCTGATGGTGGGCTGACGGCTGATCAACACAGGAGAGTGGCATGAAGGCGGCAGTCATTTCAGGATCTGGGGTAGCCCCCATCTCCGGCGAATTTCGAGACCCCGCGCCGCGCGACGGCTGCGTGACCATCGATGTAGAGACTGCCGGCTTAGGTGGCTGGGACGTGCTGGGTGCCTACCGCATGGCGGTGGAATATCCGTGCGTGCTGCGCGGCGAGGGCGTCGGTCGGGCGGAAGATGGCCGGCGCGTCTATTTCGGCGAACGCTCGATCGCGCCATGGGGCGGCTGGGCGGAGCGCACGATCGTGCCGGAAGCCGAGGTTTGGGACGTTCCCGACGACATCGACGACAAAACAGCGATCACCATGGCGATTGCGGGAACGGGCGCATTGGTTCCGCTTGAAGCCACGGCTATTCAGCCGGGCGAGAGCGTGCTCGTGCTCGGCGCCACCGGTACGCTTGGTCAGCTCGCGCTTCAGTTCGCGCGCATTTTGGGGGCCGGCCGCGTAGTCGGCGCGTCGCGCTCGGCGCCGGCGCTCGCCAGACTGAGCGAGCGCGGGCTGGTCGACGCCACCGTGACGATGGGCACGGCGGACGACGTCGCAGCGTTGAAAGACCACGGTGGCGATGGCTATGATGTCGTCCTCGACCTTGTCTGCGGCGCACCGTTGGTCGCAGCTCTGAAGGCGACGCGCTTCGGCGCGCGGATCGCCACCGTCGGTACGGGGGCTGGCGCCATGATCAACATCACCGCCGGCGACCTGCTGTTCCGCACGCTCACGGTCATCGGCACTGGCCAGCGCCCGCCAAACGATCGCGAACAGATCTGGCGCCGCATTCTTGAGCTTACGCGGCAGCACGATATCTCGGTCGATCATCTGCAATATGATCTGCCGCGCATCACGGAGGCATGGGAGGCGCAGAAGGCGGGTCCGCACGCAAAGATTACCGGCCGCATCAAGGATTGAGGAACAGGATGACCGACCGGATCAAGGCGAACAAGGCGGTTGCGTTTGGCTTGCTGACCGAGGTCCACACCGGCAACACCGTGCTCGAAGACATCTACACGCCCGGTTATGTGCATCACAACGACGCGTTCTACCCGGGACCCGAGCCCGGCTTGGACAAGTTTAAACGAACCCTGCACTCACGCGCCGGCGGAATCACCGACCTGTCGGTGCGAATCGACCATCTCGTCAGCGAGGGCGACAAGGTCTTGGCCGCTTCACGCTATCCGGCGCCCATAGCGGCGCTTTCCAGGTCATCTCCGCGACGGGGCGGCACGTCACATTCCCGTGTTGCGACATCTACCGTTTCGAGGAGGGGCGCATCACCGAAGGTTGGCGATGATGGACTTCCTGCCGTTTCTGCAGCAACTAGGCGCAGCACCGCCTCTTGATTGACCGCAGTTGGAGGTGGTAGGTGCACCTTTTATCCAGGTAGCGACAGGCGGATTCCCGCACCCGTCACAGCAGCGGCATCGTCGGAAAGCAAGTAGGCGATCACTTTCGCCGCTGCCGCGGGCTGCACCCATGAGGCGTGATCCGCTTCAGGCATGTCGTTCCGATTAGCCGGAGTGTCCAGAATGGTTGGCAACACCGCGTTTACCCGCACATGGGGCTTCAATTCCTCCGCCAGACTCTCTGTGAGCGCCATCACCCCCGCTTTTGCGGCGGCATAGGCACCCATGCCAGCCGCCGGGTTGACCGCGCCCGCCGCCCCGACGTTCACGATTGCGCCAGTCTGCATATGTTTCAGTACGGCCTGCGAAGCGAGAACGGCGGTGTGCAGGTTGATGCGCTGCATTACCTCCCAATGCGCGATCCCGGCGCCGGCGACCAGTTGCCATACAAAGCCGCCCGCCACGTTAACCAGCCCATCGATCGAGCCGAGTTGCCGCGCCACCGCGTCGAACGCAGCGACGACCGAGTGGGCATCGGTCAGATCAACGCCGCTCAACGCCATCACATCAGGCACATCGTCAGGCGCAGGCGCAAGATCGATCGCGGCAATTCCGTAATTGCGCGCGCCGAGCTCCGCGATTACGGCTCGACCTAGGCTACCAAACGCGCCCGTGACAATGATATTGCTCATATCGTTTTCCAATCCTGTTCGCGCGACCGGCTGGCGCGCTCTGTCCACGCGTGTGCCCGTCTCTAGTAATAGCGGCAGATTGACATCCACTGAAAGTGCGCCGCCTAGCAATTAATTTTCATTCTGACCTCAGCATATTATTTTACATCAGGAATTGACAGCCGGCCTGTCCGGGCGGCAATGCTGGCAGCTGCATTGAGAGGTTGGGGCGAAAATGACCGTCGAACGTAAAGTTGTCGTCGCAGGTGCCGGGCTGATGGGCACTGGCATCGCCCACGCATTCGCGGCAGCCGGCTACAGCACAGCGCTGGTCGATCTGAACGCGGAGGCGTTGAGCCGCTCACAAGCGTCGATCGGAACGATCCTGGACGATGGCGTGCGGTTGGGCAAGGTCGACGCTGACGCTGCGGTCGCGGCCAAGGGGCGCCTGTCCATCTCTACCGACCTTGCCGAAGGCGCGCGCGGCGCGGCGTTGCTCGTTGAAACGGTGTCCGAACAGCTTGCGGTCAAGCAGGCAGTCATCACCGCCGCCGAAGCGGTGCTCGCCCCCAATGCCGTGGTCGCGACAAACACCTCGGCGCTAAGCGTGACCGAGATCGCAACGGCGTCGAAGGATCCGAGTCGCGTCATCGGCATGCATTTCTTCAATCCGGTCCACAAGATGAAGCTGGTCGAGATCGTTCGCGGGCTGGCGACCAGCGACGAGACAGTGGCTCAGACCCGCGACTATTCGGATTCGATCGGCAAGACGTCAATTCTCGTCAACGAAGCGCCGGGGCTCACCACCAGTCGCATGTCGGCGATGCTGGGGAACGAAGCGATGTACATGCTGATGGAGGGCACCGCCACGGCGGAGGATATCGACACCGCGCATCGCCTGGGCTTCAATCACCCGCTCGGCCCGCTCGAGTTGGGCGACGCGACCGGCTGGGACACGCGGCTCGCGGTGCTGCGCTATCTGCATCAGACGCTCGGCGAGAAATTCCGACCCTGCCCGCTTATCATCAAGATGGTCGCCGCCGGCCGCCACGGCCGCAAGACGGGTGCGGGCGTGTATGAATATCGCGACGGGCAGAAGGTGCCCAATTCCGGGCTGAAGGGCGGCGTGCTGTGACCGCCGCCTATATCGTCGCGGCGGCGCGCACGCCGATCGGCCGGTTTCGCGGCCAGCTGTCGAGCGTGCGAGCCGATCACCTCGGCGCGCACATCCTGACATCGCTTGCTCGACGCGCGAAACTCGCGCCGGAGACGGTCGAGGACGTGATCTTCGGATGCGTTACGCAGATCGGCGAACAATCCGCGAATATCGCGCGCACCGCGCTGCTCGGTGCCGGCTGGCCCTATGGCATCCCGGGCATGACGATCGATCGCAAATGCGGGTCGGGCGAAGCCGCGGTGCACATCGCGGCCGGGTTGATCGCCGCCGGATCGGCCGATGTCATCGTAGCCGGCGGCGCCGAGTCGATGAGCCGCGTCCCGATGGGCAGCAATCGGACGATCCATGGCGAAGCCTTAGGCTGGATGGTCGAGGACCGCTTCGACATCGTCAATCAGGGCGAGGCGGCCGAACGCATCTGCGATCTCTACGGGCTGACTCGCGACGATTGCGATGAATATGCGATCGAAAGCCACGGCCGCGCGGCGGCGGCGGCGGACCGCGGCGATTTCGATGCCGAGACCGCGGCCGTGCCGGTCGCCGACCTTCGCGAGCGTGACGCGGAGGGCGAAGCGCCGCCGCCGCTCACGCATGACGAAACCATTCGCCGCGATACGAGCCGCGAGAAACTGGGCACGCTTAAGACCAGTTTCCGGCCCTACGGGGGGCGCATCACCGCGGGCAATGCCTCGCAGATTTGCGACGGGGCCAGCGCGCTTCTGATGATGTCCGAAGCGGCGACACAGCGCCACGGCGTCACGCCACGTGCGCGCATCGTTGCAACCGTGGCGGTCGGTTCCGATCCGGAGTTGACGCTCACTGGCCCCATCGAGGCGACACGGCGCATCCTGGCCCGCACTGGCCTGTCAATCGACGACATTGACATCTTCGAGGTCAACGAGGCGTTCGCCTGCGTTCCGATCGCGTGGATGCGCGAGCTCGGTGTCGGGCACGATCGCCTCAATGTGAACGGCGGTGCAATCGCGCTCGGCCATCCGCTTGGCGCCACGGGCGCGCGCTTGATGACGACCCTGCTCCATGAGCTTGAGCGCCGCGGCGGGCGCTATGGTCTTCAGGCAATCTGCTGCAACGGCGGCATCGGCACGGCGACCATCATCGAACGACTCGGCTGATGCGCCGGCCGGCGAGCTGCCGGTCAGACCCTCACGGTTGCACCACGCGGTTGCGCAGAACGCCGATCCGCTCGATTTCGAGCTCGACGACGTCGCCGGGCTTGAGGTAGCGCAACTGCTCCATCCCGCAACCGGTGCCGACTGTCCCGGACCCTAGTATTTCCCCGGGATACAGAGTTTCGGACTGGGAGATGTGCGCAATTACCTGCGGGAAGGTCCAGTGCATATCGCGGGTGCTGCCGCGACCCCATTCCTCGCCATTGACGCTCGCTATCATCGTCAGCGACTGAGGATCAGGGATCTCGTCGGCCGTCACCAGGCACGGCCCCAGCACATTACCAGTATCGAAGTCCTTGCCCTTGGCCGGCCCCAGCCCGCCGCCGGATTCGCGCAGCTGCGCATCGCGGGCGGAAAAGTCGTTGTAGATCGAATAGCCGAAGATCGACTGCGCGGCATCCGCCGCGGCCGCGTCCTTGGTCCGCCGGCCGATATAGCAGGCGAGCTCAAGCTCGAAATCCAGCACCTTGCTGTAGCTCGGCCAGACCACGTCGGTGCCTGACCCCACGACAGAGAAGCGATTGCCCTTGTAATAGATCGGCTGCTTGAGGAAGGTGCCGATCACGCGATCCTCGTCGCTGCGATCTGCGGCAAGATAGGCCGATTCAGGGTCGGGTTCGTTGCGCACCTTGAAACGCCGGGCGACATCATAGCAGTTGCGCAGGTGCAGCTCGAAACAGGAACAGTCGCGGATCTGCGGCGGCGGCTGAAGCGGCGCGCGCAGCTTCACCTCGCTCGCTTCAACAATCGCCGACGCAGGGCGTGCGGCAACCAGCTCGCGAGCGCGGGCTAGCGCTTCGTCGCCGCCCTCGATCAGGGCGAGCATGTCGCCAAGCGCGACCGGAATTTCGTCCGATGCCGTGGCGTCATGTGCGGCGAGAAAATCTAGGATGCTGCGATCGTCATCGATGAAAGCCCCGGTGCGGACCTTGCCGACATGTTCGTACGAAACCAGTCTCATCTGCTTCTCCTTAGCGATACGCGTCTACGACGCGCACCCCGTGACCAAGACATAAGTGAAAGGCGCCGGTCATCAAGCCAACGCACCGGCGAACAGCGCGCGCGCCGAATGATGCAGGATCTGGCGCGCCGCTCCCGCGTGACGCGCTTTGCGGACATAGTTAATCGTTCGATCATTGGACTCGGACGACAACAGCACGGGAAAGTCGCTGCCGGGAACGATCCGATCCGCGCCGAAAGCGGCAATGGCCGTGTCGAACCCGGTTAGCGATCCATGTGCGACACTGTCATACCAGAAGCGCCGCGCCATTTCGCAGGGACGTCCCGCCAGCTTGAGGATTGCCAACGGCAGCCGATTGTCGCGCCGGTCGAGCATGGTCGCAAAGCCACTGCCAAGATGCGGTATGACGATCCTGACGGCGGGATAGCGCATCGGGATATTGGCGGCGATCAGCTGCACCGCGATCGTGATGTCTTCGAGCAGCGGCCCGAGCGTCGTGTCGATGCGCCAATCGGTGGCAAACGGCGAGCGCAGGCGATTGATGGCAGGGTGAATGAACAGCGTCGCACGGCGGCGGTTCATCTCCGCGAAGAGCGGCGCGAACTTCTCGTCGGCGATCGAAATACCAAAGCAGCTGGTCTGCATCGTGATGCCGACCAAACCCAGTCGGTCCATCCCGTGTCGCAATTCTGCCCGCGCGGCATCGACATGCGGTAGCGGTAGGCACGCCAGCGCGGCCAGAGGGTGCGGCGTCGCTGCGGCCAGCTCGACAAGTCGTTCGTTCAGCAGGCGTGCCGGCGGAACCGCCTTCGTCTCGGCGGCCAGATATGAGGCGAGCGACGCCAAGAGGATCTGCTTCGACACGCCGGCGCGATCCATCATCGCAATGCGCGCCGCGATCGCCGCCGCGCGGTCGTCCCCTGCCCTGCCGCTCGTCGGCGTGCGGCTCGATCCGGAATAGCCGCTCGGCCGCACGCCGACTTGCGCCAGCAGGGCGAGATAGGCAGGCACCGCAACATGCGCGTGGACGTCGATTAGGCCATTAGACGCGGGGACTCCACCGGCGACGCCGCCGGACGCACGGTTACCTGCAACAGTATTTCGCGGCCCTGATTGACGTTGCCGTTGAGGTCGGCGAACCCGCCGGCCACCATCGTTCCGGATCGTACGCCGATGCCCATCGGCCCGGCGTCGGACGCGACGTCGAAACGATACTGGTTGATAAGGTTGCGGCTGATGACGGCGACGTCTCACATCCTGTTTTCCCGAAACAGGTGGATGCTTCCGTCGAGGACCCATACGTTGCGACACTGCGCCCCCGGCGCACGTTCTGGGCGCGGATTGTAGCTCGACTTATAGAGCGCGTTGCCGCAGCTCAGCCGGACACCATCGATGTTGGTCGAAACAGTCTGCTCAAGCGAGGGGTTCGATCCGGCAGTCGTGCCCACGCTGCGCAGGATGATCGTCCCACCGACGCCGCCGAAGACTTCGCCGACCTTCAGCCCCGGCAACACCTTGGAAAGGTCAGCAAGGCCAGTGATGTTCTGCCGCTCGCGTTGCGCGACGCGCACCGCCGTGACCGCAACCGGCACCGCGAGCGAGGTCTCGTCACGGCGGCACGCGGTCACCAAGATTTCGTCGCCGGCCAGAACTACCGCCGACGGCGATAGCTCGGTAGTTGCAGGCGGCAGCGGCGGGCCATCCTGCGCGCCGGCGACACTTGCTAAAGTTATGATCGTCAAGCTGGCTGGGACGAACCTCGGCGCTTGAAAAACCGGCATCGCCCTCCCCCCCCCCCCAATTTTTGTTTGGCGATCGACTTTACCAGACATGGCACGCAAATCAATCTGACAACAGATATTCATTCTCTTGTCGGATTTACTCGTTGGATTGGCTTGCGGCGAAGTCTATGGCTATGTCCATGCATCACAAGGAACCACAGGAGGGCTAGGATGAGCCGCAAGCTGCCAGCGCTGACGCCAGACAATCGCGCTTTTTGGCAAGGCGGTGAGCAGGGGCGGCTCATGATCCATCATTGCGGCCATTGTGACCGCTGGTTCCATCCGCCCGCGCCGGTCTGCTCGCGTTGCTGCAGCCGATCGGTTGAACCGCGACCTGTTTCGGGCAAGGCAAGCGTCTACAGCTTCACGGTGAACCGGCAGATTTGGGATACGGCGCTGCCTGATCCCTATGTGGTCGCCATCGTCGAGCTGGTCGAGCAGCCCGGCCTGCGCTTCGTCAGCAATGTGACGGATTGTCCCGTCGATGCCGTGCATGTCGGCATGAAGGTGGCGGTCCACTTCCTTGCGCAGGAGGATGTCTGGATACCGCTGTTCAGGCCGGAGGCGCAATCATGACGATGGGACCGTTCAACGCCGCGGTGACCGGCATCGGCCAGTCCGAAGTCGCTCGACCCTCCGCCAGATCGGGCATGCAGCTCACGGTGGACGCGGCGCTCCTGGCGATCGCCGATGCCGGTTTGACTGTGGCCGACATCGATGGCGTGGTGTGCTGGCCGGGCGATACCGACAACGGGTCCAGCTTCTCGCCGGTCGGGCCGCTGGCGCTCAAGTCGGTCCTCGGCATCGAGACGAACTGGATGAGCGGCGGCTATGAGGGGCCGGGTCCGCTGACCGGGATAATAAACGCCGCGATGGCGATCGGCGCCGGCCTGTGCCGCAACATCCTCGTCTTCCGCACCATCACCGAATCGAGCGCCCGGCTGGTCGATCGCAACGCCGCCTCGCTGGCGAACAAGACGGCGGGGCGCGACAGCAGCTTCTTCTGGCAATGGTACACCCCGTTCAACGTACGATCGGCGATCAATCTGATCGCGATGTACGCGCAGCGCCATTTCCATGAATATGGCACCACATCGGAACAGCTCGGCTGGATTCCGGTCACGCTGCGGCGGAATGCGGCGCGCAATCCCAAGGCGATTTTTCGCGATCCGATCACCATCGACGATTACATGGGATCGCGCATCATCTCCACGCCGCTTCGGCTGCTGGACTGCGATGTGCATTGCGACGCTTCGACCGCGCTGGTGGTATCGCGCGGCGATGTGGCGCGCGATCTGCGCAACCAGCCGCTGCGCATCGAGGCGGTGGGATCAGCGCTCAAGCAACCTTGGTCCTGGGACCAGATCTCGCTTACCGAAATGGTGACGCGGGACGTGGCGCGGATGATGTGGAGCCGCACCGACTACAAACCTGAGAACGTGCATATGGCGCAGCTTTATGACGGCTTCTCCATCCTCACCCTGATGTGGCTGGAGGGGCTGGGGTTCTGCGGACGCGGTGAGGGCGGCGCGTTCGTCGAAGGCGGGACGCGCATTGCGCTGGACGGGATATTGCCGCTGAACACGAACGGCGGGCAGCTATCGGGCGGGCGTACGCATGGGCTGGGCTACATGCACGAGGCATGCTTGCAATTGTGGGGACGCGCCGGAGATCGGCAGATCGAGAAGCACGACGTCGCCGTGGCGGCAGCGGGCGGAGGCCCGCTCGGCGGGAGCGTGCTGATCGTGCGTGACTGACCGCGCGGTCGATCGGAGGCGCCGCTGATCTTGCACCGTCGTGCCATGCTGGGCACAAGCTGGCGGCGCGCCGTTATTGCGTCAGCGGACCATCACCATGCCACCGTCTACGGGGATGGTCTGCCCGTTGATGAAGCGGGCGCCGTCGCTCATCAGGAAGAGCAGCACGGGCGCCATGTCGTACGTCGGGTCACCGAGACGGCCGCCGAGCGGCAGCGCGCGCGCCATGCCGGCGTCGTGCTCCGCCAGCTGTTCGGGCGAGAGCCGGTCGCGCGTCCGCTGATACATCTCGGTCCACATAGCCGGCGCGACGGCGTTGGCGGTGATGCCATGCTGCGCCCATTCCTGAGCGATCACGCGCGTCCAAGACAACACTGCCCCCTTCGACGCCGAATAATGCGCGCACCCGCGCAACCCCGCGATCCCGGCGGCCGATGCGAAATTGACGATCCGGCCCCCGCCAGCGGCCTTCATATAGCCAAACACTGCCTGGTTGGCGATCATCGTGCCGCGCGCGTTGGTTCCGACGACATGATCCCAATCCGCGTCCGTCAATTCCTCTGCGGGTTTGTACTGCTGCACGCCGGCGGCGTGAATCAGACCATCGATGCCGCCCAGCGTCGCCACCGCCTCGTCCACCGCAGCCGTCAGCGCCGCGCGGTCGGCGACGCTCGCGCGAAAGAAGTGTGCGCGCCCGGGGCCGGCATCGCTCGCGCATCGGGCGACCGCCGCGCCGTCCTCGGACAGGTCGACCGCGGCGACGGCCGCGCCGGCGGCAGCGAAGGCGTGGACTGCAGCAGCACCGATGCCGCTCGCCCCGCCCGTCACGATCACGCGCTTGCCTTCGACCGACATCGTCCCTCTCCCACTATTCTTCGGCGATCCGTGCAGCCTTGTTGAGCAAGCGGATTGCGCTTGCGTGCATTCGTGCGCCGATCTCCGATGGCGCCTTGCCCGCACAGGCGCGCGCGTAACTTCCCTCAAGCAGGATCGCGAGCTTGTAACAGGCCAGCACCGCATACCAGCCGGCGTGCGAGACATCGCGTCCGCTCACCTGCGCATAGCGATCGATCAACTCCTGCGGCGTCGGAAAGCCGTCCCACGGCTCGACCACAATCTGAGCCTCCGACGCGGGCGCACCCTGATCCCGCCACGTCGCGAGCAGCCAGCCCAAGTCAAGCAGCGGATCGCCGATTGTCGCCAATTCCCAGTCGATAACGGCGGCAACCGCTGGCCCGTCGGGCGTGAACATGACGTTCTTGAGGTGATAGTCGCCATGCATGATGCCGGGCGTGAACGCGGTCGGTCGATTGGCCTCCAGCCAATTTGCGATGCTCGCCACATCCGGGAGATCGGCCGCGCCTGTCCAGCCGTCATGCTCGGCATAGCCCGCAAGCTGCCAGCTCCATCGCGAGACCTGCCGTTCGAGAAATCCGTCGGGATTGCCGAACCCATCCAGCCCGGCGGCGCGCCAATCGACCCGCCCCAGCCGTGCGATCGCATCGACCATCGCCAAGCCCATCGCATGGCGGATGACGGGGTCCGCGGCATGGAGCGGCGGCAGACCGACCGCAGCGTTAAAGCCCTCGACCGGCGCCATCAGATAGAACGCCGCGCCGATCACCGCTTCGTCGCCGCACGCCGCGATCAGGCGCGGGTGCGGCACATCGCTCTTGGCAAGCGCGGCGAGCACGCGCGCCTCGCGGCGCATCGTCTCATTGCCGTTCGCGGTTGGATGCGACGGGGGCCGGCGCACGACATAGCGTTCCCCATCGCGTTCGAAACGCACGATGATGTTCTGCGACCCGCCGGTCAGCGGCGTGATGTCGGTGATCGGCCCTCGACCGAGCCCATGGTCCGTCATCCACGCAGTCAGGGCGTCGAACTCGATCAACTCACTGCCAAAGGCACGGTCGATCGCCATCAGCTTGCCGGCTCCAGTTCATCCAGATCAGCGCCATAGCGGTCGAGCGCAGCCGCCCGCACGCGCGGCAGATGATAGGCCGGGAACAGGTCCTCGCTCGGCCTATAGTCGCGCAGCACCTGCTTCGCGACGGTGACCTTGTGCACTTCGGTCGGCCCGTCGGCTAGCGCGAGAAAATAGGATTCGGTGACCCAATGCATGAACGGCATCTCGTCCGACAGCCCGAGCGAGCCGTGCAGGTGCAGCGCACGCCCGGCGATGTCATGCAGCAGCTTGGGCGTCGCGAACTTCACCGCGGCAATGTCCTTGCGGACCTGCTTGTAATCCTGCAGCTTGTCGATCTTCCACGCCGTCCGCAGCACGAGCAGCCGGAACTGCTCGAACTCCACCCAGCTGTCGGCGATCTTTTCCTGCACCATCTGCTTGTCGGCCAGCCGCTCGCCCTTGGTGGTGCGGGACAGCGCGCGCTCGCACATCCGATCGAACGCTTCGCGTGCCTTGGCGATGGTGCGCATCGCATGGTGGATGCGCCCGCCACCGAGCCGGGTCTGCGCCACCACGAACCCGTCGCCGCGCCCGCCCAGCATCGCGTCGGCAGGCACGCGCACGTCGGTGAGGCGCAGATAGGCGTGCGTCGCCTCGGTCTGGCCGTACCCTACGTTACGGACGATCTCGATCCCCGGCGTATCGCGCGGCACGAGGAACATCGACGCGCGCTTGTGTGGCGGTGCGTCCGGATCAGTGACCGCCATGATGATCAGGAAATCGGCATAGCGCGCATTGGTCGCGAACCACTTCTCGCCAGCCAGTCGCCAGCCCACCGCATCGGTCGTGGCGGTGGTGCGGATCATCACCGGATCGGCGCCGCCATGCGGTTCGGTCAGGCAGAAACAGGATACGATTTCGTTGTCGAGCAGCGGCTGGAGATAGCGTTCGCGCTGCGCGAGGGTGCCGTAACGCGCCAGGATCTCGGCATTGCCGCTGTCTGGCGCCTGCGCACCGAACACGATCGGGCCAAACCGGGTGCGCCCGATGATTTCGTTCATCAGTGCGAGCTTGACCTGCCCATAGCCTTGACCGCCGAGTTCGGGACCGAGATGGCACGCCCATAGCCCGCGCTCACGTACCTGGCGCTGCAACGGCCTCACGAATCGGATGAACCGCGGATCCTTGAGGTCGTAATGATTGCCCAGAAGGTGATCGAGCGGCTCGATCTCCTCGCGCGTGAAGCGATCGATCCAGTCGAGCTCCAGTTGGAACGCCGGATCGGTCTCGAAGTCCCATGCCATGTTCTCAACTCCGCTTAGAGGCTCTTGCCGCCATCGACCGCGATGGTTTGGCCGACGATGTAGGCAGCGAGGGGGGAGGCGAGGAACAGCGCCGCGCCCGCCATATCGTCGGGCGTTCCAAGCCGGCCGATCGGAATACCTTGCAGCGTACGGCGCAAGCGCTCCTCATTGCCGGTCGTGATCGTCGTCAGCTTGGACGGTACGAGGCCAGGGGCGATGCCATTCACGCGGATGCCGTCGGCCGCCCACGCCGCGCCCAGCGTGCGGACCAGTGCCACGGTGCCGGCCTTGGAAGACGCATAGGCCGGATTGCCGCGACGAGCGGCATGGGCCGCGATCGAGCTGATCGCGATCAACGATCCGCCGCTCGCCGCGAGCAACGAGCGGAACCGCGTCGCGCAGGCCATCACGCTCGTCAGATTGATTTCGACGACCTCGCGGAAGGCATCGACCTGAAACTCCTCGCGGCCGTAGCGCACTGCGCCCTGGCACGCGATCAGCACGTCGAGAACTTCGAGGTCCGGCGCAAAGCCGTCCAGGGCAGTCGGGTCGGCAAGATCGAGCTGGCGATAGGCAAGGCCGGCGAGGTCCGACCCTTCCACGCCATCATAGTTCGACGCAGCGGCGCGCGTTCCGGTGACGCAGACCTCGGCCCCGCGCGCTCTGAAGGCATGGGCGATCCCGTTGCCGATCCCGCTGGACCCGCCCACGACCAGGATCGACTTTCCCGCAAAATCGAATTCGTGCATGCGACCTAGGTTGATTGGTTAAAGCAAATGCCCTAATGCAACTGCATGTCAGCTCCGTCAAGCCTTCGTGGCGATTTAACGCGAGAAGCGATCAAGCTCGCGGCTCGACGCCTGTTCGCATTGCGGGGCATCTACGGCGTCACCACGCGTGAGATCGTCGCGGCGACAGGCCAGAAGAATGGCGGTTCGCTGCATTATTATTTTCGGACGAAGGATATGCTCGTCCGCGAACTGATCGTGGACGGCGCGCGGATCATCGACGAGCGTCGTAATCGGCAGCTCGACCGTATCGAGGCAGAGGGCGGGCCCGTCAGCCTGCGTCAGGTCCTGAAAATACTGGTCTGGCCAGCAACCGACTTGGGCGAAAAGCCGGGCGAGGAAGACAGCTACATCCGCTTCATCGCCGGGCTCAATCTACAGGACCGCGATCGGCTCGAAGCAGAATTGTCGGGCCAGTGGAACGACGGTTATCAGCGTTGCCTGCGGCATATTCGCACGCTCGCGGCGTCAGTCCCGCCAGAGGAACTCCGCCGGCGGCTGGTGTTCATGACGATCTCGCTTCGCGCGATCATGGCCGCTCGCGAAAGCGCGCTCGATCACCGCGTCGAACATCGTCATTTTTGGACCGCAGAAGGGACGATGGAGTCGCTCCTCACCACGCTCGAGGCGATGATCCTGGGTTCCTGAGCGACTCGCCGCTTCAATCGGCAAGATCGGCGATCGGAAACGCGTCCAGTACGGCATGCATGCGGCGCTCGACCGCCGGGCGATATTCGCCGTGAGTGAAGATATAATGCGCGCCCGATCGAATGGCGTCGATGACCATCTTCCCCACTTCCTGCGGCTCGAGCACCACTTGCGAGGGTGAGACGGGCAGCGGAACCCGTTGGAGCGACGCTTTGCTCGGCGGTCTTACCGCCACCGCCTCG
This sequence comes from Sphingobium naphthae, assembly GCF_020782235.1. GTDB lineage: Bacteria > Pseudomonadota > Alphaproteobacteria > Sphingomonadales > Sphingomonadaceae > Sphingobium > Sphingobium naphthae. Next base: position 59,325 of record NZ_JAJGNO010000001.1, read on the forward strand.
CGCGTCGTCTCCGCCAGTCGCGACGCGACGCGTCCGGGACACAGCACCGAAACGCCCACGCCGTAGGGCGCGAGCTCCTCGCGAAGCACCTCGCTGAAACCGAGCAGGCCGAACATCGCAGTCGTATAGGCACCAAGCCTAGCCGTCGCCGTCACGGCAGCCATCGACGCCGTGTTGACGATATGGCCGCGGCCACGCGCCTGCATGCCGGGGGCGAAGCATTGCACGCCGTTCAGGCTGCCGTTCAGCTTGATGCGCACCAGCAGGTCGAAGGTATCCGGCGTCATCTCGACCAAGGTTCGTAGGTCGGGACCGATCCCGGCATTGTTCACTAGTATGTCGACCGGTCCGCCCCAAGCCTCCGCGACGCGCCTCGCCTCGATCCAGGCGGCACGATCGGCGACGTCCAACGCAATGCCGGTCGCGCGTTCGCCCAGGCGCTCCGCTGCTTGGATGACCGCTGCCTCATCGCGATCGCCCATCACGACGTGAGCGCCCGCCTTGATAAGCGCCGTGCTGATGCCGAGTCCGATGCCGCCGGCAGCACCGGTCACGAATGCGGATGCTCCTTCGATCCTAACCAAAGCCACTCTCCTAGCTGAAACTCGGGCTGCCATTCCCGCGATGGGAGATGGCTTGCGCACGATGGATTGATTATTCTATTATTCTATTATTAGTGCTGTATTCTGTAGAAAGAACAAAGGATGCGGGCGGTCATCGTACGTGAATTCGGCAGCCCCGACAGCTTCCGCATCGAGGAGGTGCCCGAGCCTGAGCTCGCGCCGCATGAGATCTGCGTTCGTGTCCACGCCGCCGCTGCCAACTTCGTCGATGCGCTGGTCTCATCGGGCGAATATCAAATCAGGCCGACTCTCCCTTACATCCCTGGCGCTGAATTCGGCGGCGTGATTGAGGGCATCGGTGCCGACGTGCCAAGCCTCAAGCCCGGCGACCGGGTCTGCGGCTCACAAGTCAGCGGCGCCTATGGCGAAAAAACCGTCGCAAGCAGCAGCGTGGTGTTCCGCATACCGGATTCGATGAGTTTCGCCGAGGCGGCGATCTTTCGGGCGAGCAACGGCACCGCCTATCATGCGCTCGTCCAACGGGCGAATCTGCGCGCGGGCGAAACGGTTCTTGTGCTCGGCGCCGCAGGCGGAGTCGGCTATTCCGCGGTTCAGATCGCCAAGGCGCTAGGCGCGCATGTGATCGCGTGCGCGTCGACCGAGGAAAAGCATACGGTCGCGTTGGCGGCCGGGGCCGATGCGGCGATCGCGAGCGCGGTCGATGGCTGGCGCGACCGCCTTAAGGCCGCACTGGGCGATCGCCCACTGAACGTCGTGGTCGACACGGTCGGCGGCGAGCTCACCGAAGCGGCGTTCCGCTCGCTCGAATGGGGCGGACGGCATCTTGTGATCGGCTTTGCCAGCGGGGCGATCGCGAGCATCCGCGCTAACCTTGCGCTGGTGAAGGGCATCGCGCTGGTCGGTGTCGACTTCCGGCAGTTCAACCTCATCGAGCCCGATAAGGCCGCGGCGAATATGGCGGCGCTGTTCGACCTATATCGCGCGGGCCACCTTCCTGCCCCCGCGATCAAGCTGTATCCCGCAGGCCAGTTCGCACAGGCACTGTCGGACGCCCGCTCCGGCGCGGTGCTGGGCCGACGCGTCATCGATTTTTCACACTGGCCGGTTGCGTGACGTATGGACATTGATGCAGACAGTATCCGCGACGCGGAACGTCAACGCTGTGCGGCGATCGCGGCAGGCGACATGACGCAACTGAGCGATTGGCTGGCGGAAGATTATGTCCATGTCTTCGGCGATGGATCAGTCGGCGACAAGGCGAGCTATATCGAATCCGTCACACACATGCCCCGCGCCCCGGAGCGCGGTAACCTGCACGTGCGCGTCTATGGCGACATGGCAGTGATAACCGGTCCCATAATCAACCACGTCCACTTCCCCGATCGCGGACTGGTCACGATCGACGCCTTTGCGACCCAGGTCTTGCGAAAGGAAGGCGGGCAGTGGCGATTCACGTCGTTCCAGCTCACGCCGCTGCGTCGCCAAAGGGGTTGACTGGGCGTCCGATTGCGTTGGAGCGGGACTAGCGCGTAGACTCATTACGCGTTGCACCAGAGGCGAACGCAGATGAGTTTGATGGCGGCGAGGAAGTTGGCGGGGTCCTTATCGTAGCGGGTGGCGATGCCGCGGAACTGCTTGATGCGGTTGAAGAAGCGCTCGACAAGATTGCGCTGCTTGTAGAGCCATGGCGAGAAGGCGAAGCGCTGCTTGCGGTTGGATCGATTGGGAATATTGGCCCAGACGTTCCTGGCCGCAGCGGCTTCACGGATGGCGTTGCTGTCATACCCCTTGTCGCCCAGCAGGGTTGCGCCCTCGGGAATGGCTTCGATCAGCGCCTCCGCCTCGCAGGCATCGTGAATCTGCCCGCCTGTCAGTCTCAGGCTGACAGGGCGCCCGTCAGCATCGACAAGAGCGTGGAGTTTGCTGGTGAGGCCGCCCCGGGAACGTCCCATGCCACGATCATAGCTTCCCCCTTTTTGCCCGTCGCACCATTTTGGTGGACGCGCATACAGGTGGAATCGATCATCACCAGTTCGCTATTATATCCGGCGGAAACCTCAGCCAGAAGCCGGTCCCACACCCCGGCTTTGCGCCAGCGCACGAACCGGTTGTAGCAGGTCGTCGACGGGCCATAGCGCTCGGGAATTTCCGCCCATGTCGCGCCGGACCGGAAACGCCACATGATCCCGTTCAGCACTCGTCGGTCATCCACCCGCGCCACGCCACGCGGCTTGTTGGGCAACAACGGCTCGATGATGGCCCATTCCCGATCTGTCAGTTCATACCGCCGCCGTGCCATCAAACCCTCAAAATCTGGAGGCTCCTGAATCACGCAAACGGTCAACCCTCAAGCCTTTTTATGAGTTTTCGGCCTAGACATCGACGGCGGCTGCACGGCAGAATCTGCGTCGTGGTTCGCGTGGAACTTGCGCCGAGTGTCTGCTCGATATAGAACGTCATTCTGTAGGCAGAATCTGAGTGCGCGCTGCTTCAGGGCGGGTTACCTCCGCCCGACGCCCAGCGAATCCGGGGGAGCGACCAATGGCGGACAATGTGGACGAACGAGTGGTTTCGGTCGGGCGAAAGGACAAGATCGGCCATGTCGTCCTCGACCGTCCGGGGCAGATCAATGCGATCAACAACGCGCTGCGAACGAGCGTCGGCAACGCGCTGCGTGAACTCGATGGGGATCCCAATATTGCGGTCATCATAATCAGCGGGGCCGGTGCGCGAGGGTTTTGCGCGGGCGCGGACATCAAGGATCAGCATGCATCGGATTCGCTCCTGGACCTTCGCCGCAATCTGCTGCCCGGCTGGATCGACGCCTTCGACCAGATCAGCAAGCCGATCATCGCGGCCATTCATGGCTATTGCCTAGGCGGCGGGCTTGAGATTGCGATGGCATGCGATATTCGCATCGCAGCGCCCGACGCAGTGTTCGGCTTACCCGAGACTGGCCTCGGACTGATCCCGGGCGGCGGCGGCACTCAGCGCCTGCCGCGCATCGTCGGCCTTGGCCGCGCGCTCGACCTGCTGCTGACCGGAGATCGGCTCGATGCGCAGGAAGCGCACCGGATTGGGCTCGTTTCCCGCGTGGCAAGCTCCGGCGAGACCCTGCGCGACGAGGCCTATGCCCTGGCCGCCAAGATCGCTGGCCGGCCGGCCGGCGCCAGCGCCTATGCCAAGGAAGCGGCAAAGGGCGGGCTTGACATGTCGCTCGCCGACGGCCTGCGGCTCGAAAAGGATCTCTTCGTGCTGCTTATGTCCACTGAGGATCGTCGCGAAGCCGCCGCCGCATTCAAGGCAAAGCGACCGCCGAACTTCACTGGCCGATGATTCGCACCTTCGGCAGCAATTGCAATTTTCGGGGGAGCGGAGCGATCATAGGCTGCTTTCCCAAGCGTGAATGGACAAAAATGACGGACACGACCTCCAGCCCTCAATGGCATCCCGGCCCACGCGATACGCCCGTTGCCGCCCTGCGGCGAGCCGTCGAGCAGTTTCCCGAGCGAATCTTCCTCGATTTTTCAGGTGACGAATATTCGTACGTGACGTTCGATCGCATCACCAACCGCCTTGGCCACGTCTTTGCCGACCTGGGAGTCAAGTCGGGCGAGCCGGTGGTGTCGCTGCTGGATAACAATATCGATGCCGTGGCGGTGTGGCTGGCGCTCAACAAGATTTCGGCGATCAGCGCGCCCTTGAACACGGCGCTTGTTGGCCAGTTCCTGCGACACCAGATCGAAGACACCTCGGCAAAGATCGTCGTGTGCGAAGCGCAATATCTGCCCCGAGTGCTGCAGATAGCGGACGAACTGACTCACCTGCGCCTGTTGCTCGTGCGAGGCACGTTCGATGCACCTGCCGAAAGCCATGCGTTCCGCGTCGAGCCGCTCGACCGGCATCGCGGCGAGGACGAACGAGGATTCGTGGATTTGCCGGATCCTGCGGCGGTCAATGCGCTCATCTACACCTCAGGCACCACCGGGCCGTCAAAGGGCTGCATGATCAGCGGCAATCAAATGTGCCACGTCGCGCGGTTGCTCACCCGCTCGGCGCCGTTCACCCGGAACGACATCTACTGGACGCCGCTTCCGCTGTTCCACCTGAACGCGATCTGCACCGGCGTAGTCTCGACCATCCTGGTCGGCGCGACGATTTCGATCGCGCCGCGCTTTTCCGTCTCGGGCTTCTGGCCGGCCGTCGAGAAGTCGGGCGCGACGGTCGTGTCGATCCTGGGCTCGCTCGGCACGCTACTTGCGCGTGCCGACGACAACGATGCGATGAAGCGCTGCTACGGGCAGGTCCATACCGTCAAGGGCAACCCCTTCCCCGAGGAACTCAAGGAAATCTGGCGCACGCGCTTCGGCGCGAAGAATGTCGGCTCGCACGCCTATGGCCTGACTGAGGCGCTGATGACGTCGGCCCCGCCCGATGGCGACTATCGGCCCGGATCGTCGGGCAAGCGCGCGCCGGAGTTCGACGTCCGCATCTTCGATGACGACGACAACGAGCTGCCGGTCGGCACCGCCGGCGAAGTGGTATGCCGGCCTTTGGTTCCCGACGTCATGTTCGCGGGCTATTGGCGCCGCCCGGAGGATACGCTTAAGGTAATGGGCAACCTGTGGTTCCACACGGGCGATATCGGCAAGTTCGACGAAGCAGGCTTCTTCTATTTCGTCGATCGCAAGAAGGATTACTTGCGTCGACGCGGCGAGAACATCTCGAGCTTCGAAATGGAGACGACGGTGCTGGCGCATCCCGCAATCGAGCAGGTCGCCGTGCATGCCGTCCCGTCCGATGTCGGCGAGGACGACCTCAAGGTCACAGCCCGGCTGAAGCCTGGCCAGAGCGTGACCGAGGAGGAACTGTGCCGCTGGATGGTCGACCGCGTCCCCTATTACGCAGTACCGCGCTACATCGAATTCCGCGACGAACTGCCAGTGAACACTTCCGGACGGGTGCTAAAGTATCAGCTGCGTGACGAAGGTGCGACGCCGACCACGTGGGACATCGAAACATCGGATATCAAGCCGAAGCGGTGACGCGCAGGACCGTTGCTGACGCGGCGGCTCGAGCGCGCGAGCCGCGCGCGACAAATCAGAAATCGATACGCAGTTCGGCACGCCGGACATACACGTTTCGCCGTATAGATAGGGCACCGTGCCGAACTGCGTCGGCAACTGGCTGTTGCCGCCGACAATATTTTCCTTGTCCGCGAGGTTGCTAACCAATGCGGCCACGCTGAACCGACTGTCCATACCGTTGCCCCAGTCGGCGCGCAGATCGATCCACGCGAAGCCCTGCGACGTGGATCCCGGCACGCTGATCGCCGCCAGCGGATTGGTCGCCAGCCGCCGGATACAAGACGGTCGGCTCCCGAGGCTCGAAAATCGAGGGCTGTATGGCGACCAAGTGTTTGGTAGCTTCAGCCCATAAGCGGCGATCCGAAATCGCCAATGAACGCTACAGTCTAAAGCTGCGAAAGCCGGGCATGTGAAAGGTGAGCCGAGTAGCTGAACAAGCATGATCCTCATCGGCGGCCGCACTCAAAGCCGTATTGATCGAGAACCGCGCTCGAGATGCAGCCGAGCCGCCGGCAGCCTCCTAGCCGCCGGTGTTGATTGCTGCTGAGAAGTGACCCGGGGTTTTCATCGAGAAGTGATCCACCTTGCGATTATGTTTCGGATGTCAGGGGTGGGTCAAGATAGGGTCTTCTCCTTCCTGGTTTTGGGCCGCTGAGCCGAGCTGTTCTTGAACCGGAAGCTGTCATTGCCGGTCTCGAGGATGTGGCAGTGATGGGTGAGCCGATCGAGCAGCGCGGTGGTCATCTTGGCGTCTCCAAACACGGTGGCCCATTCGCTGAAACTGAGGTTGGTGGTGATGATGACGCTGGTGCGCTCGTAGAGTTTGCTGAGCAGGTGGAACAACAGCGCACCGCCTGAGGCGCTGAACGGCAGGTAGCCAAGCTCGTCGAGGATCACCAGATCGGCGTGGGCCAACCTGCCGGCGATCTGACCTGCTTTGCCTTGAGCCTTCTCCTGTTCGAGCGCGTTGACCAGCTCGACCGTCGAGAAGAACCGCACCCGTTTGCGATGATGTTGGATGGCCTGGACGCCGAGCGCGGTGGCGATGTGGGTCTTGCCGGTTCCAGGTCCGCCGACCAGCACGATATTGTCGGCCACGTCGATAAACTCGCAGCGATGAAGCTGGCGAACCAGCGCCTCGTTGATCTCGCTGCTGACAAAGCCAAAGCCCGCCAAATCGCGATAGGCCGGGAACCGCGCGATCTTCAGCTGATAGGATACCGATCACACCTCTCGTTCGGCGGTCTCCGCTTTCAGGAGCTGAGACAGGATCGGGATGGCTGCATCGAACGCTGGCGCGCCCTGTTCCATGAGATCGGTGACGGCCTGCGCCATGCCGTGCATCTTGAGGCTGCGCAGCATGACGATGATGGCGCCGCTGGCGGGATCATGACGCATGGCGGTTCTCCCCGCGCAGCGCATAGCGTTCCACATTGGCAAGAGGCTCGCTGACCAGTCTCAGCGCCTGTGGGGCAGTGATCGGCGGCGTTGTCAGTGGCTTGCCGTCGATCAGCCGGTGCAGCAGGTTGAGGATATGTGTCTTGGTCGGCACACCAGCCTCCAGCGCCATGGTGACCGCCATCAGCACGACCTGCTCGTCATGGTGCAGCACCAGTGCCAGGATCTCGACCATCTCCCTGTCGCCGCCAGAGGACCGCAACAGATGCCGCTGCAACCGCAGGAAGGGCTCGGGCAGTTCAAGGAACGGTGCGCCGTTGCGCAGGGCTCCAGGCTTGCGCTGAACCACCGCCAGATAGTGGCGCCAGTCATAGATGGTGCGCCCTGGCTTGTCGTGGGATCGATCGATGATCCGTTGATGCTCACATAGGATCTGGCCTTCCGCGACCACGAGGAAGCGGTCCGGGTAGAGCCGCACGCTGACAGGACGGTTGGCGAAGGATGCCGGCACACTGTAGCGGTTGCGCTCCAGATGGACGAGGCAGGTCGGCGAGACCCGCTTGCCATACTCGACAAAGCCGTCGAACGGCCTGCCCATCGGCATCAGGCTTGCCACCTCCTCAGCCCAGGCATCAGCGACAGAGCCCGGCTCGATCCCGTGCGGGATATCCTGCCATAAAATCCTGCAGCGCTCTTCCAGCCACAGGTTGAGAGCATCGAGAGTCTCAGTCTGCGGGACAGGCTGCCATAGCCGGTGACGCGCATCCTGGACGTTCTTCTCGACCTGGCCCTTCTCCCATCCGGCTGCCGGGTTACAGAACTCGGCCTCGAACAGATAATGGCTGACCATGGTCAGAAAGACGGTCCGGTCTTTGCCGCGCCCGACCTTGTCGACCGCGGTGCGCATGTTGTCGTAGATGCCGCGCCGCGGCACCCCGCCCAGCACGCGGAACGCATGATTATGGGCGTCGAACAGCATCTCGTGGGTCTGGAGGAGATAGGCTCGTACGAAGAAGGCACGGCTGTAGCTGAGCTTGAAGTGTGCCACCTGCAGCTTGGTGCGCACGCCATCGATAATCGCCCAGTCTTCGCTCCAGTCAAACTGGAACGCCTCACCCGGCGCGAACGACAGCGGCACGAACGTGCCCTTGCCGCTCATCTGCTGCTGGCGGCGATAATCATCACGCCAGCCTCGGGCAAAGGCCGCAACGCGCCCATAGGAGCCGTCAAAGCCCAGGCTCACCAGATCGGCATGGAGTTGCTTGATCGTGCGCTTTTGCTTGCGCGACCGGCCCATCTCTCGCCTGAGCCAGACCGTCAGCCGCTCGACAAACGGATCCAGCTTGCTTGGCCGCTCCGGTACCTTGAACTGCGGCTCGACTTTGTCCGATCGCAGATACTTACGGACGGTGTTGCGGGATAGACCGGTGCGCTTGGCTATCTCCCGGATCGACAGATGATCGCGGTAATGCCAGCGCCGGAGGACGCTCAATAATGCCATGTCCAACACTCCATGGTCCCCCGCTCGCCAAAGCCAGGGACATGTTCAAACATGGGTCACTTCTCAGTGGAAATTACCGGCCTCCCCGGGTCACTTCTCAGCGGCAATCAACAAACATACCCGCGGTGGACTGCAGCTGGTGTACACGGAACCGGGCGCTGGCGGCCTAGGCACCTAAGCCAAAATCCAGATCCACATTGAGCTGGCAACACAATTCGATGGGTCATCCCAAAAACTTGCCCTACGTCGTAGGTCGATTATATATCTGTCCGCCAGACGCAGGCAAAAGTGCCGGTATTTTGAGTAAGGAAAAGATAGCGTTGGTACTTTTCGTGGCACACAGTGCCTTAAGGCGGATCGTAGCGAAGCAGTTATAATGACTTGCAACCTAAGTTCGAATCCCTCCCGCTCCGCCATTTCTCTACAAGTGTCTTCCGGCCTTTTCTGGTGTTACCCACGCCCCAGAGAATGGCCAAATGACAAGGAGCCCTGGCATTCCAGCCGGTTTTCTCTCCAAGACCTTGGCGTGCTACCGAATTATTCAGACGGCGAAAGGCTCGAAAATCAGCGTGACTTACGTCGAGAGCTCGCTCTCAGAATATCCTCCATTTCGATGATGCAGTCGCGTCCCTCCATGGCATCGTCGGTTTCATTATTCGGGTCGGCTTCGAAATGCGCTAGCATCCTGTCGGACAGCGCCATGAATGCCCGGCAGTTCTCCTCGCCCACATTTTTCCGAATGACTGTCAAACCCTCGTCGAGCGCGTAGAATTCCGTATCGAACCTCTGCCCTTCGAAATAGCCCGTATCATCTTCGAACTTGCGGAGTTGAGCATCATCCATCCCAACAGGTCCATGATGTCACTGGCGCTATGAGGAATATCGGGCGTGTAGGCTTTTGCATGATCAACGTCCTGATCGAGAAATGGCATAGGTACTGCCAGGACCGATTTGCCTGGGCCGGACGATTATTGCGGCGTCGGGCTTCCAGTCACCATCGAGCCGATCGCCCGACGTTTCACACAATTAAACCCCGGCGGACGCTGGTTTCCCGCGCCCGCCGGGGCAGCGTCGGCGGCGAAGGAGTGACCGCCGCGCTAAAGGGTCGCATGAGGGCAAGTCGGCGTCTATTCTCCTCCTGAGATCAAACTGCTTTCCTATTTGGGGAACAGGAATGTCATCACGAACCGGACACCCCAGTTGGGGCCGTCTTCGGGTCGTTCGGCATAGTAGCGCGCACCCACGGCCAGGCTGACCGGCTGCTCGCCGAAGGCGAAGACATGGCTGACCGAGGCGTTGATCGGCACGACCCAGTTCTTGGCCTTCCAGTCATAGCTGCTCTCGACATTGAGGCCAAAGGCAGTGGAGTCCGGCAGCGTCTTGGTCACGAAGGGCTGGATGAAGCTGCTGCTCACCCCGGCGCGATGATAGTCTCCGGCGTCGGCGAAGGACCAGATGTGGTTGGCCAGCAGCCCGACCGTGATGCCGCCGCCCTGCTTCAGCGCCACTGCCGTCGGCCCAGCGCCGAATTTCTTGGCCGAGAAAGCCGATGCGCCCGTCGGCCACAAAAAGACCGGGCCCACCCCCCAGACGAAGCCGTTGCTGGCCTTTTTGGGCGAGAGGAAGAAGCTCTGCACCGTATCGCCCAACCCGCTCGCGCCGCCTTCGCCGCGGACCGTTTCCTCCTGGCTGACGATCGGCAGGATGGTGCGCGTGATGAGATTCCAGTTCTGCGCCACGGAAATCGGGATGACGGGCTGGATATTGACCGTCATCCGGTCCCCGTCGGCGGGGCCATAGCAACAATCATAGTTGAACTGGATCGGCACCGAGATCAGGTTCGCGACCGGATTGGCAAGCTGATCGGCAAGCCCTTGGCTCGGCGCCCCGTCGATCGGCTCCACGGGCTCGTCCTGCGCATGAACCGGCGCTGCCGCAATGAAAGCAGCGGCAGCAAAGACGAAGGCCATAGAGCGCGCCATGCAAGGATCCCGATCCCGACTTTGAGAAGCCCATCATCCTGAAGGACCGACAGCGCGCCTATCGGTACTTGCCCGCAAATGCGTCGGGGTTCGGCAGCAGGGGGCGGTGGCCATGCCGTATCGGGGCTATTTTCCGGTCTTGTCGGGGTTCCCCCCCGATTGCCGGGGACCAGCACGGGCGGCACTTTCCAGCTTCCGATCATGGTAATGCCGGAGCAAGCATGGATACGCCCCAAACTACCCCGCCGCGTCCCACGCGCGTGCAGCCAGAAACCGTTCCGGACATTCCGGTAATCGGTGCGGAGGACGAATCGCATGCTTCGACGATCTATTCCCATTATCGCACGACCCTATCGAACCGGCGAACCGGCTTGTCGGAACATCGGACGGACCTGTCCGAGTTCCGAACGGACCTTTCCGAATTCCGAACCGACCTGTCCAAGCATCGCACCGAACAGGGGCGCCAGCGCACCGGCATGGCGGTCCAGCGGACCCGCATGGCGGCCGACCGTACGCTGATGGCCGAAGTGCGAACATCCCTGTCGATGATCGGCTTCGGCTTCACCATCTATCAGACCTTCGAGAGCCTGGCGAAATCGAACGTACTGAACGGCGGCAACGCGCCGCGCAATTTCAGCTTGTTGTTGATCCTGCTGGGCATGCTGATCCTGGTCGGCGGCATCTGGCGGCATATCCAGTTCGCCCTCGAACTGCGCGCGCGCAGGGCAGAAATGTCCACATCCGGCCTGATACATGGAACAAGCCGGTATCCGGTGTCCGTCAGCCTGATAGTCGCCATCGGCCTGCTCATCGTCGGTTGCATGGCTGCCCTCAACATCCTCTTTGGCCTGACCCTTTTCGGCGGCACGTAAGGCGCGTCCATCCCGGCATCCTCGCGCTTTCGGCCGGAGCTGTAGGCTGCCCGGATAATAACGGCGAACGGCGCTGCGCAGGACATGCCTGCGACCGCGTGGGCGGACCTGAATAGGGGCCGGGCCATATCCTGAACGCCTGTACATCCCTGGCTTCAGAAAGCCTCGCCGATACCGAAATAGACCGCCGCTCCATCCTTGCCCCACGCGACATCGAGGCGCAGATTGACGTCATTGGCCGGGGAGGCAAGGTAGCGCAGACCCACGCCGCCCGATCCCAGCACATAGCTGTGCTTCCAGATGTCGCCGCTGCTCTGCGCGATGCCGCCAACGCCTGCAAATCCCACGACGCCCAGATGATCGGTCACGCGCTGGCGCAGTTCAGCCTGCAGGGCCCATGTCGCCCCATCGCGATAGCGCCCCGCCTCATAGCCGCGCAAATCCGCATGCCTGCCGAACATGCAGAGATCGTAAAAGGGCGCGTCGCCCTTCACCGAGCACAAGGTCTTGCGCACCGCCAGAACCGTGCTCTTGGCGAGCCGGAAATAGCCCGTAGACAAAATCTCCAGCTTGCTATGTTCAAAGTCGCTGCCGAGGAAATCGGCGCCGAACATCCATGTGCCGGTCACCAACACGCCCTTGTGCGGATTGAAGGGGTGATCGCGCGTGTCGAAGGTGAAGGACGGCCCGATGGTCGCGATCTTGCTGCGCAGTTCGACTTCGGGAAGGTCGAGATCGGGCCGATCGGGCGTAGGGATGCTTACCGACGATTCCAGCCGCAAATAGCTGGCGCGCGCTCCGAAGTGCAGGTTGGATAGCAGGCCCTTGTCGAAGATGCGGACCTGGCCATCCAGATAGGCCATCAGCCCCTTGTCCCGCAGCTTGACCGACAGGCCAGCCTCGCCCGCATTGGGCCCGATGCCGTAGAAGTTGAGTCGCGCATCGCCATAACCGGCCAGCGCCGTGATGTGGAAACGATCATCATCGAGCGCCATCTGGTGGAACAGCCCGACACCCCATGTATCCGTGCTGGTATAGCCGCCGGCCACGCCGGTGACCCAGGGCGTCGGGGAACCGTTGGGATTATAGTAGAGCACCCCCGCCAGCGCCGCACCGGTGCCCAGCGCCGGGTTGGAGACGGGCAAGGGCGCGATCAGAAGGTCCGGCTTGGACTTCGACGCGCTTGGCGTGGAGACAACCGTGTCGACGGGCGCCAGCGTATCCAACTGGTGATCCAGTTCATCGGGCAGATAGGCCGCCTGCGCCCATGCCGAACCCGTGAATGTCAGCCCAGCGACCACAAGCGCAGCAGAGGTCAGCCCATGTCGGTAATGGCGCATTCGCCTGTCTCCCGGGTCCGGACAATCCGGACCGGCAGACAGGTTAGGGCGCCTTGACGGGTACGCTATCGGGACTTGTCCTAGGGGGCGACGCTGCTGTGCCCCCCTCAACTCGGGCTGATGAGGGCGTGGCTTGCGGAGTTATCCTTATGGGCCTCCCCGCGGCTCCGGGCCATGCTGGCGGCATGAAGCGCGGCCTGTGGATCATCCCGATTGGCGTTTGCCTGCTGATGCAGCCGCACGACGCGCGCGCGCAAGCCACGCCGGACGATCCGATGCTGGCTGCACCCGACCAATCCGACCAAGGAACAGCAGCGCCGCCCGGCGGCGAAGGGCCGGCGCAAGACCCTCTGGCGGCAACAGCCGAGCAAGCCGGGATTGATCCTGAAGGACGCGATCGCCTGTTTCCACTGGGAGGGCGCCGCGCGATCGCCCGCGGCTATCGCATTCCCGAACCTTGGGGCCTGGGGGCTCTGGTCATATGGAATGACGTCCGCTTCCGTTCCCGCGACTTGTCCGTCGCGGTGCGCAAGGGCCGCGACCCGGATGCCGATGCAGCGCTGGTGCCGCTTCCGGCGGTCACCACCGATCGGCTGGAAAGCGACACGCGGATGACGGGCCTCAAGGGCGACCTGTGGCTCTTTCCCGGCGTCAACATATTCGCGTCCGTCGGCAAGGTGAAGGGCACCAACAGCATCGACGTGGACGTCGATCTGGATGAACTCGTGCCCTTCCCCATCTGCCGACCCGCCAAGCCGTGCGGCACGATTCGCCTGCCCATCGAAACGAAAGTGAACAACAGCACCGTCACCCTGGGAACGATCCTGGTTTACGGCACGGAGAGATGGTTCGTGCTGGGAACCATCGCCAAGACGATCAGCGTGTCTTCCAAGCAGCGTTCCGATGTCAGGTCGACGAATCTGGCGCTGCGCGGGGGGCCACGTTTCCAACTGGATGACGACATGTATTTCGCGCCTTATGCTGGCGCCAACTATTTCGACCTCAAGACGCGGGTGCGCGGAGTCGTGGCCAGCGGGCCGGTGTTCGAGGATGGCGAGGCCATTCACCTGCGTTACGAGATCGACATGGCCGCCAGTCACCCCTGGGCGGGCGCGGCCGGGTTCAATCTTGAGGTAAACCGGCACCTGACAGTCCAGGGGGAAATCCAGCTGGGCGCGGAGTCCACCCGCATCCTGGCCAGCGCCGGCATACGCTTCTGATCCGCAGCGGGGCTCAGGGTTTTCCCCAAGTCGATTCCGCTGGCGACACCGGTATAGTCCCCTGACCAGCGCTGGCACAGGGCGGGCGATCAGGAGCATCGATGATGGAGCACCACCGGCAGTCCGACATCGGAAAGATGATCCACCTGAAGGGCGGCATGTTCTGGATGGGGTCGAATGACCATTATCCGGAGGAAAGACCTGCGCATCCGGTGACCGTCGATCCGTTCTGGATCGACGAAACGCCCGTTACGAACCGGGATTTCGCGGCCTTCGTAGCGGCGACAGGCCATGTAACCAGTGCCGAGATCGCTCCCGACCCCGCGGACTATCCCGGCGCGGACCCCGCACTGTTGCAGCCGGCCTCGCTGGTCTTCCAGCAGCCTGCGCGCCGCGTGTCGCTGCGGGATTTTTCGCAATGGTGGGACTATCGGCGCGATGCCAATTGGCGCCAGCCGCTCGGCCCCGATTCGTCCTTGGACGGGCTGGAGGACCACCCCGTTGTGCATATAGCGTTCGAAGACGCGCTCGCTTATGCCCAGTGGGCGGGCAAGGAATTGCCGACGGAGGCCGAGTGGGAATATGCCGCACAGGGCGGGCAGGATCGAACCGAATATGCCTGGGGCGATGAACTGATGCCCGGGGGCGTGCCGCAAGCCAATATCTGGCAAGGCGAGTTTCCGATCGAGAATACGATGGAGGACGGATATTTGCGGACCTCCCCCGTGCGGTCCTATCCGGCCAATGCCTTCGGGCTGTTCGACATGATCGGCAATGTCTGGGAATGGACGGCGGATTATTACGCCGATCGCCATGCCGATTCGCCGATGAAGACCTGTTGCGCCCCCAAGAACCCGCGCGGCGTTTCGCTCGATCAAAGCTTTGACCCTGCAATGCCTGACATACGAATCGCACGGAAGGTGCTTAAGGGTGGCTCTCACCTTTGCGCGCCAAATTATTGCCGCCGTTATCGCCCCGCTGCGCGCCATGCGCAGCCCGTCGATACGTCGACCAGTCATGTCGGTTTCCGCTGCGTAAAGCGATAATGTCGTGCACTGCAATAAGATTAGCCTATTTATTTTCTCATTTTCTTTTGATTTAACGGCCAATGTCATATCCATTTCGGAACTAATAGACTATATTCAAGCTATTACGGATGAGAAACATATTACAGCTTTAGACTGACGCAGCTTTTTCAGGTCGTGATCGACCAAGGGGGAAAGATGTACACCGTCAATCAGGACGCTTTCGATGCTGCGATATGGCAATCCGCCATGATTGCACGCGCCCAGTGTCCGGAGGATAGAGCCAACAGCCCCATCAGCCTTCGCATCCTGCGCGCACGGCAGGACGAGAGGAAGCAGATCGCGCGAGAGCTGCATGACACGACTGCGCAGCTGCTGCTAGAACTGGATTTTGCGCTGGGTTCAACGCAGGATAATCCGCTGCTCGGAACGCCGATAGACGCGCGGGACGTGGTCGCGCGTTTGCAGAACCAGTTGCGCTGCCTCGCCTATATCCTGCATCCGCCGGAACTGGAGCGCTTTGGTCTTGCAGGAGCGCTGGAAGCGCTCAGCCTGGGCATGTCGGCGCGCACGGGCATTCCCATCTCCTTCAGAACGAATGCACATCATGAAGGCTTGCCACCCGAAATGGAGCTGGCGATGCTGCGCATCGGGCAGGAAGCCCTGATGAACATGTTCAAGCATAGCGGCACCGACCGGGCCGAAATGCGGCTATATTGCACCTGCGACTGGCTGTGCCTGCGCGTGCGCGATTTCGGCATCGGCTGTCAGGCGCGCGAAGCGATCGAAGCGGGTCAGGGCGTGGGCATGCGCGCCATGACCGAACGCATGGCCGAAATCGGCGGCTTCATCCGGATCAATCTGTTCGACCAGGGCACATCAGTATCGGCGATCGTGCGCAAGCCTTTTGGCGGCTGTCCCGCAGAACGCGCCGCAGCCCGCCTGCGCGGGGGCGGCGACACGGGCGCTATGCCTCTATGATATTGTTGCGAACGGCGTAGCGAACCAGATCGGCGGTGCTGTTGAGGTCGAGCTTGTGCATGGCGGCCGCCCGGTGCGTTTCGACCGTCTTGATCGACAGACCCAATATTGCCGCTATCTCCTTGTTCAGCCGTCCTTCGGCGATCAACTGCACGATTTCCCGCTCGCGCGGCGTCAGCGCTGTCGCGGCCGCGTCGCGGGCCGCCATCTCGATGAAGCGATCGAGCAGCGTCTGGGAAACATTCCCGGAAAAATAGGGGCGCCGAATGGACAGGGCCTCCACCGCCGCGACAAGATGCTTGCTGGCGTCGGACTTCAGAAGGTAGCCCCGGACTCCAGCCTTCAACAGTTCCGCCAGCACATCCTCGCGATCATGCATGGTGAAGATCAGGATTTCGGTCCGCGGCAGTTCCTTCTTGATCGCACGGGTGAGTTCAAGGCCGTTCATCATCGGCAGGGAATAATCGAGGATGGCGATGTCGGGCCGCACTTCCCGGATGAGTTCCAATGCGTCACGACCATTGGACGCCTCTCCGACAACGCGCCAGTCGGGATGAGTCGACAGGACGGATCGAACCCCAAGCCGGATGGCTTCATGGTCGTCCGCAAGGACTATCCGACGAACCGGACTGCTCATTGCCCCTCCTGACCCGTGCGGCAGCAATAGGTGGCGAATTCCATCCGGGCACCATGAGCGGACAGGTGCATCATGCCCATAGGGATTGCCCCTGATTTGCCCCGCCGCCAGTCCTGATGTCCGCCACTCATATGTTTGTCCGCCCCCCGATACCGCCCCCTGAACGAACGATGGCCGGTTTATATCGGCAGAAATAATAACGATATCTCAACGCCCTGAGCCTCACCATCGGAGCGGTGGAATGTCGCGCCAGGCGCCCCCCGGATCATCCCGACCTAGGGGCCCGGTCCGATCATCTATACAGCAACGCTGCGCGCTGTGCTCGCCGAATAGGGCCTGCGCGAACGCGTCCAGAACCGGCTATCCGACCAGCATCATGACGATTCCCATGGATGCCACCCGGCAGCCGTCAATCGATCGCATGAGGGCATGAAAGCCTTCCTGTTGCAGCGCGCCCATGGATCGCCGACGAAGGTCGAGGAAGGCGTGAGACCCCGCCGGCATCTCGGGTCGGTCCCTCGACAAACCGGGGAAACTCCCCATCCCGCGACCGCTGTCGCCACGTCACCTTATCCGGCAGTCGAGGGACAGGAGCGCGCCCCGTTCCTCCTTGCAGAAGAGGAATTGTCGATGGCTGACAAGAAGCCAAATATCCTGATCCTCTGGGGCGACGATATCGGGCAGCATAATCTTAGCTGCTATTCCCATGGCGTGATGGGATACAAGACGCCCAATATCGATCGTCTCGCCGACGAAGGCGTGATGTTCACCGACTATTATGCCGAACAGAGCTGCACCGCCGGACGCGCGTCCTTCATCACGGGCCAGGCGGGGATCCGCACCGGCCTCACCAAAGTCGGTTTGCCCGGCGCCGCATTGGGCATGAAGGCGGAAATTCCGACCATGGCGCGCATGCTCAAGGATCAGGGATACCGCACCGGCCAGTTCGGCAAGAACCACCTGGGCGACCGCGACGAGCATCTGCCGACCATGCATGGCTTCGACGAGTTTTTCGGCAACCTCTATCATCTCAATGCCGAGGAAGAGCCGGAACTGCGCGACTATCCGCCGGCGAAGGATTTCCCCGACTTCCAGAAAAATTATGGTCCGCGTGGCGTGCTGCACTGCTGGAAGGACGGCAAAGGTGGTCAGAAGATCGAGAATACCGGGCCGCTCACCAAGGAGCGGATGAAGACCATCGACGAGGAATTTCTGGCCGGCGCAAAGACATTCATCAAGGCTGCGGCCGAAGCCGATGAACCCTTCTTCCTCTGGTTCAACACCAGCCACATGCATTTCCGCACCCATGCCAAGGATTCGAGCCTGGGCCAGTCGGGGCGCTGGCAGTCCGAATATCATGACGTGATGATCGATCATGATCTCAACATCGGCGAAATGCTGGACCTGATCGACGAACTGGGCCTGACCGATGACACCTTCGTCATGTATTCGACCGACAACGGCCCGCACCAGAATAGCTGGCCCGACGCCGGCACCACGCCCTTCCGCAGCGAGAAGAACACCAATTGGGAAGGCGCCTATCGCGTTCCGGCGCTGGTCCGCTTCCCCGGCCGGATCGAAGCGGGCACGGTATGCAATGGCATCGTCTCCCACCTCGACTGGTTCCCGACGCTGGCGTCCTTCGCTGGCGCGAGCGATGTGAAGGAATCGCTCAAGCGGGGCATGGATCTGGATGGCCACAGCTATAAGGCGCATCTCGACGGCTACGACCTGAGCGCCTATCTGACCGGCGAGGCCGACGAAAGCCCGCGCCCCGGCTTCATCTACTTCAACGATGACGGCGATGTCGTGGC
This sequence comes from Sphingobium naphthae, assembly GCF_020782235.1. Lineage (GTDB taxonomy): Bacteria > Pseudomonadota > Alphaproteobacteria > Sphingomonadales > Sphingomonadaceae > Sphingobium > Sphingobium naphthae. The sequence continues at coordinate 77,766 of NZ_JAJGNO010000001.1, forward strand.
GTTGCGCTACGACAACTGGAAGCTGGTGTTCCTGGAGCAGCGCCTGCACGGCACGATGGGGGTATGGGCCGAACCCTTCGTCGAACTGCGCGTGCCCAAGATGTTCAACCTGCGCACCGACCCCTATGAACGCGCGGACATCACCTCCAACACCTATTGGGATTTCGTGCTCAATCACTCCTTCCTGTGCGTGCCCGCCCAAGGGATCGTCGGCGATTTCCTCCAGACGCTCGTCGACTTCCCCCCGGCCCAGAAGGCGGCGAGCTTCTCGATCGATCAGGTGATGGAGAAGATACAGAATGCCATGACCGCGCAGCGGTGACGGCAGAGCCCCTGCTTCTTGAAAGGGGGAGGCAGGGGCTCACAGGATTTCCCACATGGCATGTCTGAACCCCTGATCACCTTGGAGGGAGAGCTGCTCAGGTTTACAACGATCTCCGCGCCGCGCCCTTAATCTGGCGTCGCCGGGAACATCCCTGCCCCGCGAACCTTCCGATCATGATAGGATGGCGACTCAGAAGGAGGCGACGCATGACCATTTTGGAAACCGACAGCCAGCCCCCCGAGGATGCCTGGGCGCAGCTTTTCTACGCCTGGCAGATGCCGTGGCGGATGAGCGTGCAATGGTGGGAATTCTATGCCGAGGCACTGCACGTCGCGGGCACGCATCTGCCGCATGGCAGGCCGCAACTGATGCCCAAGGAGCAGGAGCCTTTGCAGGTCGAGGAAGCCGAAGGGCTTTGCGCCTGACGGATGGGTGGGGCTGAGGCGCCCTGCCCCTGCCCCTGCCCCTGCCCCTGCCCCCGCTTGCCGCCGTCAGCCGCGCGCGACCTGGAAGCCGGCGAAGGATTGCGTGACCGGCATCAGTTCGAGGCGATTGATGTTGAGATGCGGCGGCTGGCTCGCGACCCAGAGCAGGGTCTGGGCGATGTCCTGCGCGGTCATGGGCCGGGCGTCGCCATAGAGCGCGTCCGATGCCGCCTGGCTGCCGGTGCGGACCAGGGTGAATTCGGTTTCGACCATGCCCGGCTCGATCGAGGTGACGCGCACACCCGTCCCATGCAGGTCGGAGCGCAGGCCGAGCGAGAATTGCTGCACGAACGCCTTGGTCCCGCCATAGACGTTGCCGCCGCTATAGGGATAGGTGGCGGCGACCGAGCTTAAATTGATGATCGCCCCCTTCCGCTCGACCAGGCGCGGCAGCAGCTTGTGCGTGATCGCGATGAGGCCGCTGATATTGGTGTCGATCATCTGCTGCCATTGCGCCAGATCCGCCTGATGCGCCGGCGCGGTGCCGAGCGCCAGGCCGGCATTGTTGATCAGCAGGTCGATCGCCTGAAACGCCGGTGGCAGCGAAGCCAGCGCATCGTCGATCGCCGCTCCGTCGCGCATGTCGAAGGCGAGCGCGTGCATCTGCGGACCGATGTCGGCGGCCAGCGCCTCCAGTCGGTCGGCGCGCCGGCCCGTGCCAATCACCCGCCATCCCGCCGCGGCGAAGGTGCGCGCCGCCGCTTCGCCAATGCCCGCGGTGGCTCCAGTGATGAGGACGGTCCGGTCAGTCATGCTGTCTCCTTGTCGGCAAAGCGGGCCAGCCCCCGCGCATCGTTGCGCCTATGTGGCGCAGCGGCGGGCGGGAAACAACCGCTCAAGGCAGCGCATAGGCGACCAGCTGGTCGCTGACCGGCGTTTCCATGAAGTGATGGCCGCCCGCCATGATGACCAGATATTGCTTGCCATTCTGGCTATAGGTCATCGGCGTCGCCTGCCCGCCGCCCGGCAGCGTGTCGGTCCACAGCGTCTTGCCGGTGCGCAGGTCGATGGCGCGGATCAGATTGTCGGTCGCGGCGGCGATGAAGATGAGGCCGCTCTTGGTCACCACCGCCCCGCCATTATTGGGCGTGCCGATGGTCAGCGGCAGCATCGATGGAATGCCGAAGGGCCCATTGGTGCGCGCCGTGCCGAACGGCCGGTCCCACAGGGTGCGCCCGGTCGCCAGGTCGATCGCGCGGATGCCGCCATAGGGCGGCTGCTTACACAGCATGCCGGTGAACTTCATCCGCCAGCCGGCATTGACGTCGATCGCATAGGGCGTGTGCGCCTGCGGATCGCCCGCCCCTTCCGCGCCGCCGATATTGCCGCGCGCCTGGTCGCGGGGCGCCCAGCCGCGTTCATTGGCTTCCGCGCGCGGCACCAGCCGCACATAGTTGGGCATGTCGTTGTAATTGGCGACGATCACCCCGCGCGCCGGGTCGAGCGCGATGCCGCCCCAGTCGGTGCCGCCATTATAGCCGGGATATTCGATCGAGCGGCGATCGGCTTCGGGCGGGGTGAAGAAGCCCTTGTAGCTCGCCTTGCGGAACTGGATGCGGCAGATCATCTGGTCGATCGGCGACATGCCCCACATATCCCGCTCCGTCAGGTCGGGCTTGCGCAGGTTGTGATAGAGGGAGACGCGCTGGGTGGCGGCTCGCTCCTGCGGCTCGACGCCCCCGCCCGGCGCCTTGATCCGGCCGATCGGGGTCAGCGGCTGGCCGGTGCGGCGGTCGAGCACATAGATGTCACCCTGCTTGCTGGGCAGGACCATCGCGGGCACCGCGCCCTTGGGCGTCGGGAAGTCGACCAGCGTCGCCTGCGCGCCGAAGTCATAATCCCACACATCCTTTTCCACCGCCTGGAAGGTCCAGCGCGGCTTGCCCGTCATGACGTCGATCGCGACGAGCGAGGTGGCATAGCGGTTTTCCTGTGGCCGCCGCAGGCTGCTGTAATAATCGGCCGCGGCATTGCCCATCGGCAGGTAGACGAGGCCAAGCTGCTCGTCGCCCGACGCGATCGTCCACATATTGGGCGTGCCGCGCGCATAGGTCTGGCCGGCGGGCGGCGGGCCGCTGCGTTCGGGGTGCATCATGTCCCACGCCCAGCGCATCTCACCCGTGACCGCGTCATAGGCCTGGATCACGCCCGAGGGGGCCCAGCGATCCTGCCCGTCGAGCACCTGATGCCCAGTCACGATGATGCCGCGCACGATGGTGGGCGGCGAGTTGATCGAGACATAGCCGGGCCGCACCTGCCCCATGCCGTCGGTGATGCGCACCTGGCCATTGCGGCCGAAGTCGCGGCACTGCCGCCCGGTGCGCGCGTCGAGCGCGATGATGCGCGCGTCCAGCGTGCCGAGGATGATCCGCTGCGCGCAGGGCGCGTCCACCGCCGCGCCCGGCACGGCATAATAGCTGACGCCGCGACAGGCGGCGGTATAGGGAATGGCGTCATCCTTGACGCCGGGGTCGAAGCGCCATTTCTGCTTGCCGGTGGTGGGGTCGAGCGCCAGCACCATGCTCTTGGGCGTGCAGAGATAGAGGGTGTCGCCGACCTTGAGCGGCGTGGTTTCCGCGCCATAGGTGTCGCGCACATCCGGGGAGCTGGGCAGGTCGCCGGTGTGGATCGTCCAGGCGCGCTTCAACTGGCCGACATTGGCTGGCGTGATCTGCGCCAGCGGCGAATAGCGACGCGCGCTGTAGGTGCCGCCATAAGCGGGCCAGTCATCGCCCACCTGCGCCAGCGACGGATCCGCCATGGCGAAGCGTTCGCCCGGCAGGCTGCCCCGCACCGGCGGAATATAGTTGCCAGCGATGCTCCAGCCGAAAATCCCCGCGACCAGAAGCGTCGCCACGGCGCCGAGGCCCGCCAGCTTCCAGCGCCCCGGGCGGCGCGTCAGGGTGGGCATGACCAGCATCACCGCGATCAGCAGGACCAGCGGCGCGACCAGCCGCGGGACGAGCGCCCAGGGGCTCAACCCCACTTCCCACAAGGCCCAGAGCAGCGTGCCCAGGAAGATGGCGCCGTACAGCCATGCGCCTGTCATCCGCCCGCGCGCCAGCAGCACGCCGGCGACGATCATGGCCACGCCGGCGACCAGATAATAGGCCGATCCGCCCTCCACCAGCAGCCAGACGCCGCCGACCGCCAGCACCAGGCCGATGAGGCCGATCAGGGCGCCCAGAATGATCGCCGCGATCGATCGCCTTGCAACGGGACGCATGCTGCCCATTACTGTTTCTCCTTTGTGTCTGGCGGGGATTTACCCACAGAAGCGACCAGCGAGGGATGGGTTCCTTTCGGCGGCGAAATTCACGGGCATTTCTCTGGAAAATTTCGGCGCGCGGCGCGGGCAGTCCGTCGCGCGGCCGTTCAGGCGTTACCGGTTGTTAAGGATTGGGTGCGAGTATCGGACTCTTCCATCGAGGGATGTCAGCGACGTCCTTCGTCCCTGTTGAGACATGTCGCATGGCGACTTTCGGAGGTGCTGGACAATGACAATCACGGACCTGGCAGCGCGCTTCGACAGGCGCCGGCATCCGCGCTTCGTCACCGCGTTCGAGGCGGACCTGATGGAGGGCGAGGAGTGCCGCAAGGTGATCGTCGGTGACGTATCGGCCGGCGGCTGCCTGCTGGAACATCGGCTGGGCTTCCGCATCGGCAACACCGTGCGGCTGCGGGCCAAGGATCTGGACATGGAGGCGCGCATCATGTGGTCGCGCGGCGACCTGTGCGGCATGCGCTTCGCGCAGAGCGTCGATCCCTGGCAAGTGATCCGCGCCAATGTCGATGGCGCGGCGCGGCTGGAGGACATGATCAACGAAGGCGCGCGGCTGCGTCTGGAGCCTACGCGCTAAGGCACCCGCCTAAGACACGGAGTGAGTCGATTCGGCGATCCGCAGCCTGAGCGGCGGAATGTCGAGCGGCGACAGCGGCCTGGCTTCTATCAGGTCGGCGAGCAGGCGCGCGGCGCCTTCGGCCATGGCGCCGAAGGGCCGCTCGACCGTGGTCAGCGACGGGATCAGCATGTCGGCGAGCAGGCTGCCGTCGAACCCCACGATCGACAGATAATCCGGAACGCCGATCCCCTGTTCATGCGCCGCCTTGAGCAGGCCGGCGGCCATGACGTCGTTCGCCGCGAAGATGGCGGTGGGCCGATCGGCCGCCGCCAGCAGACTGCGTCCGGCGGAAAGGCCCGAGGCAAGGCCATAATCGCCCTCCCGCTCCGCCATCAGCGTCACGCCGCCGCTGGCCAGGCCTTCGATGAAGCCGGCGCGCCGCTCGGCGGCGGAGCGCGTATTGGCAGGGCCGGTGACCATTGCGATGCGCCGATGCCCCAGCGCGAGCAGATGCGCCGCCACGTCGGCCGCCGCGCGGCGCTCCTGCGACAGGATCACGGCGCCATAGCCGTCGATCGGCACCGAGGAGAGCGCGACCGCCGGCACGCCAGCGTCGCGCAGGGCGGGGGCGAGATCAGGAAGGTCGGCGACCGGCGGCAGCAGGATCACGCCATCGACCCGCGCGCGCCGTGCAAAGGCCAGCACGTCTGCGACCGGGTCGATCCGCGGTTCCAGCGCGACCGAATGGCTGACCACTTCATAGCCGCGTCGAGTCGCTTCCCGCCCGACGCCGCGCTGGACGCTGTCGAGCACGAGCGCATTGCGATCGCTGTGGACGATGCCCAGCAGATAGGAGCGGCCCGTGGCGAGGGCGCGGCCGCGCAGGCTGGGTCGGAAGTCCAGCGCCGCGATGGCGACGCGGACGCGGTCGCGGGTCGCGGCGTTGACCTTGGGGGAATCGTTGAGGACGCGCGAGACCGTGCGGATCGACACGCCCGCCGCCACCGCCACGTCTCCGATCGTCGGATCGCCGGTCGCTATCCTGTCCATTGCCCGCATCGCCTTTGTCCCCTCGGTTCGGGCAAACACGCTATTGCCCCCCGCCCGCCCTGTCACCTCCCGCGAGGCGCGTCACCCCGAACGCCGACAGCGAAAGCGACATATGCACGGGGTTTGCGCGCGCGCCGGGTCGAGGCGGGAAAGCCGCCATGCTGGACTTTCGGGCGATGCTACCTATATACCGATCGGTATGGAAACGATGACACAGAGCGGGAGGGGCCGACCCCGGGAGTTCGATCCCGACCAAGCCCTGTCGGCTGCGCTGCAGGTGTTCTGGCGGCGCGGCTATGAAGGCGCGTCGCTGGCCGAGCTGACCGAAGCGATGGGCATCACCAAGCCGAGCCTCTATGCCTGTTTCGGCAACAAGGAATCGCTCTTCCGCAAGGCGCTCGACCTCTATGAGCGCGACAAGCTCTGTTATGTGCGGTCCGCGCTGGACGCGCCGACGTCGCGCGAAGTCGCCGAACGGCTGCTGCGCGGATCGCTGGCGATCCAGACCAACAGCACCGATCCCAAGGGATGCATGGGCGTCATCAGCTCGGTCGGCGGCACGGCCCATTCCGAATGCATTCGCGACGAGATATTCGCGCGCCGCGCGTCGTCCGACCGGGCGCTGATCGAGCGGTTCGAGCGCGCCCGGGCGGAAGGCGACCTGCCCGACCATATCGAGCCGCAGGCGATCGCCTGCTATCTGTCGACCGTGATGCAGGGCATGGCGGTGCAAGCGGGCGCGGGCGTGCCGGTCGAGCGGCTGGAGGCGCTGATCGACACCACGCTGGCGATGTGGCCGGGGCGCTGAACTTTATTTCGCTTCCGTAGCATCCTCCCCCTTGAAATCGGCGGGCGAGAAATAAAATACCTGCCGGTACAGAATAGCTCTTGACCAGCAAGGTCCGGTTAATATATACCGAGCGGTATAGAAGGAACTGGACCTATGTCCGGGGAGGTCAATCATGCACGATATTTCCATTACCTGCCGCTGTCGCTGACGGCGGACTGATGGCGCGCATCCGGGCAACCGAGGCACGCCGTTTCCATCATCACAGCCCTTCTCCCTGACGCGCAGCCGCGCGGCCAGCCGGGATGGTCTGCGCAAAATTCGGGCGCAAGCCGCGGGACGCCATCAGCGTCGTTCCGGGCGTAAGGACGCGCGTCCGCCGAACACCGGCAGCGCGAGGCAGCGCCGCAAGACAGGGAAGGAACACGGATCATGGCTTTCCTCGACTTCACTCAACCCATGGCAGGCCCCGCCCCGCTGGCGGCCGTCACCGCCACGCCCGCTCCGGCCGATCCCGCGCCGGCCATCGCAACCGGCTTCACCGCGCAGGAATGGCAGATCGTCGCGCTGGCGCGCACCGACGGCCTGCGGTCGCTGAACGGACCGGGCCGCTTCGTGCGGTTGCGGCGCTGGATCTTCGGCGAAGAGACCAACCTGACGCTCGCCAGCGAGCGGCTGGAGGCGTTGCGGCGCCTGGCCGTCGAAGCCTGGCACCGGGGCTATGCCGTATCGCTTTCAGCGCTCGCCGCCTTTCGCGCGGCGGGCTTCTCCACCGCCCAACTCGAGCTGCTGCTCGCCACCATCAGCGCGGGCCGCCACGCCCGCGGACGCCGGAGTTTCGCATGAACCAGATGAGCAAGGTCACCGCCGACGGCGCGCAGGACGCGCCCGCACACCGTCCCCGCCGCCGATGGTCCCGTCGCCATGGCGGCATCGCCGTCATCGCGCTGGTCGTGGTGCTGGGCGGCGCCTGGAAACTAGTCGACAAGCCGCAGGCGCAGGCCCAGGCGGCGCAGATCGCGACGGTCGGCATCGCCGCGCCGCTGCAGCGCGCCGTCACTCAATGGGATGATTATGTCGGCCGCTTCGCCCCCAGCCAGACGGTGGAAATCCGCCCGCGCGTGTCGGGCGCGGTGACCGCCATCCATTTCCGCGACGGCGATTATGTGCGGCAGGGGCAATTGCTCTTCACCATCGACCAGCGGCCGTTCCGCGCCGCGCTGGCCGAGGCGCGGGCAAGCGTCGCATCGGCGCGCAGCGCGCTGCTGCTGGCGCAGAATGACTATGCCCGCGTCCAGCGCCTGACCGGCGACGAGGCAGTGTCGGGCAGCGAAGTCGATGCGCTGCGATCGCGCCTGCAGGCGGCGCAGGCCGAGTTGGCGGGCGCGCAGGCGCGCGAACGCAGCCGCGCGCTGGACGTCGAGTTCACTCAGGTGCGCGCGCCCATTTCCGGGCGGGTGTCCGATCGCCGCGTCGACATCGGCAATCTGGTGTCGGGCGCGCAAGGCAATGGCGCGACCCTGCTGACGACGGTCAACAAGCTGGACCCGATCTACTTCAACTTCGACGCGTCCGAAGCGCTGTACCTGAAGTCCCAGCGCGACAAGGCGGATGGCGGCCTGGTCGAGGTGCGGTTGCAGGACGAGGCCGATTATCGCCACAAGGGCCGGCTCGATTTCACCGACAATGGCCTGGACCCCCGGTCGGGGACGATCCGCATCCGCGCGGTCTTCGCCAATCCCGACAATTTCCTGACCCCCGGCATGTTCGGCAATATGCGCCTGGCCAATGGCGGCAAGGCGAGCGCGCTGCTGGTGCCCGACGCGGCGATCCAGTCGGACCAGGCGCGCAAGACCGTGCTGGTCGTGGGCAAGGATGACAGCGTCGCGGCCAAGCCCGTGGAACTGGGGCCGGTGGTGGACGGGCTGCGCATCATCCGCAGCGGACTCGACCCCAAGGACCGGGTGGTCGTGAGCAATGTCCAGGCGGCGATGCCCGGCGCCAAGGTCGCGACCCGGCCCACCACGATCAAGCCGACCCCCGCGCCGGTGACCCCGGTCGACAGTGCGGCGCCCGCCGCGGCGCAGGCGACGTTCGTGCAGTAGGATCTTCACGCTCTTGCGAAAGCAGGAGCTTGGACCTGCCCTTTGAACTGGGCTCCTGCTTTTGCGGGAGCCCGACATTCTCTTGTCCCGTGATCGGCGGCTGCCGGATCGCGCGGCATCCCTTTCGCTCGCAAAGGACGATCCGATGCGCTTTTCCCGTTTCTTCATCGACCGGCCGATCTTCGCCGCCGTGATCGCGGTGGTCATCACCGTGGTCGGCGCGCTGGCCTTTATCGGCCTGCCGGTCAGCCAATATCCCGACATCGTGCCGCCCACGGTCACGGTCATCGCCCAATATCCTGGCGCATCGGCGGAAACGGTCGCATCGACCGTTGCGGCGCCGATCGAGCAGGAAATCAACGGCGTCGACGACATGCTGTACCAGAGCAGCCAGTCGACCGGCGATGGCAAGGTGACGATCACCGTCACCTTCAAGATCGGCACCGACCTCGACGCCGCGCAGGTGCTGGTGCAGAACCGCGTCGCGGTCGCCGTGCCGCGCCTGCCCGAGGAAGTGCAACGTCTGGGCGTCGTCACCCGCAAGACCACGCCCGAATTCCTGATGGTCGTGAACCTGCAGTCGCCCGACGGCACGTTCGATCGCAATTACCTGTCCAACTATGCGCTGACGCAGGTGCGCGACCGGCTGGCGCGGCTGGACGGCGTGGGTGACGTGCAGCTGTTCGGATCGCGCGACTATGCGATGCGCATCTGGATCGACCCCGATCGCGCCGCCGCGCTGGACCTGACCGCTGGCGAGATCGTCTCTGCGCTGCGCGCGCAGAACGTCCAGGTGTCGGCCGGGTCGATCGGCCAGCCGCCCTATGACCAGGGCGAAGCCTTTCAGATCGGCGTCGAGATGCAGGGCCGGCTGAAGACGCCCGAGCAATTTTCCGACATCGTCATCCGCAGCGACGCCGACGGGCGCCAGGTGCGCGTGCGCGACGTTGCGCGCGTCGAACTGGGCGCGCAGGATTATGGCATCAACACCTATCTGTCGAACAAGCCCACCGTCGTCATCGCGGTGATGCAGCGCCCCGGATCCAACGCGCTGGACGCGGCCGAGAAGGTGAAGGCGGAGATGGACCAGCTGTCCCAGCGCTTCCCCAAGGGGCTGGAATATAGCGTCATCTACAATCCCACCGAGTTCATCAGCCAGTCGATCGACGCCGTCTACCACACGCTGATCGAAGCGGTGCTGCTGGTGGTGCTCGTCATCCTCGTCTTCCTGCAGAACTGGCGCGCGGCGATCATCCCGATCATCGCCATCCCCGTGTCGCTGATCGGCACGGCGACGATCCTGGCGGGGCTGGGCTACAGCCTCAACAATCTGTCGCTGTTCGGGCTGGTGCTCGCCATCGGCATCGTCGTCGATGACGCGATCGTCGTGGTCGAGAATGTCGAGCGCAATATCGAGAATGGCATGTCGCCGCTCGACGCCGCGCGGCTGTCGATGGACGAGGTGTCGACCGCGCTGATCGCGATCGTGCTGGTGCTGTGCGCCGTGTTCGTGCCGACGCTGTTCATCACCGGCATTTCCGGCGCCTTCTACCAGCAGTTCGCGGTCACCATCTCGACCGCGACGGTTATCTCGCTGATCCTGTCGCTCACCTTGTCGCCGGCGGCCGCTGCGCTGCTGCTGAAGGAAAAGCACGGCGCGCGCGATCGCAGCGGCGATCCGCTCTGGCGGCAGAAGCTGGGCGCGGCGGCCGATGGGTTCAATCGCGGCTTTGACCGGATGAGCGCGGGCTATGGCCGGCTCACCCGCTTCCTGGTCGCGCGGCCAAAGAAGATGCTGCTGACCTATGCCGGCCTGATCGCCGCCACCATCGCCCTGTTCTGGGTGACGCCCGGCGGCTTCATTCCGGCGCAGGACCAGGGCTATTTCCTGGCCGTGGTCCAGCTGCCTTCGGGCGCGTCGCTGGAGCGCACCGACAAGGTGACGCGCGAGGTCGCGGAGAAGATCCTGCCGATCAAGGGGTTGCGCGGCGCGGTGATGTTCGCCGGCTTCCACGGTCCGTCGCAGACGCAGGCGCCCAACAGCGCGGCGATCTACTTCCCCTTCAACAGCTTCGCCGAGCGCGAGAAGGAGGGCGTGACCTATGCGGGCATCATGGCCGAGGCGAACAAGGCGGTCGCGGGCTATGACAAGGCGCGCATCCTGCTGGTGCCGCCGCCGCTCATCCAGGGCATCGGTTCGGCCGGCGGCTATCGCATGATGCTGGAGGACCGGGAGGGGCGCGGCTATGCCGAGCTCAACAAGGAGGCCGGCGCGCTGATCGCCAAGGCCAACCAGTCGCCCAGCCTGTCGATGGTCTACACCCTGTTCGACGTCGGCACGCCGCGCGTCTATGCCGATGTCGACCGCCGCAAGGCCGACCTGCTGGGCGTCCCGCCCGAGCGCATCTTCGAAGCGATGCAGGTCTATTTGGGCTCCGCCTTCGTCAACGACTTCAACCTGCTGGGCCGCACCTATCGCGTGACCGCGCAGGCCGATGCCGAGCATCGCGGGTCGGTGGCGGACATCGCCAATCTCAAGACCCGGTCGAACAGCGGCCAGATGGTGCCGATCGGTTCGGTCGCGACCTTCGAGGACAAGACCGGCCCCTATCGCGTGGTGCGCTACAATCTGATGCCGGCGGTGGAAATCGACGGCGACACCGCGCCGGGCTATTCCTCGGGCCAGTCGCTGATGACGATGGAGAAGCTGGCGGCGGAAGCGCCGTCGGGATATGGCGCGGAGTGGACCGGCGTCGCCTATCAGCAGAAGAGCGCCGGCAATACCGCCGGCCTGGTCTTCGGCATGGCGGTGTTCTTCGTCTTCCTGGTGCTGGCGGCGCAATATGAAAGCCTGACGCTGCCGCTGTCGATCATCCTGATCGTGCCGATGTGCCTGTTCGCGGCCATGCTGGGCGTGAACCTGCGGGGGATGGACAATAATATCCTGACGCAAATCGGCCTGGTCGTGCTGATCGCGCTGGCGGCGAAGAATGCCATTCTGGTGGTCGAATTCGCCAAGCAGGCGGAGGAAGAACAGGGATTGTCGCCGATCGAGGCGGCGGTCCAGGCGGCGCAGACCCGCCTGCGCCCGATCCTGATGACCAGCTTCGCCTTCATCCTGGGCGCGGTGCCGCTGGTGATCGCGAGCGGCGCGGGGGCGGAACTGCGCCAGGCGCTGGGCACGGCCGTCTTCTTCGGCATGGCCGGGGTCACCGCCTTCGGCCTGCTCTTCACCCCAACCTTCTATGTCGTGTGCCGCGCGCTGGGCGATCGCTTCGCCCGCCGCCCGCGTGGCGCCGGCGACAATGGCGCCGATGCTGCCGTGCAGCCGGCCGAATGAGGACGAACGCCATGACCAGGAACCTGATTGCCCTGCTGCTCGGCGCCAGCGCGCTGACCGCCTGCGCCGCCGGGCCGGACTATCGCCCACCCGCGACCCCGACCAGCGCCGCCGCCCCCTTCATCGGGGCGGCGAGCCCGGCGGTGGCGCAGGCCCCGGCCGACGACCATTGGTGGCGGCTGTACCAGGACCCGCTGCTCGATGGGCTGGTGCGTGACGCGCTGGCGGCGAACACCGACATTCGCGTCGCGGTCGCCCGGCTGGAGCGCGCCCGTGCCCAGCTGCGCGGCGCGCGGTCCGACCGGCTGCCCAGCACGACGCTGAGCGGATCGCCCACCTATGGCCGGGTCAGCGAGGCGCAGACGCTGCCCGGCATGGACCGGGAGAATTGGACCATCGATATGGGGCTGGACGTCGCCTATGAGGTCGACCTGTTCGGCCGGGTGAAGCGGTCGATCGAGGCGGCGCGCGGCGACCTGGGCGCGGCGGCGGCGGATGCGGACGCGGTGCGTGTGGCGGTGGTCGCCGACACGGTGCGCGCCTATGTCGACGCCACCGCTTCGGCCGAGCGCATTGCGGTCGCGCGGCAGACGGTCGACCTGCTCGACCGGTCGCTGCGCATCACCCAGGCGCGCTTCGACGTGGGCCGGTCCGACCGGCTGGACGTGGTGCGCGTAACATCGCTGCGCGACCAGCAGGCGGCGCTGATCCCCTCCCTGGAGGCGGACCGCAATGCGGCTTTGTTCCGGCTCGCGACGCTGACCGGACGGACGCCGCAGACCCTGCCGGAGGCGGTGCGCGCGGCGCGGCAAACGCCTGAGCTGAGCCAGCCGATCCCGGTCGGCGATGGCCGCGCGCTGCTGGCGCGCAGGCCCGACATCAAGGCGGCGGAGCGGCGGCTGGCGGCGGATACGGCGCGAATCGGCGTCGCGACGGCGGATCTTTATCCGCGCATCACGCTGGGCGGATCGATCGGCACGACGGCGATCGGCGGCGGCGACCTGTTCGGCGGGGGCCCGCTCAACTGGGTGCTGGGGCCGCTGATCAGCTGGGCCTTCCCCAATCAGGAGGCCAATCGCGCCCGCATTGCCGCCGCCCGGGCCGATGGCGACGCCGCGCTCGCCAGCTTCGACGGCGCGGTGCTGCGCGCGCTGGAGGAAACGGAGACGGCGCTCTCCACCTACGCCCATGCGCTGCAGCGGCGCGCGGCCCTGCAGACCGCGCGGGACGAGGCCGCGCGTGCGGCGCGGATCAGCACCGCGCGCCAGCGCGAGGGGCGGATCGACTTCCTGACGGTGCTGGACGCGCTGCGCAGCCAGGCGGCCGCTGATGCCGACCTGGCGAGCGCCGATCGCGCGGTCGCCTTCGCGCAGGTCGACCTGTTCCGCGCGCTGGGCGGCGGCTGGACCGAAAGCTGAACCAGGCGCGGGCGGGGCCGGCTGGTCCCGCCCGCGCAGATCCCGGTCAGTCGCGGAAATTGCCGGCGAAGGCGAAGTCTTCGATTGGTTTGCGGCCGCTCGGCATTTCGCGCGCCTGCAGCGCTTCGGGCAGGATCGCCTTGTCGGCCTGCCGCCCGATCGCGACAGCGGCTTCGAGGCGGAAGCGATCCGGCACCGCCAGTTCGGTGCGAGCGCGATCGAAATCGACGCCGGCCATGGCATGGGTGCGATAGCCCATGCGCGTCGCCTGGAGCGCCAGCGCCATCCACGCAGCGCCGGCATCGAAGCTGTGGCTGTGCAACGGCTTGTAATCGGTCGAGCCCGGCGCGGCGGTCAGCGTATCGGACAGGATCAGCATCAGCACCGAGGCATGTTGCGCCCAGACGCTGTTGCCCGGCACCAGCAAGCCCAGGAAACGTTCCCAGTCGGCGCTGTCGCGATGCGCGTAGAGGAAGCGCCAGGGCTGATAGTTGGAGGCCGACGGCGCCCAGCGCGCCGCGTCGAACAGCGTGTCCAGATCCGCCTGCGGCATTGCGGAACCGTCAAAGGCGCGGGGCGACCAGCGCTCCAGCAACAGCGGATCGACGGGGCGCGTGACGGCGCGGGAGTCTGTGGTCATGATATGCCTCGCAATGGAAGAACCTGCCTTGCTCCATGCACGGCAAGGTGGTCGCGGCGAAGCGCAAAATTGGCAACCGATCGTTTAGCGCGCGCCCTCGCAAGCACCCGTCGGCAGCGCATCGGCGTCGCCGGCGCGGTCGTCCACATTCTTTTCCAGCAAGGTCACAGCGGGCTCGCGCAGCATCGCCTGCGTCAGGCGCGTCCACCAGGAGGCAGGCGCCTCATACAGTTGGGGGTCGTTCATGGCTCTCCTTCGTGCCGACTCATGCGGCTTACTATCGTTGTGATAGAGAAATGGCCGCCAAGCAATGCTGAGGGCGCGAAAAGAATTGCTTTGAGCGACGGCATCGCGACCGCGCTCTGACGAAAAACCGAAGAAGAGGAAAAAATCGACCCGGACAGCCTGAAGACGCGTGCAGTTCGTCAAAGGCTGTCCGGGCGCAACGTCGTCCGCCTTGGAGAGGGAATGACAACGTTGTCCCGACTCGTTAGTGGCTTTCCGCCGCCAATGCAAGACGCTTGTCAGCCAAGGCAAAAAGAGAGCGGGCGCACCGGGATTCCGGCACGCCCGCTCGCGCATTTCACAAAGAAAGAAGCGTCAGCCGGCGAACAAATGGGTCGGCAGGCCGCGCACGCCGCTATCGACTTCGAAGAAGCCGCCATCATGCTCGCTTGGATCGTCCAGCCCGACCGTCGCCGAACTCACGAACATGCGATCGAGGTCGGGACCGGCGAAGCAGATGTTGGTCACCTGCCGCGCGGGCATGGGGATCGCGCGGTCGAGCGTGCCATCGGGCGTGAAGCGGCTGATCCGCCCGCCGCCCCAATGCGCCACCCAGATATGCCCTTCGGCATCGACGGTCATGCCGTCGGGATAACCGTCCGCCTCCTCGAAGCGGATGAAGGGCTCGCGATCGGTCGCGCCCGTTTCGGTGCGGCGGAAGCGGTACATCTGCCGCTTCGCCGTGTCGCTATGGTAGAGCCACTGCCCGCAGGGCGAGAAACAGGGGCCGTTGGGCACGCGATAGTCGCTGTCGACGCGCGTCCAGCTGCGGTCGGGCGCGAGGCGGTACAGCGCGCCGCGGTCATGCTCCTCCGCCATGTCCATCGTGCCGCACCAGATATGACCCTGCGCGTCCGCCTTGCCGTCATTCATCCGGTTACCCGGGAAATGGGGTTCGGGGTCGCCGATCGGCGTGATCGTCAGCGGATCCAGGCGGATTTCGGCAAAGCCGCTCTGGAACCCGCCGATGAAGCCGCCCGCCTGCCGTTCGGCCACCCAGCCGAGCGGTTCGGGCATGGCAATGCGCGTGACGGCGCCATCCGCCAGCGAGAGGCGGTTGAGCGCCGGGGCGAGGATATCGACCCAGTAGACGGCGTTGTCACGCGCCGACCAGAGCGTCCCCTCCCCCAGCCTGTCCGCGACATCGCGCGGGATCATCCGCCATTGCGGCATCAGCGCTTCACCGAGAGGCGATAGATCATCTGATGATGGTAAGGCTTGCCCGGATCGACCCGCGCCGAGAGGAAGGCGGGCTTGTTGGGCGCGTCGGGGAATTTCTGCGGCTCCAGCGCGATGCCATCGCCCATCCGGTAGAGATGACCGCCCTTGCCGATCAGCGTGCCGTCGAGGAAGTTGCCGGCATAGAATTGCACGCCCGGTTCGGTCGTCAGCACTTCGAGCACGCGACCCGAGACCGGGTCCTCCAGCCGGGCGGCGAGTTCGGGCGTCCGGGTCGCGCCCTTGTCGAGCGCCCAATTATGATCATAGCCGCGGCCACAGACGATCTGCTGGTCGCGGCCGTCGCGAATGCCGTCGGCGACGCGGCGGGGATTGCGGAAGTCGAAGACGCTGCCCTCCACCGGCTTCAGCTCGCCGGTGGGGATGAGGTTGGCGTCAACCGGCGTGAACGCTTTGGCCGGGATGGTCAGCACATGGCCCAGCGCGCCATCGGGCGACCCTTCGCCCGCCAGGTTGAAAATGGCGTGGTTGGTCATGTTGACGATGGTGGGCTTGTCGGTCTTCGCGTCGAAGGCGATGCCCAGATTGCCGCTTTCGTCCAGCGTGTAGGTGACGGTCACGTCGAGCTTGCCGGGATAGCCCGAATCGCCGTCGGGGCTGGTCAGCGCCAGCACCGCCCGGGCGGTGGGCCCGCTCTTGAGCGAGACGACTTTCCAAACCTGCTTGTCGAAGCCCTTGCCGCCGCCATGAAGCGAATTGACGTCATTGTCGTTGACCGGCAGCTGATAGGCCTTGCCGTCCAGGCTGAACTTGCCGCCGGCGATGCGATTGGCATAGCGGCCGACGGTCACGCCGAAATAATTGGGATGCTCGGCATAATCCTTCACATCGTCATAGCCGAGCAGCACGTCGACGGTCTGCCCGTCCTTGCCGGGCGCCATCAGCGACTGAAGCGTCGCGCCATAGGTCAGGACCTTGGCCGTCACGCCCTGGCCATTGGTCAGCGTCAGCGTTTCGATGGCGGCGCCGTCGACGGTGCCGGCGGGCGTGCGGCTGGCCTCGGCCGCCAGCGCCGTTCCGCTTGCGAGGCTCAAGGCGAGCGCATAAGACAGCGCTGTTTTCAACATGACGACCTTTCGCATATGACTTCCTCCCGGTGACCTGCGCCCATTGACGGGCGGTTGCCGTGGATATACTCCGACAAAATCGGCAGGCGCAACCCTTGATCGGTCGCTCGCCGCGTGGAACTGCACTGGAGAAGGATGAATGGCAGGACCGATCTCGTCTGGCGCTGCGCCGGCCGCAACGCATAATCCCGGCACGCGCTATGGCCCTGCGCTCGCGCTGCTCGCCAGCCTCTTCTTCATGTGGGGCTTTATCACCGTCATCAACAACACGCTGCTGCCGCATCTGCGCAGCGTGTTCGACCTCAGCTACACCCAGACGACGCTGATCGAATCCGTCTGGTTCATCGCCTATTTCTTCGCCTCCATCCCGTCGGCCAAGCTGATCGAGCGGGTCGGCTATCAGAAGTCGATGGTCATCGGCCTGCTCATCATGGCGGCGGGCGCGCTGGGCATGACGCTGGCGGCGTCGATCCCCTCCTATGGCGTGACACTGGTCATGCTGTTCGTCATCGCGAGCGGCATCACGCTGCTGCAGGTGGCGGCCAATCCCTATGTCGCGGTGGTCGGCAAGCCCGAAACCGCCTCTTCGCGCCTCAACCTGGTGCAGGCGATGAATTCGGCCGGCACGATGCTGGCGCCGATGTTCGGCGCCTATCTGATCCTGGGCCGGTCGAAGGGCGGCACGGCGCAGGGCGAGGTTGTGCTGACGCAGGCCGAGCGGCTGGCCGACGCGCAGTCGGTCGTCCTGCCCTATGTGCTGGTGGCGATCGTACTGACGGTGCTGGCCGTGGTCATCGCCCGCTTCCCCCTGCCCGCCATGGGCAATGCGACGCAGCGCCACAACAAGGAAGAGCGCAAGAAACATTCGCTGTGGAAGCACCGCAACCTGGTGCTCGGCATCCCGGCGATCTTCATCTACCTGATCGCGGAAATCGGCGTCGCCAACCTGTTCATCAACTTCGTCAGCCAGCCCCACATCGCCAACCTGACGCATGAGCAGGCGGGCAATTACCTGACCTTCCTGTGGGGCGGGATGATGGTCGGCCGCTTCGCGGGCTCGGCGATCATGCAGCGCTTCGATGCGGGTCATGTCCTGGCCGCCTTCTCGATCGGCGCGTTCGTCGTAATGCTGGTGACGGTGTTCGCGACCGGCCCGATCGCCATGTGGTCGCTGATCCTGGTCGGCCTGTTCCACTCGATCATGTTCCCGACCATCTTCACGCTGGGGATCAAGGGCCTGGGCCCGCTGACCGAGGAAGGATCGGGCCTGCTGATCATGGCGATCGCCGGCGGCGCGCTGGTGGTGGTGCAGGGCTGGCTGGCCGACCATTATGGCCTGCAGACCAGCTTCCTGCTGACCGCCGCCTGCGAACTCTACGTGCTCTTCTATGCACTGTGGGGGTCGAAGACGACCAACGCCCTGCCGGACCAGCATATCGAGGCGTAACGAGCCGAGGGGTCGCACCATCGGTCATGAAAAGGCCGGAGCGGACATGCCGCTCCGGCCTTTCTTCTTGAGTCCGATTGGATGGCGCGCCCGCTTTTGGCAGCGCGGACGAGGCGTCAGTGTCGAGGTTCAGCGCTCCATCGCGCTGGCCGTATCCTCCAGCGCCAGGTCGACCAGCACGCCCATGGCTTCGGCCGCGGCGTGCGGATCGCCCGCGACGATCGCGTCATAGACGCGGACATGGTCAGGGATCGGGTTGCGCGGCAGGGCGCGGGCGCGCTGCTTGAACTGGGTGGTCCAGTTGACGGCCGCGCCGATGCTGGCGGTCAGCACCAGCAGCGCATCGTTGCGCGTGGCGTTGAGGATGGCATTGTGGAAATCGCGGTCGGCCGCGCGCCCCGCCTCGGTCGCCAGCGTGTGGCGGCGCATCGCGGCGAGCGCGTCCTTCATCAGCCGTAAATCCTCCTTGTCGCGCCGCTGCGCCGCGAGCCGCGCTGCCGCCGGCTCGACGATGGCGCGTAGTTCGAACAGGTCCCGCACGAACTGGATGTCGGGCTCCCCGGCGAAGGCCCAGGCGAGCACGTCGGGGTCCAGCAGGTTCCAGCGGTTGCGCGGCAGCACGCGAGTGCCCGCCTTGGGCCGGCTTTCCACCAGCCCCTTGGCGGTCAGCACCTGGATCGCCTCGCGATAGGCGCTGCGCGACACTTCCAGTTCCTCGGCGAAGGCGACTTCGCCCGACAGGGTGTCGCCCGGCTGATATTGGCCCGACAAGATCGCCGTGCCCAGCTTGTGCGCGATCGCGCCGTGCAGCCGCCGGCCCGGCCCCCTGGTTGCCCGCTCCTTGCCGTTCCTGTCCGTCTCCGCCGCTTGCAAAGACGGATTTTCCTTCACCATTCGGGCTTCCTCCCCCCTCCATCCTTTGAGGCATGACTTACCGTAGAATACAATCATTGCCTTTACCATTGCCGTGTAATATGTCGGAGTAATTCGGATTCACCGCCACGGCGACGATGGTCGTCGGGGCCATTCATTCTTGGTCGGAACCAGCGCCGGAAAGGCGCGCGGGAGGAGAGTTTCCATGACATTGCGTCTGTTGCAGCACCGTTCGGACTCTGGCGAACGGGCGGTCATCGCCGCGCAGGGCGATGCGGCCCATTTCGTGCCGGGCTTTGCCAGCATCCGCGCGCTGGCGCTGCACGCGATCGCCGAAGGGATCAGCCTGGCGCAGGCCGTGGACGCCGCGGGCAAGGGCGATGCGGTGGACATCGCCGCCGAATATGCCGCCGACCGCCTGCTCGCCCCGATCGATCATGACGATGGCGCGCATGTGCTGCTGACCGGCACGGGCCTGACCCACCTGGGCTCGGCCGAGGGGCGCGACAAGATGCACCGGGAAGCCGCGGCGGCCGAGAAGCAGACCGATTCCATGCGCATGTTCCTGGAAGGCTTGGAAGGCGGCAAGCCGGCGGCGGGCGCGGTCGGCCAGCAGCCCGAATGGTTCTACAAGGGCGACGGGTCGCAGCTGGTCGGGCCGACCGCCCCCTTCACCATGCCCGCCTTCGCCAAGGATGGCGGCGAGGAGCCGGAACTGGCCGGCATCTACCTGATCGGCGAGGATGGCACGCCCTATCGGCTGGGCCTGGCGCTCGCCAACGAATTTTCCGACCATGTGACCGAACGCCATAACTATCTGTGGCTTGCCCACAGCAAGCTGCGCCAGGCGTCGCTGGGCCCGGAACTGCTGGTCGGCACGCCGCCCGAACATATCGAGGGGTCGAGCCGCATCCTGCGCGATGGCGACGTCATTTGGGAAAAGCCGTTCCTGTCGGGCGAAGGCAATATGTCGCACAGCTTCGCCAATCTGGAACATCATCATTTCAAATATGACCTGTTCCGCCGCGCCGGCGACGTCCATGTCCATTTCTTCGGCACCGCCACCCTGTCCTTCAGCGACGGCGTGCAGACGCAGGAAGGCGACGTGTTCGAGATTCTCGCCGCGCCCTTCACCCTGCCGGTGCGCAACGAACTGAAGCGCGCCGCACCTGTCCAGGTCGCCGTCAAGACGCTCTGAGCCCGATGGACCCGATCCGTATCGCGATCGTCGGCATCGGCAAGATCGCGCGCGACCAGCATGTGCCGGCCATTCGCGGCAATGGCGCGTTCAGCCTGGCGGCCACGGTCAGCCCGCATGACGCGGGCCTGCCCGGCGTGCCGCACCATGCCAGCCTGGACGCGCTGCTGGCGCAGGGGCCGGCGGTGGACGCCGTGGCGCTCTGCACCCCGCCGCAGGTGCGCTATGACCTGGCGGCGCAGGCGCTGAGCCGGGGCGCGCATGTGTTTCTGGAAAAGCCGCCCGGCGCCACGCTGGCGGAGGTCGAGGCGCTCAAAGCCCAGGCGGACAAGGTCGGCGCGACCCTGTTCGCCGCCTGGCACAGCCGCTTTGCCGCCGGCGTCGCTCCCGCCCGCGCCTGGCTGGCCGAGCGCCGGATCGAGAAAGTGTCGATCGTCTGGCGCGAGGATGTGCGCGTATGGCATCCGGGCCAGGCCTGGATCTGGCAGCCCGGCGGGCTGGGCGTGTTCGATCCGGGCATCAACGCGCTCTCGATCGTGACGCACATATTGCCCCGCCCCTTCTTCCTGAAGGACGCGACATTGGTGCTGCCGGAAAACCGCGCCGCGCCGATCGCCGCCGATCTGGCCTTTCGCGACACCGCGGGCGCGCCAATCCACATGGACCTGGATTGGCGGCAGACCGGCCCGCAAAGCTGGGACATCCATGTCGACACCGATGCGGGCACGCTGAAGCTCAGCCATGGCGGCGCGGTGCTGACATTGCCGAGCGGCACCGAACATGGCGAGGATATCGAATATGCGGGGCTCTACAGCCGCTTCGCCACGCTGATCCGCGGCGGGCGCAGCGATGTGGACACAGCGCCCCTGCGACTGGTCGCCGACGCCTTCCTGCGCGGCCGGCGCGAGACCACCGACGCATTTCACGACTGAATTTTCACGCAAAGAGGGAGAGGACGGACATGATCAAGACTTTGCGCCGCACCACCGCAGCGCTGCTGCTGGCGGCAAGCGCGCTGGCGACACCGGCGATCGCCGACACCGACGGCACGCCCACCAGCGCGACCATCCACGCCGACACGCCTGGCCCGGTCTATGACAAGCGCATCTTCACCCAGTTCGCCGAGCATCTGGGAACCGGCATCTATGGCGGGCTGTGGGTCGGGAAAGACCGGTCGATCCCCAACACCAACGGCTTTCGCAACGATGTCGTCGCGGCGCTGCGCAACCTGTCCGTGCCGGTGATCCGCTGGCCGGGCGGCTGTTTCGCCGACGAATATCATTGGCGCGAGGGCGTCGGCCCCAAGGCCAAGCGCCCGGTCAAGGTCAACACCCATTGGGGCGGCGTGACCGAGCCCAACACGGTCGGCACCGACGAGTTTTTCGAACTGCTGCGCCAGGTCGGCGCGGAAGCCTATGTCGCGGGCAATGTCGGCAACGGCACGCCGCAGGAAATGGCGGAGTGGGTCGAATATATGACCGCGCCCGCCGGCACGCTGGCCGACGAACGCGCGAGCAACGGGCACAAGGAGCCCTATGCCGTTCCCTATTTCGGCGTCGGCAATGAATTGTGGGGCTGCGGCGGCAACATGCGCGCCGAATATGCCGCCGACGTGACCCGTCGCTACGCCACCTTCATCAAGGCGCCGCGCGGCACCAAGATCATGAAGATCGCGGCGGGCGCCAATGTCGACGACTATAACTGGACCGAGACAATGATGCGGGTCGCGGGCGACCAGCTCGATGCGCTGTCGCTCCATTATTACACCCTGCCCCAGGGCGGCTGGCCGCCCAAGGCCGACCCGGTCAATTTCGACGAGACGCTGTGGGCCGATACCCTGTCCAAGGCCGTCCACATGGACGAGCTGATCACCAAGCATACGGCGATCATGGACAAATATGATCCCCAGAAGCGCGTCTTCCTGGCGGTCGACGAATGGGGCACCTGGTATGCGCAGGATCCCGGCACGCATCCGGGCTTCCTGCGGCAGCAGAATACGCTGCGCGACGCGCTGGTCGCCTCCATCCATCTCGACATCTTCGCCAAGCATGCCGACCGCGTGCGCATGTCCGCCATCGCGCAGATGGTGAACGTGCTGCAGGCGATGATCCTGACCGATGGCAAGAAGATGGTGCTGACGCCCACCTATCATGTGTTCGAGATGTACAAGCCCTGGCAGGACGCGACCGTGCTGCCGATCGAGCTCGACACACCCTGGTATGGCAAGGGGCAGTTCACCATGCCGGCGGTCAGCGGTTCCGCGGTGAAGGGCAAGGATGGCAAGGTCCATGTCGGCCTGTCCAACCTGGACCCGAACCAGCCCAACACGGTGACGGTGAAGCTGGACGGCCTGAACGCCGCCACCGTGTCCGGCCGCATCCTGACCGCGTCGGCCATGAACGCGCACAACACGTTCGATGCGCCCGAAACGATCAAGCCCGCGCCGTTTACCGGCGCGCAGGTCAGCGGCGGCACACTGAGCGTCACGCTGCCGCCCAAGTCGGTGGTCGTGCTGGACCTGCAATAGGAGTTTGGAGCGGGCGGAGGGTGGAATGGCCGCCCGCTCCATCCCATCGGCGACCCGCTCCGGCAAAAGCCGGAGCAGAGTAGACATTCAGGCGAACGGGAGCTTCCGACTGTGCGGGATCCCGTCGCCCCCAAAGGAGAGGCCGGCATGAAGCGGCAGATGATCACGACATGGCTGAGCCTAGCCCTTCTTGGCGCACCCGCCTGCGCCCAGCAGCCGCCCGAGCCGGCGCGCGAAACGCTCAACAGCCGCCTTGCCGGCGACCTTGCGCCCACCCATGATCCGGTGATCATTCGCGAAGGCGACACCTATCATGTGTTCAGCACCGGCCATGGCAAGCGGCTGATCGAAACCCGGACCTCCACCGACCTTGTCACCTGGAAGGCCGGGGACCCCGTCTTCACCGCCCTGCCCGCCTGGGCGAGCCAGGCGATCCCGGGCAGCAACGGCATGTGGGCGCCCGACATTTCCCATGTCGACGGGCGCTACCGGCTCTATTATTCGGTTTCGACCTTCGGGTCCAACCGCTCGGCGATCGGCCTTGCCACGGCAAAGACGCTGGACCGCGCCTCGCCCGATTATGGCTGGCGCGACGAGGGGCTGGTGGTCATGTCCACAACCGCGGATGATTTCAACGCGATCGACCCCAATTTCATCATCGATCGTGATGGCCGCCACTGGCTGGCGCTGGGGAGTTTCTGGACCGGCATCAAGCTGTTCGAACTGGACCCCAAAACCGGCAAGCCCAAGGACCCGAAGGCAAAGCCGATCAGCATCGCGCGGCGCCCCGCCCCGGCCGGCGCGCCCGCTCCGGTCGAGGCGCCCTTCATCGTCGACCATGGCGGCTATTATTGGCTGATGGTCAGCTACGACTATTGCTGCAAGGGCGTGAACAGCACCTATTATACGGTCATGGGCCGATCCAAGGCGATCACCGGCCCCTATGTCGGCAAGGATGGCAGCAAGCTGATGGAGGGCGGCGGCACCATCTTCCTGCGCGCCGATCTGCAGGAACAGCAGCGCTGGCGCGGTCCGGGCCATGCGGGTTGGCTGCACGACAAGGACGGCAGGACCGGGATAAACACGGATTATGTCGTCTACCATGCCTATGACCGCCAGGCGAACGGCGCCCCGACGCTGCGCATCGCGCCGGTCATATGGGGTGATGACGGCTGGCCCGTCGCACAATATTGATCCAAGATTAGTCTGACTTAACCGGAGAGAATCAGATGCCTTTCGCCCTGTCCCGCCGTGGCTTCATCGGCAGCGCCGCCGCCTTGTCGGCCGCGCCGATGGCGGTGCGCGCCGCCTCGGACGAGGCCGCTGCGCCCGTGCCCGTCAACCCGCTGGTCAAGAACCGCGCCGACGCGCAGGTCTTCCGCCATGAGGATGGCTATTATTACATGACGGGCTCCGTCCCCGAATATGACCGGCTGGTGCTGCGCCGGTCCAAGACCATCGCCGGCCTTGCCACGGCGGAGGAGAAGGTGCTTTGGCGCCATGAGGCGAGCGGCCCGCGGTCGGGCTTCATCTGGGCGCCCGAATTGCACCAGATCGATGGCGTCTGGCACATGTATTTCGCCGCCGGACCGAGCGGCGGTGGCGATGATGTGTTCCGCATCCGCACCTATGCGATCGTGTGCGACGGCGCCGACCCGATGACCGGCACATGGCGCGTGCTGGGCGAATTCCAGTCGCCCTGGGACAGCTTCAACCTCGATTCGACCATCTTCACGCATAAGGGCGTGCGCTATTTCGTATGGGCCCAGCGCGAACCGGGGATCGAGACCAACTCCAACCTGTATATCGCCCCCCTCAAGACGCCGCTGACGCTGGCGGCGAAGCCCGCGCGGCTGACCGTTCCGACGCTCGACTGGGAAGTGCGCGGCTACAAGGTCGCCGAAGCGCCGGCCATCCTGCATCGCAACGGCCGCCTGTTCATGACCTATTCGGCCAGCGCCACCGACGCGCGCTATTGCCTGGGGCTGCTGACCGCGGACGAGAATGCCGACCTGATGGACCCCAAAAGCTGGACCAAGTCCAAGCAGCCGGTGTTCGTCACCAATCGGCAGACGAGCGTGTATGGCCCCGGGCACAACAGCTTCACCGTCGATGAGCAGGGGCGCGATATCCTCGTCTATCATGGCCGCGACTATGAAGCGATCGAGGGCGACCCGCTGTTCAACCCCGACCGACACACCCGCGTCCAGCGCCTCTATTACACCGCCGAGGGCACGCCCGATTTCGGCGTGCCGGTCGGCAATGGGCCGATGCCCGAACGCTTCATTTCCGCCGCCACGCCGACCGCGCTGCTGGCGCATGACGGCGCGCGGCTGATCGGCGGCAACCCGTCGCTGGCGCAAACCCAGTTCCGCCAGACCAAGGGCCGCGCCGGCAAGGAAAGCGTCATGCTGTCCCCCATATTGATGCCCGACCATTATCTGGTCGCGGGCAAGGATGGCGCCGTCACGTTGCAGCCGGACAGCAAGAGCGCGGACTTTTCGCTCCGCAGCCAGTTCGTGCGGCTGGAGGAGAAGGGCCAGGGCTTGCTGCGATTCGCCGCCGTGGGCGCGCCGGGCAAGGCACTGGGGCTGGCCGATGGGCAGATCCGGCTGGTCGGCAGCCGCGAGACGAGCGCCTATTGGCGCGCAGACTGAGATCGCCGGCCAAGTCCGACAAAAGCCTGCAAGATCAAGGGGGCCGGTCATACATGGGATGGCCGGCCCCTTTCGCGATGCGCGGCTTTACACGGCAGCGCGGACCGGCACTGTCCCGACATGCAGCATAAATGTCACAAGCATCCCACGTCCTGAAATGGCGCGCCAACTTTCCGCTTGCGCTTCATTTGTCGGAGCAATAATTAGTCAGAGTAATTCAGGCATGGCATGGCGTATGCGCCAGCCCCAGGGGAGGATTAGCTGATGGCTTTCAAGCCGGTCATTTTCACTACCACGTCCATGTTCGCGCTGATGCTGGCGGGCGCCGCCCATGCCCAGACCGCGCCCGACGCTGCGCCCGCCGCCGCCGCGCCGCAGTCCGACGAGGAAGTCACGGACATCGTCGTCACCGGCGTGCGCGCGTCGATCGTCGGCGCCCTCAACGTGCGCAAGCAGTCGACCCAGATCGTCGATTCGATCGTGTCGGAAGACGTCGGTAAGCTGCCCGACAATAACGTCATCGAAGCGCTGCAGCGCGTGACGGGCGTGCAGGTCACCAACCGCACCGGCGGCGAAGCGGCCGGCATTTCGATTCGCGGCCTGACCGACGCCCTGACCACGCTCAATGGTCGCAACATCTTCACCGCCGCCGGTCAAGCCTTTGCGCTGCAGGACGTGTCGGCAAACCTCGTCAGCCGGGTTGACGTCTACAAGACGCGCTCGGCCGACCAGATCGAAACCGGCCTTGCCGGCCAGGTCGACGTGCAGACCCGCCGTCCCTTCGACTTCGACGGCTTCGCCATTTCGGGCCTGGCCCGCGGCATCTACAATGAGCAGGCCGACACCTATAACCCCAACGTCGCCTTGCTGGTCAGCGACCGCTGGGAAACCGGAATCGGCGACATCGGCATCCTGGTCAACGGCAGCTACACGCGCACCAAATATCGCGATCAGACCGTCACCGCCGGCGCGCTGGTGCCGTTCGCCGACATGGATCCGGCCGAGGGCACGGGCCTTTCCCCGTTCCAGCGCATCTTCCCCGCGGGGAAGGACCCGATCACGGGCGAATTCGCCGTCGCTCCGGCGCTGGGCGCCTGGGAGCCGGGCCTTGACCGCGGCCTGCCTACCGCCGCCGGTTCGACCATGCTCGTCAATGGCGTCGAAACCCCCTATTATCTGTCGCGCGACGCGGTGTTCAGCTCCGACCTCTATGGCAAGCGCGAGCGTCCCTCCTTCAACGTCGCGCTGCAGTGGGCGCCCAACAGCAGCTCGGTCTACACCGCCGAAGTCTTCTATGCCGGCTTCCGCGGCGAGACGTTCAACAGCCTTCAGTTCAGCTTCGTCGATTATTGGGCCAATCCCGAGGCGCCGACCCTGTATGACGGCACCAATATCGTGAAGGCGCGCACCGCCAATTCGGTTTACGGCTTCAACAGCGGCGACTTCACCAAGTCGAAGACCGACAGCTGGGTCTATGCCCTGAACGGCAAGTGGGACCTGGGCGAACGCGGCAAGATCGTCGGCGACATCGCCTATCAGCGCAGCAAGGTGGACAGCAGCTTCATCGCCATGCGCACCGATCGCGTCGCCAACACCATCACCACCGATTTCAATGCGGGCGGTGGCATTCCTTCCTATCATTTCGATGACGACAGCCTGCTGAACGACACCAGCATCTGGAACGTGGCGCAGCTGTACGACAATGCGAACCGCGACAAGGGCAGCGCCATCACCGGCATGCTGGACGGCTATTACACCTGGGATGAAGGCTTCATCCGCCAGGTGAAGGCCGGCATCCGCATCGACCAGCGCAAGGCGTCCAACTATGTCCGGACGCAGGATCGCGGCGCACCGCTGGTGGCCACTACGCTGGCCGGCCTGGGCGAGGATGCGGCCTTCACCAATTCGGACTTCTATCAGGGCCGGGCCGACGTGCCGTCGAGCTGGACTCTGGCCAATGGCTACTGGCTCTATGACAATGCCGACACGGTGCGTGGCCTGTACGGCCTTGCGACGTCCGACCAGCTGTCGCTGCAAAAGACGTTCGACATCGACGAGAGCACCATCGCCATGTACCTGCAGGTCGATGGCGAGGTGTCGATCTTCGGTCGGCCGCTGAAGCTGCAGGCCGGTGCGCGCTATGTCACCGTCGATACCGACTACAACTTCTTCGATCGGTACAATAACGGCGCGCAGACGACCGTCTCATCGGGTTCGGACCGCTGGCTGCCCAGCTTCACCGCCCGCTATGAGATCACGGACAATCTGCGCCTGCGCTTCAACTATGGCGAAACGCTGCGCCGTCCCAACTTCGGCGACATCAACCCCAATTACACGCTGACCGGCGACCTCACCAATGTGGGCTATGGCAGCGGCACGGCGGGAACGGCGGACCTGAAGCCCACCCATTCGAAGAATTTCGACCTGGCGCTGGAATGGTATTTCGAACGCAACAGCGCGATCACGCTGACCGGCTTCCGTCGTGAGATCGAAGGTCTGGTGGTGCCGCTCACGATCCAGGAATATATTCCCAACAACGGGATCGAAGCCGGCGCGACCGACACCTTCGCCATCACGCGCCCGGTCAACGCGTCGAACGGCGTGCTCAAGGGTCTGGAACTGGGCCTCACCTATTTCCCCAGCTACCTGCCGGGTCCGCTGGACGGTCTGGGCTTTGTGGGCAGCGTCACGGTGCTGGACTCAAAGCAGAATATCCCACTGTCCAATTCGGCCGGCGAGATCACGGGTGAAGCGACGTCGTCCTTCTTCGGCGTGTCGGACCTCAGCTACAACGCCACGCTCGCGTATGACAACGGCCCGATCGGCGCGCGCCTGTCCTATATCTGGCGCAAGGAGTTCCTGGCGAACAACGAGGCGCGCCTGTTCGCCAATCCGATCGGCGTGTGGCGCAACCCCGAAAAGAGCCTGGACTTGCAGCTCACGTGGAACGTCAATGATCGCCTGGGCGTGACGTTCGACGCGGTGAACCTGACCAAGTCGAAGCAGCAGACCTACTATAAGTTCGAAGATGTCGGCGGCCCCGAGCAGTTCAACCTCGGCACCACCCTGATCGCACGGACATTCGCTCTGGGTCTTCGCTACACGTTCAAATGAGTGCCCGATGGGGCGCGGTGTCTCCTCACTGCGCTCCGTCTTCATGGCGGTCGTTCCGGGAAATCTCTCCACTTCCCGGGACGGCCGCCATATCTGTTTGTGACACAAGGGAGGATGAGCGATGCGCGCGATCGGGATGATGATGCTGGCGGGAGCCGCGCTGACCGGGATCGGCGCCGCCCCTCCCCCGCCCGCGATGGACACGGCCGCCATCGCCGCCGCGCGCTTCGGCAATGATGCGCCCTGGTATGAAGACCGCATCCCCTTCTTCGAATCCGCCGATCCCCGGATCGACGCGGTCTATTATTATCGCTGGCAGATTTTCCGCGGGCATCAGCGCGACTTGGGCGCCCAAGGCTATATCACCACCGAATTTTTCGACGATGTCGACTGGCAGCGCCAGCCCTATGCCAGCCTGAACGACGCCAGCGGCTTCCATATCGGCGAAGGACGCTGGCTGCGCGACCGGCGCTTTACCGACGATTATATCAATTTCATGTACCGCAGCGGCGGCAATGACCGGCATTTCACCGATCATATGGCCGACAGCGTCTGGGGCCGTTACCTGGTCGATGGCGACCGGCAGGATGCGATCGAACATCTGCCGGTGATGAACCATATCTACCGCCTGTGGGACGATCATTTCGATTTCGACAAAGGCCTCTATTTCGTCGAGCCGCTGCTCGATGCGACCGAATATACCGTGTCGTCGATCGACGCGTCGGGCGGCAAGGACGGCTTCCGGGGCGGGGACGCTTTCCGCCCGTCGGTCAACAGCTATATGTTCGCCAATGCCCGCGCGCTGTCGCAGATGGCCGCGATGGCGGGCGACAAGGCGATGGCGGCCGACTATGCTGCGCGCGCCGACGCGTTGCAGCGCCGGGTGCTGGACGCCCTGTGGAGCGACAAGCTCACGCACTTCATCGACCGGCACCAGTCGCGCAACAACGAGTTCGTCAACTATTGGGACCCGATCCGCAATCGGGAGCTGGTCGGCTATCTGCCCTGGATGTTCGGCCTGGTGCCGGACGATCCCAAATATGCGCAGGCGTGGGCGCATCTGATCGACCCCGCTTCGCTCGCCGGCAAGGCGGGAATGCGCACGGTCGAGGCCAGCTACGAATATTATATGCGGCAATATCGGTATCTGGGCAACGCGCCCGAATGCCAGTGGAACGGACCGATCTGGCCCTACCAGACGACGCAGGTCCTACATGGCATGGCCAATCTGCTGAACGATCGCAGCGCCCATGGGCCGGTGACGCGCAGCACCTATATGCGCCTGCTGCGCCAATATGCCGCGCTGCATTATCAGGGGGATCGGCTGGATCTGGAAGAGGATTATCACCCCGAAACGGGCAAGCCGATCGTCGGGCTCGACCGCAGCCATCATTATTTCCATTCCGGCTTCAACGACCTGATCCTGACCGGGCTGGTCGGCATTCGGCCGCGCGCCGACGATGTGCTGGAGGTCAATCCGCTGCTGCCGGCGATGAGCGACGCGCAGGCGCTGGCCTGGTTCCGGGTGCAGGATGTCCCCTATCATGGGCACAGGATCGTCGTGACCTGGGACGCGGACGGTAGCCATTATCGCCGCGGCAAGGGGCTATCGATCGAGGTCGACGGCAAAGAAGTGGCGCGCCGCGACACGCTGGGCCGCTTGGAAACGCCGGTCGCGCGCGTCGCCACCGCCCCGATCGCCCGGCCGATCAACAAGGCGGTGCAGCTGGTGCGCGGACAATATCCGATGGGTTCAGCGTCCAGCAACGCCGACACGGAGAATGTCCATGATGCGATCGACGGGCGCACCTGGTTCTTCCCGGAACTGCCCAATGGCTGGTCCTCGGCCGCTGCGCCTGCGCAGCAATGGTATGCGATCGACCTGGGCCGGCCCCAGGCGATCGGCCGCGCCGAACTGGCCTTCTTCGCCGATGGCAAGGGCTTTGCCGTGCCCGCCCGCTACCGGATGCAGGCCTGGGTCGATGGCGACTGGCGCGACATCGCCGCGCCCAAGGGCAGCCCCGTCGCCAATGGCGTCACCGATGTGCGCTGGCCGGCGCTGCGCACCGCCAGGATACGCGTCGCCTTCACCCAGCACCCCGGCAAGGCGGTGCGCCTTGCCGAGTTCAAGCTGTTCGAAGACTGATCGGGCATCGGCGCCGGATCAGGCGTCGACGCTGATCACGCCGCGGCGGATCTGGTCCAGTTCGATGCTTTCGAACAGGGCCTGGAAATTGCCGTTGCCAAAGCCTTCATTGCCCTTGCGCTGGATGATTTCGAAGAAGATCGGCCCGAACATGTTTTCGGTGAAGATCTGGAGCAAAATGCCCTCGCTCTCAACATCGCCGTCGATCAGGATGCGGTTCTTGCGCAGCCGCTCCAGATCCTCGCCATGGCCCGGGACGCGCTTGTCGACCAGCTCATAATAGGTTTCGATCGTGTCCTGCAGGCGCACGCCGCGCGCCCGCAGCTTTTCCACCGTTTCGTAGATATTCTCGGTGGTCAGGGCGAGATGCTGGATGCCCTCGCCATGATAGTCGCGAATGAATTCCTCGATCTGGCTCTTGTCGTCCTGGCTTTCGTTGAGGGGAATGCGGATGGCGCGGTCGGGCGCTATCATCGCCTGGCTGGTGAGGCCCGTCGCCTTCCCCTTGATGTCGAAGAATTTCTGCTCCTCGAAATTGAAGAGCGTGCGGTAGAATTCGCTCCACACGCGCATCTGCCCGCGCCGGACATTGTGGGTCAGGTGATCGAGCAGGTCGAGCCCGACGCTGTTGGCGGCCTCCTGTTCGCGCCAGCCGGGCATTTCGGCCCAGTTGCCATACAGGTCCTCGCCGTCCTGGATGAAGTAGAGATAGGCGCCGCCAATGCCTTCGATGACGGTGTCATCCTCTTCCGTCGCCTTGGCGCCATTGTCGAGCGCCCAGGCGAGCGCCGCCTGCGGGTCAGCGACGCGGAACGCCATGGCGCTGGCCGAGGGCCCGTGTACGCCGCGGAAGGCCGCCACTCGCCCGGCATCGTCGCGGTTCAGCATCAGGTTGATGCGGCCCTGCTTGTAGCGCGTGATATTCTTGGTCGGATGGCGATGCGTCGCGGTAAAGCCCAGCGCTTCGAACTGCGCGGCCATCCTGTCGGGCTCGGGCGAGGTGAATTCGACGAATTCGAACCCGTTGAGGCCCAGGGGATTGGCGGACGCGGCGTCGGGCTGCTGCTCCAGCATGGTGGCGGTCATAAAGGCTCCTCTTCCTTGTGTCTGGCATAGGCCTGGGTTCCGCGCGTCAGCACGCGGTCGCCAGGCAGGATGCTGTCGGTGTCATGATCGGGCAGTGCGGCGAGATCGGCATAGAGCGGCGCGAAATCGGTCTGCGTGGTCTGCGCCAGCAAATCCTCGAAGCTGTCGATGACGAAATAGCTCTGCTGGAAATCATCGATCCGATAGCGCGTGCGCATGATCCGCCGCAGGTCGAAACCAAGGCGATTGGGCGACGGGTCTTCCAGCGCGAACCGCGATTCGGCATTGGACGACACGATCCCGGCGCCATAGAGGCGCAGCCCCTCGTCCGTCGCGATCAGCCCGAATTCGACCGTGTACCAGTAGAGCCGCGCGAGCTTCGCAATCGCGCCCAAGCCATCGGCGCGGAGCCCGCCACGGCCATAGGCCTGCATATAATCGGCGAAGACCGGGTTCGCGAGCAACGGGACATGGCCGAACACATCGTGGAAGATGTCGGGTTCCTGCAGATAATCTTCCTGTTCGGGCGTGCGGATGAAGCGCCCGGCGGGGAAGCGGCGATGGGCGAGATGATCGAAGAAGATGCGGTCCGGCACCAGTCCGGGCACCGCCACCACCTGCCAGCCGGTCGCCGCCATCAGCCGATCATTCAGTGCCGCGAAGTCGGGAATGCCCGGCCGGTCCATGCGCAAGATATCGAGCCCGGCCAGGAATTGCGGCACGACCCGCCCCTGCAGCATCTGCGCCTGACGGTCGAACAACCGATTCCACATCGCATGATCGGCGGCGCTGTACCGATCCCAACCCTGCGGAATGGTCCAGTCATCCGCCGCGCCAGGGGGGTGAGTGTCGGCATCCTTCTCCATATGAGGATGATGTCAAAAAAAACGCGAGAATACTTTTCAAAAGGGATGAACGACGACGTAGAAACGAGAGACTGTTTCATGATATGCGACACTTATGACGAATTTGATCAGCCTCGACCCGCTGGACCGGCGTATAGTGGCGGAGCTTCAGAGGGATGCCACGCTCAGCAATGCCGAGCTGGCCGAGCGGGTGGGCAGCACTGGCCCGTCCTGCTGGCGGCGAGTGCGTGCGATGCAGGAGCAGGGATTGTTGCGGCGCGCAGTCTGGCTGGCCGATCCGCGCGCGCTGGGCCAGGGCGTCACCGTCCTGTGCCATGTCCGGATGAAGGCCTTTTCCGCCGAAGCGATCACCGCTTTCGAGGGTTTCGTGCGCGCCCATGAACAAGTGATGGAATGCTATTCCATGTCGGGGGAGTGGGACTATCTGCTGCGCATCGTCGCATCCGATGTCGCCGATTATGAGCATTTCCTGATGCGTACGCTGCTGAAACATGAATCGGTGGCGGGCGCGTCGTCGCAATTCGCCTTGTCGACGACCAAATATGAAACGGCCTTGCCGGTCCGCTGATCCCGATCGGCACTAGGCCGGCGCGGGTTTTACTCTTGCGCCCATGCTGTTACCATGCACAAAGCTTGCCAACCGCAGGGTGGCCGACAATCTAAACGCGCGGCCGCAGGGTTCGCCAAGGATGACAGGATGCACGACGTGACCGTTCAGGACCGGCCGACCCCGGCCCACCCCCTCGCTCCGCAGGAAGTGGGCGATGGGCTGTCGGTCATCTCGATCGCCAAAAGCTACGACAAGCGCGTCGTCCTGTCTGACGTATCGCTGACCGTGGGCAAGGGCGAGGTGGTCGGCCTGCTCGGTCCCAATGGCGCGGGCAAGACGACCTGCTTCTATTCGGTGATGGGGCTGGTGCGCCCCGATCGCGGCCGCATCGTGCTGGACGGGCAGGACATTACCGGCCTGCCCATGTATCGCCGTGCGATCCTGGGCCTGGGTTATCTGCCGCAGGAAACATCGATCTTCCGGGGCCTCAGCGTCGCGCAGAATATCGGCGCCGTGCTGGAACTGGCGGAACCCGACAAGGCGGCGCGGACGGCGCGGCTGGAACAGCTGCTGGACGAATTTGGCCTCACGCGGCTGCGCGACTCCTCTGCCATGGCGTTGTCGGGCGGTGAGCGCCGGCGGTGCGAGATCGCGCGCGCGCTGGCAGCCAACCCTTCGATCGTGCTGCTCGACGAGCCCTTCGCCGGGATCGACCCGCTGTCGATCGCCGATATTCGCGATCTGGTGAAGGACCTCAAGAATCGGGGCATCGGCGTCCTCATCACCGATCATAATGTGCGCGAGACGCTGGAAATCGTCGACCGCGCCTGCATCATCTATGGGGGCCAGGTGCTGTTCGCAGGCAATCCCACCGAACTGGTCGCCAATGCGGACGTCCGTCGCCTCTATCTGGGCGAAAATTTCCAGCTGTAAGATGGCGCGGGGGCGGTCTCTTTCTTCCGACCGGACGCCTGGCTGATGGCGCTCGGGCCGCGCCTCGACATTCGCCAGAGCCAGTCTCTGGTGATGACGCCCCAGCTGCAGCAGGCGATCAAGCTGCTGGCGCTGTCCAATCTGGAGATCGAGGCCTTCGTCGCGGGCGAGCTGGAGAAGAATCCGCTGCTCGAAACCGGCAGGGACGACGGACCGCCTGCGCCCGACGGCATCGATCGCGCGGTGGAGGCGCCCGTCCTCGCCGCCGAAAGCGGCGCGAGCGACGACCTGATTGCGCAGGGCATGGGCGGAGCGGACAGCCCGCTCGATGTCGATCATGGCGCCGAAACCTTCATCGACGATGGCCCCGGCGAGCGAATGGCGTCAGCCATGGGTGCTGGCGGGGGCATGGACCCGATCGGCGGCGGCTATGCCGAGGATGCCCCCGATTTCGACAGTTTCGCCGCGCCCGACGCCAGCCTGCAGGAACATCTGATGGATCAGGCGCGCGCCGCTTTGTCCGGCATGGACCTGCTGATCGCGTCGCAGCTGATCGGCCAGATTGACGAGGCGGGCTATCTGGAGGCGAACCTGCTGGCGACCGCCCATGGCCTGGGCGTGCCGCTGCAGGATGTGGAGCGCGTGCTGGGGGTGATCCATGGCTTCGATCCGACCGGCGTGGGCGCGCGGTCGCTGTCCGAGTGCCTGGCGCTGCAGGCGAAGGAAGCCGACCGTCACGACCCGTGCATGGCGCGGCTGCTCGCCAATCTCGACCTGCTGGCCAAAGGCGCCCTGCCCCAGCTGCGCCGCATCTGCGGCGTGGACGAGGAGGATATGGCCGACATGATCGCCGAGCTGCGCGGCTATGATCCCAAGCCGGGGCTGCGCTTCTCGGGCGCGAGCGCCGCGCCGGTGACGCCCGACCTGTTCATCCGCCCGACCAGCGACGGCTGGGCGATCGAGATCAACAGCGCCACCCTGCCCCGCGTGCTGGTCAACCGCAGCTATTATGTCGAACTGGCGAGCGGACCGCAGGACAAGAACAGCAAGGCGTGGCTCGCCGATTGCCTTGCCAGCGCCAATTGGCTGGTGAAGGCGCTGGACCAGCGGCAGAAGACGATCATCAAGGTGGCGAGCGAGATATTGCGCCAGCAGGAGGAATTTTTCCGCAAGGGCGTCGCGCATCTCAAGCCCCTGACGCTCAAGGCCGTGGCGGACGCGATCGGCATGCATGAAAGCACGGTCAGCCGCGTCACATCCAACAAATATCTGTCCTGCCCGCGCGGCCTCTATGAACTCAAATATTTCTTCTCGAGCGGCGTGTCGGCCGCGAGCGGCGACGGCGCCGTGTCGGCCGAAGCGGTCAAGAGCCACATCAAGGCGCTGATTTCCGCCGAGGACCCGCAGGCCATCCTGTCCGACGACACGCTGGTCGACCTGCTGCGCGCCAAGGGCATGGACATCGCTCGCCGCACGGTCGCCAAATATCGCGAGGCGATGGGCATCGGCTCATCCGTGCAGCGCCGCCGGCAGAAAGCGTTGAAAGGCAAGGCGGCGTAAGGGGCGCGCGATGTGGAGAGGCTATGCGCCAGCCTTCACCCCTTCTACCGATGTTGCGCCGCCCATAACCTGCGGAGCGGCTTGACCCTGGGCGGGGGAGCGGCAAAAGCAGCGGCATCGCTCGTTGCCAGGGATCATTCCGCCTCATGTCCGTCGCCTATCTGAACGGCGCCTATCTGCCGCTCGCAGATGCTCGCATCTCGCCGCTCGATCGCGGCTTCCTGTTCGCCGACGGCATTTACGAGGTTGCCGCGGTCATCGACGGCAAGCTGGTGGACAGCGCGTCGCATCTGGCGCGGCTGGAGCGATCGACCAGCGCGATCGGCATTCGCCTGCCGCTCCCCCTGACGGAGATCGAGGCGGTGCAGAAGGAACTGGTCGTTCGCAATGGGCTGAGCGAGGGCCTTGTCTATCTGCAGATCACACGCGGCGCGGACAGGACGCGCGACTTCATCGCGCCGGAGGGTCTTGCGCCGACCCTGTTCCTGTTCGTCCAGGCCAAGCCTTTCCTCGACGTGCCAGCCGTCCGCGACGGCATCGCGGTCGCCACCATGCCCGACCTGCGCTGGACGCGGCGCGACATCAAGAGCGTGGGCCTGCTCGCCCAGGCCATGGCCAAACAGGCGGCGCGCGCGGCAGGCGCGCAGGAGGCGTGGATGGTCGAGGATGGCTTCGTCACCGAAGGCGCGTCCTCCACGGCCTTCATCCTGACCGATGACGGCATCGTCACCCGACCCTACAGCCAGGCGGTGCTGGCCGGCTGCACCGGCGCGGCGCTGGCTGCGCTGGCGGAGGAAAGCGGCTTGGCCGTGGTGCGCCGCGCCTTCACCGTCGCCGAAGCATTGGACGCCAAGGAAGCCTTCATCACCAGCGCGTCGACCCTGTGCCAGTCGGTGGTGCGGATCGACGGGCAGACGATCGGAGACGGAACGCCCGGCCCCGTCGCCATGCGCCTGCGGCAACTCTATATCGACTTTGCCCAGAAAACCGGGGTTTGACGGAAAAGACTCCGGAATGGAGGGAAGGTCAACGTCTCGTTGGAAGATAGGAAACTTGTAGGAAAACGGTCGCCAATCGCGCCACTGCGGAGCCATTTCGGAGCGGATCGGCGTCTCTCCCGAGGCGCTTCGAAGGGGACATCGCCAACTCGTGTCCACATTGGCGAAGGATTGGGCTGAACTGATCCGTTCTTGCTTTATTCTCCAGAACGAAGCTAGAACAGGGACAGGATCATGATGGACGATTTTTCCTACGCGACGCCCTTTTGCGATGCGTCCCAGCCGATCGCCGAGCGCGACGATCGACAGAGCCTGCTCGTCATCGCCGATTGGGCCGATACAGCGGCGCTGGCGCCGATCGCGCAGGCGGCCAATCTGCGCCTGCTGGGCGTCACTGGGCTGAGCGAGGCGGCGGGGCGTCTGGACGCGCAGACTCAATGCGATTCGCTGCTGCTCTTCTGCCCGACCATGACCCCCATGCTGGAGCGGCTGCTGGTGCAGATCGAGACGCAGGCGATCCAGACCGGCATGGCGGTCGTGCTGGTCGCGGGGTGGGAAACGGTGGAACTGGCCTTCGCCTGCCTTCGCAGCCCGCACAGCCAGTTATTGTGCGATCCTGATCCGGTGGAGCTGGCCGCAGCGCTGGTGGCGGCGGGCGAGCATCGGCCGATCGGCGGCAGCGTGCACGAAGTGGATCGGGAAGCCATGCGGTTGCAGCAGCTCAGCGACGAAGTTGGGCGGCTGGCCCGCACGATCGATGCGCTGACGCAGCGCGCCAAGGTGACGGCGACGCCCAGCTTCGATCTGGGCCCGCGCATTTCCGACCGCCCCAGCGACTATATCGGCATGCCGGTGATCACGCCCTTCACCCCACCGGCCCGGCCCGCCGAAACGCCCGCGGTCACCGCCCAGCAAGTGCGCGACATGCTGCGCGCGCGGCGCATCCGCGCCGATTTCCTGCCTGGCGACCTGTTCGCCGATCCCGCCTGGGACATGTTGCTCGACCTGCTGGCGGCGCGGCTGGAGCAGGAGCGCGTCTCGGTATCGAGCCTCTGCATCGCGGCTGCCGTACCGCCGACCACGGCCCTGCGCTGGATCCGGACGCTGACCGACAAGGGATTGGTGCAGCGCCATGCCGACCCGCATGACGGCCGCCGCGTTTTCATCTCACTGGCGCAGGAAACCACCGAATCGATGCTGCGCTGGTTCGGTGCGAGCCGCCGGCTGCTCAGCAGCTGAAGGCTTGACCGGCGCGGCATTTGCCCGCAATAGGCGCCTTCCCGACCGGGGGCGATTAGCTCAGTTGGTAGAGCGTCTCGTTTACACCGAGAATGTCGGCGGTTCGAGCCCGTCATCGCCCACCATTTCGCCGTAGGATGCCGTCCGAGACAGCGTCAGGCACCTGCCCGCGCAAGGCGGCGGCGGGGCGACCCTCCCGCAGCACCCCCTGCGACTCTCCTCATCAGCAAAGCACCTCAGGCCGGCTGCGTAACGTTCAGCCTGCAGCAAGCATGGCGAGCGCAATCCTGTCGCATGCCGTTTGCCATTTCTCTTGCCGGCGCGATCCTGCCCGTGCTGCTGATGCTGTCCCCCCTGGCGGTGATGGCGACGCGGGACTGCGGCGCGTGGACGGCGCCGGCCAAAGCGGAGGGCTCCGCCAGGGGGACTCCCTGCGGCCGCATCCTGCCGCCGCGCATGTAGACGGGGCGTATTGCGGCGCACCGCAGCCGCTGCTAATTCCGCTTCCCATGATCCAGCCGCCCGAAATCATCCGAGTCTCCAAGCCCCGCGTTTCCTGTGACGGTTCGGGGGACATTCCCGCCGCGCTCGGCCACCCGCGCGTGTTCCTGGAAATCGACGAGCATGGCTATGTCGATTGCGGCTATTGCGACCGTCGCTTCGTGCT
Source organism: Sphingobium naphthae (assembly GCF_020782235.1). GTDB lineage: Bacteria > Pseudomonadota > Alphaproteobacteria > Sphingomonadales > Sphingomonadaceae > Sphingobium > Sphingobium naphthae. Next base: position 116,210 of record NZ_JAJGNO010000001.1, read on the forward strand.
GATCGGCGGCGTCGCGGACACGCCCGATGTCGCCACGAAGCCGGACATCGCGTCGGGCGCCAGCCTCTAAAGCTTTTCTGTTGGGATCGGGCCGGTGCGCGCCTATATCAGGCGCATGACCGATACCGCATCCCTGTTCACCGACGCCCGCGGCCTCCTCTACCGTCCCGGCCTGCTCGATCCCGATGGCGCGCGCCGCCTGACCGCGCAGGCGCTCAGCCAGTGCGACGATGGCGAACTCTATCTGCAATATCGCGCGAGCGAGAGCTTCGGCTTTGACGACGGTCGACTGAAGACCGCTGACTATTCGACCGATGCTGGCTTTGGCCTGCGCGGCGTGTCGGGCGAGATGACCGGCTTTGCCCATGCCAATGACCTGAGCGAAGCGGCGATCGCCAAGGCGGCGCAGACGCTCACCCTGCTCGATCCCGCCAAGGGGCAGCCCGCTCCGCCCCCGCAGCGCACTAATCGTCATCTCTATACCGACGCCAACCCGCTCGAAATCGTGCCCTTCGCCGAGAAGGTCGCGCTCTGCGCCGAGATTGACGCCGCCGCCCGCGCGCGGGATCCGCGCGTCGCGCAGGTATCGGTAAGCCTGGCGGGCAGCTGGTCGGTGGTGGAGATCGTCCGCGCGGACGGTTTCACCGCGACCGATATTCGCCCGCTGGTGCGGCTCAACGTCTCCATCATCCTGGAGGAAAATGGTCGCCGCGAAACCGGCGTGTTCGGCATCGGCGGCCGCTATCTCTACGACCAGGTGATGGACAAGGCGGTGTGGAACCGCGCGATCGACGAGGCGCTGGCGCAAGCGCGCGTCAACATGCGCTCGGTCGCGGCGCCCGCGGGCGAGATGACGGTGCTGCTGGGCCCGGGCTGGCCCGGCGTCCTGGTGCATGAAGCGATCGGCCATGGACTGGAAGGCGATTTCAACCGCAAGGGGACCAGCGCCTTTTCCGGCCGCATCGGCGAGCGAGTCGCCGCGCCGGGCGTGACCGTGGTCGACGATGGCAGCATCATGGACCGCCGTGGTTCGCTGTCGATCGACGACGAAGGAACGCCGACGCAGGAAAATATCCTGATCGAGGATGGCATCCTGCGCGGCTATATGCAGGATCGTCTGAACGCCCGGCTGATGGGCGTCGCGCCCACCGGCAATGGCCGCCGCGAAAGCTACGCCCATGCGCCCATGCCGCGCATGACCAACACCTTCATCAAGGGCGGCCAGGATGACCCCGCAGAGCTGCTGGGCGGCATGAAGAGCGGGATCTTCGCCAAGAGCTTCGGCGGCGGGCAGGTCGACATCGTATCGGGCAAGTTCGTCTTTTCCTGCACCGAGGCCTATAAGGTCGAGAATGGAAAGCTGGGCGATCCGATCAAGGGCGCGACGCTTATCGGCGATGGGCCGACCGCGCTCACCAAAGTGATCGGCGTAGGCAATGACTGGGCGCTGGATGAAGGCATCGGCATGTGCGGCAAGGGCGGGCAGAGCGTGCCGGCCGGCGTCGGCCAGCCAACGCTGCTGATGGAAGGGCTGACGGTAGGCGGCACCGCCGCCTGACGAGCGGGTTCCGGCCGGGACTGCGCCCGACGGAGCCGTCGGCCCCGTGAATGGCGGAACCAGAGCGGCGGTTCGTCATTGGTCCTGCATGAACATGCTGACCGACAGCCATGACGCCGTCACCGCCGACTGGGCGGCCGCCCTGCTCGATTTCTGGTTCAACCAGGTCGGGGAAAGCGGATGGTGGAGCCACGATCCCGCGCTGGATCAGCGCTGCCTTGGCGACTATCAGGCATTGTGGCGGGAAAAGCAGGCGCTTCCCGCCGAAAGCTTCCTCGACCGCGCGGATGACGCGCTGGCGGCGGTGCTGCTGTTCGACCAGCTGCCGCGCAACATGTTCCGCGGAACGGCGCAGGCCTTCGATACCGATGCGCTGGCGCGCGACATCGCGCGCGGCGCCATCGCCCAGGGTTATGACATCCAGATCGGTGGCGCCGGGCGGCTGTTCTTCTACATGCCCTTCCAGCATAGCGAGGCGCTGGAGGATCAGGACATGGCGGTGACCCTGATCGAGGGCACGGGCGACGCGGACGCGATCGATTTCGCTCGCCAGCATCACGCCATGATCCAGCGCTTCGGCCGCTTTCCGCATCGCAACGCCGCGCTGGGCCGCGAAACGCTGCCCGAAGAGGCCGAGGCGGTGGCGGAAGGCAGCGACTGGTAGGAAGCATGCCCATTTTTTGAGCAGGAGCGCCAGGCTGCCCATTTTTTCGGCGGCTAGACGAGCGGCGCCTGGCGGCAAAGGCCCGTTAACGGGTCTTTAGCGTTTTGGCACGGCTCTTGCTGATCGTTCCCTGCACACCATCCACAGGGGGCGACATGAAACTTGTCATGGCTATCATCAAGCCGTTCAAGCTTGACGATGTCCGCGAGGCGCTGTCCTCGCTCGGCATCGCCGGCATGACGGTCAGCGAAGTGAAGGGCTTTGGTCGCCAGAAGGGCCAGACCGAAATCTATCGCGGCGCCGAATATTCCACGAACATGGTTCCCAAGATCAAGATCGAGGTGGTCTGCGACGACGACCTTGCGCCGCGCGTCGTGGAAGCGACTCAGGCAGCGGCCAATTCGGGCGCCATCGGCGATGGCAAGATCTTCGTCCTCGATGTCGGGCAGGCCGTGCGCATCCGCACCGGCGAGACCGGCGAAACCGCGCTGTAAGAAGGGGGGAATGATGAGCTTTTCCAAGAAATTCTGCGGCGTGGCGGGGGCTGGCGCCCTGTCGCTGTTCGCCGCGCTGCCCGCATGGGCACAGGATGCGGCCGCCGCCGCGCCGACACCGGACAAGGGCGACACCGCCTGGATGATGATGTCGACCATCCTGGTGCTGGCGATGATCCTGCCGGGCCTCGCCCTCTTCTACGGCGGCCTGGTCCGCACCAAGAACATGCTGTCGGTCATGACGCAGATCGGCGCCGCCACCTGCTTCGCCATGCTGATCTGGGTCATCTACGGCTACAGCCTGGCCTTCGCCGGTCCCAGCAACGGCTTCATTTCGGACCTGTCCAAGGTGTTCCTGGCCGGCATCACGCCGGATTCGACCGCGGCGACCTTCACCGACGGCGTCGTCATCCCCGAATATGTGTTCGTCTGCTTCCAGATGACCTTTGCGGCGATCACCGTCTCGCTGGTGCTGGGCTCGGTCGTCGAGCGCATCAAATTTTCGGCCGTGATGGTCTTCGCGCTGGTCTGGCTGACCATCGTCTATTTCCCCGTCGCGCATATGGTGTGGGCGGCCGGCGGCCTCTTCTTCGAAATGGGCGCGCTGGATTTCGCCGGCGGCACCGTGGTGCACATCAACGCCGGCGTGTCGGCGCTGGTCGCCTGCCTCATCCTCGGCAAGCGCATCGGCTATCCCAAGGAGCCCATGCCCCCGCACAGCCTGACGCTGACCGCGGTCGGCACCGGCCTGCTGTGGGTCGGCTGGTTCGGCTTCAACGCCGGCTCCGCGCTGGAAGCCAATGGCTCGGCCGCGCTCGCCATGATCAACACCTTCGTCGCCACCGCTTCGGCCGGTCTGTTCTGGATGCTCGCCGAGCGCCTGAACGGGCATAAGGGGTCTGCGCTGGGCTTCTGCTCGGGCATTATCGCCGGCCTCGTCGCGGTGACCCCGGCGGCCGGCAATTCGGGCCCGTTCGGCGCGATCGTGCTGGGCGCCGTCGCTTCCATCATCTGCTTCTACGCCGTCACCGTCCTCAAGCCGAAGCTCGGCTATGACGACAGCCTGGACGCCTTCGGCATCCATGGCATCGGCGGCATGATCGGCGCGATCGGCACCGGCATCGTCTACTCGCCTGCGCTTGGCGGGCCGGGCGGCGACGACTTCGCGATCGGCAGCCAGCTCGTGACTCAGTTGCTGGCGACCGTCACCACCATCATCTGGGCCGCGATCGGCACCGCCATCGCCATCTACATCGCCAAGGCCGTCACTGGCCTGCGGGTCAGCCAGGAGGTCGAATATGAAGGCCTCGACCTCGGCGAACATGGCGAGCGCGCCTACAACCCGTAAGTTTTCACCGATCTGGCCGGGCGGCCAAGCCTTTCAGACAGGCCGCCGCCCCGCCTTCCGATGTTCCTCCTGCGAACATGCCTGGGTCGATGCGCAAGCATCGGCCCTTTTTTTGTCGACCAGATCAAGGTTGGCGCGAGCCGTCAGTCGCGGGGGCGGGTCCAGAGCGCTGGTGAGCGAGGCGCGTCAGCCGGCCAGCGACGGGCGCGGCCGATGACCTGCAGCCCCGCGCGCGCGACCCAGGCGAGCTTGTCGCGCCGGGGCGTCACGACGCGATGGTCCCAGGCATGGTCGCCGCGCCGGGCGACTTCCCGCGCGATGTCGCCATAAATGCCCGCCGCGGCGAGCACCGCCCAAGCCGCGCGCGGCGGCAATGCGCCGGTGCCGTGGCGCGCGCTCTGCTCATAGGCGGCGGCCATGTCCGCCAGCCGCCGCGCCAGTCTGGTGAGCCTCGGACGCACCCACGGCTTCATATGCTCGCCGGGCGGCATATCCATTTCGACCAGCCATTCGACCGGCAAATAGCAGCGATCGGCGGCTTCATCCTCGCAAATGTCGCGCGCGATATTGGCGAGCTGAAAGGCCAGGCCCAGGTCGCAGGCGCGATCGAGCGTCGCCTGGTCGTCGGGCTCGACGCCCATCAGCACCGCCATCATGCAGCCGACCGCGCCGGCGACATGATAGCAATAGCGCAGCATGTCATCCTGACTGCGGGGCCGCCAGTCGCGAGCGTCCAGCGCGAAGCCCTCGATCAGGTCGTGGGCGTAGCGCGCGGGTATGCGGCATTCGCGCATGACCAGCCCGAAACCGTCAAAGGCCGGATCGCCGGTGGGCTCGCCGCGCAGCGCCCGGTCGGTCAGCACCCGCATTTCCGACAGGCGCGCCTGCGCATCGGGCACGCTGCGCATGGCGCCGCCATGATCCTGCCCGTCGGCGATGTCGTCGCATTTGCGGCACCAGGCATAGAGCAGCCACGCGCGCTCCCGCGTCACGGGATCGAACAGCTTGGATGCCATGGCGAAGGATTTCGACCCGCGCGCGATGCTGTCGCGCGCATGAGTGACGAGGGCAGCGCGATCTAATCCCCCCCTCCCGCTTGCGGGAGGGGCCGGGGGAGGGCCTGTTAAGTCCATGAAGCGGACATGCCCTCCCCTAACCCCTCCCGCAAGCGGGAGGGGAATTATATTTCAAAGCCGCGCCGCCTTCATGGCGAAGATCGTCTCATGCGGCTGATAAGCGGCCATGGCGTCGAGCAGCGCGTCGATGCCGTCCGCATGCAGCAGGATGCCGGCATGCTGCGGGCGGATGAAGCCCGCCTGCACCATCTGCCGGTTGAAGCCGATCAGCTGGTCGTAGAAGCCGGCGACGTTGAGCAGGCCGACCGGCTTGTCATGATAGCCAAGCTGCGCCCAGCTGATCGCTTCCCACAGCTCGTCCATCGTGCCGACGCCGCCGGGCAGCGTCACGAAGCCATCGGACAGGTCGGTGAAGAGCTGCTTGCGCTGATGCATGGTCTGGACGACGTGCAGTTGCGTGCAGCCGCGATGCGCGACTTCCGCGCCGACCAGGGCTTCGGGGATGACGCCGATGACTTCGCCGCCCGCCTCCAGCGCCGCGTCCGCCACTGCGCCCATCAGGCCAAGGCGCCCGCCGCCATAGACGACGCCGATGCCGCGCTGCGCAAGTGTGCGGCCGACATGGCGCGCGGCATCGATATAGGTAAGGTCGGCCGGCGTCGCCGAGCCACAATAGACTGCCAGTCTCTTCATTTACATCCTGCCCAGATCATCCAGCATCAGTGCCGCGGTCGCCTTGGCGCTGCCCACCACGCCGGGAATGCCCGCGCCGGGATGGGTGCCGGCCCCTACCAGATAGAGATTGGGAATGACATCGTCGCGATTATGCGCCCGGAACCAGGCGCTCTGCGTCAGCAGCGGCTCCAGGCTGAAGGCGCTGCCCATATGAGCGGCAAGATCGCGGCCGAAGTCGCGGGGGGTGTAGTGGAACTGCGTCACGATGCGCGAGCGTATGTCGGGGATCAGCCGATGCTGGATCTCGTCCAAAATGCGTTCGGCATAGACCGGGGCGAACCGGTCCCAATCGATCGGCAGCTTGCCCATGTGCGGCACCGGGGCGAGCGCATAGAAGGTCGAATGGCCGTCCGGCGCCATCGACGGATCGGTGACGGTCGGGTGGTGGAGATAGAGCGAGAAATCCTGCGGCAGCACGCCATGATCATAAATGTCGGTCAGCAGCCCTTCATAGCGCGGGCCGAACAGGATCATATGGTGCGGAATGCCCGGCCAGCTGCCCTTGATGCCGAAATGCAGAACGAAGAGGCTGGGCGACCAACGCTTGGCGGCCAGCTTTTCGCCCTGCTTTTGCCCACGCGGATGCTGGCCGAGCAGGTCGCGATAGCTGTGCATCAGGTCCGCGTTGGAGGCGATGGCGTCGGCCTCCCCGCGCCAGCCCGAGGCGGTGTGGACGGCGGTGGCCTTGTCGCCATAGGTTTCGATCCGCGTCACCGCGTCGCCCAGGCGCAGGGTGCCGCCGAGCCGTTCGAAATGCGTCGCCATCCCCTGCACCAGCCGATTGGTGCCGCCGCGCGCGAACCAGACGCCGCCGTCCTTTTCGAGCTTGTGGATCAGCGCGTAGATGGCGCTGGTCTTCATCGGATTGCCGCCGACCAGCAGCGTGTGGAAGGACAGCGCCTCGCGCAGCTTCTCATTCTTCACATAGGAAGCGACGACCGAATAGACAGAGCGCCAAGCCTGATGCTTGGCGAGCGCCGGCGCGGCGCGCACCATGGAGGCGAAATCGAGGAAGGCGACATGGCCGAGCTTGCGATAGCCCTCTTCATACACGCCGGCGGCATAGTCGCAGAAACGCTCATAGCCCGCGACATCGCCGGGATCGAGCCGGGCGATCTCCGCACGCAGCGCCGCTTCATTGTTGGAATAGTCGAAATTGGTGCCGTCGCGCCAGTTCAGCCGGTAGAAGGGCGAGACCGGCATCAGCGTCACGTCCTGCGCCATGTCGTGGCCCGACAGGCGCCACAGTTCGGCCAGACAGTCGGGATCGGTGATGACGGTGGGACCGGCGTCGAAGGTGAAGCCGTCCCGTTCCCACATATAGGCGCGGCCGCCGGGACGGTCGCGCGCTTCGACCAGCGTGGTCTGGACGCCGGCGGATTGCAGGCGAATGGCGAGCGCCAGGCCGCCAAAGCCCGCGCCGATGACGATTGCGCTTCTGGCCATCAGCCGGGCGGGTTCAGCAAGGTTCGCATGGCGCTCCTTATGGGGACCGGGGGCTTGCCGCACAAGATGCGGATGCGGTCGGCCAATGTCGATCGGCCGGCGTAGAAACGCTGGATGAGGGCGGGATCAAGGCCGTAGAAGCGGGAGAAGATGCGCCAGCGCTCCGGCGGCGGGGCGGCGCCGAACAGCATCTTGCCCAGCATCCGGTAATAGCCGCCCTGCCGCCAATGAGCCCGCGCATGGGCGCGCGTGGCGGCGGGCAGGCCGTCGAGCGGCTGGCGCGCGAGCCAGAGCGCGAATCGCACCGCGTCGGGCAGCGAATAGCCGGTCATCGGCTGAAACAGGCCCGCGCGCACGCCGGCGCGGGCGACGGGAACGCTGGCCGGCCAGTAACGGTCGAAGTCGCCGCCATGGACCACGGGCAGCACGCCCTGTTCGCGGTGAACGCTGTGCGCGCGCCAGTCCCTTGCGGCCGCATAGGCGGCGATGCGGTCGTCCAACGCGGCGCCGTCCAGATCGGGCGTGTCGCTGTAATAGGTGTCCTCGACGAAGATGGTGTGATCGTCCCAGGGGAGGAGATAGACGAAGCGGTAGCCGTCCAGCTGGTCGACGCTGGCGTCCATGATGACGGGGCGCTCGACGCCATGGGGCGCATCGCAGCGCAGGGCGTGGCCGACGAATTTCTGCCAGCCGCAATGGAGCGCCGACAGGTCGCCAGGACCCCGCGCATCGAGCACCGCCTGTGCGCGAATGGTGCGGCCATCGGCTAGCGTCACCCGGTCGGGCGCAAGCGCGGCGACGTCGACGCCGGTCAGCAGGCGATCCCCCAGGACGGAACGAAGATGGACAGCGAAAGCGACAGATGTGACGCTGTTATAGGGTGTGGGCAGATCGCGGCGATAGCCGGGGAAGATCACGGCATGCCCCTGCGGCCAGCGATGGGCGATGAGCGGCTCCACCAGCCAGCGATCCTGCGCCGCCACGTCGCCGTCGAAGAAGGACCAGATATGGTTGCCGCCGGGCGCGTGGCCTCGCTCGATCAGCAGCAGCGACAGATCGGGCCGCAGCGCCGCCAGCGCGAGCGCGGCCAAGCCACCGGCCAGTCCGCCGCCGATAATCGCCAGGTCACAGTGCATGTCGTTGCTCATCGGCCCTTGATAGAGGGTCGCAGGGCATGGCGATAGCGTCGCCTGCGCAGCCTTGGCAGAAAGGCGATTATAGTATAGGGGGGTATGCTATGCACATTATCGCGGATCGAGAGAAACTGCTGGCGCGGGTCCGGCGGATCGCCGGCCAGGTCGCGGCGGTCGAGCGCCAGCTGGCGGGCGACGCCGGCTGTTCGGAGACGCTGCAACTGGTCGCCTCCGTGCGGGGCGCGGTGGGCAGCCTGATGGAAGAGCTGATCGAGCAGCATATGCGCGAGCATGTCGCGCGGCCCGGCATGACCGACGCCGCGCGGGCGGCCGCCGCGGAGGAGATGCTGGCGCTGATCCGGCGGTACGGGAAATGACGATGCACGATCCCCATCACGGGCACAGCCATCATCATGGCCATGGGCACGACCATGCGCATGACCACGCCCTTCCCGCCGCCACGCCCGGCGAGGCGGAGGAGAGCCATTATTTCGACCATATCTACCTGTCCGCCGGGCATGATCGCAATGCGCGGCGGACGCTGTGGGTGGTGTGGCTGACCGCCGCGACGATGCTGGTCGAGATCGGCTTTGGCTGGCTGACGGGATCGATGGCGCTGCTGGCAGACGGATTTCACATGGCGACCCATGCGGGCGCGCTGGCGGTAGCGGCCGCCGCCTACGGCTATGCGCGGCGGCATGCCCGCAACCCGCGCTACACGTTCGGCACGGGCAAGGTCGGCGACCTGTCGGGTTTCGCGTCGGCGCTGCTGCTGGGCGTCACCGCCCTGTTCATCGCAGTCGAATCGATCATGCGCTTCTTCGAGCCGATCGACGTGGCGTTCGGCGAAGCGACGCTGGTGGCGGTCATCGGCCTGGTCATCAACATCCTGAGCGCGCTGCTGCTGGGGCATGACCATAGCCATGGTGAGGGCGATGGGCACGGCCATGTCCATGCCGACAATAATTTGCGCGCCGCCTATGTGCATGTGCTGACCGACGCGCTGACGTCGGTGCTGGCGATCGCGGCGCTGCTCGCCGGGCGCTATCTGGGCTGGGGCTGGATGGACCCGGCGGTCGGGCTGTTGGGCGCGGTGGTGATCGCGCGCTGGTCCTGGGGGCTGATGCAGGACACCGCCGCGATCCTGCTCGACACCGCAGAGCCGGCGCTGATGGCGCGGGTGCGATTGGAAGCGGAGGCGGAAGGCGCGACGATCCGCGACCTGCACGTCTGGCGCATCGGTCCCCATGCCCATGCCGCGATCCTGAGCCTGGCGCCGGGCGCCGATGGCGATGCGGTGCGCGCGCGGATCCGCGCGCTGCCGCGGATGGAGCATGTGACGGTGGAGTGCGGCTGAACGGCCCTGCGGCGTGCGCCCTTATTGCGGCTTCAGCGCATCCATGATCTGGCGCACCGGGCTGATGTCATAGCCGGCGGCGGCGGCCTGCGCGGCGAGCACATCGGGATGATCGCCCGCCCGCGCGCGCGTGAGCGCCCAGAGCAAGGTGCTGCGCGTGCCCGAGCGGCAATAGGCCAGCAGCTTGCCCTCCCCCGCCTGCTCCAGCGCCTGCGCCATGCCGTCCAGCTGCCACGGCGCGAAGCCGCCATGCGCGACCGGAACGGCGATATAGTCGATCCCCGCCTTGAGCGCCGCCGCCTCGATCTGCGCGCCGTTGACCTGGCCCGGCTCCTCATCATCGGGGCGGTTGTTGACGATCATCGTCACGCCCTGCGCCTGGGCCTCCGCCACGTCATCGACGCTGATCTGCGGCGCCACGAGAATGCGGTCGGTGAGCGTGCGGAACATGGGCTTTCTCCTTCTGCCGCGAGCCATGCGCCGGGACGGGCGCGGATTCAAGAGTGGAACGAGCGCTTCCGCCTTACAAGAAGGGGCGGATCGCGGCGAGGAAGGCGTCGCCATAGGCGTCGAGCTTCTTCTGGCCGATGCCGCTGATATGGCTCATTTCGCGGATGTTCGACGGGCGCTGCTCGGCCATCTCGCGCAGGGTGGAATCGTGGAAGATGACATAGGGCGGCACCCCGCCTTCCTGCGCCAGTTCGCGGCGGCAGGCGCGCAAGGCGTCGAACAGCGGATCGCCGACGGGGTTCGCGTCCGCGCCGTTGCGGGCGTTGCGCCGCCCCCGCCGCTCGCGCCGGGGCGGCACCAGGATGCGCACTTCCTCCTCCCCGCGCAGGATCGGCCGCGCATTGGGGCCGAGCATCAGCCCGCCATGCTCGGTCGTTTCCAGCGCGTCGCGGACCAGCAGCGCCCGCTGCACCGGGCGCAGCAGCGCGGTTTCATCGCCACTGACGATGCCGTGGACCGAAATGCGGTCATGGCCGCGCTCGCGCACCTTGTCGTTGGCCGCGGCGGTCAGCACCGCTTCGATATGGCCCGCGCCAAAGCTCTGGCCGGTGCGATAGACGGCGGAGAGATATTTGCGTGCGGTTTGCGTCGCATCGACGCTGGCGGGGGGCGACAGGCAATTGTCGCAATTGCCGCAGGTCGGCGGCGGGTCCTCGCCGAAATGGCGCAGCAGGATGGCGCGGCGGCAGGTCGCCGTTTCGACCAGCGCGCCCAGCGCGGCGATGCGGGCGCGCTCGCCCTGCTGGCGCGCCGGCTCCAGTTCGGCGATGCGCATCCGGGCGCGGGCGAAATCCTCCGCGCCCCAGAAGAGATGCGCGACCGCCGGTTCGCCATCGCGCCCGGCGCGGCCCGATTCCTGATAATAGCCCTCGATCGACTTGGGCAGGCCGGCATGGGCGACGAAGCGCACGTCGGGCTTGTCGATCCCCATGCCGAACGCGACGGTGGCGACCATCACCATATCCTCGCTGGCGATGAAGGCGGCCTGGTTGGCGGCGCGCTGGGCCGGGTCCATGCCGGCATGATAGGCGCGCACGGCGCGGCCACCCCGCCCCAGCGTCTCGGCCAGTTTCTCGGTCGCGGCGCGAGTCTGGGCATAGACGACGCCGGGCCCGGGATGCTGGCCGAGCAGATCGGCGAGCTGGCGCGTCAGCCCTTCGCGGGGATGCACGGCATAGCGGATATTGGGCCGGTCGAAGCCCGAGATGATGAGGCCATCTTCGGGGATGCCCAGCTGCACCAGAATGTCCCGCCGCGTATGCGCGTCGGCGGTCGCGGTGAGCGCCAGGCGCGGCACGTCGGGGAATTCGTCCAGCAGCGGGCGCAGCAGCCGATAGTCGGGGCGGAAATCATGGCCCCATTCGGACACGCAATGGGCTTCGTCGATGGCGAAGAGCGCGATCTTCGCCGTGCGCAGCAGGGCGCGAAACCCCTCCCCGCTCGCACGTTCGGGCGCGACGTAGAGAAGATCGAGTTCGCCCTGGCGCAGGCGGTCCTGCGTCTCGCGCCAGTCGGCGTCGACGCTGGTGAGGCTCGCCGCGCGCAGGCCCACCGCGTTGGCGGCGCGAAGCTGATCATGCATCAGGGCAATGAGCGGCGAGACGACGATGCAGCAGCCGTCAAGCGCGGCGGCGGGAAGTTGATAGCAGAGCGACTTGCCCGCGCCCGTCGGCATGATGGCGAGCGTCGGCCGGCCCGCCATGACGCGGCCGACCACCTGTTCCTGCACCCCGCGGAATGCGGTGAAGCCGAAGATATCGTGCAGAAGCGTGGGAATGTCGCGCGCCATCGGGCGGCCTTAGCGACTGGCGCGCGGCGGGGCTAGGGTGGTCGGGCAGAAGCTGTGTTCTGGGCGAGGGGCTCGAAGGCGGCCAGGCCGCGCCAACCCGGATCAGCCGTGCATCGCGACCCAGGCGACGGCCAGGGCAATGGCCAGCACAAAGGCGATGATCATATAGATGCCGAGCGTGCGCGTGGCGGTTTTCGGCGTCTTTTCGGTGTGATGGGGCATGAAGAGTTTCCTGTTATAGACAGTGGATCAACGCGGCAGCGCGCGACATGATCCGCGGTCGAAACAGGACAGGCTGCGCCGCCGAACCGAACGCCAGCGCACATTCGGGGAAAGCCCGGCTGATTGTGCGGATCAGCGGTCAGCCGGCTGGATCGAGCAGGCAACCCCAGCCGGGTTTGAAGCGCGCGGTGCGGGCGGCGAGCAGCGGGACGCTGGCCCTGACGGCGCGCTGATCGGGAACGTCGGTCAGCGTGACGAGCGCCATGCCCGGTTCCTTGTCGTCGGCGCAGCTGCCCATGGCCCGTCCCTCGACATAGCGGCAGGAGCAGCCGATTCGCGCGCCATAGGCAGCGCCCAGGCGCGCGCGCGCGCTGAGCGTCGTCCAGTTCCAGGCGAGCAGGCCCAGAAGCATGAGGACGATCAATGCCGCCCCGATCCACCATTTCCGTCGAACCGCCATGGCCCTTTTCCGCGCCTGCCTGTAAGGGCGCCGGCTTATGCAGATCGAAAGCCGAATCGTAAAGCGCCTTGGCATGGGCGCGGGCCTTGCCGCGTTGATCCTGGCGGGCAGCCTGGCCGGCCGCGCCGCCCCCAAGGCCAAGCCGCTTTACGCCGTCGCGGACGATGCAATCGTGAGCGAAAGCGCACTGCGCGCCGCGATCGACCCGCTGTTTGAGGAGAAGGCGATGGGCCAGACCCGCGCGCTGCTGGTCTTGCGCGACGGGGCGGTGATCGCCGAACGCTATGCGCCGGGTTTCGGACCCGACACGAAATTGCTGTCCTGGTCGATGGCCAAGAGCGTGACCGGCGTGCTGGTGGGGCTGATGGTCGCGGACGGGCGGCTGGCGCTGGATGCGCCGGTGCCGGTGCCGGCGTGGAGCCAGCCGGGCGATCCGCGCGGCACGATCACGCTGCGCCAGCTGCTGACGATGAGTTCGGGCATCGACCATGTCGAGGATGGCGAGCCGGTGACGGCGGGCGACACGGTGCGGATGCTGTTCCAGGACGGCGCGCGGGACATGGCCGCCTATGCCGAAGCGAAGCCGCTGGCGCGAGCGCCAGGCGAAAGCTTCGCCTATTCGACTGGCAGCACGATGATCCTGTCGGACCTGATGACGCGGATGCTGACCAACAGCGAGGCGCCGGACGTGCGCCGGCGCGCGATGCAGACATTCATCGACGGGCGGTTGAAGGCGCCGGGCAACCTGCCCAGCCTGACGCCCGAATATGACGCGCATGGCACGATGATCGGCGGCAGCATCCTGCACATGACCGCGCGCGACTATGGCCGCTTCGGCGAATTGCTGCGCCGGCGCGGCCGCACCCCGGCGGGGCACCAGATCCTGCCGGAAAAATGGATCGACCTCATGACCATGCCATCGCGGCGCAACCCGGCCTATGGGCTGCATATCTGGCTGAACCGCCCAAGCGACATCAGTGCGCTGATGCCCGGCCAGGCGCCCGAGAGCCTGTTCGGCTGCGTCGGGCATAATGGGCAATATATCCTGATTTCGCCGTCGCAGCGGCTGACCGTGGTGCGCATCGGCATGTCGCCGCGCAAGGAGCAGCGCCGCGCGGTGCGCGCGGGGCTGGCGCGGCTGATGGGGCTGTTCCCGGGCTAGAGAAGGAAGCGCCCCTCGATCACGGTGCGGCATGCGCCGGTGAGGAGGACGCGGTCGCCATCGAGCGTGCAGCCGATCCGGCCGCCGCGGGCGGACGCCTGCACCGCGCTGATGCGCGTCCTGCCGAGCCGCTCCGCCCAGAAGGGGGTGAGCAGGCAATGGGCCGATCCGGTCACCGGATCCTCGTCGATCCCGCCGCCGGGGACGAAGACGCGGCTGACGATGTCGCTGTCCGCGCCGGGCGCGGTGGCGATCAGCATGATGTCGCCCTGGGCCCGCAGCGCGGCAAAATCGGGCGTCAGAGCGCGCACGGCGGCTTCGTCGGGGAAGAGGAAGAGGCTGTAGCCGCCGTCGCGCCAATGCGATTCGAGCGCCGCGCCGCCCAGGCCCTGGGCAAGATCGGGCAGGTCGCGCGGCGCCATCGTCCAGGCCGGCAGCGAGAGGGCATAGCCCTCCCCCGCGCGCGACACGGTGAGCACGCCGGCATGGCGCGTGCGAAAGCGGACATGATCGCCCTGCATCAGCACATGGCCGCTCGCCAGCGTGGCATGGCCGCACAGCTTCACCTCCACCTGTGGCGTGAACCAGCGCAGCGCGAAATCGGCCTCCGGATCATCGGGGGTGGCGACGGTGAAGGCGGTTTCGGAGAGGTTGTTTTCCTCGGCAATCGCCTGCAGCGTCGCATCGTCGAGCCAGGCGTCGAGCGGGATGACGGCGGCCGGGTTGCCGGTGAAGGGCGCGTCGGCGAAGGCGTCGACCTGAGTGAAGGGCAGGCTGGTCATGCGGGAATTCCTTTCGTTGGCGCTCTTCTGCCTCGCCTCGCGACGGCGGGACAGGGCCGGCCCGTCCGCAATGGCCGTTCAGCCCAGCAGCACCAGCGCGCCGCAGACGGCAAGGCCGACGATGATGTTGAGCGGCACGCCGATGCGCACGAAATCTGCGAAGCGATAGTCGCCCGCGGCATAGACGAGCGCATTGGTCTGGTAGCCGATCGGCGTCGCGAAACAGGCCGACGCCCCGATCATCAGCGCGATCACCAGCGGCCGGGCATCGACCTGAAGCTGATGCGCCAGCGCGATCACGATGGGAGTCATGAGCGCGGCGACCGCATTGTTGCTGAGCAATTCCGACAGGATCAGCGCGGCGAAATAGACGATGAAGATCAGTGCCCAGGGCGGCGCGACCTGCATCAGCGGCGTGATCCAGCCGACCATCATTGCGACGCTGCCGGCCTGTTCCAGCGCGACGCCGACCGCCAGCATGGCGAAGATCAGCACCAGCACATCGCCGTCGATCGCACCCCAGGCTTCCTCCGCATCGATGCAGCGCGTCGCCAGGATCGCGCCCACGGCGATGATGGCGGCCAGGCCGATGCCGATCACGTCGAAGGCCGAAAGCAGGATGACCAGCGCCATGGCGAGGATGGCGATCCACGCCTTGTTGCGGCGGAAGGCGCGGGTGCGGCTGATATCGACGCCCATCAGGTTGGGATTATCCCGCAGCGAGCGCATCGCGTCGTCGCTGCCCGCGATCAGCAGCCGATCGGCGCCGCGAATGCGCGCTTCGGCGAGGTTGGGCCCGGGCAAATGCCGCGCACGGTTGATGCCGATGATCCGGACGCGCAGCGCGTGAAGGAAGGGAATGTCGGCCAGACGCTCGCCGATCGAAGGGTGGCTGGGCGCGACCATGGCCTCGATCACCGTGCCTTCGCGGCCGGAGGTTTCGGAATCGGCGGCGATGCCGAGTTCGAAATGGCCCGATTCGCGCAGCGTCATGATCGCGGTGCCATCGGCGCGGACGATCAGCCGATCGCCGGCGTGCAATTCCTCCTCCGACAAGTCGCCGCGCCGGATCTCGCCCGCCCGCTTGAGCCCCAGCAGCGCCGCCGAGCGGCCGAACATGGTGAGCGAGCCGATCTCTCGACCGATATATTCGCTGTCATGCGGCACGACCAGTTCGGTGAGATAATCCTGGGCATTGCCGCCATCTTGCCCGGAGATGGCGGGCGGATCGCTGGGCAGCAGGAAGGATAGACCGACCAGCGCCGCCAGCCCCGCCACCGTTCCGGCGATGCCGAAGGGCGCGATGTCGAAGATGCCGAAGGGTGTCATTCCCTGGTCCGCCGCGATGCCTGCGACGATGAGGTTGGTCGACGTGCCGATGAGCGTGATGCAGCCGCCCAGGACGGCGACGATGCTGAGGGGCATCATCAGCTTCTTGAGCGGAACGCCCGTCACCTGCGACAATTTGAAGATGATCGGGATCAGCACGACCACGACCGGCGTGTTGTTGAGGAAGGCGGAGGCGAGCGTCGCGCCCAGCATGACTTCCACGATCGCGAGGCGCGGATGCTTTTCCGCTCGCTTCATCACGAAATCGGCGGCGCGATTGATGGTGCCGGTGCGAATAAGCGCGCCCGCCAGCACGAACATCGCACCGATGGTCAGCGGCGCGCTGTTGGAGAAAACGGAAAACAGCCCCTTTTCATCGAGCAGCCCCAGCGCGGCATAGGCGCAGGCGCCCAGCACGGACACGACCGTGGGCGAATAGCGTTCGCGGACAAACTCCACAAACATCAGCGCAAGGATGACGAGGCCGATTTCCGCGCGATAGACACCCAAAAGCGCGGACATAAAATGCATCTGGCGGTGGCCCCCTGGAACGCTCGAACCTGCGTTTTAGCCACCGACAACGAAATGGGCCAGCCATGGTTGCATGGCTGGCCCGTGTCGCGGCGTTCAGGGGACGCTTTGACCGTCAATCCGCGCTTTTTCATCGCAGCGTTTTCCAAGAAAAACGCATGGATGCGCAGTGACGCTCCCCAGGCTTACGCGCTGCCGCACGCCCTCCCGCGGGCGTTGGATGTCATCCTAGCGTAACAGAGGCGAGTCGTCTCGCCCGAAGCACGCGTTCGGCGCGCGATTGGCGCGGTTCGGCGCGTCAGTCGGCCGCGCGGTCGCCGCACTGGGCGCGGTGGAGCAGCTTCTGGTCGGCCAGGACCAGCGCCATCATCGCTTCCACCACCGGCACGCCGCGGATGCCGACGCACGGATCGTGCCGGCCCTTGGTGATGATCTGCGACGCTTCCCCATCGCGGGTCACCGTGTCGACGGGGATGAGGATGGAACTGGTGGGCTTGAAGGCGACGCGCAGCTTGATCGGCTGGCCAGTCGAAATGCCGCCGGCGATGCCGCCCGCATGGTTGGCCAGAAAGGTCGGGCCGTCGGCGCCCGGGCGCATCGGATCGGCATTCTGCTCGCCGCGCAGACGCGCCGCTGCAAAGCCATCGCCAATCTCCACCCCCTTGACCGCGTTGATGCTCATCATCGCAGCGGCCAGTTCGCTGTCGAGCTTGGCATAAAGCGGCGCGCCCCAGCCGGCGGGCACGCCCGCGGCCACGCATTCGACGACAGCGCCGAGCGACGAGCCGTCCAGCCGCGCGTCATCGACCAGCTTTTCCCAGCGCCGGGCAGCCTGCGCGTCGGGGCAGAAGAACGGGTTTTCGGCGATCTGGGCGGGATCGAAATTCGCATGGTCGATTCCGTCGCCGCCGATTTCGCTGACATAGGCGAAGATATCGACGTCGGGGATGACGGCGCGCGCCACAGCGCCGGCCGCCACGCGGCTGGCGGTTTCGCGCGCCGACGACCGGCCGCCGCCGCGATAGTCGCGAAAACCGTATTTGGCGTCATAGGCATAGTCGGCATGGCCGGGGCGATACGCCTTGGCGACGTCCGAATAATCCTTTGAGCGCTGGTCGGTATTGTCGATCATCAGGCTGATCGGCGTGCCGGTCGTGCGCCCTTCGAACACGCCGGAGAGGATGCGCACGGCGTCGGGCTCGCGCCGCTGGGTGGTGAATTTCGACGTGCCGGGCTTGCGCAGGTCGAGCCAGGGCTGAATGTCCGCCTCGCTCAGCGCCAGGCCGGGCGGGCAGCCATCGACCACCGCGCCGATGGCGGGCCCATGGCTTTCACCCCAGGTGGAGAAACGGAAGACGCGACCGAAACTGTTGAAACTCATTGCCCCCTCTCCCCGTGAGGGAGAGGGAGGGACCCGCTCGGCGGAGCCGAGTGGGAGGGTGAGGGATTTTCACGCGCCGTCATCAAAATCGTCTCCAACACCCCGTCCAGATTATCCATCACATCCGCATTGCAGAAGCGCAGCACATGGAAGCCTGCCCCGCGCAAAACCTGCGACCGATGCTGATCGGCTGCTTCCCTAGCGGCATGACTATCACCGTCAACTTCAATGACCAGCTTGAGGTCGGCGGCATAAAAATCCGCGATATAAGCACATAGCCAGACTTGGCGACGGAATTTGATGTCGCTGAGCTGCCGGTTGCGCAGCTTAGCCCAGAGCCTTTTTTCCGGTTGAGTCGGATCGCGACGCAAGGCGCGAACCCTCATCAGGGACTCTGGCCGGTCAGGATCGGGTCGTCGCATTGCCCCCTCACCTTCCCACCGCTTCGCGGCGGGCCCCTCCCTCTCCCCCGAGGGGAGAGGGGATCTTGATTTACTTGTCCAGCGCGATGTCCGGTGCGTCTTCGGCCTTCATGCCGATGACGTTGTAGCCGGCATCGACATGATGGATTTCACCGGTCACGCCGGCCGCCAGGTCGGACAGGAGATAGAGGCCCGCGCCGCCTACATCCTCGATCGTCACGTTGCGGCGTAGCGGCGAGTTCAATTCGTTCCATTTGAGGATGTAGCGGAAATCGCCAATGCCGCTGGCGGCGAGCGTCTTGATCGGGCCGGCGGAGATGGCGTTGACCCGGATATTTTCGGGCCCCAGGTCCATCGCCAGATATTTGACGCTGGTTTCCAGCGCCGCCTTGGCCACGCCCATGACGTTGTAATGCGGAATGACCTTTTCCGCGCCATAATAGCTGAGCGTCAGGATGCTGCCGCCATTGGGCATCAGCGCGCGGGCGCGCTTGGTGACAGCGACGAAGCTGTAGGCCGACACGTTCATGGTCAGCAGGAAATTGTCGAGGCTGGTGTCGACATAGAGGCCGCGCAGCTCATTCTTGTCGGAAAAGCCGATCGCGTGGACGACGAAGTCGAGCCCGCCCCAGCGCTGCTCGATCTGCGCGAAGGCGGCGTCGAGCTTGTCCATGTCGGTGACGTCGCAGTCGATCAGGAAGTCGGAACCGACTTGCTCGGCGAGCGGCCGCACGCGCTTGGCCAGCGCATCGCCCTGATAGGAGAAGGCGAGTTCCGCACCCTGGGCGTGAAGCTGCTTGGCGATGCCCCAGGCCAGCGACTTGTCGTTGGCCAGCCCCATGATGAGGCCGCGCTTTCCTGCCATCAAGCCTGTCATATCGTCGTTCCGTTCCCTTTGTCCTGCGCGGTCGCGTCAGCCTCCTCTTCGGGAAATTCCGCCAGCGCCGCGTTCAATTCGGCGCCAATTACCACGCCAAGCCCGACGAGAAAGAAAAAAATGAGCGTGATCATGACGCCCGCGAGGCTGCCATAGGTGCGCCCATAGCCGCCCAGCAGCGACAAGGTGGGCGGTAGCAGCAGCACCGTTCCATACCACCAGAGCGCGGTCGCGACCGCCCCCGGCCATTTGGGAAAGCAGCGATCCTTATAGGCCGTGGGGGTCAGCGCGACATAAAGCGACCAGAGGGCGACGCACAAGATGCCCATCGGCACCAGGCGGGCGGAAGCGACGAGCGCGATCGCCTCGTCCGCCCAGGGCAGGATGCGGTGCAGGAACTGGTCGACGCCGGTGATCACGATCTGCAGCGAGAAGGCGAACATGACGGCGAAGACGCTGACCAGCGTGATGCCGATCGCGCCGAGGCGATAGCGCCAGAAGGGCTTGGTGCTGCGGGTGCCATAGGCGCGGCGCAATATGTCGCGGATCGTTTCTATCAGGCTTCCGACGGTCCACAGGCCGACCAGCCCGCCCAGCCACAGCAACGGTCCGCTGCGCGCGGTGAGCACGTCGCTGATCGGCTGGCGCACCACATCAGCGACGCCGCGCGGCACGGTGTAGAGAAAGGCGTTGACCGCAGCGACGCCGTCCTGCGTGCGGCCGAATATGCTCGCCACCGCCGCCGCGACGATGAAGAACGGAAAGAGCGTCATCAGCGACAGATAGGCAAGATTGCCGGCGTGAATGAAACCGTCGCTATAGGTGCCGACGGCCACGCGCTTGGCGACTTCGAACAGATGCGATCCGGGGCGGACGCGGTCGATCTGCCGGTGAAAATGCGCCCGTGCCTCCCGCGCCATCTGGCGACGCTGCTCGGGCGACAGGGGCGAGGGCATCGGCATGCGCGGTCAGCGACGCGTCGCGACGGACGGACGCGGATCGCCGCCGCTCCGCCGCGGCTGGCGCAAGAGCTGCGCCGCGCCGGGCACTAGACCCCCAGCGACGCGCGCACCGCGCGACCGTCGGTCCAGCCTTCGACAAAGGCGGTGAGCGCTGGATCGTCGGCGGGCAGATCGATCTGGAGCGTCACCAGCTGGTCGCCGCGGCGGCCATCCTTGCCGGAAAAGCCCTTGCCGCGCAGGCGCAGCGTCTTGCCCGAGGATGCGCCGGGCGGGATGCCCAGCAGGACCGGGCCGTCGACGGTCGGCACCTTGACCTTGCCGCCCTTCACCGCCTCATCCAGGGTGATCGGCAGATCGAGCAGCACATTGTCGCCGTCGCGCGTGAAGAAGGGATGCGGCTTCACCTCGATCGTGACGATCGCGTCGCCCGCGCCGCCCGGCCCCGCCTGCCCCTTGCCCGACAGGCGCATCTGCGTGCCGGTTTCCACGCCGGCGGGCAGCTTGAGGTCGATGGTCTTGCCATCCTGCAGCGTGATGCGCTGGGGCGCCAGGGTAGCGGCATCGGTGAACTGCACCGCCAGCCTGTAGGCGACATTGGCGCCCTTCTGCGGCGGCGCCTGCCGGCCAAAGCCGCCGCCAAAGCCCGCGCCGCCACCGGCCCGGCGGCCCGCGCCCCCGAACAGCCCTTCGAAAATATCGCCGAAATCCGCGCCGCCTTCGCCAAAGTCGAAATGGGCGGACTGGCCGCCCGGACCGCCGCGAAAGCCACCATTGCCGCCGCCGCCAAAGCCGAAGGGCGCGGTGGGATTGCCCTCCGCGTCGATCTCGCCCCGGTCGAAGCGCGCGCGCTTGTCCTTGTCGGACAGAAGATCATAGGCGTTGGTCGCGGCGGAAAATTTCTCCGCCGCCTGGGGATTGTCCTTGTTCCGGTCGGGATGCAGTTCCTTGGCCAGCTTGCGATAGGCGGACTTGATCTCCGCCTCGCTGGCGCTGCGGGCTACGCCCAGAGTGGAATAGGGATCGGCCATTCATCCTACCTGTTGCAAAAAAGCATCACTTGACGCCTATGTGGACGATGCTGGGCGCACATTCAAGACGCGGATGCAGCCCATGTCCATCCGTAGCGCCCATATCGACAGGCTGCGATCGCCTGCCTAGAAGAAGCGCATGACCGACCCCTTCGCCCTGTTCGACGCCTGGTATGCCGAGGCCCGCGATACCGAGATCAATGACAGCAACGCCATGGCGCTGGCCACGGCGGACGCGCGCGGACGCCCGTCGGTGCGGATGGTGCTGCTGAAAGGACATGGGCCGGACGGCTTCATCTTCTACACCAATTTCGAGGGGCGCAAGGCCAGCGAACTGCTGGACAATCCCCATGCCGCCCTGCTGTTCCACTGGAAGTCGCTGCGCCGCCAGATCCGCGTCGAGGGCGCGGTCGGCGCGGTCGATGACGCGACCGCCGACGCCTATTTTGCGAGCCGAAGCCGCGATAGCCAGCTGGGCGCCTGGGCGTCCGACCAGTCCCGCCCGCTGCCCGACCGGCGAGTCTTCATGGACCGGTTCGAGGAGGTGAGCGCCCGTTTCGAAGGCGGCCCGGTGCCGCGCCCGCCGCACTGGTCGGGCTTTCGCGTCACCCCCGAACGCATCGAATTCTGGCAGGATCGCGCGCATCGCCTGCATGAGCGCCGCCTGTTCGAGCGCGATGGCGACGCCTGGCGCGAAGGGCTGCTCTATCCCTGACAAATGCCGTTAGCGCCTGACCGAGCGGAAAAAGCGGGCGCGGAAAGACGGCCCTGCTTCGTCTTCCCTCATGCGACTGGACGCGCGCAATTGCCGCGCGGCCATGCGCCTGTTAGGTGTCTGCGCCTGACAGACGTAAAAATAAGGCGGGGGCGCGCTCGCGGGCGGCCTTAGAGGAATTTGATGCGAAACAGACTGACGGCGTTCATCCTCATCGGCATGGTCGCGGGGGTGCTGACCGGCTTCGTGGCCAATCTCTGGGTCGGGGGCGATGAAGCCACGGCGAAGGATGTGGCCGGCTATTTCCACCTGCTCGCCGACATCTTCCTCCACCTCATCAAGATGATCATCGCGCCGCTGGTCTTTTCCACGCTGGTCGCGGGCATCGCCCATATGGGCGACAGCGCTGCGCTCGGCCGGATCGGCGGGCGGGCGCTCGCCTGGTTCATCATCGCGAGCCTCATTTCGCTGAGCCTGGGCCTCCTCTTCGTCAATTTCTTCCAGCCGGGCGCGGGGCTGAACCTGGTGCGGTCGGGCGTCGATGCGGGCGTGAGCACCGAAGGGCTCAATTTCCGCGACTTCGTCCTCCACATCTTCCCGACGTCGATGATCGGCGCGATGGCGGAAAATTCGATCCTGCAGATCGTCGTCTTCTCGCTGTTCGTGGGCGTCGCGCTGACCGCGATCGGCGACAAGGGCAAGCCGATCGTCACGGTGATCGAGGCGATGGTCGAGCTGATGCTGCAAGTGACGGGCTATGTCATGCGCGTCGCCCCGCTGGCGGTGTTCGGCGCGCTCGCCTCCTCCGTCACGGTGCAGGGGCTGGGCGTTTTGCGGACCTATGGCGAGCTGGTCGGCGAATTCTACATCGCCATCTTCTGCCTGTGGATCTTGCTGTTCCTGGCCGGATCGCTGTTCCTGGGCAAGCGGATGATCAAGCTGATCCGCTATGTCCGCGAACCGATCCTGATCGCCTTTTCAACCGCCTCGTCCGAGGCGGCCTATCCCAAGATGCTGGAGCAGCTGGACCGGTTCGGCGTGCCGCGCCGCATCTACAGCTTCGTGCTGCCGCTGGGCTACAGCTTCAACCTCGACGGGTCGATGATGTATGCGACCTTCGCCACCATCTTCATCGCCCAGGCCTATGGCATCGACCTGCCGATCATGACGCAGATCACCATCCTGCTGGTGCTGATGGTGACCAGCAAGGGCATCGCAGCCGTGCCGCGCGCCAGCCTGGTCGTCGTGGCCGCGACGCTGGGCCAGTTCGACCTGCCGGTCGAGGGCATCGCCTTCATTCTGGCGGTCGATCATTTCATGGATATGGGCCGCACGGCGACCAATGTGCTGGGCAACGCCATCGCGACGTCGGTCATCACCAAATGGGAAGGCATGCTGGAGGTCGAGGAGCCCGAATATGTGCCCCATCCCAAGGCGCCCGCGCACACGTCCGCCCATGGCCGCGCCGGGCTGGAGCTGGGGCCCGACATGGTGGACGAAGCGCGCAAGGGGTAGGAAGGCGCTGCATGCCCGCTGCCCGGCGCAAAGGCGGGGTAACGGGCGGCGCGATCACCACAGCACGCCCTTGACCGGCTTGTGCGGCTCCGGCGCGGGGTCGCCGATCGCCTGAAGCAGGTCGATCTCGATCGTGCGGCACATCGCCGTCATCGGCACGTCATGCACGGTGTCGGCGAAGGGATCGGTCAGATCATCGCCGATGCGCAGCACCGCCAGGAACATCAGCCCCGCCACGGTGGAGCCAAGCGGGGTCGCGAAACCCAGCGTCTCCACCAGCCCGATCGGCAGCGCGATGCAGAAAATGTGGGTGAAGATGGTCGGCAGGAAGCGATATTGCACCGGCAGCGGCGTGTTCTTGAGCCGCTCCATGCCGCCCTGGGCATTGGCGATGTCGACCAACACAGCTTCCATCTGCGTCTGCTGGATGGTGTCGATCATGCCTTCGCGCCGGGCCATGTCGATCCGGCGGCCGGTGCTGTCGAGCAGGCCATTGGCGGCATTGACGCGGGCCAGCGCCTTGCCCGTGTCCTGTTCCTCCAGGAATTTGGTGACGTCTTCGCCAATCGGCTGACGGCGCAGCTGGCAGCGCAGCGCGTTCACATAGGCGATCTGCCGCTTGACGATTTCCCGCTTCAGGTCGCGCGCCTGCGGATCGGGCAGGAAATTGCGCGCGGCGCGCGCGATGTTGCGCGACGCGTTGATCATCGCGCCCCAGAGCACGCGCCCTTCCCACCAGCGCTGGTAGGAACTGTTCGACCGAAAGCCCAGAAACAGGGCCAGCGCCGAGCCGAAGATGGTGAGCGGCAGTTCGGGCGCGTGGAAGGGCAGCAGATAATAGGTCACTGTCACCGCGCAGTCCCAGATGAAGAGGATCGTCAGCGGCTTCCATACTTCGGACGCGATGCGGCGCAGGCTGGGAACGGGATCAACAATCATGAACGTCTCCGGCAATGAAAGGACGCAACGCGCCCGGCGGCGCAAATGCTCCGTCGATGTCATGGCGAAACGAAATGTCATGCATGCGGCAACCGCAGCAACATCGACACGTTAGTCCTGCACCATCCCCCAGCGGAGCCGCCGCGTGACCAGCGACATGAGCAGCAGCACGGCCGAAGAGCGCAGGAAGAAGGCGGCCCGCACGCTTCAATGGCAGATGCTGGCCGGGTTCGTCATCGGGCTGACGCTGGGCCTTGCGACCTATATGGCCGCGCCGGACGCCGCATGGGTGGATCAGGTCACGCGCTATGTGACGGGGCCGGTCGGGCAGATATTCCTGCGCCTGCTGTTCATGCTGGTCATCCCGCTGCTGGTGTCCGCGCTGATCGTGGGCATCGCCGAAATGGGCGAACTGCGCTCGCTGCAGCGCGTGGGCGTGCGGACGCTGCTGTACACGTTGGTCGTGTCGGGCATCGCCGTGGTGCTGAGCCTGGTGATCGTCAACCTGCTGCGCCCGGGCGCCGGGGTCGATCCGGCCGACGCGCAGGCGATGCTGGCCAATGCAGGCCAGGGCGCCCAAGCGATCCTGGCGCGCGGCGCCGAGACGTCGAGCGGCATGGACGCCTTCCTGCGGATCATCCCGGACAATGTCATCGGCGCGATGGCCGAAAACGACATATTGGCCGTCATGGTCTTCGCTCTCTTCTTCGGCATCGGCCTGGTGCTGGTGCAGACGGAGCAGTCGCGCATCCTGCTGACCGCCATGGAAGGGCTGTTCGAGGTGACGATGCGCCTCATCGGCATCGTCATCCGCCTGGCGCCGATCGCCATCGCCTGCTTCATGTTCAACCTGGCGGCGCAGTTCGGCTGGGACCTGCTGGTGCGCCTGTCCGCCTATGTCGGCGTGGTGCTGCTGGCGCTGGGCATCCAGATGTTCGGCGTTTTTTCGCTGCTGCTGCTGTTCCTGGCGCGGCGATCGCCCTTGCGCTTCTTCGCGGCCGTGCAGGAAGCGACGGTCATGGCCTTCGCCACCGCATCGTCCAATGCGACGCTTCCGACCGCGCTGCGGGTGGCGGAGGACAATCTGCGCCTGCCCCGCCGGATTTCCCGCTTCGTCCTCACCATCGGCGCCACCGCCAACCAGAATGGCACGGCGATGTTCGAAGGCATCACCGTCATTTTCCTGGCGCAGTTCTTCCATGTCGAGCTCAGCCTGACGCAGCAGGTGATGGTGATGCTGGTGTGCATATTGGGCGGGGTCGGCACGGCGGGCGTGCCGGCGGGGTCGCTGCCGGTGGTCGCGATGATCCTGGGCATGGTCGGCGTGCCCCCGGCCGGCATCGGGCTGGTGCTGGGCGTCGACCGCTTCCTCGACATGTGCCGCACGGCGCTCAACGTCACCGGCGACCTGGTGGCGGCGACAGTGATCGCGGCGGGGGAGAAGGACCCTCCCCCGGCCGCTACCTGAGCTTGGCGATCGACAGCCCGTCCTGCTTGGCGCGGGCCTTGACCGACTCCTCGCTGCGGGTGAGCGCCTTGGCGATGGCCTTCAGGGCCATCCCCTTCTTGGCGAGGCTGTGCAGCTTCTGGATCTCGTCCGCGGTCCAGGGCTGCTTGTGCCGTTCGAAACGTTCACCCGCCATGGCGATCAGTCCGCGAAGGGATCGCGGACGAGGATGGTGTCGTCGCGTTCGGGAGAGGTGGAGACGAGCGTGACCGGGCAGCCGATCAGCTCCTCGATCCGGCGGATATATTTGATCGCCTGCGCCGGCAGATCGGCCCAGCTGCGCGCGCCGGCGGTGGTTTCGCTCCAGCCGCCGATCCGTTCGTAGATCGGCTCGGCGCGCGCCTGGTCCTGCGCATGGGCGGGCAGATAGTCGAACGTGCGATCGCCGATGCGATAGCCGGTGCAGATCTGCAGTTCCTCAAACCCGTCCAGCACGTCGAGCTTGGTAAGGGCGATGCCGGTGACGCCGGACACGGCGACCGACTGGCGCACCAGCACCGCGTCGAACCAGCCGCAGCGGCGCTTGCGTCCGGTGACGGTGCCGAATTCATGGCCCCGCTCGCCCAGGCGCTGGCCGATGTCATTTTCCTGCTCCGACGGGAAGGGCCCCGATCCGACGCGCGTCGTATAGGCCTTGACGATGCCGAGCACGAAGCCGGCGCCGCTGGGGCCAAGGCCAGTGCCGCTCGCCGCCGTGCCAGCGACGGTGTTGGAGGAGGTGACGAAGGGATAGGTGCCATGATCGATATCGAGCAGCGTGCCCTGCGCGCCTTCGAACAGGATGCGCTTTCCTTCCGACTTCGCCTTGTTGAGGGTCAGCCAGACGGGCTTGACGAAGGGCAGGATGAAGTCGGCGATCTCCGTCAGTTCGGCCATCAGCGCGGCGCGGTCGATCGGCGCTTCGTTGAAGCCGGCGCGCAAGGCGTCATGATGGGCGGTCAGGCGATCGAGCTGCGGGCCAAGATCGTCGAGATGGGCCAGATCGCAGACGCGGATGGCGCGGCGGCCGACCTTGTCCTCATAGGCCGGGCCGATGCCGCGCCGGGTCGTGCCGATCTTGCCGGCGCCGCTCGCATCCTCGCGCAGGCCATCGAGGTCGCGGTGGAAAGGCAGGATCAGCGGGCAGGTTTCGGCGATCTGGAGATTGTCGGGCGTGATGTCCACCCCTTGCCCCTTGAGCTTGGCCACTTCGTCGCGGAAATGCCATGGATCGAGCACCACGCCATTGCCGATCACCGACAGCGTGCCGCGCACGATGCCCGAAGGCAGCAGCGACAGTTTGTAGACCTTGTCGCCCACCACCAGCGTGTGGCCGGCATTGTGGCCGCCCTGGAACCGCGCGACGACATCCGCGCGCTCCGACAGCCAGTCGACGATCTTGCCCTTGCCCTCGTCGCCCCATTGGGCGCCGATCACGGTGACATTTGCCATGGATACACTCCTCCGCCCGCCGCGCGGACCGGCCATGCCCTTCGACGGGACTCGGCATGCCGGTGGGATAGGATGGACGCGCCGTGCTGTCACGGGCGTCCTTTGCGGGGCGCGCGTTAGCCCCGCGCGGCGACCGCGTCAAGGCTGGCGCGGTTACACTTTAGTACAGCGGCATGGCTTTACGCCGGACCGCCGCGGGCGGATGATGGAAGGAGGCAAGAAAGGCGAGACCCCATGCGCGCACGATTTTCCCTGATCCTCATCCCGACGCTGCTGCTGGCGGGAGCGGCCGATGCACAATCGCTGCGCGAGAGATGGCGCGCCAAGCTGGCGCAGGGACAGCAGAGCGCGCCGGGCGGGCGCAGCATGGCCTATGGCAAGGATGCGCTTCAAACGCTGGACTTCTGGCCCGGCGCGACGGCCAAGGCGCCGCTCATCCTCTTCGTCCATGGCGGCGGATGGAAGCGCGGCAGCAAGGACAATGCGACCGGCGCGGCCAAGGTCAGCCACTATAACGGTCTTGGCTATGCCTTCGCATCGATCAACTATCGGCTGGTGCCGGACGCGACGGTGGAGCAGCAGGCGCAGGACGTGGCCGACGCGCTCGCCTATCTGCGCGAACAGGCGCCGGCGCTGGGCGTCGATCCGAACCGCATCGTGCTGATGGGGCATAGCGCGGGGGCGCATCTGGTCGCGCTGGTCGGCACCGACATGCGCTATCTGACCAAGGCGGGGCTGAAGCCCGATGCGGTCAGGGGCGTGATTGCGCTGGACGGCGCGGCCTATGACGTGGCGCGGCAGATGCAGGAGGGCAATCGCGTGATGGCGAGCACCTATGAACAGGCGTTCGGCACCGATCCGGCGCGGCAAAGGGCGCTTTCCCCCACGTTGCAGGCGGCGACGCCCAACGCGCCCGCCTTCCTGATCCTGCATGTCGACCGGGCGGACGGCACGGCGCAGGCCAATGCGCTGGCCGCGGCGTTGCAGGCCGCAGGCACGCCGGCCGAGCTGCACGCGCTGGAAGGACGCGGGCTGCGCGGCCATATGGAGATCAACCGGTCGCTGGGCGAAGCCGATTATCCGGGCACGGGACTCGTGGACGCGTGGCTGAAGCGGCTGCTGGACTAGCAAACGAGCGCGCCACCGACGCGACAGTGTGAAGTTCACAGTGTCGTCGGGCTTTTGCGCCCGAAGCGCCCGGAAGGCGACCGGCAAGCGCCCGCGACGCGACGCCAACGCGACACGGACGCGACAGGCAGGCCACGCTCGCGCGCCATCAGGGTCACGGCGACGCCACCAGCGCGCCGAGGCGCGGAGCAGTGCAGCGCGCGGGGCGACCAGGCGGCGGGGGGAGAATGCGGGCTTCATCCCACAGCATAGATCAGAGAAAATCCTACATTGGTAGCGGAATGGTCGCGATCCGCATCACTGCCGGGACTTTATCGACCAACAGCGACCGAACGCAGCATCCTTCCCTGTTAGGGAAAGTGGCAGCACGAAGTGCTGACGGAAGCGGGTCATACGATCGAGAGGGGGACACCCCTCCGTCACGCGCTGCGCGCGCGACACCTCCCCTGCCAGGGGAGGAGGGTGACGGGACGCGGCCTGAGACAGACCTTGATGTCCCTCCTTCAACGGAATGGGTGCGCCGCGTCAGCGGCGCTCTACGTGTCGGCAAGGCAGAAATCGCCCCATCCTGGCAACCAGCCTGGAGGCAGCGCGGCGGATGGTGCTGCGCCAGATATCCGCGCTCAATAAGCGCGCGGTTCGGCTCCGTCCAGCCAGTGGGAGCAGCGCTGGGCCGCGCCGTCTTCGCCGGCGGAGAGGGCGGCGACGGTGTGCCAGCCCTGGGCACGCAGTTCGGCGGCGCGATCGGCGTCGGCGCCGAGCGGGACGAACAGGCGGCGGGGGCTTTCGCCGCCGAAGCCGGCGTCGATCAGCGGATCGGGATAGAGGGAAAAGCCCATGGCGGGCTCATCGGCGCCGTCGGCGCGGGCGATGGCATAGCTGCCGCCGCGACCGATCTCGCCGACGAAGCCTTCGGCGAAAATGGAGAAGCCGAACCAGTTCTGGAATTCGAAGCCATGCCGTTCGGTCGGATCGAGCGTCAGGGTGATGTCCCAGCCGATCGGCCGGGCGATGGCGCGCAGGCCCGCGATGCGGCTGTCGATCACGCCGTCGATGCTGGCGCTGAACGCTTCCAGCTGCTCCATCGCTGCGTGGAACGGCCCGGTGGCCTGGATCAGCGGCAGATAGGCGGCGGCGGCTGGGCCGAGCGCGGCGAGCGCGCCGGCATCCTTGGCATCGAGCTCGGTGCGGACCGCTTCCACCTGCTTGTCTGCGAGCGGCAGCGGCCCGGCGGCGAGCATGTCGACAAGGTCCGGCAGGGTGAAATCGATGGTGATGCCGGTGACGCCGGCCGCCTGCAACGCTTCGATCGCGACATTGACGATCTCGACCGCCGCGGCGACGCTGTCGCTGCCGATCAGTTCCGCGCCCAGCTGCATCTTCTCACGCTCGGGGCGCAGCTGGCTCGCCTTCTGGCGGATGACCGGGCCGGCATAAGAGAGGCGCAGCGGACGCGGCGCCGCGCGCAGGCGGGTGGCGGCGATGCGGCCGACCTGGGCGGTCATGTCCGGGCGGAAGGCGAGGCTGCGCTGCGACACCGGATCGACCGCGCGCACCAGATCCTGCGCGCGCATGGATTTGAGGCGCTGGGTCAGCGTATCCTCAAATTCCGCGAGCGGCGGCATGACGCGTTCATAGCCATGAGTGGCGACCGTATCGAGCACGCGCCGCGCCAGGCGGGCGGAGGCTTCGGCCTGAGGCGGCAGGCGGTCGGAAAGGCCTTCGGGCAGGAGGCCGGGTGGGATCATGGTCATGGCTGGCCCTTTAGCGCAAAACGCCGCCTGTTCCACTCCGTTCGTCCTGAGTAGCCACCGAGCAAAGTCGAAATGGCGTATCGAAGGATGCGTCGATACGGGGCTTCGACAGGCTCAGCCCCTACGCAGCACGAACGGAATCGAGAATCAGGCGAAGCGCAGCAGCTTCACCTGCTTCACGCCGGCGAGGTTGCAGATTTCCCAGCGCAGCGGTTCGGTGACGGTGCCGTCGACCGAAAGCAGCAGCACCGCTTCGCCGCCCTGGTCGCGGCGGCCGAGATGGAAGGTGCCGATATTGACCTGCGCTTCGCCCAGGGTCGAACCCAGGCGGCCGATGAAGCCGGGCGCGTCCTGGTTGACGATGTAGAGCATGGTGCCGCCAAGGTCGGCCTCCACCTTGATGCCGAACAGTTCGACCAGGCGCGGCTGGGCATGGCCGAACAGCGTGCCGGCCACCGACTTGTCGCCATTGGCGGTGGAGACGGTGACGCGCACCAGCGTCTGATAGTCGCCTTCGCGGTCATGGCGCACTTCGCGCACGTCGAGGCCGCGTTCCTTCGCCAGGAAAGGCGCGTTCACCATGTTCACCGTGTCGGAATAGACGCGCATCAGCCCGGCCAGCACCGCAGCGGTGATCGGCTTCTGGTTGAGTTCGGCGGCATGGCCTTCCACTTCGACCGCGACGCCGGTGATGGCGTCGCCTTCAAGCTGGCCGACCAGGCTGCCGAGCTTTTCGGCGAGCGCCATATAGGGCTTGAGCTTGGGCGCTTCCTCGGCCGAGAGCGAGGGCACGTTGAGCGCATTGGTGATGCCGCCGTCGAGCAGATAGTCGCTGAGCTGTTCGGCGACCTGAAGCGCGACATTGACCTGCGCCTCGTCGGTCGATGCGCCCAGATGCGGGGTGCAGATGAAGTTCGGCGTGCCGAACAGCGGCGATTCCTTGGCCGGTTCGGTCTGGAACACGTCGAGCGCGGCGCCCGCGACATGGCCCGAATCCAGCGCCTCCTTGAGCGCCGCCTCGTCGATCAGGCCGCCGCGCGCGCAGTTGATGATGCGCACGCCCTTCTTGGTCTTGGCGAGATTTTCGCGGCTGAGGATGTTGCGGGTCTGGTCGGTCAGCGGCGTGTGCAGGGTGATGAAGTCGGCCTTGGCCAGCAGCGTGTCGAGATCGGCCTTTTCCACGCCCATTTCGACGGCGCGTTCGGGCGTCAGGAAGGGATCGAAGGCGACGACCTTCATCTTGAGGCCCAGCGCGCGAGTCGCGACGATCGAGCCGATATTGCCCGCGCCGATGAGGCCGAGCGTCTTGCCGGTGACTTCGACGCCCATGAAGCCATTCTTGGGCCACAGGCCCGCCTGGGTCTGGGCATTGGCTTCGGGCAGCTGGCGGGCGAGCGCGAACATGAGCGCGATGGCATGTTCGGCCGTGGTGATCGAATTGCCGAAGGGCGTGTTCATGACGATCACGCCCTTGGCCGAGGCATAGGGGATGTCGACATTGTCGACGCCGATGCCGGCGCGGCCGATGACCTTCAAATTGGTCGCGGCGTCGAGGATTTCCCTGGTGACCTTGGTCGAGGAGCGGATGGCGAGGCCGTCATAGTCGCCGATGATGGCCATCAGCTCTTCGGGGGTCTTGCCGGTGATGACGTCGACATCGACGCCCCGTTCCTGGAAGATCGCGGCGGCGCGGGGGTCCATCTTGTCGGAAATGAGGACTTTGGGCATATTTCTGGTTCCTGTGCTTCACCGTCACCCCGGGCTTGACCAGGGGTCCCGCTGTTCCTGCGGGCGGCGTGAATGAAGAAGCGGGACCCCGGCTCAGGGCCGGGGTGACGCAGAAAGATTAAGCGGCAGCCTTGGTCTGGGCGTAGGCCCAGTCGAGCCAGGGGCCGAGCGCTTCGATGTCGGCGGTGTCGACCGTCGCGCCGCACCAGATGCGCAGGCCCGCCGGAGCGTCGCGATAGCCCGCCACGTCATAGGCGGCGCCTTCCTTTTCGAGCAGGGCGGCGAAGGCCTTGATGAAGGCTTCATCCGCACCCTCGACGGTGAGGCAGACGCTGGTGGTGGAGCGCGTCGCGGGATCGGCGGCGAGATGGTCGAGCCAGTCGCGATCCTCCACGATCCGGTCGAGCGCCGCCGCATTGGCGTTGCTGCGCGCGATCAGGCCATCGAGGCCGCCCAGCGACTTGCCCCATTCGAGCGCGAAGATCGCATCCTCGACCGCGAGCATGGAGGGCGTGTTGATGGTTTCGCCCTTGAAGATGCCTTCGGCGAGCTTGCCCTTCGCCATCAGGCGGAAGACCTTGGGCAGTGGCCAGGCGGGGGTGTGGGTTTCGAGACGCTCGACCGCGCGGGGGCCCAGGATCAGCACGCCATGGCCGCCTTCGCCGCCCAGCACCTTCTGCCAGGAGAAGGTGGCGACGTCGATCTTGGTCCAATCGATGGCATAGGCGAAGACCGCGCTGGTGGCGTCGGCGAAGGTCAGGCCTTCGCGCGTCGAGGGGATCCAGTCGGCGTTGGGCACGCGCACGCCCGAGGTGGTGCCGTTCCAGGTGAAAAGCACGTCATGGCTGAAATCGACCTGACCAAGGTCGGGCAGCTGGCCATAGTCGGCGCGGATGATGGTGGGATCGAGCTTCAGCTGCTTGGCGGCGTCGGTCACCCAGCCTTCGCCGAAGCTTTCCCAGGCGAGGGTCGTGACGGGGCGCGCGCCCAGCATCGTCCACATCGCCATTTCAAAGGCGCCGGTGTCGGAGCCGGGCACGATGCCGATGCGATGCGTGTCGGGCAGCTGGAGCAGTTCGCGCATCAGGTCGATGCAATAGCCAAGGCGGCTCTTGCCGATCTTCGCGCGATGCGAGCGGCCGAGCGAGTCGGTGCTCAGCTTGTCGGCGCTCCACACGGGCGGCTTGGCGCAGGGACCGGAAGAGAAGAAGGGGCGAGCCGGACGATGAGCGGGCTTTTCAGCAGGCGCAATGGTGGCGTCAACGGCAGTCAGATCAGTCATGTAATGCGTCTCCTTGCAGAGAGCACGCGCGGCGTTGGGACCGCGTGGCCCGTCGGCCGCCCTAAAGAC
This sequence comes from Sphingobium naphthae, assembly GCF_020782235.1. GTDB lineage: Bacteria > Pseudomonadota > Alphaproteobacteria > Sphingomonadales > Sphingomonadaceae > Sphingobium > Sphingobium naphthae. The sequence continues at coordinate 149,544 of NZ_JAJGNO010000001.1, forward strand.
CGGGGCGAAAGAGTCAAGGCGAATGTCGGAACGAGACGAGCCGAGCGGCCGGTTAACTTTCGTAAAGGATTGCGATGGTAAACACCTGATTCATGGAAAAGCGGGCGATGGGCAATCTGCGCGGCGCGGCCACGGCTGCGCTTTTGGCAAGCATGATGACGCTGGCGGGATGCGGCGGCGACCTGGTGCCGCGCGGCAAGGTCGCGCGCGCGTCGAAGCCGGTGCGCGCGCCGGCGCGAACGACCCGGCCATCGCAGCCGGCGCTGGAAACGCGACAGTGCTTCGCCAAGCTGCAATCGCAGGCAGTGTCCTTCACCCCCCTGCCCGACCGCAATTTCGGCGGCGGATGCAATGCGATCAACAGCGTCAAGCTGCTGGACATCGGCGTGCCGGCCACCGGGCTGGGCGCGATGACGTGCAACCTGGCGGCCAATTTCGCGGCCTGGGCGCGTTATGGCGTGCAGCCCGCCGCGCGCGTCGTCTTCGGCGCGGAGATCGAGAAGATCGAGACGTTCGGCACCTATAATTGCCGGCCGATCGCCGGCAGCGGGAAGCTGAGCGAACATGCGCACAGCAACGCGATCGACGTGTCGGCCTTCGTCCTGTCGGACGGCCGGCGGATCACGGTCCAGCAGGGCTGGCATGGCGACAAGCAGACGCGCCAGTTTCTGAGCCTGATCCACGCCAGCGCCTGCAAGCGGTTCAAGACGGTGCTGAGCCCCGATTACAACGCGGCGCATCACGACCATTTTCATTTCGACATGGGCGGCCGCGGCGGCTTTTGCCGCTGAGCGCCAACAAACATCTGACGGCTTTTGCCGCTGAGCGCAGGACGAGGGTCTGCGGATTTCTGCCGCCAAGGCGTCTTGGCAATGTCATCGCCGATGCCTAATTGGCCCTGATGACACGAAAAGAGATTGAGGAACGCAAGTTCCGCCCTGCCCGCGAAGAGGCAGGCGACGCCGCCAAGCAGGCCGGCACCCCCCAGACGCAAAGCGCCGCCTATCGGCTGGCCTTCCAGGACACCGAATTCCTGCTGCGCGAGGATTTGCGCCCGGTGCGTTTCCAGCTGGAGTTGCTCAAGCCCCAGCTGCTGATGGACGAGGCGCAGATCGAATCGACCTTCGTCTTCTATGGTTCGGCGCGCATTCCAGAGCCCGATCAGGTGCAGGCGCGCATCGATGCGGCCAACACGCCGGAACTGAAGCGGATCGCCGAAAATCTGGGCCGGAAAGCGCGCTATTATGAGGAAGCGCGCAAATTGGCGCGGATCGCCGCCCAATATCCGGTCAACGCGGCGGGATGCCGCCATTTCGTGGTCTGTTCGGGCGGCGGGCCATCGATCATGGAGGCCGCCAATCGCGGCGCGCAGGATGTCGGCCAGACCACGATCGGCATGAACATCGTGCTGCCGCACGAGCAGGCGCCCAACCGCTTCGTCACGCCCGAGCTGAGCTTCCAGTTCCACTATTTTGCGCTGCGCAAGATGCATTTCCTGCTGCGCGCGCGAGCGCTGGCGGTGTTTCCCGGCGGCTTCGGCACGTTCGACGAGATGTTCGAGCTGCTGACGCTGATCCAGACCGGCAAGATGAAGCCGATCCCGATCCTGCTCTATGGCAAAGATTTCTGGAACCGCGTGGTCGATTTCGAGGCGCTGGCGGACGAAGGCGTGATTTCGCACAAGGATCTGGAGCTGCTGACCTGGGTCGAGAGCGCCGAGGAAGGATGGGCGGCGGTGCAGCGCTTCTACGAGGATAGCGACGCGCCGGACTGCTGACGGCAGCGAACCCGCATGGCCTTGCCCTATCCGGCGCTCCGGACTAGGGCGCGGCCATGATGGACGCGCTGGCCCATGTCGACACCTGGATCTTCGATCTGGACAATACGCTCTATCCGGCGAAGGCGGACCTGTTCGCGCTGATGGACGTGAAGATGGGCGAGTTCATCCAGGGCCTGCTGGGATGCGACGCCGCTGTCGCGCGCGAGACGCAGAAGCGCTATTTCCTGGAGCATGGCACGACATTGTCGGGCCTGATGCACCATCATGGCATCGAGCCGGGCGACTATCTGGCCTATGTCCACGATATTTCGATGGATCGGCTGGAGGTGGACGAAGCGCTCAACAACCATATCGCCGCCTTGCCGGGCCGGCGGCTGATCTTCACCAATGGCGACGCCGATTATGCGGGCCGCGTGCTGGATCGGCTGGGCCTGGGCCAGGCGTTCGAGCTGATCCACGACATCCATGCCTGCCAATATGTGCCCAAGCCCGACCCGTCGGGCTATGACGCGCTGTGCCGCGCGCATGACGTCGATCCGACGCGCGCCGCCTTTTTCGAGGACATGGCGCGCAATCTGAAACCCGCCAAGGCGATCGGGATGACCACCATCTGGGTCAATAACGGATCGGAAGCGGGCAATCACGACCACCATCCCGATTTCATCGATTTCGAAACCGACCATCTGACGCCATTTCTGGCCGACATTCTGGGGAAATGACCATGAGCCAAGAGCTGATCACCACCATCGACGCCGCCTGGGAAGACCGGGCCAATGTCAGCCTGACGACGCAGGGCCCCGTGCGCCAGGCGGTCGACAAGGCGCTGAGCCTGCTCGACAAGGGCGAACTGCGCGTCGCCGAACCCACCGGCGCTGACGGGTCCGGCTGGCAGGTCAATCAGTGGGCGAAGAAGGCGGTGCTGCTGTCCTTCCGCCTGAACGACAATGTCATGATCGACAATGGCCCGGGCGCCGGCCATTGGTGGGACAAGGTGCCGAGCAAGTTCGCCGGCTGGGACGAGGCCGCATTCCGCGCCGCCGGCTTCCGCGCGGTGCCGGGCAGCTTCGCGCGCGCCGGATCGCACATCGCCCGCAACGTCATCCTGATGCCAAGCTTCGTCAATATCGGCGCCTTCGTCGATGAAGGCACGATGGTCGACACCTGGGTGACGGTGGGCAGCTGCGCCCAGATCGGCAAGAATGTCCATTTGTCGGGCGGCGTGGGCATTGGCGGCGTGCTGGAGCCGCTGCAGGCCGATCCGGTCATCATCGAGGATGACTGCTTCATCGGCGCGCGGTCCGAAGTCGTGGAAGGCGTGCGCATCGGCAAGGGTTCGGTGCTGTCGATGGGCGTGTTCATCGGCCAGTCGACCAAGATCGTCGATCGCACCACCGGCGAGATCTTCATGGGCGAAGTGCCGCCCTATTCGGTCGTCGTGCCCGGCAGCCTGCCCGGCAAGCCGCTGCCCGACGGCACGCCCGGCCCCAGCCTCTATTGCGCGGTGATCGTGAAGCGCGTCGACGCGCAGACCCGGTCCAAGACCGGCATCAACGACCTGCTGCGCGACTGACGCATCCACCGGCCATGGCGGGCCATGTTGCACGCCATGGCCGTTCATGGCGGCGCTGTTACGCGCCGTCACGCCAGCGACGCATTCTGAAATTCCTCCGCGATAAAGACGCGGCATCCTTCATGGGACTTTCGCACCCATGGAGACTGATATGGGACGCCCCTGGTTCGTCCGCAGCGAATCCGCGCACCCTGCCCCGCACCCGCCGCAGCGCATCTGCTTCTTCTTCAACGCGCAGATCCACCAGCTTTTCCACGCGCTGCCGGTCGCGATCCAATTGTCGCGCAACGCGGGCTTTGCCGTGGATGTGCTGGCCGCGACCGAGGATCATATCGCGCTCGCCCGCGACATGGCGGCGGGGCGCGGCGCGGGGCCGATCCGCTTCCGGCGCTGCGGCGGGGCGTGGCTGGAGGCGCTGACGCGCGTCAGCGGCGCGTCGATCCCGCCGAAGATCGCGGTGCTGCTGAGCGCGGCGCGCCAGTTGCGGCGCTATGACGCGATCGTCGTGCCGGAACGGACGTCCCTGCTGCTCAAGCGGCTGGGGCTGTGCAAGGCGCGCTTCATCCACACCTGCCACGGGGCGGGCGACCGGGCGGTGGGCTATGACCGGCGGATCGCCCATTTCGATTTCGTGCTGCTGGCCGGCGAGAAGCAACGGCACAGGATGCTGGCGGAAGGGCTGATCCGCGAGGGGCATTATGCGATCACCGGCTACAGCAAGTTCGACCTGACGCGGCCCGTGGCGTCGGCCGATCGGCTGTTCCCGGAGAAGCGGCCGATCGTGCTCTACAACCCGCATTTTTCGCCGCGCCTGTCTTCCTGGCCGACGATGGGCGAGGATATTATCCGCCAGTTCGCGCAGGACGATCGCTTCAACCTGATCGTCGCGCCGCATATCCGCCTGTTCGACAATCGCCGGCGGCGCGCGGCGATGGAGAAGCGGCTGGCCGACCTGGCGCGCATGCCGCACGTGCATATCGACCTGGGCAGCCGGGCGAGCGTCGACATGCGCTATGTCCACATGGCCTCGCTCTATCTGGGCGACGTCAGCAGCCAGGTCTATGAATATCTGGCGCGGCCGCGCCCCTGCCTGTTCCTGAACGGCCACCGCGCCGATTGGCAGGAGGACCGCAGCTATGGCCATTGGCGCTATGGGCCGGTGCTGGAGACGGCGCAGGACATCGTCGATCAGGCCGCAAGGGCGATCGACACGCATGCCGCCTATGTTGCCGCCCAGCATCAGGGCCTGTCCCGCACCTTCGACCATGGCAGCGAGGGCGCGGGAGTCCGCGCGGCGCGCGCGATCGCCCAGTATCTGGACGCCGAGCGGCAGAGCGCGAACCGCCGCAAGGACAGACGCGTGCCGCTGGAGCTGGCCCATGGGTGAGCGTGGCCCGCACATCTGGATGGTCGCGCGCGTCTACGCGCCCGACGAGGGCGGGGTGCAGACCTACGCCCGCGAAGTGGGGCGCGCCTATGCCGCTTCGGGCCGGCGCGTCACCATCTTCGCCAAGAGTTCGGCCGGCCCCCGCCGGGTGCGGGAGGGCGGCATCGACCTGATCGACGTCGGCGCCGCATCGATGCTGAGGGTCTATTGGCGGCTGCTGCGCGCCATGATCGGCGCCTGGCTAAGCGGCGCGCGGCCGGACATGATCCATGCCTGCACCTGGCGCGCGGCGCTGCCCGCCCTGCTCTTCCCGGGCGCGATGGTGATCACCGTCCATGGCCGCGAAGTGGGGCGGCCGCGCGGGCTCGCCTTCCTGCTGCTGTCGCTGACGCTGCGGCGGGCAAGACGCATCGTGGCGGTGAGCGACGCGACGCGCGCCCTGCTGATCGATCGGCTGCCGGCGCTGGACGATCGCACCATCACCGCCTGGAACGGCGTCGTCATGCCGCCCGAACGCCCGCCCACGCCCTTCGCCCGGCGCGAGGGCCATGCCCAGGTGCTGAGCGTGTGCCGGCTGGTCGCGCGCAAGAATATGGCGGCGGCGGTCCGCGCGGTCGCCGGCGCGCTCCGGACGGGCGCGCGGCTGCGCCATTGCATCATCGGCCGGGGCGTCGATGGCGTGCGGGTGCGCGAGGCTATCCGCCAATGCGGCGTCGAAGGCGCGGTGACGATGGCGGGCTATGTCGCGGCCGAGCAGCTGGAGGAGGCCTATCGCAACGCCGACATCTTCCTGCATCCGCAGATCGCGCTGGAGGATGGCGCGGAAGTAGAGGGCTTTGGCCTGTCGATCGCCGACGCGATGGCGCAGGGGATCGTCTGCATCGTCGGGCGCGATGGCGGGCCGGCGGAGTTCGTGCGCGACGGCGTCACCGGCTTTGTCGTGGACGGCCGATCGCAGGACGCGATCCGCGCCGCGCTGGACCTGCTGGCGCGCGATCCCGCGCTGTGCCTGCGGGTGGGCGAGCGCGCCCGCGCCTGGGTGGCGCACAACCTTTCCTGGGACCGGCATGTCCGGCTGTGCCTGGGCGAGGAGGATGGCGCGCCATTGCCGTCCGGCGCGCTGGCGCGGGCCGCCTGATGGGCGCGATCGTCCATATCGGTTATCACAAGACGGGCACGACCTGGTTCCAGGAGCGTTTCTACCCCGCGGTGCGCAACCGCCGCTATGTGCCGCGCGCCACCGCGCGCGCCGCGTTCCTGCAGCCGGGCGCGCTGCATTTCGACCCGATCGAGGCGCTGCACATCATCGGCGCGGCGGCGGACGAGACGATCCTGTGCGAGGAAAATCTGAGCGGCGGACTGCATAATGGCGGCCTGGCCGGCGCCTTGTCCAAGGATGTGGCGAGCCGGATCGCGCGCACCCTGCCCGATGCGCAGATCGTCATCTTCGTGCGCGATCCGCTGTCGGCGATCGCATCGGCCTGGGTGCAATATGTAAAGGGCGGCGGCACGTTCGGGCTGCGGCGCTATCTGTTCGGGCGCGACCGGCTGAGCCCCGTGGCGCCCGAACGGGACGAGCCGCCCGGATTCTGCTTCGAGCATTTCGACTATGCCCGGCTGATCGCCCACTATGATGCGCTGTTCGGGCCGGAGCAGGTCCATGTCTTTCGCTACGAACATTTTCGCGCCGACCCGCGCGGCTTTGCGGCGCGCTATGCCGCCCGGCTGGGGCTGGAGGTCGACCTGGACCAGATCGACTGGCGCGCGCGCAACCCGTCGCTCAGCCGGCCGCTGCTCTGGATGGCGCGAGCGATGAACCTGTTCACGCGGCGCGCGGTGGCGGACAAGAGCTGGATCGTCCATATACCCGGCTGGTACAAGCTGAGCCGACGGCTGCTGCGCCGCGCCAGCGCGTCGGGCCGGTTCGGCCGCCCGCTGCGCGCGCAGGCGCTGATCGACCCGGCGCTGCGCCATCATATCCGCACCCGCTATGCCCAGAGCGAGGCGCTGCTGGCGGCGCGGCTGCGCTGGCAGGACGCAGCGTTGCGGGACAGCGACGGCTGGGCGAAGACGGGTCGCGGCCGGCGGCGGCGTCATGGCGATGATGATCGCCCTTCACAGACGCCTGCTCATTGTCGATGACGACGCCGCGCTGACCGCCCAGCTGGCGGACCAGTTCAGCCCCTATGGCTTCGATGCCGATGGCGCGGCGACCCCCGCGGAAATGCGGATCATGCTCGCCCGGCGCGACTATGCGCTGGTGGTGCTCGATCCGATGGTGCAGCCGGCGAACGCCGCTGGCCTGCTGCGCGAGCTGATCGCGGAGCATCGCCTGCCGGTGATCCTCCATTCGGCCGCCTGCCTGGAAGCGGAGCGAATCGCCGCGCTGGAATTCGGCGCGGACGATTGCCTGTCCAAGCCCGCCCATCCCCGCGAGCTGCTGGCGCGCATCCGCGCCGCGCTGCGCGGCCGGGTGCAGGACCGCCCCTCCCCATCGGCGACCATCCGCTTCGCCGGCTGGCGGATCGACCTGGAGACCGGGCAGCTGTTCGACGGCACCGGCCGGTCGGTGCCCCTGTCGGAGGGCGAGTTCCAGCTGCTGCGCGTCTTTGTCGAACATCCGCGCCAGGTGCTGGATCGCGGCCATCTGCTCGACCGCGTCTATGGCGACGCCAGCGAGCATTTCGACCGGTCGATCGACGTCCAGCTATGCCGGCTGCGCCGCAAGCTGTCGGCGAGCGGGCTGAAAGGGCCGGTCATCCGCACGATCCGCAACGAAGGCTATATGTTCGTGCATGCGGTGACGCACTGATCCGTCATTCCAGCGCCAGCAGCGCGAAGGTGGCGAGCCAATGTTCGCCCATATAGTCGCCCGCGACATGCGGCAGGCTGGCGTCGAGATGCACCTGCGCCGCCCGCTGCGCCAGCGGGCTGACCGGATCGTCCGGGCCGAGCGCCGCCGCGATCCCGCGCCAGCACCAGGCGCGGCTGAGATTGAGGCCGTCGAGATGCGCGATCTTGCCATCGCTGCGGTCCGACACGGTGGCGGGCGTGAAGAGCGTCGCGGGTTCGCCCTGGGACAGGACCGGCAGGAAGTCGTGGAACCAGGCGGCGAAGGCGGCGCGATCCAGGATGCGGCTCATCAGCAGCGCTTCGCACAGGGTGGGTGAGAGAAATTCGTCGCCGCCCGGCTCCCACGCCTGACAGGCGCGGTCGCGACCGAACCAGTGCAGCGCGCGCGTCCGGATGAGGGCGACCAGCGCGTTGTCGCGCCGCTGCGCCCAATCGAGCGCGTGGATCAGCGCGAAGGCGATGTTGTAGTGAGTGCCGACGCGCAGCGGATAGGTGAGCTTGGGCAGGAAGACGTGGAAGCGAGCGGCGAAATCGCCCGCCAGCGGCGCGAGGGCCGCCGCCCAGGGGGCATCGTGCCGATCCAGTTCGGCATGGAGCGCGAGCAGCCAGGCCCAGCCATAGGGCCGTTCGAACCCTGCGCTCATCGGCCGGGTCAGATATTCGCGTTCCCCCGCGACATGCGCCGGCGTCAGCATCGCATCGGCGCGGGCGCGAATGGCGGGCGCTTGCGCCACATCGGGGAAAAGCCGCATCAGCCGCATCACCTGCCACCAGCCATGGACGCAGCTATGCCAGTCGAAACTGCCATGGAAGATAGGGTGATGCTCGCGCGGCGGGCGCGCGTCCTGCGGCCCGTTCAGCACCAGGTCCATCTTGAAGGGATATTCGCGGCCGAGATGCGACAGGGTGAGCGCCGCGAAACGGCTGGCGATGTCCGGAGTGAGCAGGGTCATGGGAAGGCGAGCCAGTAGATGAGGAAGATGTTGACGATGAGCAGCGGGACGGCGGTGCCGACCTGCCGCTTGATGACGCCATGCTTGTCCTTGAGGTCCAGCAGCGCGGCGGGCACGAGATTGAAATTGGCCGCCATCGGCGTCATCAGCGTGCCGCAGAAGCCCGCCAGCATGCCGATGGCGCAGACGATCGCCGGATCGCCGCCATAGGTGCGGATCAGCAGCGGCAGGCCGATCGCGGCGGTCATCACCGGGAAGGCGGCGAAGGCATTGCCCATGACCATAGTGAAGAGCGCCATGCCAAGCCCATAGGCGATGACCGCGCCCAACAGGCTGCCCTGCGGGATCGCCATGCTGACGATCTGGCCCACGACATCCCCCACCCCCGCCAGCGCGAACACGGCGCCGAGGCTGGCGAGCATCTGCGGCAGGATGGCAGCCCAGCCGACCGAGTCCATCAGCCTGCGTCCCTGTTGCAGCGGCTCGGTCGGGCCGGCGCGCAGCCAGAGGCATCCGACCAGCGATGCGATCAGCACCCCCAGCGCCAGCGCGATCAGCGTCGCCTGCTTGCCGTCGAACCAGGCCGGCGCCTGCTTGAACGCGAAGGTGCCGACCAGCGCGGTGGCAGGGATGATCAGCGCGATGACGAACAGCCGATTGCCCATGCGCGCCGATCGGTCGCGGCGCACGGCGTCGGGCACCGGCCCCTGCCCGCGCCCCATGCCGCCAAGCCCCGCCAGCGCCACGAGCCCCAGCAGCAGCACGCCATTGCCCAGATCGCCCAGCCAGTCGCCACCCCACATGCTGAGCGCCAGCAGCGCCCAGAAGGCGGCCGTCGTCCAGCGGCGCGGATTGGCGCGATCGGCCAGGCCCAGCAGCGCGAAAGCGGCGAACATCGCGCCCGCCACGGCATAGACCCAGTGCAGCGTGATCATGCCGCCTCCTCCGTCGCCGCCGGGCCGCGCTTCAGCCGGCGGTCGAGCCGCCAGAGCCGGAAGCCATGGATCAGGAAAGCGGCAATGGCGGTCGGGATCGCCCAGACCGACAGGTGCAGCGGCTCCAGGCTGATGCCATATTGCTCCAGCAGTCCCTTGATCAGCAGGATCGATCCGATGGCGAGGAAAATATCCTCACCGAAGAACAGGCCGATATTGTCGGTCGCGGCCGCCCAGGCCTTCACTTCCTCGCGCCGATCATCGTCCAGATCGCCGGCCTGCGCCTCCGCCGCCGCTTCGGCGATCGGCGCGACGAGCGGGCGCACCGTCTGGGCGTGACCGGCGACCGATGTGAGGCCCACCGCCGCCAGCCCCTGGCGCAGCAGCATATAGCCGGCGAGGAACTGCCCCACCGTCGCGCCGCGCATCCTTGCGATGAGGCCGCGCGCCCTTTCCTGCAGGCCATAGGCTTCGAGCAGGCCGACCACGGGCAGCACGATCCAGATGATGCTGACATAGCGTGCTTCGTTGAACGCCTTGCCGAAAGCGGCGAGGATGGTCAGCGGATCGAGCCCGGCCGCGATGCCGGTGACGATCGCCGAGGCGAGGATCACCAGCAGCGGATGGAAGCGCAGCAGAAAGCCCGCGACGATGACGACGATGCCGAGCAGGACCCACATGCGCGCGCCCTAGGACCCGGGGCGATAGCGGCGCTCGACATGGCCGGCGAGTTCGTCGGGATAGAAATAGACGGGCCGCAGCGTGCCGTTCGCATAAAGGGGCGACTGGTCGTTGAAATGCGGCGAGGCGGGATCGCCGCTTTCGCCGCCGACGCTCACCGCCCTGGCGTGGACGCGATCGCCGAACTCCACCGCGGCGATGAAGCTGTTGCCGCTGGTGCCATACCATTTGCGCGTGCCGGGATAGGCGCGCGCGCCGAAGGAGGCGAGCGAGCCCCAGCGCGCCGAGCTGAAGGGTATGGGGATGCTGGGCGCCGCATCGTCGAACGTCGGCGTGATCGCGCCGGTCAACCGCTGCAGCCGGTTGATGTCGCCCCAGGGCGTGCGCCAGTCGCCGAAATCCCGCTCCAGCCGCAAGACGACGGATGAAAGCAGCGACAGCTTCACCGCCGCCGGGGCGGCCGCCATCCGGTCATAGAGGGTGCGGGGCGCGCCTTGACTGTGCGCCAGCGTCCATTGGCGCAGATCCTCCGCCCAGAGACAGGCGAGGCTGTTGGGCACCGAGCGCAGGCCCCAGCGATAGTCCCAGCCGCGCAGCGCGGCGATCGGCTCCGCCAGCGCCGCCTTGCGCGCGTCGCCCGCCGGCAGCGCATCCCAGGCGGCGGTCAGCATCGGCACGAAGCGCGCGAAAGCGGGCTGGTAGCTGTCGAAGGCGGCGGCGGTCAGGCTGTCGAGCGAATAGTTTTTGCCCGCCGACAGCAGCATGACGGCATGGTCGCCGCGCGGATTTTCACCCATCATGTCCATGTAGCGCGGGAAATCGGCGGCCTTCTGGCTGTCCCGGCCCGCTGCCGACCAGGGACCGTTATTCGTGTTCTGGATCCAGCCGCCCGCCGGATTGCGCAGGCCGGGCAGCGCATCGAGGGGCGTCAGCCCCTTCCAGTCGGTGGCGGGATCGCTGCCGTCCACTGGCTGCGTATAGTCGAAGCGATCATCGCGCAGCGGCACGAATTGCGGATGCAGATAGGCGATGGTGCCGTCGGCGTCGGCGAAGATGGTGTTATTGGACGAATTGGCCTGGCGCGCCGCGACCTTGACGAAGGCGGCATAATCGCGCGCCTTGGTGCGCATGAAGGATTGCTCCAGCGCGGGAATGGGCTTGTCCATCATCGCGAAGGCCACCCATTTGCCGTCCCGTTCGCCGATGATCGGCCCGTGATGGGTGCGATAGACGGTGAAGCGGCGCTCCGCGCGCGCGCCGTCTTTCGTGCGATAGGCCAGCGTGACCGTGGCGGCGCGGACCGGGCGCTGCTCCGCGCCATAGCGGTAGGTCAGCGCGCCATCGGGCCGGCGCGTCACCGTTTCGAGAAATTCGTCGACGGCATCCACCGTGCTGGACGTGTGCATCCATCCGGCGGTCGGATTGAAGCCCTGATAGATGAAGAACTGCCCCCAGGTCGCAGCGCCATAGGCGTTCAGCCCTTCATCGCTGGTCATCTGCAGTTCGGAGCGGAAGAAGAAGCTGGTGTGCGGATTGATCCACAGCAAAGCGTGGCCGCTGGCGCTCTTGCCCGGCGCGATGGCGAAGCCGTTGGAGCCGCGCGGTTCGGGATCGGGATCGGCCATGGCGAGCGGGCGGCCGTCCGGCGCGCCGTAAAAGGCCTTGAGCCGGTCGAGCGGAATACGCTCGATATCGCCGCCGATGCTGCCTTCGGTGAAGCTGAGCGCCATCCAGGGTTCAAAGCGCGTGATGACGCGCGGCTTCACCTGCGGGTGGGTGGCGAGATAATAGTTGAGGCCGTCGGCCCAGGCGTCCATCAGCCTGCGCAGCCAAGCCGGGCTCGCCGCATAGTCGGCGCGCAGCTTTTGCGGGTCCATGTAGAGGCGCGCGCGCAGATCCTGCCAGATTGCGTCCTCCCCTTCCGCTTCCGCGGTGCGGCCGAGCGCGGTCAGATAATTGGCCTCGATCCGGTCGAAGTCGTCTTCGGCCTGGGCGTAGATCATGCCGAAGACGGCGTCGGCGTCGCTGCGGCCATGGACATGGGCGATGCCCCAATCATCGCGCTGGATGGTGACGCGCGCCGCCTGCGCCCGCCATTCCGCCATGTCGGTGCGGGCTTCCGCGGTCTGGGCTTCGACGGCCTGGGCGATGAGAAGGACGGGCAGGAGAGCGGGCAGGATGCGGGCGAGCGGCAGCTTGAAAGTCATGGCGGCCAGCTAACCCGCATTGCAGGCGCCTGTCACCCCCTTTGCCCCGGCGCGGGTCAGGGCCGCGCGAACGGGTCCTCCCGCAGCGAGCGGCCCGCGGTTTCGGGCATGAAGCGCAGCGCCGCCAGGCCGACCAGGCAGGCCGCCATCATCAGGAAGGCGGGCATGAGTTCATTGCCGGTCCAGGAGATGAGGCCGCTGCCGATCGCCGGCGCGGTGCCGCCGAACAGGGATGTCGAGACATTATAGGCGATGGCGAACCCGGCGAAGCGCACGGAGGTGGGAAAAAGCGCGGGGAAGGTCGCGGAGATGGTCGCCAGTTGCGGCACGTAGCAGAGGCCGAGCAGCACGAAGCCGACGATCGCGCCGACAAGACCCGTCGCCATCAGCATGTAGAGCGGCACGACGCCGACCAGCAGGCTGAGCAGCGACACGCGCCACATCGCCCGCCGCCCCACGCGATCGGACAGGTGGCCGGCGAACGGCAGGAAGACCATCATGAAGACCATGCCGATGATCGGCACCACCAGCGCTTCATCAGTGGTGAGGCCGATGCGCCGCTGCAGATAGGTGGGCATATAGCTGAGCAGCGTATAGTTGACGACATTGAGCGCCACGACCAGCCCGCCCACGACCAGCATCGGTCGCCAGTGGCGCGCCAGCAATTGCGCCAGGCGCGGCGTTTCGGCCTGGCCGCTGGCATGGCCATCCTCGCGGAAGATCGGCGTGTCTTCCATGCGGGCGCGCAGATACATGCCGATAAGGCCCATGGGCGCGGCCACGAGGAAGGGCACGCGCCAGCCCCATTGGTGCATCGCATCATCCCCCAGCAGCAGCGAGAAGCCGAGCATCAGCAGCGCGCCGAAGGAGAAACCCGCCAGCGTGCCGAATTCCAGGAAGCTGCCATAGAAGCCGCGGCGATCATCGGGCGCATATTCGGCCATGAAGGTCGCCGCGCCGCCATATTCGCCGCCGGTCGAAAAGCCCTGAACCATGCGCAGAAGGATGAGCAGGGTCGGCGCCCAGAAGCCGATGCTGGCATAGGAGGGAATGAGGCCGACCGCCAGCGTCGCGCCCGACATCATCAGGATGGTGAGCGCCAGCACCGACTTGCGCCCCATGCGGTCGCCGAGCGGGCCCCAGAAGAGGCCGCCCAGGGGCCGGACGAGGAAGGATATGGCGAAGGTCGCCAGCGCGAACAGCACCGCGTCGTCCACATTGCCCGGAAACAGCGCGGCGGAGATATAGGTCACGCCATAGGCGTAGATGCCATAGTCGAACCATTCGGTGGCATTGCCCAGCGCGGACGCGGCGATGGCGCGGCGCAGCGTCGCCTGATCGACGGAATGCGCCGCTGCGGGAGGGGCGGCGATGCTTGCAGCGGTCATGGCGTCTCTCCATCAACAGTGTCGGCAGCGGTATTGGGGTCGAGCAGCGACGCCATGGGCGTGGTGCGCGGCACGATCTGGAAATCCTGCTGCTCGGGCGCGGGCACGGGATCGCTGGACGCCTGGCGCCAGAGGCCGAAGGCGAGCGTCGCGCCGGCGCACAGGGCAATGAAGAGGAACAGGCCGCTCGCCCCCGCCATCGTCATCACCGCCGCCGCGCCCATCGGTCCAAGCGCCGCGCCGACCGAATAGAGCAGCACCAGCCGCCCGCTGGCCGCGACTCGTTCCGACGCGAGCAGCCGGTCGTTGCTGTGCGCGACGCAGAGCGGATACAAAGCGAAGCTGAGCCCGCCAAAGGCCGCGCCCAGCGCCAGCAGCGGCAGCCCGCCCCCGCTCAGCATCGCCAGCGCCACGCTGACGGCGAGGGTCGCGGCGAAGCTCCAGACGATGACGGCGCGCCGATCATAGCGGTCCGACAGGCGGCCGAGCGGCCATTGCATCGCGACGCCGCCCAGGATCACGGTCATCATGAAGCTGGCGGTCGCGCCGAGATTGAGGCCGAGGCGGCGCACATGGACAGCGGCAAGACCGTAGAAGGCGCCCAGCATCAGGCCGGTCGCCACCGCGCCCACGACGCCGAGCGGCGACGCGGCGAAAAGCGAGCGGATCGAAAAGGCGGTCGCATCCTGCGGCGCGGGCGCGCTGGATCGGGTGAGGCAGAGCGGAATGATGGCGAGCGAAATGAGAATGGATGCGATCTGGAAGGGAATGGCCGGCAAGGCGCCGCTTGCGCCCAGCAGCAATTGCCCGACCGCCTGGCCGGAATAGAGGGCGACCATATAGGCGGCGAGAATGCTGCCGCGCGTCTGCGCTTCGGCCCGGTCGTTGAGCCAGCTTTCAAGGCAGATGAAGACGCCCGCGACGCAGACGCCGTCGATCAGCCGAAGCCCCGCCCACAGCAGCGGATGATCGAGCAGCACATAGGAGAGAGTACTGGCTGAGAGCAGCGCGACGAAGGCGGCGAAGGCGCGGATATGGCCGACCTGCCGCACGATGCCGCCGGCGCGCAACGCGCCGATCACGAGCCCGCCGAAATAAGCGGTAGCGACCGCGCCGATCGCCATCGTGCCCGCGCCCGCCCGCTCCAGCCGCAGGCTGATGAGCGTCGCCAGAAAGCCGCCGCCCGCCATCAGCATGAAGATGGCGAGCAGCAGGCTCTGAACGGGGCGGATCGCAGCGATCATCGGAGGCGCATCGGGGCGCGCGGCGCTCAGGCCGCGCGCCGACCCTCTGCGACCGGCTCGTCATGCTCCTCCACCAGCGCGCGGTGGAGCGCGGCGACGGCAGCGTCATAATGGCGCGTGTCGACCACGAACTGGACGTCCACGTTGCGGATCTGATGCTGCATCGCGATGACGTCGATGTCCGCCTGCGCCAGAGCCTTGAGCGCGTCGGGCATCAGGCCCGGACGCGAAATGTCGCTGCCGATCACCGATACGATTGCCACCGGGTGCGCCGAAATGGAGGCGTCGGGATAGCGATCCTGCAAGTCGGCGATCACCCGCTTCACCTTGGCCGCGTCGGCGGACAGATAATGAGTGATGGTGTTGGCGTTGGACGCCTTGCTGACGATCCACGCGCCATGCCGGGTCAGCGCCTCCAATATGGCGGCGTCATAGCCCTTCACGCCCACCATATCCTGCTCGAAAAATTGCAGCGCCTGCGCCGTGCGGATGCCGGTGACGATTTCTACCCGCGGCGTGTCCGACACATATTTGCCGCAGATGAGCGTGCCGCCATCTTCCCGATCG
The DNA here is from genome assembly GCF_020782235.1 of Sphingobium naphthae. GTDB lineage: Bacteria > Pseudomonadota > Alphaproteobacteria > Sphingomonadales > Sphingomonadaceae > Sphingobium > Sphingobium naphthae. The sequence continues at coordinate 165,109 of NZ_JAJGNO010000001.1, forward strand.
AAGGTGTTGCGCACCCGCAGCGGAATGTCGGTCTGGCGCAGCCCACGTCCGGCGCCGGGATGGATCGCCTCCATGCCCAGATTGGCGAGCTGGTCGGCGACATCATAGTTGGTGCGGCCGATCTTGCGCGCCTTGTCGGTGCCGACCAGCCGGGGATCGGCGCTCGACAGGTGGAATTCCTTGTGAATGATCGCCTCGCGCGCCTGCGTCAGCACGGCGATGCGCGAAAAGGTCATTTCGGAATAGCCGCGCGCATAGCGGCGCACCATGCCTTCGCTGCACCCGGCATAACCGGTCACGATCGGCAGGGTGGTGGCGAGATCGATGGTGGCGAAGGCCTGTTCGATGCGTTCATCGAGGCCGCGCATATCCTCCTGATCCCAGAGGGTGAGGTCCACGAAACAGGCGTTGACGCCACGATCCCGCAGCAGCAGCGCGGTCGAATGGGCGCTGTGCGCTTCCCCGAGCCCGGCGAGCAGTTCGCGCACCGTCACCAGCTGTTCCTTGACGCAGAAGCGGCCATGGCTGCGCAGCCGCGCGAGATCGTCGAGGCAGGCGGCGACCGCGTCGATGCGCGCATCGACGAAGGCATTGGCTTCGGCCAGGCTTTCGGCGCGCGCGAACATGTCGGCATTGCGGCCGTGCATCGCCGTGCGCACGGTTTCGATCGCATGACGCCAGCCATCGGCGCCGTCATCGGCGACGAAGCGCGCATAGACGCCGGGCTCGCCCGATTTCTTATGCTCCAGCAGCAGGTCGGTCATGCCGGCATAGGCCGACACGACGAAGATGCGGTTATAGAGGTCTGCGCCCTTGCGTCCCGCGATCAGGACATTGTCGAACAGGGTCGCAGTGGCGGCCATGGAGGTGCCGCCGATCTTTTCCACGCTATGCTTGCCGCTCATGCCAGCGCCTCCTCCATCAGGGGGCCGGTGACCGGCGCGATCGGTTGCGGCTCGCCGCGCGCGGCGATGAATTCGGGGCGGGGCTTGTCGACGCCGAATGGCGCGGCCAGGCGATTGCTGAGAGCATTATAGACCATGAAGGCGTTGGCGCGCGGGAAAGGCGTGATGTTGCCGTTCGATCCATGCATGGTGTTGCAATCGAAGATCACCACCGAGCCGGGCTTTCCGGTCGGGGCGACGATGCCATGCTTGTGCGCCAGTTCGGCCAGGCTGTCCTCGTCCGGAACGCCATATTCCTGGCGCTTGAGCGACTGGCGATAATGATCCTCCGGCGTTTCGCCGATGCAGGTGAGATAGGCCTTGTGGCTGCCGGGGATCAGCATCAGCGGGCCGTTGTTCGGCGTGTTTTCCGCCAGCAGCACCGACATGGACAGCGCGCGCATGCGCGGCATGCCGTCTTCCACATGCCAGGTTTCAAAGTCGCTGTGCCAGTAGAATTCCTTGCCCGTGAAGCCGGGCTTATAATTGAGGCGCGACTGGTGAATGTAGACGCGATCGCCCAGCAGGAACTGCGCGACGCCAGCCAGGCGGCTGTCGGCGGCCAGGCGGCCGATCACGTCGCTCTGGGCGTGAATCTTGAAGATCGAGCGGACTTCCTTGCCGCCCGGCTCGGTGATGACGGTTTCATCTTCCAGCGCCTGCGGATCGGCCAGCAGCTTGCCGGCCTCGCGCTGCAGGAAGGCGACTTCGGCGTCCGAGAAAATATCCTCCAGCACCAGATAGCCGTCGCGGTCGAACTGTTCGGCCTGGGCGCGGCTGATCGGCGCATCCTCGCTCCAGTCGCTGTGGACGACAGGGTCGAGGCGCGGCAGAAATTCCGCCACATCGGCATGGCGGGACGGGTAGATGTCTTGCATGGGACTTCCCCCTTTTTAGCTATGTGTCAGTAGATGGAGCCGGCGACCGCCCGTTCTTGCGACGGACGGACGCCTGATCGGGCTCGCGTCAGTCGGCGAGCGCGGGCTCGCGTTCGGGATCGGCAGGATAGGCGCCGTTTTCGTCATGCACTTCCTTGCCGGTCACCGGCGGATTGAAGACGCAGGCGCACAATATGTCCGTTTCGGGACGGACGATATGCTTGTCATGCGCATTGAGCGCATACATGACGCCCGGCGCCAGCTGATGCGTCACGCCATCGCCCAGATCCTCGATCGTGCCGGTGCCCTTGAGCACCAGGACCGCTTCGAGATGGTTCTGATAATGCATGTGCAGCTCTTCGCCGGCATACATGGTGGTGACGTGGAAGGAGAAGCCCATGGCGTCATCCTTGAGCAGCAGGCGAGCGCTTTCCCACCCCTTGGATTTCACGTTGCGGTCGGACTTGCGGATGTCCTGAAGCTTGCGAAGGAACATAATGTGTCTCCTTATTCTGCGGCGACGCCATAGGTGACGGTCAGGGCGGAGCGGACGGCCGCTTCGAGAATGTCGAGGCCAGCGGACAGCACAGCGTCGTCGATCACGAGGGGCGCCAGCACCTTGACGATTTCGTCATGCGCGCCGCTGGTTTCGATGATGAGCCCCTGCGCGAAGCAGGCGGCGGTGATGGTTTCGGCAACTTCGCCCGATCCGACGTCGATGCCGCGCATCATGCCGCGGCCGCGGGTCGAAAGGCCATGTTCGGCGGCCATCGCGTCCAGCCGCCGCTCCAGCAGCGCGCCGCGACGGGCGATGTCCTGCTGGAAGGCGTCGTTGCTCCAGAAATGGCGCAGCGCGGCCGTGGCGGTCACGAAGGCGTGATTATTGCCGCGGAAGGTGCCGTTATGTTCGCCCGGCGACCATTGGTCGAGTTCCGGACGGAACAGGGTCAGCGCGAAAGGCAGGCCCATGCCCGACAGCGACTTCGCCATGGTGACGATGTCGGGCGTGAAGCCCATGCCTTCGAAGCTGAAGAAATTGCCGGTCCGGCCTACGCCCGCCTGAATGTCATCGACGATCATCAACGCGCCATGGCGCTTGGCGATGTCGGCGATCTTGCGCAGCCATGCGGGCGACGCGGCATTGAGCCCGCCTTCGCCCTGAACGGTTTCGACCAGGATGGCGGCCGGCGCGTCCAGGCCGCTCGACGGGTCGGACAGGCGGCGCTCCAGCAGTTCGGCCGTGTCGACATCGGGACCATGATAGCCGTCATAGGGTTCGTGGCTGACATGGTTGAGCGGCACGCCCGCGCCCCCGCGCTTGGCGGCGTTGCCGGTGCAGGCCAGCGCGCCCAGGGTCATGCCGTGGAAGCCGTTGGTGAAGGCGATCACCAGTTCGCGCCCGGTGATCTTGCGCGCCAGCTTGATCGCCGCTTCCACGGCGTTGGTGCCGGTCGGGCCGGTGAACATGGCGCGATAGTCGAGGCCGCGGGGCTTGAGGATCACATCCTCCAGCGCGGCGAGGAAATCCTGCTTCGCATCGGTATGGAGGTCGAGGCCATGGGTGACGCCGTCATTGGCGATATAGTCCATCAGCGCGGTCTTGAGCACCGGGTGGTTATGGCCATAGTTCAACGTCGAGCAGCCCGACAGGAAGTCGAGATAGCGGCCGCCCTGATTGTCGTGCATCCACACATCCTGCGCCTTGTTGAACTGGCGCGGCATCGACCGGGCATAGCTGCGCACGCCCGATTCGCGGCGTTCATAGATGGCCCGGTCGGGAATGGCGGCGGTGGGTTTGGGAAGAAGGGTCGTGGTCATGGCTCAGAAGTCCTCCTGTTGGTGCCGCCCCTTCGGGGTCAGCGGGCCGATGCGCGCCTGCCATTCAGTGGCATGGGCGCCGGCGAAATGGGCATCGCGCTCGAAACGGGCGGTCTTTTCCAGCGGCGCGCCCCAATTGCGGGCCAGCCCCTGAAACAGCGCCCACGAAGCGCGATTATCGTCGGTGATGGTTGTCGTCAGGTGCGTGACGCCGGCCTGCTCGGGCCGCGCCAGCAACGCCTCGATCATGCGGCTGGCGAGCCGCTGGCCGCGCGCGGCGGATGAGACCGCCACTTGCCAGACGAAGAAATTTTCGGGCGCTGCGGGCGGGCGATAGCCCGACACCCATCCCGCCACCGCACCGTCGCGTGTCGCGACGATGCAGCTGTCGGCAAAATCGGTGCATTGCAGCAAATTGCAATAGGCCGAATTAGGGTCGAGCGGCGGACAAGCCGCGATCAACGCCGTGATGGCCGGCCCGTCCGTTCCGACGGGCTTGCGAAACGCAATGTCCTGCCCCTCACTCCCTTCGGAGCGCGCAGAAGCCCGTGGCGGCACAGCCGCTGTAGCTTGGGTATCGAAGATTGTTCATCTCCCGAATTATTTTCTGAACAAGGGACTCAACGCCCTTCCGTTACGGCGCGGAATATACCGATTTTGACGAATTTTTCAACCCCGCGCTTGAAATTTTATTTTGCAGTGCGAAGTATCTCCGCCCGGAAAAAAGGAGCGGAGACAATGTTGGTGACCGCCCTTTGGTTCCGCTATGGAGCCGATCATGCAAGCTGACACCGCCACACTGACATTGCGCGCGCTGCGCCGGATCATGCGCGCGACCGAGATCGGAAGCCGCCAACTCGCCGCCGCGACCGGCCTCACCCCGTCCCAGTTGCTGGTGCTGCGCGAAATCGATGCGCGGGACGCGGCAACGCCCGGCGCGGTCGCGCAGGCGCTGCATTTCAGCCAGGCGACGATCACGACGATCGTCGACCGGCTGGTGGCGCTCAACTATGTCCAGCGCCAGCGCAGCGAACGGGACAAGCGGCAATTCCACCTGTCCATCCTGCCCGATGGCGTCAAAGCGCTGGACGATGCGCCGGACCCGCTGCAAATGACCTTCACCGACCGGTTCGGGCGGTTGCAGGCGTGGGAGCAGGCGATGATCCTGGCGTCGGTCGAGCGCCTCGCCCTGTTGATGGACGCGCAGAATATCGACGCCGCGCCGTTGCTGGACAGCGGCCTCATCGATCGGTCGGAGCCGGCCTGAGCGGTCCGGAGCCGTGATCGCCCCGATCGCCGTCGGGCGGACATCCATCGAGCCGAGGGAACCGGAAGGGCCGCACAGGCTTTCTGCCCCCTAGGGCAGGGAGGGCAAGCTGGCTCAGATATTTCCCCGCGCCGCCGACACATGGCTGCGGATAGGAACATTGTTATGCGTCTGCGCCGCCGCCCTGCTGGGCATTGCGGGCTGGACCCGTGTGCGATCCCCTTATGAGACTCAGCAGGGCTGGGTGCAGCACCAGCCCGTGCCCTTCAGCCACAAACATCATGTCGCCGATGCCGGCATCGACTGCCGCTATTGCCACAGCAGCGTCGAAACCAGCGCCCATGCCGGCCTGCCCGCCACCCATGTCTGCATGACGTGCCATTCGCAGCTCTGGGCCGGCGCCGAGGTGCTGGCGCCGGTGCGAGACAGCCTGGCCACCGGCCGGCCGCTGGTGTGGCACCGAGTCGCGCAAGTGCCGGACTATGTCTATTTCAACCATTCGATCCACGTCGCGCGCGGCGTGGCCTGTGTCGAATGCCATGGCCGCATCGACACCATGCCGCTGATCCAGCAGGCCAAACCCTTCCAGATGCAATTCTGCATCGATTGCCATCAGGACCCCGCCCCCCATCTCCGCCCGCCCGACAAGGTGACGCAGATGGCTCCGCTGAGCTGGTCCGCCGCCGAACAGCGCCGCTATGGCGAGCGCGTGATGGCCGCCCACCGCATCGATCCCAAGAAGCTCGTCAATTGCGAAATGTGCCACCGATGAGCGGCGAGCGCCCCCTGGACGACGCCCTGTCGGCGCTGCACGGCCAGAGCGGCCGCGCCTTCTGGCGTAGCCTGGACGACCTCATTCAGCGCCCGGAGATGCGCGCGCGACTGGCGCGGGAATTTCCGGCGCTGGCGGGATCGGCCGGCGACTGGCGGCGGCGCGACATATTGAAGTGCCTGGGCGGCGCGCTGGCGATCGCGGGGCTGGACGGATGCGAACGCGCGCCCGACGAGGACGCCCTGCCCTATGTCGAGCAGCCCGAGGGCGAAGTGCCGGGCGTCGCGCGCCTGTATGCCACGGCGGTCGAGATGGACGGCGTCGCGCAGCCGGTGATGGGCAAGACGCGCATGGCGCGGCCGATCAAGCTGGAGGGCAATATGCGCCACCCGGCGAGCGGCGGCGCGACCGACGCCTTCACCCAGGCGGCGCTGCTAGGGCTATATGACCCCGAACGGTCGAAGGCGCCGCTGTTCAAGGGCGACGAGACGGACTGGGCGCGAGTCGACGCGGCGATGGCAGGCCTGCGCGCCACGTTCGACCGCACGGGCGGCGCGGGATTGCGCCTGGTGACGGGGCCGGTGGGATCGCCGACTCTGCTGCGCCAGATCGGCGACATGCTGGCGCGGTGGCCGCAGGCGCGCTGGCACATCTGGTCGCCGCTGCCGCGCCGGACCCGCGCCTTGCGCCTCGAAAGCGCGCAAGTGGTGGTGGCGCTGGACGACGATCTGATCGGCGCTGGCCCGTTCCAGACATACCATGCCAAGGGGTGGGGCGAGCGGCGGCGCGGCTATCAGGCAGGGGACGGCAGCGCGCTGCTGTTCGTCGCCGAGCCCAGCCCCACCATCACCGGCGTGACCGCGACGGACCGGCTGGTGGCGCGGGAGGACCGCATCGGCGCGCTGATCGCGGCGCTGGAGAGCAGGATCGACACGGGCCGGATGCCGGCCGGGCTCAACAGCCGGGAAGCCGACTGGATCGAGACGGTGGCGGCGGCGCTGGAGCGGCACCGGGGCGCGGGGCGACTCGCGCTGGGCGCGCATCACCCCGCCGCACTGCATCGCGCCGTGCGGCGGATCGGGGCGCTGCTGGGCCATGCCGAAGCCGAGGAGGACCGAGGCGTAGCGCAGGACCTGTCGGCGCTCATCGCGGAGATGGAAGGCGGCGCGGTTCAGGCGCTGATGATGCTGGACGTCAATCCCGTCTTTGCGAACCCGGGCTTCGCCGCGGCGATGGCGAAGGTGCCCGAAACCATCCATGTCGGGCTCCATGCCGATGAAAGCGCCGCGCGCTGTCGCTGGCACCTGCCGCTGGCCCATGCGCTGGAAAGCTGGAGCGACGGACGCTGCGCCGACGAGTCGGTCACGATCATCCAGCCGCTGGTCCGGCCCTGGCTAGCGGTGCGGTCGCGCCATGCGGTGCTGGCGAGGCTGATGGGCGACGACCGACTGGATCGCGCCATCGTCCGGGCGACCTGGGACCTGGATGACGCACGCTGGCGCGCCGCATTGATCGATGGGCGGATCGCTGATGCGGCGGCGAGCCCGGCGCCTGTCCCGGTCCCAGCGAACCGCAGCGAAGGGGCCGAGCCGCCCTTCCCCGCTGCGGACGCGGACGGCCTTTCCGTCGTCATCCGTCCTGACCCCTGCATCTGGGACGGGCGATACGCGCCCAATCCCTGGCTGCAGGAACTGCCCAAGCCGATGACCAAGATCGCCTGGGGCAACGCCATTCATGTCAGCCCCGCCCTGGCGCGCGAACGGGGACTGAAGAATGAGGATGTGGTGCGGCTGCGCGTCGGCGACCGCAGCGTGGAAGGGCCCGTATGGATCCTGCCGGGGCAGCAGCGCGACACGATCCTGCTGCATCTGGGCCATGGCCGCACCCGCGGCGGCCGTGTCGCGAAGGGGGTGGGCTTCGACGCCTGGCCGCTGTGGAACGCAGAAGGACCGGTCGCGATCGAAAAGCGCGACCGGACCGAGCGGATCGCATCGACCCAGCATCATTTCGCGATGGAGGAGGATGAATTCGTCCGCTTCGTGAACGCCGCCGCCGACACGCTGCCCCAGGAGCCGCCGCGCGCCACCTTCTTCCCCTCGCAAAAGTCGAGCCCTGCCTGGGGCATGGCGATCGACCTTGATCTTTGCATCGGCTGCAATGCCTGCGTCGTCGCCTGCGTCGCGGAAAACAACATCCCGATGGTCGGCAAGGAGCAGGTGGCGATGGGCCGGGAAATGCACTGGCTGCGGGTCGACCGCTATTATCAGGGATCGCCCGACGAGCCGAAGCACGCCTTTCAGCCCGTGCCCTGCATGCATTGCGAGGATGCGCCCTGCGAAATGGGCTGCCCGGTCAATGCGACCGTGCACAGTCCCGACGGCATCAACCTGCAAGTCTATAATCGCTGCATCGGCACCCGCACCTGTTCGGCCTATTGCCCCTATAAGGTGCGGCGGTTCAACTGGTTCGACCTGACGGGCGGCGATCCCCCCGAATTGCGCGCCGCCCGCAATCCGGAAGTGACGGTGCGGTCGCGCGGCGTGATGGAAAAATGCACCTATTGCATCCAGCGGATCAGCGCGGCGCGGATCGAGGCGAAGAAGGAGGACCGACCCATCGCCGACGGAGAGGTCGTCACCGCCTGCCAGGCAGCCTGCCCGACGCAGGCGATCGTCTTCGGCGATACCGCGCGGCCCGACAGCGCCGTGGCCCAGCGCAAGGCCGATGGTCGCGACTATGACCTGCTGCGCGAAGCCAATACCCGGCCGCGCACCACCTATCAGGCGCGAATCCGGCGCGGGGACACGACATGACCCACGCGGAGCAGCAGGAAGCGGCCGCACGCCGCATCGTGGCCATGCCCGCCCGCTTCCCCGCGCCCCGCATGTGGTGGGCGATGTTCCTGGTCGCGCTGGGCCTGCTGGCGCTGTTCCTGGTGTCGGTCGCGGTGCTGTTCGTGCGCGGGCCGGGCGTCTGGGGCAATAATATCCCGGTCGCCTGGGGCTTTCCCATCTCCAACTATATCTGGTGGCTGGGGATCGGCCATGCCGGCACGTTGATTTCCGCCATGCTGCTGCTGGTCGGGCAGCAATGGCGCAACAGCCTCAATCGCTTCGCCGAGGCGATGACGCTGTTCGCCGTCATGTGCGCGGGGCTTTATCCCATCCTGCATCTGGGCCGGCCGTGGCGCTTCTACTGGATAGCACCCTACCCCAGCACGATGGGCGTGTGGCCGCAGTTCAAGAGCCCGCTGACCTGGGACTTTTTCGCGGTGCTGACCTATCTGATCGTGTCGGTGCTCTTCTGGTATATCGGCATCCTGCCCGACCTGGCGGCGGCGCGCGATCGAGCCAAGGCGCGGCGCTGGCAGATTTTCTTCGGGCTGGGCGCGCTTGGCTGGCGCGGATCGGCGCAGCATTGGCATCGCTGGCAGCAAAGCTATCGGCTGACCGCCGCCATTGCGGTGCCGCTGGTGGTGTCGGTCCATTCGGAAATCTCCTTGCTGATGGCGGCCGGTCCGGTGCCGGGCTGGGTTTCCACCGTCTTCCCGCCCTATTTCGTGCTGGGCGCGGCCTTTTCGGGCTTTGCCGTGGTGTCGATGCTGACCGTCTGGTTGCGGGCCATGTTGCGGCTGGAGACGCTGGTGACGCAGCGCCACCTCGATATGCTCGGCATCCTGCTGCTCGCGACCGGGCTCATGACCGCCTATGGCTATCTGGCCGAACTGTTCACCGCCGCCTGGGCTGGCGGGCGCGAGGCGGAGACGATGTGGGACCGTTTCGTCGGGCCCTATGCCTGGAGCTATTGGGGCGCGGTGATCCTTAATTTCGCGCCGCTGCAGGCGCTGTGGTGGAAGCGCGTGCGGGTGGCGCCGGTCGCGCTGTTCCTGATCGGCCTCAGCGTCACGATCGGCATGTGGCTGGAGCGCTACATGCTGCTGGTGTCGTCGCTCTATCGCGACTGGCTGGAAAGTTCGGTCGGCCTGTTTCATCCCAGCTTCTGGGACTGGAGCCTCTTTGCCGGGACGCTGGGGCTGTTCCTCACCTGCTTCCTGCTGTTCATCCGCTTCCTGCCGGTGATTTCCGCATTCGAGGTGCGCGAAGCGGCGCTGGAGGATGCGCATGGCTGAGCTTCATGCCCTGCTCGCCGAGTTCGACAGCCCCGAGCGGCTGATCGACGCGGCGCGCCGACTGGGTGGGCAAGGGTGGCGGCTGGAGGCCTTCACCCCCTTTCCCGTCGAGGGGCTGGGCCGGATGCTGGGGTTCGCCGACAATCGGGTGCCACGCGCGATGCTGATCGGCGGGGCGACGGGCGCGCTGCTGGGTTTCCTGATGCAGGTCGCGACTAATCTGGACTATCCGCTCTGGATCGGCGGGCGGCCGCTGATCGCGGTTCCCGCTTTCCTGCTGATCTGCTTCGAGATGCTGGTGCTGGGCGCGGTGCTGGCGGGCATCGGCACGATGCTGATCGCCAACCGCCTGCCCCGCCTCCATCATCCGGTCTTCGCCGCCGATCGGTTCGACCTGTCGGCGGACGACCGTTTCTTCCTCGCGATCCTGGCCGACGCAGCCTTTGATCGGGACGCGGCGGGCAAGGCGCTGGCCGCGCTGCATCCGCGCGCCATCATCGAGGTGCCGGCATGAAGGCGCGGCTGATCCTGCTTCTGCTGCTGGGCGGATGCGACCAGAATATGGTGCAGCAGCCGCGCTATGACGAATATGAGCGCTCGCCGCTCAGCGCCAATGGCAGCAGCATGATCGCGCCGCCCGACGGCGTCGTGGCGCAGGATGCGGTGGCCCGGGCGGCGCAGGCGCAGCGTCCGGCGATGACCCCGGCGCTGCTGGCGCGGGGCCGCGAGCGCTATGGCATCTACTGCGCCATGTGCCATGGCGTGGACGGGCGCGGCGACGGCATCGTGCCGGCGCGCGGATTTCCCCGGCCGCCCAGCTATATGGAGCCGCGCCTGGTGGCCGCCCCGACGGCGCATTTCTACGACGTCATCACGCATGGCTATGGCGTCATGTATGCCTATGCCGATCGGGTGAGCCCGCAGGATCGGTGGGCGATCGCCGCTTATATCCGGGCGCTGCAGAAGGCCGGAGGCGCCGATGCGCGTTGAATTGCTGCGGCCGGAGGCGCGCCTGCTGATCGTCGGCGGCCTGAGCGCGGGCGCGGCTCTGGCGCTGTGCCTGATCGATCCCGCAGCGGCGCTGACGGGGTGGCTGGGCGCGGCCGTGGCCTTTGCCGCGATCCCGGCAGGCGCGCTGTGCCTGATGGCGATGATGAGGCTGATCCCCGGCGCATGGGGGGAATCGCTGCGGCTGACATGCGAGGCCGGGACGTTGCTGGCGCTGCCGGCGCTTGCCCTGTTCCTGCCGGTCATGCTGGGCGTGCGCGCGATCTATCCATGGATGGCGCATCGCCCCGAAACCGCGTTCCAGGCCTTCTGGCTTGGCCCCTGGTTCTATGCCCTGCGCACGCTGCTCTGGTTCCTGATGCTGTGGGGCGCGGCGCGCGCGATTCGGGCGCGCCGCCGGACGCGCGCCGTCGCAGCGGCGACGCTGGTCGCCTTCCCCCTGCTGGGCAGCCTGGTCGCGATCGATTGGCTGATGTCGCTCGACCTGCACCTCGCCTCCTCGGCCTTCGGGCTGCAATGCTTGATCCTGTCCGTGACGCTGGCGTTCGCCGGCCTGCTGCTGTTCCGCATCGGTGCGGGCGCGCGGCCTTATCGCGTGGGCGTGCTGGGCGCGTTGCTGCTGACGCTGCTGCTGCTGTGGGCCTATATCCAGTTTCTGACCTTCTTCATCCTCTGGTCGCCGGGCCTGCCGGACGGCGCGTATTGGTATGGCCGCCGGGCCGGCGGCTGGGACGTGGCCGAATGGGCGTTCGGCCTGCTGGGCGGTTTGCCCCTGCTGCTGTTGCTGCTGGCCAAGGTCCGCAGGAGCCCGAGGCTGCTCGCGCGGCTCTGCATCGCCGTCGTTGCGGGCAAGCTCATCGAGTTCGCCTGGCTGGCGCTGCCGGGCCAAGGGCCGGTCGGCCTGATCGGCTTCGCGCTGGCGAGCCTTGGCCTTGGCAGTGGCGCCGCGGCGGGATTGTCGATCGCGCTGCGGCGGCGCGTGCGCGCGCGGAGGCCGACATGACCCGGCCGCTGCACAAGGATACGCGGGTCCAGCGCGGGCGATCCGCAGACCATCGCGCGCAGGAACGGCGCGACGCGTCGCCCTGGCGCGTCGTTTCTGTCGTCGCGGCCTTCCTGAGCCTGATCCCGATCGGCCTTGGCGTGGCGGCGCTGGTGGCGAATAGCTGGCGCGGCGACCATCATCCCAGCGCAGGCGCCGCCGCCCGGGCCGACCGGCAGCCGCCCGCCCCGCGGCTGCTGGCCGACCCAGAACGGGCGCGGCTGCGGCTGGAGGCGGGGGCGCGCCGGCGGCTGGAACGCGGCCCCATCCCGATCGACAAGGCCATGGCCGATGTCGCCAAGGATGGCTGGGACGAGGGAGCGGCGCCTTCCACGGCGCAGGTCGCCCGCGATCACAGGCGAGCGGCGCCATGATCCGTATCCTGCTGATCCTGATGATGGCGCTGTGCCTGGTGGCTCCGGTCCGCGCGCAAAGCGGCTTCGACCCGTTCGGCGAGGCCAGCATCGACGAGCATCCCGGCGCGCCGGTGCCGCTCGACGCGCCGTTTCGCGATTCCGATGGCAACCGGACCAGCCTGCGCCAGATTGCCGGCGGCAAGCCGATCCTGCTGATCCCGGTGCTGCATAATTGCCCGAATATCTGCGGCGTCACTCTGGCGGGCGTGGCGGACGCGATCGCCGCGCAACCGCTGCGCGCCGGGCGCGACTTCACCCTGGTGGCGTTCGGCATCGATCCGGGCGAAGGCCCGAAGGATGCAGCGGACGATCTGGCCCGGCTGCGCAGCCATGCGGGACAGGGGATGCCGGCGCGGGCGCTCACGGGATCAGCCGCCGCCATCCATGCCGTCACCGACGCGATCGGCTATCGCTATGCCTGGGACGCGCGGATCGGCCAATATGCGCATGTCGCGGCCACCGCGGTGCTGACGCCGCAGGGCCGGCTGTCCGGCTGGCTCTATGGTCTCACCCCGCGTCCGGCCGACCTTACCGCCGCGATCCACGACGCACGGCGCGAGAAACAGGCGCATTGGGGTGAGCGGCTGTTGCTGCTCTGCTTCCATTATGATCCGGTGACGGGCCGCTATACCGCGTCGATCGAGAAGATATTGAAGGTGGCCGCCATCCTGACCGTGCTGGGGCTGATCGTCCTGATCTGGCAGTTGCGCAGGGACCGGGCATGAGCGGCGGGATCCTGTTCTGGCCGCCCGCGGCGTCGCATCATGCCGAGCAGGTCGACCTGCTGATCGGCAGTTTCGGCGCGATGACCTGGCTGCTGACGCTGCCGGTCTTCGTGCTGATGGCCTGGTTCACCATCCGCTACCGCCGCAGCAGGGATGTGAACCGCGACCATGCGCCCACGCGCAACCTGTGGGTGGAGCTGGGCTGGTCGATCATCCCCTTCATCCTGACGCTGGGCTTCTATGTCTGGGCGACGATGCTCTTCCTCGACATCTACCGCCCGCCGGCCGATGCGGTGCCGATCCATGTCGTCGCCAAGCAATGGATGTGGAAATTCCAGCATCCCGACGGCGCGCGCGAGATCAACGCCCTGCACGTGCCCGCCGGGCGGCCGGTCAAGCTGATCATGACGTCGGAGGATGTGATCCACAGCTTCTACGTCCCCGCCTTGCGCGTGAAGCAGGATCTGGTCCCCGGCCGCTACACATCCCTGTGGTTCGACGCCGAAAAGCCGGGCCGCTACCCGCTGCGCTGCGCGGAATTCTGCGGGACCGACCATAGCGTCATGGGCGGCATGCTGATCGTCATGCCGCCGCAGGATTATGCCGCCTGGCTGGCGCGCAATCGCGATGGCGGCACGGACGGGACGCTGGCGCAGGCGGGGGCGCGGCTGTTCCGCGACCTGGGGTGCAGCGGTTGCCATGGCGCGGCATCGACGGTGAAGGCGCCGCCGCTGGGCGGGATCTTCGGCCGCCCGGTTGCGCTTTCCAGTGGCGATACGCTGATCGCCGACGACCAGTATCTGAGCGATTCCATTCTGTTGCCCAACAAGCAGGTGGTCGCGGGCTACGATCCGATCATGCCCACCTATGGCAATGTGCTGCGCCCCGAACAGGTCAACGCGCTGGTCGCCTATCTGAAATCCACCCGCGCCAGCAAGGACAGCCCATGACCGACGAGCCGCGTTTCGAGCATCCGCCCGAGGAAGCCGCGACCAGCTATCTGGCCGACGGCTACAGCCTGCGGTCCTGGTTCCTGACGACCGACCACAAGCGGATCGCGCTGCTCTATCTCGTGTCGATCACCTTCTTCTTCCTGGTCGGCGCCGGCGCCGCGGCGCTGATCCGGCTGGACCTGCTGACGCCGCAGGGCGACCTGCTGAGCAATGACGGCTATAATCGCGCCTTTTCGATCCATGGCATCGTCATGGTCTGGTTCTTCCTGATCCCGGCCATTCCCAATGTGCTGGGCAATTTCCTGGTGCCGATCATGATCGGCGCGCGGGACCTGGCCTTCCCGCGGCTCAATCTGCTGAGCTGGTATATCTATATCCTGTCCGGGCTGCTGACGCTTTATGTGGTGGTCGGCGGCGGCGTGGACACGGGCTGGACCTTCTACACGCCCCTATCGTCCGTCTACGCCAACGGCGCAGTGGTGGCGACCATCGTCGCGGTGTTCATCAGCGGATTTTCGACGATCCTGACCGGCCTCAACTTCATCGTCACAATCCACAAGTTGCGTGCGCCCGGCATGACCTGGAGCCGCCTGCCGCTGTTCATCTGGTCGCATTATGCCGTGTCGATCATCTTCGTGCTGGCGACGCCGGTGCTGGCGATCACGCTGCTGCTGGTCGCGGCCGAGCGACTGATCGGCATCGGCGTGTTCGACCCCCGGCTGGGCGGCGACCCGCTGCTGTTCCAGCATCTCTTCTGGTTCTACAGCCACCCGGCCGTCTACATCATGGTGCTGCCCGCGCTCGGCGTCGTGAGCGAACTCATCACCGCCGCCGCGCACAAGCGCATCTTCGGCTATTGGTTCGTCGCCTTCGCCTCGATCGCGATCGCCGTCATCGGTTTCATGGTGTGGGGCCATCACATGTTCGTGTCGGGCCAGTCGGTCTATGCGAGCGCGGTCTTTTCCTTCCTGTCGATCGCCGTCGCGGTGCCGAGCGCGATCAAGGTCTACAACTGGACCGTCACCCTCTACAAGGCGGACATCGCGATCGACGCGCCCTTGCTGTTCGCGCTGGGCTTCATCGGGCTGTTCGTGGCGGGCGGCCTCACCGGGCTGATGCTGGCGATGCTCGCGATCGACGTGCATGTGACCGACACCTATTTCGTCGTCGCCCATTTCCACTATATCATGGTCGGCGGCAGCGTGACCGCCTTCTTCGGCGGGCTCCATTTCTGGTGGCCCAAGATCACCGGCCGGCTCTACAACGAGACGCTGGCGCGGATCGCGGCGATCCTGATCCTGATCGGCTTCAACATCACCTTCTTCCCGCAGTTCATGCTGGGATATGAAGGCATGCCGCGCCGATACCATGTCTACCCGCCCGAATTTCAGGTGCTGCACGTCATATCGTCGATGGGCGCGGCGCTGCTGGCGATCGGCTATGCGATGCCCGCCGTCTACCTGATCTGGTCGCTGCTGCCCGGCGGGCGGCGCGCGCCGGCCAATCCCTGGGGCGCGTCGGGCCTGGAATGGACCACCAGTTCGCCCCCGCCCCAGCATAATTTCATCGGCCAGCCCGTGGTCGTGCGCCAGCCCTACGACTATCCGCTGGCCCATCCGGTGAGCCGCGACGATGGCTGAAGAGGAGAGATTCGCGCCCTTCGCCGACGCGGCGCGGGCGCGCGACGCCGACCGGCTGGGCATGCTGATCTTCCTGGCCAGCGAGATCATGCTGTTCGGCGGCATCTTCGCCGCCGCGCTGGCGCTGCGGCTGGAGCATGGCCCCGACTATGCCGCCGCTGCCGGGCATCTGAAACTGTGGCTGGGCACCGCCAATACGGCGATCCTGCTGACATCCAGCCTGATGGCGGCGCTGGCGGTGGAGGCGGCGCGGGCCGGCGCGCCGCGCCGCGCGGCACGCGCCTTGCTCGCCGCCCTGCTGCTCGGCTGCGCCTTCCTGGCGGTCAAAGGCGTCGAATATGCGGGCGAATATCGCGAGGGCCTGATGCCCGGGACGGCGACCGCGCATTTCGACGGGCCGGCCCAGACCCTCTTCATGAACCTCTATTTCGTCGGCACCGGGCTGCATGCGGTGCATGTGACGATCGGCATCCTGCTGATGGCGATGGCGGCGCTGAGCCAGCGCGCGCGGCAGGACCGGAATGCGATGCTGATCGGCAATGTCGCGCTCTACTGGCATTTGGTCGATGTCGTCTGGCTGTTCCTTTACCCCACGCTGTACCTGGCGGGCGTGCGATGAGCGGGACGGTCCGCCTGCTGCTGGCCTGGGCCGCGCTGATGGCGTTGCTGGCGCTGACGCTCGGCGCCGCTTTCCTGCCGCTGGGCCCGGCCAAGCCGTGGATCGCCTTTGCGATCGCCACGGCCAAGGCGGCGCTGGTCCTGTGGTTCTTC
Organism: Sphingobium naphthae; assembly: GCF_020782235.1. Lineage (GTDB taxonomy): Bacteria > Pseudomonadota > Alphaproteobacteria > Sphingomonadales > Sphingomonadaceae > Sphingobium > Sphingobium naphthae. The sequence goes on from NZ_JAJGNO010000001.1 coordinate 181,472, forward strand.
ATGGAGATGCGGTCGGAGCGCGGGCTGGCGCGCCTGGCGATGCTCGCGGGCTTTGTGTGGCTGGCGATCCTGTTCGCGCTGACCGCGACGGATTATCTGACGCGCGCATGGATGACGTGATTTTTCCGGGCGTTGCGGAACGCATCGGCAATGGCTCCGTTCCCGAAGGACCAGCCGTGGAGAAGGAAGGCAAGGATGAGCGATCCCACCCAGCAGGACGAGGATAGCGTCCATTATGATGGCCCCGCCGGCGGGTGGGGCTCCGTCCGGGGCATGGCCAGCATCTACGGCAAGGAATGGGCGACGCCCGCGGCGCTGGAGACGCTGGCGCGGCAGAACAAGCCCGGCGGCTTCATGTGCGTGTCCTGCGCCTGGACCAAGCCGGCCAATCCCCACCCTTTCGAATTTTGCGAAAATGGCGCCAAGGCGACATTATGGGAGCTGACCAGCCGACGCTGCACGCCCGACTTCTTCGCCAAACATACGGTGTCCGAACTGCGCGGCTGGAAGGATTATGATCTGGAGCAGACCGGGCGGCTGACCCACCCGATGAAATATGACAGCGAAAGCGACACCTATGTGCCGGTCGAATGGGACGAAGCGTTCCAGGGCATTGCGGCGGAGCTGAAGGCGCTCGATCCCAAATCGACCATCTTCTACGCGTCGGGCCGGGCGAGCCTGGAGACCAGCTATCTCTATGCGCTGTTCGCGCGCCTCTATGGCCACAACAATCTGCCCGACAGTTCCAACATGTGCCATGAAACGACGTCGGTGGGCCTCAAGAAAGTGACCGGCTCGCCGGTCGGCACATGCGTGTTCGACGATTTTTCCAAATGCGACGCCATCTTCTTCTTCGGCCAGAATACCGGGCAGAACAGCCCCCGCTTCCTTCATCCGCTGCAGGAAGCGGTAAAGCGCGGGTGCCGGATCGTCACCTTCAACCCGATCCGCGAGCGCGGGCTGATCGCCTTCAAGAATCCGCAAAGCCCGCGCGAGATGCTGACCAGCAAGGAAACCCCCATTTCCGAGCTGTACCTGCAGGTCCGGCCGAGCGGCGACATCGCCGCCATCATGGGCCTGTGCAAACATGTGCTGGCGCGTGAGGCGCAGCAGCTCGCCGAAACCGACCGCCACCTGCTCGACATGGATTTCATCGCGCAGCACACCCATGGCTTCGACGCGTTCGTCGCGCAGGTGGAAGCGACCGGCTGGGACGAGATCGAGCGGGAATCGGGGATCGCGCGCAAGGACCTGGAAGCGGCCGGCGACATCTATTGCGACGCCCACAATGTCATCGGCATCTATGGCATGGGCGTCACCCAGCATGTCCATGGGTCGCAGACGATCGGGATGCTGGTCAACCTGCTGGCGATGCGCGGCAATCTGGGCCGGGAGGGCGCGGGCATTTCGCCGGTGCGCGGGCACAGCAATGTGCAGGGGCAGCGGACCGTGGGCATATCGGAAAAGCCCGAGCTGGTGCCCTATGACAAGCTGCGCGCCCTGTTCGACTTCGATCCGCCGCCGGACAAGGGCATGGCGACGGTGGAGGCATGCGAAGGCATCATCGACGGCAGCGTCAAGGCGTTCATCGGACTGGGCGGCAATTTCGTCCGCGCCATCCCCGAACAGACGAAGATGGAAGAGGCGTGGCAGGGGATGCGCCTGACCGTCCAGATCGCGACCAAGCTCAACCGCAGCCACCTGATAAACGGGAAGGTCGCCTATCTCCTCCCCTGCCTCGGCCGGTCGGAGGAGGACATGCAGGCGTCGGGCCCGCAGACGGTGACGATGGAGGACAGCCTCAGCATGATTCACGGATCGGTCGGCAAGCGCAAGCCGGCGAGCGCGCATCTCCGGTCCGAAATGGCGATCGTGGCGGGGATGGCAAAGGCGACACTTACGCCCCATCCCAAGCTGAAATGGGACGAATGGGTGGGCGATTATGCCCTGGTGCGCGACCTAATCGAGGCGACCTATCCCGACAAGTTCGAGCGGTTCAACGCGCGCATGTTCACGCCCGGCGGCTTCTACAAGGGCAATGCGGCGCGCGAGCGCATCTGGAAGACGAAGAGCGGCAAGGTCGAGATCACGCGGCCCGACGGCCTGAACGCCTGCGGCTTTGCCGATGCGCCCGGCCGCTACCGGCTGATCACGCTGCGGTCCAACGATCAGTTCAACACGACCATCTACGGCTTTTCGGACCGGATGCGCGGGATCGAAGGCACGCGCGACGTGCTGCTGATCAACCGCGACGAAATAGCGACGGCGGGCCTGCGCGAAGGACAGGTGGTGGCGCTCCAGACCGATGCGGAGGATGGCGTGGAACGGGAAGTCGGCGGCCTGACGGTGACGCCCTTCGACCTGCCGCCGGGCTGCGTCGGCGCCTATTATCCGGAGGTCAATCCGCTGGTGCCGCTGTCGCACCACGATCAGCTGTCGAAGACGCCGGCCTATAAATCGGTGCCGGTGCGCATCCGCGCCTGAGGCGGCGGCAATCCGTCAGATCGGCTTGTCGTCATCCTCCTGGACGGAATCCTTGTTGTCGTGGCGGATGAAGCTGATCTTGCCATTGGGCTCCAATATGCCCCAGGCGACATCACGCATGTGCGAGATGCCGGCGAGCCGCATCTCGATCTCCAGTTCGGCGCGCGTGATGCGGTCGCGGCGCATGTTCGCTTCGATGAGGGCGCCGTTGCGGATCAGCACGCGCGGCACGCCCTCCAGCAGCCGTTCGGCGCGGGGCGACACATAGGTGATCCAGCTGAGCGCCAGCGCCCAGAAGGCGATGGTGCCTATCGCCAGCGTGGCGCCAGTGACGCTGAAGTCATTATGCGTCACGCCCTGCTGCACCAGGTCGCCCATCACGATCAGCAGCACCAGCTCGAACGGCGTGACCTGGCTCAGCTCGCGCTTGCCCAGGAGGCGCAGCAGCGCATACATGATGAAGAACATCACCGTGGCGCGCAGGATGATGTCCATCAGGGCAGGACCTTCATGGTGACGGGCGTTCCGACGATGCGGCGATCTCCGTCGAGCACGGCGATCTCGCCGCGGGTGCCGGCGAAGAGCGACGGGTTGATCTGCCCGTCGATCTTGAACCGGAAGCTGTCGCCCGCTTCCAGCTTGCCGAAGGAAAAGCGCTGCGCGCCCTGGCTGTAGCTTTCCTCGCTCGCGGCCGGGATCATCGTGTTGATCGTCATCTGCCGCCAGAGCGGCGCAGAGATGGCGATGACGAGGTCGTCGACCGGCCGATGCGCCTGGACCTCGACAATGGTTTCGAAGAACATGCCGTTGCGGATGACGCCGGGCGCCCTGACGGTCAGCGCGGCCGCATCCGCGTTCACGCGCCGCACCATGTCCGGCTTGCCCCCCAGAAGACCAACGAGCCCGGCGATCATCAGCGCGGCGAGCAGCAGCAGCGGCAGCAGGGGATTGAAGCCCTTGACCCCGGCGATGTTGCGCCGGGCGATGCCATCGGGAAAGTCCTTGTCCGGGACGGAAGCGGCGAGCGCTGCTGGATCAACGACCATAAGGCTGCCCGCTCCCCGCATATGTCCTGTCGTCCGGTATGGGTCGTGCGATCACTGGTTCAGCAGCCTTGTCCTGTCGTGGCGGAAGAACACCCTGCCCGCGCTTTCCGTTCCGCTACCGCAATGGGGCTGGCGCGCGTCTGCCCCGACAGGCACAGCGTTCGCCCCGCAATTTCGCTGTCCTACAGATAACCAGATGGGATAAATGAGTCGCCCTTGCACGGACAGGAGGCGGAACATGGATATCGACAGGCTGATCGACGAGGTCATCGCGCGCGAGGGGGGATATAGCGACCATCCCGCGGACCGAGGCGGGCCGACCAATATGGGGATCACCCAGGCGGTAGCGCGCGCCCATGGCTATGCGGGCGCGATGCAGGCTCTGCCCCGCGCCGTGGCGGAGAAAATCTATCGCCGCCTTTATTGGGACCGGCCGGGCTATGGCTTCGTTGCCGAGTGCAGCTGGCCGATCGCGGCGGAACTGTTCGACACGGCGGTCAACATGGGCCCGGGCGTCGCCACCGGCTTTCTGCAACGGGCGCTCAATGCGCTCAACCGCAATCAGCAGGACTATCCCGACCTGAAGGTCGATCGCCTGCTTGGGGCGCGCACGCTGGGGGCGCTGAACGCCTTTCGCGCGCTGCGCGGGCCGAGCGGGGACCAGGTGCTGCTGAAGGCGATCGAGGCGCTGCAGGGCGAACGCTATATCGCGCTCGCCGAGAGCCGCCCGGCCAACGAAGCCTTCCTCTATGGCTGGCTTGCGAACCGGATCGGTTAGGAGGCGAGGATGAACGAAGCAGAGGAGGCGAAAGCCGATCCCTGGACGCGGCGGGCGCGGCCGGCATTTCTCTATGTCATGTACGCGCTGTTGCTCTGGTCGGTGCCGATGGGGCTGGTTGCGGGCATCGATCCGGCGCTGGCGGCGGCGATCATCGCCGGCATGCGCGCCTATTTCGAAGCCCTGCCCGAGCCGCTCTACGCGCTTTTTGGCACCGGCTATATCGGCTACACCGCCGCGCGCGCCTGGGGCAAGGCGAAGGGCGCGGAGCGATAGCGCGGTCCTGCGCCACAAGCGGAAAATGAGAGGGGCCGCCGGGCGGTGAACACCCCCGACGGCCCATCATTGACATGGTCAGCGGCCAGAAGCGCCGCCCAGTGGGAAATGGTGAATCGCGCTATGTCGGGAGAAGGGAAGCGGGCCTGTATGTCGGCCGCCTTCAAGGCTCCACAATCACCCCGAAATCGACGCTTGAGCGTCGCTCAGCGGCGCATTCCCCGAATGGACTTGACCGACCCCATTGCTGAACCATGAGACATCGGATCACCTCCTTTCGCTATGTTGAGCCCGCGTGGCCAGTGATGGATCAGTCCGTCATCCGGCCACGAACCGAAATGTGAATCAGACGAACGCGATCTTCAAGTCTTGTATTATTCTTTTTTGGAATCATACTTGTGCGTCCGTGCCGGGCCGACCCGCCCCTTGGTCAGGCGCGACAATCCTCCACCACCCGCGCAATTTCCGCCCAGGCCGGCAGCACCAGCGGCGCGGCGCCCTGCGCTTCGACGCCGATCTTGCCGCGGCTATAGGCCATCTGGTCCAGCACGGCGTCGCTGGCGGCGCGCGCGGCGACCAGGGCCGGCTGCGCGCCGCCCTGCGCCGTTGCCGGCCAGCTGACCGCGCCATAGCTGGTGCGGATCACCATCGCCCCCTGCCCCGCCCCGGCGCGCGTCAGGATGACGCGCCGGCTGGCCCGGTCGCAGCGCAGCGTCAGCAGCGGCTGGGCGGGTGAACCGAACAGGGCGACGCTGCCACTCGGTTCGGGCCGGTAGGTCCAGTTCCCCGGCGTCAACGGGCGATCGGCCCAGGCGGCTTCCGCCGCGACCGCCGTTGCCGGAGGCGGCGTGGGCGTGGGCGTTGGCGAAGGTGTGGGAGCAGGCCGCGGCGCGGGCGCCGGGCGGGCGCGCGCGGGACGCGTGGGCGCGGGGGCATCCGTGGGAGGCCCGACGCAGGAGGCCAGCAGCATGATGAGGGACGACGCGGTCGCGAGGGCAAAGGGGAAGCGCATGGCCCCCGTCATGCCGGACCGCGCCGGACGGCTCAACCCGAAAAGGGCCAGTGGAGCGATCAGCGCCGCCAGCGCGCCCAGATCGCCGTCGGGAGCAGCAGCCCGCGCTTTTCCTCGCGCACGGCCAGTTCGCCCGCTTCGACCGTGCCCGGCAGATCGGCGAACGCCTGACGCAGCAATTCGCCGATCGCCAACGCCGACATGCGTACGGCATAGACGGTCAGGAACAGGAAGCGACTGTCGGCATCGAGCAGCGCGCGGCAATGGGCGATGAGGCCGGGCAGGTCCTCCTCCAGCCGCCACACTTCGCCATCGGGGCCGCGGCCATATTTGGGCGGATCGAGCAGGATGCCGTCATAGCGGCGGCCCCGGCGCACTTCGCGCGCGACGAACTTGGCCGCATCCTCCACGATCCAGCGGACCGGCCGGTCCTCCATGCCCGACAGGGCAGCGTTGGCCCGCGCCTGCGCCACCGATTTCTTGGACGCGTCGACATGGACCATGCGCGCGCCGCCGGCCGACAGGGCCAAGGTGCCGACGCCGGTATAGCCGAACAGGTTCATGACCTCCGCATCGGGCTTGTCGGCGATTGCGCCGCGCAGATCGTCCCACACCGGCGCCATGTCGGGAAAGAAGCCGAGATGGCGGAAGGGCGTGCAGCTCGATTGGAAGGAGACGTCCTTCCAGCGCAGCGGCCAGCCTTCGGCGGGCACGGGCTGCTCATAATACCAGCGGCCGCCGCCATCCTCGTCCGAGCCGGGGATGAATTCGCCGTCGGCGCGCCAGTCGCTCGTCGCCGGCTGCCACATCGCCTGGGGTTCGGGGCGAATGAAGCGGAAGCGGCCATAGCGCTCCAGCTTGCGGCCGCCGCCCGAATCGATCAGGCCATAATCGGGCCAGGGCTCGCCGATGAGGGTCTTGAGTTCCACGCAACCTCCGTTCGCGCCGCATGATGTCGAGGCACGGCCAGGACCGACAATAGGGTTCGCTGTCCAGGCGAACCGAGCGGCTATCCTTATCCCCGCGGCGTCGCCCGGTCGGCGACATAGGCGGTGATCGCCTCGAACGTCGCGGGCAGGCGGTCATAGCGCTCCTCGCGCGCGAACAGGTCGCCCACGCGCGGCGGCAGCGGCGGGCGCGTGCCAGTCGCGCGTTCCACTGCATCGGGGAATTTCGCGGCATGGGCGGTCGCCAGCGTGACCACGGGGGTGGACGGATCGATCTGGGCGCTGCGCGCGGCGGCGAGGCCAATGGCGCTGTGCGGATCGATCACCTGCCCCGCCGCGTCATAGGCCCAGCGCATCGCCATGGTCATGCCGTCGGCATCGATCCGCGCCGACGCGAGCAGGCGCGCTGCGCCATCCCGCTGCGCATTGGTGAGGCGCATCGCCCGGCTGGTTTCGAAGCCGCGCATCTGCTGCGCCAGCGCCACGCCATCGCGGCCGCCCGCGTCGAACAGCAGCCGTTCGAAATTGGAGCTGACCTGGATGTCCATGCTGGGCGTCGCGGTCGATACGACCTGGCCCTGGCTATAGTCGCCATCCGCCAGGGCGCGGTGGAGGATGTCGTTCACATTGGTGGCGACGATCAGCCTGGCGACCGGCAGGCCCATCTGCGCGGCGACATAGCCGGCGAACACGTCGCCGAAATTGCCGGTCGGCACGGAAAAGGCGATGGCGCGTTCCGGCGCGCCCAGGCGCACGGCGGCGTAGAAATAATAGACGATCTGGGCCATCAGCCGCGCCCAGTTGATGCTGTTGACGGCGGACAGGTTGAAGCGGCCCTTGAAATCCGCATCGTTGAACATCGCCTTCACCAGCGCCTGCGCGTCGTCGAAGCTGCCGTCGATGGCGATATTATGGACGTTGGGCGCGCGCACCGTGGTCATTTGCCGACGCTGGACGTCGGACACGCGGCCATCGGGGTGAAGCATGAAGATGTCGACCTTGGCGCGGCCCGCCACCGCGTCGATCGCCGCCGACCCGGTGTCGCCCGACGTCGCGCCGACGATCGTCAGATGGTCGTCCCGGCGCGAGAGAAAGCGTTCGAACAGCTGGCCGAGCAGCTGAAGCGCCACATCCTTGAAGGCGAGCGTGGGGCCATGGAACAGCTCCAGCATCCAATGCTGATGGTCGAGCTGGACCAGCGGGGTCACCGCCCGATGGCTGAAGCGGCCATAGGCGGCCGTGCAAAGCTCCCGCAGCTCCTCTTCGCTCAGCGATCCGGCGACGAAGGGCGCCATGACGCGCACGGCGGTTTCGACATAGGAAAGACCGGCCAGGGCGCGGATCTGCTCCGCGGAGAAGGCGGGCCAGCTGGTCGGCAGATAGAGGCCGCCATCGGACGCCAGCCCGGCCAGCGTCACATCCTCGAACCCGAGCGACGGCGCGCTCCCCCTGGTGCTCTGATATTGCATGATGGGAAAGCGCGGTAGCGCCAGCGGGCGCGCGGAGCAAGCGTTTAGGCGGTCTTGCCGCCACTGCGCCGCCGCAGCGCGACGATGTAGATGATGACGGCGACCGCCGCGAAGAAGAACCATTGCATCGCATAGGCGAGATGGTTGTTGGGCAAGTCGGCGGCGCGCGGCGGCGCGACCCGCTTGAGGCCCGGCGGAGCCGTCCTGGCGATCAGCATCGGGCGAAGCGGCGGGGCGTCGCCGCCGATCCGCGCCAGCAGCGGGCGATGGTCGGGCTCCTGGCTGATCCAGCCTTCCACCTGTCCCCCGTTCCAGGCGGGGGCCTGATCGGGCTTTTGCCCGACGCCGAGCGCCACCATGACGCCGGGGCCTTCCGCGCCGGTCGCGCATCGGGCGATGTGGCGATAGCCGGTGCTGCCATCGGCGGCGCGGCCGGCCTCCACCTGCCAGTCGACGACATGCAGGCAATGCACTGATGACCGCCGGAACAACAGGCCGGGATCGACCGGCGGCAGCATGGGGAAAGCGACGGGCGGGCGCTGCGGGTTGGCCTCGGCCAAGGCGAGCGCCTGGAGCTTTTCGGTGCGCCGCTGCAATTGCCACACGCCCAGCGCGATCATCGCCAATACCGCCAGCCCGACGACCAGCGTTGGAAGGATGGGAATGCGCGCGGGCGGATCAATGGGCGTCGTCATGAACCCTGCCTAGCCGATTGCCCCCGAATCGCGAAGCGGCCAGCGCCTTGGCCGGCCGCCATCGTGGCGGGCTCAGCCGCCGTGGATCGGCGCGCCCCAGCCGCCCCAGACATAGATGGCGACGAAGAGGAACAGCCAGACCACGTCGACGAAATGCCAGTACCAGGCGGCGGCTTCGAAACCGAAATGCTGGCGCGGGGTGAAATGCCCCTGATAGGCGCGGACGAGATTGACGATCAGGAAGATGGTGCCGACCAGAACATGGAAGCCGTGGAAGCCGGTCGCCATGTAGAAGGCCGAGCTGTAGGGATTGCCGCCGAAGCCGAAGGGGGCGTGCATATATTCATAGGCCTGGATGCTGCTGAACAGCGCGCCCAGGATGATGGTGCACCACAGCCCCTTGATGAGGCCGTCGCGGTCGCCATGGATCAGGCTGTGATGCGCCCAAGTGACGGTCGTTCCCGAACAGAGCAGGATGAGCGTGTTGAGCAGCGGCAGCTCGAACGCGTTCATCACCTCGATGTCCTTCGAGGGGAAAAGACCCTCGATCGGCGGCAGCAGGCTGGGGAAGAGGGCGAAGTCGAAAAAGGCCCAGAACCAGCCGACGAAGAACATGACTTCGGACGCGATGAACAGGATCATGCCGTAGCGCAGATGGAGCTGCACCACCGGCGTATGGTCGCCGGCATGGGCTTCGCTGATGACATTGCCCCACCAGCTGAACATGGTGAAGAGGACGCCGGCAAGGCCGATCAGGAACACCCATCCGCCACCCGGGCCCATGGCGTCGGGGTGCATCCACATGATCGCGCCCATGGCCATGACCAGCGCCGACATCGAGCCGAAGAACGGCCAGATGCTGGGCGGAAGAATGTGATAATCGTGATTCTTGGCGCCTGCCATGCTTCTCTTCCCCGTTTCCTGTTCTCTGCCGGACCTTAACTCGCCTTCCCGCCCTGCTCAACAGGGTAGAAAGTGTAGCTCAGCGTTATCTCTTGCGTGTCCTTATTGTCGGGATCGGCCAGGATCTTGGGATCGACATAATAGAGGACGGGCATCCGCACTTCCTGCCCCGGCTGCAGCGTCTGCTGGGTGAAGCAGAAGCACTGGATCTTGGTGAAATAGGCGCCGGCCTGGGTCGGGGTGACGTTGAAGCTGGCGGTGCCGGTCACCGGCCGGTCGGACATGTTCTTCGCGACGAAGATCGCCATCGACTTGGCGCCCACCGTCACCGTCTGCGTCGGATGTTCGGGCTTGAACTGCCAGGGCATGCCGGGCTGAACGTTGGAATCGAAGCGGATCGAGAGCCGGTGCCCCGTCGCCTGCTGCACCGTCACGCCGGCATCGGCGCGCTGGGTGGTGCCGTTGAACCCGGTCTGCTGGCAGAAGATGCGGTAGAGCGGGACCGAGGCGAAGCCGAGGCCCAGCATCGCGAGCCCCACCCCCACCATGGCGACGAAGGTGCGCCGATTGCGGCGCGCGCGGTCGAAGGGCGAGGGCGGGAGCGTGGCCATCAGATCGCGTCGCTCGCGCCGATCTTCGCCAGAGTGATGGCGAAGAAGAGGATGGCGAGGAAGCCCAGCAGCAGGCCGGTGACGATGGCGCGCGACTTCTGCCGGGCGCGGACCAGATCCTGCTCCTCGGGCGTCACGCCAGCAGCCAGCGGTCGACGACCACCGCCCCGAACAGCAGGAAGAGATAGAGGATCGAATATTTGAACAGCCGCTTTTCGGGCGCCATGCGGGCGGGATCATTTTCGCGCCGGCGATAGACCTGGAAGGCGAGCAGCGCGAAGATGCCCGTGCCCAGCAGCGCGGCGGTGCCATAGATGACGCCGGTCAGCCGCAGCAGCACCGGCGCGAGCGCGGCCATCGCCATGATCGCGGTATAGAACCAGATCTGGCGGCGGGTCGCCACTTCGCCCGAGACGACGGGCAACATCGGGATGCCGGCAGCGGCATAATCGGTCTTCACGAACAGCGCGAGCGCCCAGAAATGCGGCGGGGTCCAGAAGAAGATCAGCATGAACAGCGCGATCGGGAGCGCCGTGACGTCGCCGGTCACCGCCGCCCAGCCGATCACCGGCGGAAAGGCGCCGGCCGCGCCGCCGATGACGATATTCTGCGCCGTCCGGGGCTTGAGCCAGATGGTGTAGACCAGCACGTAGAAGAGGATGGAGACGGTCAGCACCCCGGCCGCGAGCCAGTTGGTCGCCATGCCCATCAGGATGACCGAGAAGAAGGACAGGCCGACGCCGAAATGCAGCGCCGACTGCCGGTCCATGCGGCCGGCAGGGAGCGGCCGCGCGGCGGTGCGCTTCATCTTGGCGTCGATGTCCGCTTCCCACCATTGGTTGAGCGCAGCGGCCGCGCCGGCGCCGAGCGCGATGCACAGGATCGCGGTAAAGGCGAGGACCGGGTGGATGTGGCCGGGGGCCGCGAGCAGACCGCACAGGCCCGTGAACACGACCAGCGTCATGACGCGCGGCTTGGTCAGCGCGACGAAGTCCCGCCAATGGGCCGGCAAGGCGGGCGCGGAAACCCCGGACAGGATGGGCGAACTGGCCATAAACTCCTCAAATCATCAGCGCGCGCCCCTTACACCCGCGCGCCGATTCTGCGCAAATGGACGGAAGGTCCTAGCCGTTCCGCGCCCTGTGCGGCGCCGGTGCGATCAGTCGACCACCGGCAGGGTTTCGAACTGGTGGAAGGGCGGCGGGCTGGTCAGCGTCCATTCCAGCGTCGTTGCCCCCTCGCCCCAGGGATTGCCTTCCGCCTTCCTGCCGGCGGCGAGCGACCAGATCAGGTTGACGAAGAAGATCAGCATGCCCGCTGCCATCACTTCATAGCCATGGCTGGCGATGCCGTTCCAATAAGCGAAGGCTTCGGGATAATCGGGGTAGCGGCGCGGCATGCCGCTGAGGCCCAGAAAGTGCATCGGGAAGAAGAGCAGGTTCACGCCAGCGAAGAAGACCCAGAAATGGAGCTGGCCGAGAAACTCGTTGTACATGCGACCCGACATTTTCGGGAACCAGTAGTAGAAGCCGGCGAACAGGCCGAACACCGCGCCGAGGCTGAGCACATAGTGGAAGTGCGCGACGACATAATAGGTGTCGTGCAGCACATCGTCCACGCCGCCATTGGCCAGCACCACGCCGGTGACGCCGCCCACGGTGAAGAGGAAGATGAAGCCGAGCGCCCAGACCATCGGCGTCTTGAAGCTGATCGATCCGCCCCAGATGGTCGCGATCCAGGAGAAGATCTTGATGCCCGTCGGCACGGCGATGACCATGGTCGCGGCGGTGAAATACATCTTCACATTCACCGACATGCCGGTGGTGAACATATGGTGCGCCCAAACGACGAAGCCGACCACGCCGATCGCGACCATGGCATAGGCCATGCCGAGATAGCCGAACACCGGTTTGCGGCTGAAGGTCGAGACGATCTGGCTGATGATGCCGAAGCCCGGCAGGATCATGATATAGACTTCGGGATGGCCGAAGAACCAGAAGAGATGCTGGTAGAGTTCGGGATCGCCGCCGCCGGCCGCATCATAGAAGGTGGTGCCGAAATTGCGGTCGGTCAGCAGCATGGTGATCGCCGCGGCCAGGACCGGGAGCGCCAGTAGCAGCAGGAAGGCGGTGACCAGCACCGACCAGACGAACAGCGGCATCTTGTGCAGGGTCATGCCCGGCGCGCGCATGTTCAAAATGGTGGTGATGAAGTTGATCGCGCCCAGGATCGAGGAAGCGCCCGCAATGTGCAGCGACAGGATCGCCATGTCGACCGCCGGGCCCGCCGAACCGCTGGTCGAGAGCGGCGCATAGACGGTCCAGCCGGTGCCCGCGCCATAGCCGGTGCCGCCGGGCACGAAGGCGGAGCCGAGCAGCAGGGTGAAGGCGGGGATGAGCAGCCAGAAGCTGATATTGTTCATCCGCGGGAAAGCCATGTCGGGCGCACCGATCATGATCGGCACGAACCAGTTGCCAAAGCCGCCGATCATCGCGGGCATCACCATGAAGAAGACCATGATGAGGCCATGGGCGGTGATGAGCGCGTTCCAGAGATGATAGGCCTGGTCCAGCGTGGCTGGCTCGACGCCCAGCAGGCTGTGTTGCATGTTGGCCCAGGTCTGGAGATACTGGATGCCGGGCTCCGCCAGTTCGGCGCGCATCAGGCCCGAAATCGCGCCGCCGATGATGCCGGCGATGATCGCGAAGATCAGATAGAGGGTGCCGATGTCCTTGTGGTTGGTGGACATGAACCAGCGCTGGAAGAAGGCTGGCTTGTGATCGGCGTCATGATCATGCCCATGGGCGTGATCGCCATGATGATCGGCGGTGATGGTGGTCATGGCCTTGCCCCTCTCAAAGCGTCGTCGTGCCGGCTTCGCTGGCCGGCGGTCCGGGCAGTGTGCTGCCCTGTTGCGGTCCCATCTGGCCGGCCGGGGCGGCGGTGCCGCCCGTCAGCGTGCCGCCCTGCGAGAGGACCCACTGGTCGAACTGGGCCGGCGGCAGCGCTTCGATCGCGATCGGCATGAAGCCGTGGCGCGCGCCGCACAGTTCCGAACATTGCCCGTAATAGACGCCCGGCTTGTCGATGGTGAAGCTCTTTTCATTGAGGCGGCCGGGCACGGCGTCCATCTTCACCCAGAGCGAGGGCACCGCGAAGCTGTGGATCACGTCCGCGCCGGTAATGATCAGCTTGATCGGCCGGCCGACCGGCAGCACGAGGCGATTGTCGGGCGCGAGCAGATAGGGCTCGCCATTGGCCTTCGCCTTGTCCTCCGGCAGCATGTTCGACACGAATTCGGGAATGCCGGCATCGGGATATTCATAGCCCCAATACCATTGATAGCCCGTCACCTTGACGGTCAGCGCATCCTTGGGCGCGGGGCGATACTGATCGGCGAGCAGGCCGATGGACGGCACCGCGATCGCCAGCAGGATCAGCACCGGCACCACGGTCCACACGACCTCGATCACGGTGTTGTGCGACGTCTTGGACGGGATCGGGTTGGCGGCGCGGCGATAGCGGACCATCACATAGAGCATCAGCGCCAGCACGAGGAGCGAGATGATGGTGATGATCGGCAGCAGCATCACGTCGTGCAGCCAGCGCGCGGTGCGGCCGGTGTCGGTGAACTGCTGCTGCAGCGTGATTTCGCCCGGACGGGGCATGCCGATGCCTTCGGTCGGCTTCATGCGCGGCGGCGCGGCGACCTTGGGCGCGGGGGCGGCGGCGCTCACATTGGCGACGTTGGCGTCGGCCGAATCAGCGGGCGCGCCGGGATCGGAAGAGCGTGGATCGGCATCGACCGGCGTGGCGGCGGCGGATGCGGCGGCTTCATTCTGCGCAAGCGCCTGGCCATTCATCGCCATCGCCGGCGCAAAGGCCAGCAGACCGGCGAGAATGAACGATTTCACCTTCATCATAGCGTCTTCGTACCCCTAACCCCTTGGCGCCGCTGCAACGAAAACGCATATATGATGCTGCCCTCGCCCGTTCGGTCTGAGGCGGCTTATAGGGATGCTTTCCCCCTGCCTCAAGCAGAGATGGAGCAGATTTTCTTCGCTGTTGCAACGCATCCCCCACCCGCCTATCTCGCACTTCCGCGCACAGGGGCGCGGCATGGCGGCGCGCTCGCGCGCGACCATGGGGTGAAGGCGGCCCGGGCACCGGCATCGGCGCCGGCCGCGCGACAGGATTTGAAGACGGCATGACTGACGAGGACGTATTGGCGGAATTCCGGGCGGCGGGCGCGCTGCTCGAGGGGCATTTCATTCTCTCGTCGGGTCGCCGCAGCGCCAATTATCTGCAGTGCGCCCGGGTGCTGATGAACGCCGAGCGCGCCGGGCGGCTGGCGCGGGCCATGGTGCAGAAGCTGCCCCGCGAAGTGCGGCAGGAGATCGACCTGGTGGTCTCGCCCGCGATGGGCGGCCTCATCATCGGGCATGAAGTCGGCCGCGCGCTGGACAAGGATGCGGTGTTCCTGGAACGGCCCGAAGGCACGTTCGAGCTGCGCCGCGGCTTCGCCATCGCACCGGGGCAGAAGGTGCTGATGGTCGAGGACGTCGTGACCACGGGCCTGTCCTCGCGTCAGGCGATCGAGGCGGTCGAGGCGGAAGGCGGCAGCGTCGTGGCGGAAGTCGCGCTGGTCGACCGGTCGGCCGGCGAAGTCGAGCTGGGCGTGCCCTTCTACCCGCTCGTGTCGATCAACTTCCCGGTCTACGACGCCGACGCGCTGCCGCCCGAGCTGGAAGCGGTGCCAGCGGTCAAGCCCGGCAGCCGGAAGCAATAGGCCCATGCCCGCGCCGCTGCGCCTGGGGGTCAATATCGACCATGTGGCGACCATCCGCAACGCGCGGGGCGGCGCCCATCCCGATCCTGTCAAGGCGGCGCTGCTGGCCGTGAAGGCGGGCGCGGACGGCATCACCGCGCATCTGCGCGAGGATCGCCGCCATATTCGCGACGAGGATATCGCCATGCTGATGGCGGCGCTGGACGTGCCGCTCAATCTGGAGATGGCGGCGACCCAGGAAATGCTGGACATCGCGCTGCGCCACCGGCCGCATGCCGCCTGCATCGTGCCGGAAAAGCGCGAGGAGCGCACGACCGAGGGCGGACTGGACGCGGCGGGGCAGCTGGAGACGCTGAGGCCCATCGTCGCGCAGCTGGGCGACGCGGGCATCCGCGTCAGCCTGTTCATCGAGGCCGACGCTGCGCAGATCGACGCCGCGATCCAGCTGGGCGCGCCCGTGGTCGAATTTCACACCGGGGCCTATGCGCATCTGGACGGCGGCGGGCGCGCGGCGGAACTGCGCCGCATCGCCGATGCGGCCGCGCTGGCGGCCAAGAACGGCATCGAACCGCATGCCGGCCATGGCCTGACCTTCGACAATGTCGCGCCCATCGCCGCCATCCCGCAGATCGCCGAACTCAATATCGGCCATTTCCTGATCGGCGAGGCGATCTTCGGCGGGCTGGAGGGCAGCATCCGCGAGATGCGGCGGCAGATGGACCTGGCGCGGTGATTCCTCCCCGGCGCGGGGAGGGTCGAAGCGAGTCACGCGCCTCGCTTCGACGCGACGCGCAGCGTCGTGGTGGCGGGGGTGAGCCTCTTGGCGCGCTCCGTCGCATTGCGCCGCCCTCCGCGTCCACCACCAACTTCGCTGGCGGTCCCCCTCCCCGCGCCGGGGAGGATATATGATCATCGGCCTCGGCTCGGACCTCTGCAATATCGAGCGGATACAGAATTCGCTCGACCGGTTCGGGGATCGCTTCGTCCAGCGAGTCTTCACTCCGGTGGAGCAGGCCAAGGCCGACCGCCGCCCCTTCACCCGCGCGGGCACGCTCGCCAAGCGCTTCGCCGCCAAGGAAGCCTTTTCCAAGGCGGTCGGCACCGGGTTCAAGGCGGGCGTGTTAATGAAGGATATCGGCGTCGTCAATGCGCCGTCGGGCGCGCCGACGCTCAGCCTGACCGGCGGCGCGCTGACGCGGCTGGAATCGCTGGTGCCGCTGGGCTATAGGCCCGTCATTCATCTGACGCTCACGGACGACCATCCATGGGCGCAGGCCTTCGTCATCATCGAGGCGCTGCCTTTGTGATGGTCCACCATGATGATCCCCAAGAGACCTCGCCCATGCCGGCCATCGACACGCCTCAGGACAGCGCCGCGCCGGCCCCGGAGCAGGAGAAGGACGGCGTCAACTGGTGGCATGAGCTGCGCAGCATCGCGCTGCTGATCCTGGCGGTGCTGGCGTTCCACAGCTTCGTCGCCAAGCCCTTCTACATCCCGTCCGAATCGATGATGCCGGTGCTGCTGACCGGCGACCGGCTGGTGGTGAGCAAATTCCCCTATGGCTGGTCCTATGTCTCGCCCAGCTTCCACCCCCTGCCCTTCCTGAAGGGGCGCATCCTGGGTCGCCTGCCCCAGCGCGGCGACATCGTCATCGTCAGCCCGCACAATCGGCGCGAGGATTATATCAAGCGCGTGATCGGCCTGCCTGGCGACATTGTCGAGGTGCGCGGCGGCCAGGTGGTGCTGAACGGCGTGGCGGTCAGGCAGAAGGCGATGAAGCCGCTGCGCATTCCGGTCGACGGCAATGCCCCCTGCGACCCCGGCCAGTTCCCCGGCGCGCGCGTGCAGGGCAAGGATGGGCGCGACTATTGCGAACTGCCGGTGCGGCAGGAAATCCTGCCCAACGGCAAGACCTACGTCACCATCGACATGGGGCCGAGCGCGCTCGACTGGTATGGTCCGGTGCGCGTGCCGGCCGATCATGTCTTCCTGATGGGCGACAATCGGGACAATAGCGCCGACAGCCGCGCGCCGCTGGCGGAGAACGGCCTGGGCGGCCCGGTGCCGTGGGAAGCGATCGGCGGGCGCGCGGAGTTCATCACCTTCAGCCTGGATGGCGACGCCGGCTGGAACCCAGCGACCTGGCTGCACGCCTTCCGCAGCGGGCGGGCGGGGAACAGCCTGCGTCCACGGAGCGTTGCTGCCGCGGACTGAAGAAGGAAGGGGCACGGGCTTTTGAGCGAGACGCAGCAGCATGTCGAGGAACCCGGCCCCAGCGAAGTCCGCAGCCCCCTCATCCAGCAGGAACTGAAGCGCGCTGGCGTCTGGCTGGCGCTGGCCGTCGCCATCGCTTTGGTGGTGGTGCTGGCGCAGCCGCTCATGCTGATCATCGGCGCGCTGGTGCTGGCGACGATGATGGATGGCGGTACGCGCCTGCTGGGCCGGGTGCTGCCGATCAGCCGCGGCTGGCGATTGACGATCGTGCTGCTGAGCGCCGTCGCGTTCCTGGCCTGGACCTTCTACCTGACCGGTTCCAGCCTTGCGGCGCAGGCGCAGGCGATGCGCACCATCGTCGAGGCGCAGGTAATGCGCGTGGGCGGCTGGGCGCAGCAACTGGGCATCAGCGCGACGCCCGACGACCTCAAAGACCTGGCGCAGCAGGCGATGAGTTCGATGGGGCGAGTCACCGCCGCCGTCGGAACCGCGGTCGGCGCGATCACCAGCGCGGTCATGATGCTGGTTCTGGGAATCTTCATCGCGACCGAGCCGCAACTATATGAACGCGGCGTCGCCTGGATGCTGCCGATGGAAAAGCGCAGCCATTTCTATCAGGTCGCGCAGAAGATGGGCTGGACGCTGCGCCGGCTGATGTTCGGGCGCATCATCGGCATGTCGGTGGAAGGCGTGGGCACCTGGCTGCTGCTCTGGGTCGGCGGCGTGCCGATGGCGGGGCTGCTGGGCATACTCACGGGCCTGCTCGCCTTCCTGCCCAATATCGGCGCGATCGTGTCGGGCGTGCTGATCATCCTGGTGGGCTTTTCCGGCGGCACCGACACCGGCCTTTATGCCGTGGGCGTCTATCTGGCGGTGCAGATTATCGACGGCTATCTGATCGTGCCGATGGTCGCCAAGCGCGCAGTCGACCTGGCCCCCGCGCTGGTCCTGGCGGCGCAGATCCTGTTCGGCGCCCTGTTCGGCATCATCGGCCTGTTCCTGGCCGATCCCATCGTGGCGATGATCAAAGTCTATCTGGAAGAACGGTCCAAGGCGCTCAAGGCCAGGAATGACGCGCGGCTGATGCGCCCCGCCGACAGCTGAGCCGCCCGCCCCGCCTCACCGGTGGAACATCCGGGCTTTCCGTGGCTTGCATTAGGGATAAGATGCAAGACCCGGAAAAAAGGAGAGCGGATCATGACCATGGGCCTGGACAAGCAGAAGAAACTGCATTTCGACCTGACCAATGTCGGCTTGCGCGCGCAGGCGACGGCGGCCGGACTGCTGCAGCTGTGCCTGGAATTGCGCAGCGCCGGCGTGCTGGACGAAGCCGCTGTCGATCGGATCAAAGACGCGATCGCCTGCGACATCGAAGTCTCCGCCCCTCGATCGGTAGCCTGCCCCGAATATCGCCGCGACGTGCGGGACCGCCTCGATAATCTGTTTTCGGGGCAAGCCAAGGTTGGCGACGCCAACCAATTGGCTTTCGGCGCAACGCCCGAAACCGCCTGCCCCGACGCGCGATAGGCAAAAGAAAAGGGGCCGACTGGCGGCCCCTTCCCTGCGCATCTGGCTGAAGGGCCTTACTGGCCCGGCTGCGGCATCGCGCCCTGCTGCTGCATCATCTGCTGCTGCAGCTGCATCAGTTCCGCCTTCGACTTGAAGTCATGCAAGGTGACGTCGAACACCAGCACCGAACCGCCCGGGATCGGGCCGTTATCCTCGGCGCCATAGCCCAGCTCCGACGGGATCCAGAGCTTGTACTTGCCACCCTTCTTCATCTTCTGCAGGCCTTCGGAAAAACCCGGGACCACGCCGTCGATCGGCATCGGCGCCTGCGGATTCTCGTCGAACACGGTGCCGTCGAGCAGCGCGCCCTTGTAGCCGACCAGCGCGACATCGCTGCTCGTCGGGCTGGGGCCCGTGCCTTCTTCCAGCACCTTGTACTGCAGGCCCGATTCGGTCGTGATCACGCCCGCCTCATGCGCGTTGTGCGCCAGGAAGGCGGCCGGCGACGGCGCCACGCCCTGCTGCCCCGCCCAGGCGAGCCCGCCCGCCGCCAGCGCGACGATGGCGACGCCGATCCAGAGCCGCGTCAGCGACCCCTTGGCGATAGGACGAAGGGGGACAGCCGTCGTGGACATGGGCGTATGCTCGCTAAATCAGGGCAGGAAAAGTCGTCAGCGAACGGGGCGGCGGCGGGCCGCCCGCGTCAGCACAGCGTCTTAACGGACGCCGTCGCGCTCGGCGCGCTTGCGCTCCATCTTGCGCGCGCGGCGAACCGCGGCGGCCTTTTCGCGGGCGCGCTTTTCCGACGGCTTTTCGTAATGACGGCGCAGCTTCATCTCGCGATACACGCCCTCACGCTGCAGCTTCTTCTTGAGCGCGCGAAGAGCCTGGTCGACATTATTGTCGCGAACGATGATTTGCATAAGTCCGTCAATCTCCAATCAAAAACGGGCGGATCGCCGGGACGTTTCTGTCCTTCCCGACGGCTCGACCGAATAGCAAAGCCAGTGAGTCGTCGCAGGTCGCCCTGCGCCATGTGGGCGGCGCCCTACCAGCAGAGTCGCGCGGATTCAAGCCAAAAGGCCCTGATCTCGACATTTGCCGCGCGCGGGCGGATAGTGGCGGCATAATAGACAGGAGGATCGCCGATGGCCAGCGCCGTTCACCAGCATGCCGACATGAGCCCGCAGGAATGGGAGGCGCGCCAGCAGCTCGCCGCCTGCTACCGCATCTTCGACCATATGGGATGGTCGGAGCTGATCTACAACCATATCACGCTGCGAGTGCCGGGGGAGGAAAGCGCCTTCCTCATCAACCCGTTCGGCCTCTCCTACCGCGAAGTCACCGCGTCAAACCTGGTCAAGATCGATATTGACGGCCAGGTGCTGGACGACAGCCCCTATCCGGTCAATCGCGCCGGCTTCACTCAGCATAGCGTCTTTCACCGCCATCTGCCCGACGCCCATTGCATCATCCACACCCATACCACCGCGGGCATGGCGGTCAGCGCCTGCGCCGAAGGATTGCGGCCGATCAGCTTCTACGCCGCCGCCTTCGCCGGGCAGATCGCCTATCATGATTTCGAAGGCGTGACGATCCGTCCGGAAGAGGGCGAAAGGCTGATCGCCAATCTGGGGACCAAGCGCGTCATGATGCTGCGCAACCATGGCACGCTGGTGATGGCCTCAACCCTGCCCGAGGCGTTTCTGCGCCACTGGTCGCTGCAGCGCGCGTGCGAGATCCAGGTGGCGGC
The DNA here is from genome assembly GCF_020782235.1 of Sphingobium naphthae. GTDB lineage: Bacteria > Pseudomonadota > Alphaproteobacteria > Sphingomonadales > Sphingomonadaceae > Sphingobium > Sphingobium naphthae. Next base: position 201,959 of record NZ_JAJGNO010000001.1, read on the forward strand.
GGGCGCGGCGGGAACGCCGGTCCACATCCCGCCCGAGGTGATCGCCGTGCATCAGCGCGACCTGGCGGGCGTGCAATTGCCGGTGGGGCCAGGCGTGCCCGATTTCCAGGCGATGGTGCGCGTGATCGACCGGATCGATCCGAGCTGGCAGCGCTAGGCGGGCGGGGCGGCGCTACGCCTCCCCGAACCCGCCGCCGCCCGGCGTTATGATGACGAAAGCGTCCCCGGCGCGCAGGTCGGCCGTGGCGGTGCTGCCCAGCGGCTCGATCGTGCCGTCGGCGCGCTCCACCCAGTTGCGGCCCACGGCCCCCGCCGCCCCGCCGGCGAGGCCGAAGGGCGGCACTATGCGGCGGTTGGCCAGGATGCCGGCGGTCATGTCTTCCAGGAAGCGGATGCGGCGGATGGCGCCGTCGCCGCCACGATACCGCCCGGCCCCGCCCGAACCGGGGCGGACGGAAAATTCCTCCAGCAGCACCGGGAAGCGGGTTTCGAGGATTTCAGGATCGGTGAGGCGGCTGTTGGTCATGTGCGTCTGCACCACCGGCGCGCCGTCAAAATCCGGTCCCGCGCCCGATCCGCCGGCGATCGTCTCATAATATTGGTGACGGTCATTGCCGAAGGTGAAATTGTTCATCGTCCCCTGCGCGCCCGCCATGACCCCAAGCGCGCCGAACAGCGCATCGGTCACCACCTGGCTGGTTTCGACATTGCCGGCGACCACGGCGGCGGGATGGCGGGGCCGCAGCATCGATCCTTCCGGCACGATGATGGTGATGGGTTTGAGGCAACCGTCATTCATCGGCACCGCCTCATCGATCAGCGTGCGCACGACATAGAGGACGGCGGCGCGCACGACCGAGAGCGGCGCATTGAAATTGCCGGGCAGCTGGTCCGACGATCCGGTGAAGTCGATGGTGGCGCTGCGCGCCTCCGCATCGATGGCGACAGCGACTTGGACAGATGCGCCATTATCCATCGGATAGGTGAAGCGGCCGTCGGCAAGGCGGCCGATCAGGCGGCGGACGGCGGCTTCGGCCTGATCCTGGACATGGGCCATATAGGCGGCGACGCTGTCCACGCCATAATCGTTGCTTATCCGTAACAGTTCTGCCGCACCCTTGGCGCAGGCGGCGATCTGGGCGGAAAGATCGGCGATATTCTGGTCTATGTTGCGGGCGGGATAAGGCCCCGAGCCAAGCAGGTCGCGGATCGCCGCCTCGCGAAATTCGCCCCGGTCGACCACCAGCAGATTGTCGAGGATGACGCCTTCCTCCTTCACCGATCGGCTGCCCGGCGGCATGGAGCCGGGCGTGATGCCGCCGATGTCGGCATGATGGCCCCGCGCCGCGACATGGAAGGCGGGCGCATCCCGGCCATCGACGAAGACCGGCATGATGACGGTGACGTCGGGCAAATGGGTGCCGCCATCATAGGGGGCGTTGAGCGCATAGACGTCGCCCGGCTGCATGCCCCGCCTGTCCATGGCCACGCCGCCGGGGCCCGGGCCGCGCCGGCGCAGGATGGCGCGGATGCTGTCGCCCATGCTGCCCAGATGCACCGGCATATGCGGCGCATTGGCGACCAGATTGCCCGCCGCGTCGAACAGGGCGCAGGAGAAGTCGAGCCGCTCGCGGATATTGACCGAGGACGCGCTGTGCTGGAGCGCGGCGCCCATTTCTTCCGCGATCGCCATGAACAGCCCGCCCATCACTTCGAGCCGCACGGGATCGACTCCGTCCGCGTCCGCCGCCTGGGGCGCGGGGCGCGGCTGGTGGCGCGTGAGGATGAGATTGCCGATGGCATCGACCCGCGCGCGCCAGCCGGGCTCCACGACGGTGGTCGAGACCGGGTCGATGATGAGCGCGGGGCCGTCTATTTCGCTGTCGCGATTGAGGCCGGCGCGGTCATGCACCGGCGCAGCGCGGCCGCCGCAATCGATCTGCGCCAGGGGCTCCGCAGCCCGTTCGGGGAAGGCGGCGAGGCTGTCCATCGCCTCCTGCGTGGCGGCGATCGCCTCCACCCGGGCCATGTCGATGAGGATCGCGCCCTGCCCTTCAAAACCGAAGCGGGCGCGATGCTGGGCGAGGAAATCGGCGCGCATCGTCGCCAGGTCGGCGAGCGGCACGTCGAACAGGCTGTCGGTGCGGTCATAGCGCAGCCGCAGCAGCGTTTCGGTCCGGTCCGCCTGCGGCAGGTCGGCGCGGGCATCGGCCGCGAGCGCTTCGAGCGCCTGGTCGAGCTGCGCCATGCTGTCGTCGCCAAGGCGCAGCGCCAACGTCCGTTCCCGCACCGCCCGCCGATCGGCCAGACCCATGCCATAAGCGGACAGGACGCCGCCCAGCGGATGGATCATCACCCGGTCCATGCCCAGCGCGTCGGCGACCAGGCAGGCATGCTGCCCCCCTGCTCCGCCGAAGCTGGCGAGGGTGTAGCGCGACACGTCATGGCCGCGCGCGACCGAGATGCGCTTGATCGCATTGGCCATGTTGGCGACCGCCACGGCGATGAAGCCTTCCGCCGCCTGCCGCGGAGTCATGGCGCGGCCGGTCTGCGCCTCCACCTGCGCGCAGATCGCCGCGAAGCGCTGCGCCACCGCGTCCCGATCGAGCGGCTGGTCGCCATTGGGGCCGAACAGGCTGGGGAAGAAATCGGGCTGGATCTTGCCCAGCATCACATTGCAATCGGTGATGGTGAGCGGACCGCCGCGCCGGTAGCAGGCCGGTCCCGGCACCGCGCCGGCGCTTTCCGGGCCGACGCGGAAACGCCCGTCGACGAAGGTGCAGATGGAGCCGCCGCCCGCCGCGATCGTGTCGATCCGCATCATCGGCGCGCGCAGCCGGACGCCGGCCACCCGCGCTTCATTGTCGCGCTCATAGCTGCCGGCATAATGGGACACATCGGTGGAGGTGCCGCCCATGTCGAAGCCGATCACGTCGCCAAAGCCCGCCTGCTCGGCCGTGCGCGCGAGGCCGACGATGCCGCCCGCCGGCCCGGACAGCACCGCATCCTTGCCGCGGAACAGCGCGCCCGGGGTCAGCCCGCCATTGGACTGCATGAACAGCATGTCCGCATCCGCGCCCAGCGCGGCGCGCAGGCCATCGACATAGGCGCGCAGGACCGGCGAGAGATAGGCGTCGGCCAGCGCCGTATCGCCGCGCCCGACAAGTTTGATGAGCGGTGCGACATCATGGCTGGCGCTGATCTGGGTGAAGCCCACCTCGGCGGCGATCCGCGCCAGCGCCTGTTCATGCGCGGGATGCCGATAGCCGTGCATCAACAGGATCGCGACCGCGCGCAGCCCCCGGTCGAAGGCGGATTGCAACGCCGCGCGCGCCGCCGGTTCGTCCAGGGCGCGGCGCACCGCGCCGTCCGCGCTCACCCGCTCGTCAATCTCGATGACATCGGCATGGAGCGGATCGGGCAGGCGGATCTGCCGCGCGAACAGGTCAGGGCGCTCCTGCGTGCCAATGCGGATGGCGTCGCGAAAGCCGCGCGTCACCGCCAGCAGCACCGGCTCGCCCTTGCGTTCCAGCAAGGCGTTGGTGGCGATGGTGGTGCCGATGCGCAGCGCGCAGGGCGGCATGGGACCCGAGCCGGCGCCGGTCAGGCGGCGCACCGCTTCGACCGCGGCGTCGGCATAGCGTTCGGGGTCGCTGGACAGCAGCTTGGCGGTGTGAAGCCGCCCATCGGGGTCGCGCGCGACCACATCGGTGAAGGTGCCGCCACGATCGATCCAGAAATGCCAGGTCATGGGCGACCTGATGGCGGGGCGGACCGGGGATGGCAAGAGAGAGGGCCCCTTCGGGCCCAAGGTAGGGGAATGCGGAACGGCTGCAGTCCTTGGATGCCGTTCCGCACCCCAACTCTCATCCCGGGCGGGCGAGAGGTGACCGGTGCAGGACGGAACGAGCGGCCTGGGCCCGTTCCGCCCCTTGCATCAGAATTTCGCGACGACGCCGGCCATCGGACGGATCGAGCGGAAATTGCCCAGCGTGTCGGCCTGAACGCGCAGGCGAATATTGCTGCTCTGGGCCGAACCGCCCATGTCGGCGGGCGAGAGTTCGACGCCCGCGCCATAGGTGGTGCCGTGGAAATCCGGGCTGTCCGGGCCGAGCGCGTCGAAATTGACCCACTTATAGCCGACCTTGCCGAAGATCAGGCTGTCCTTGCCCGCCTTGATCCCGGCGCGGCCCGCGACGCCATATTCCCAGTCGATGTCGCCCGACACGCCCTTGGACGCGGTGCCTTCCACGCCGACGACGACGGGACCGGCGACATTATAGTTCACGCCGGCGACGCCTTCGACCATGCGGCCCTTATAGCCTGCGGGCGGAATGCCTTCCTCGCCGGTTTCGCTGTCGAAATTATGCACGCCGCCCATGACGCCGACATAGGGTTCGAGGCGACGGGTGGCGCCGGCGTCGTCCGCCGCGCCGCTCTGGGCCATCGCGGCGGCGGGAATCAGGGACGCGGCAGCGGCTGCCGAAAAAAGCAGTGTCTTCATGGGGTGGACCCTTTGATCTGTTGTGGATGTTTGCGGCGGTGTGGACCCGCCGGGCCGGCTGTCTGGCGCTGCAAGCGACCGGAGCGGCAGGAGGAAAAATGACCAAGGCATCAGGAAGGTTTCCTGAACGATCGTCGAAATCCCGACGAATGACGGATATGTGACGGAGAAAACACGGTTTCTGTCAGCCAGATGAACAAAGCGGCCGCTTTCTGAACGGCGAATAAATGCTTGCGCAGACGGCCGTTCGCCATTCACAACCAATTCAAACTCAGGACGTTATCCCTGCATCAGAAAGACGATAAGGAGACAGGCGATGACAGGAACCGCGAAAAGGTTTCTCGCCGCTATGGGCCTTGCCGGCGCACTGGCCCTGGGCGGTTGCGCCTATGACGATGGTTACGGCTATGGCGGGGTGAGTGTCGGCACAGGCTATTATGGCGGGGGATATTATGACCCCTATTACAGCCCCGGCTATTATGGCGGCGGCTATGGCTGGTATAACGACTATTATTATCCGGGCACCGGCTATTATGTCTATGACCGTGGCGGCCGGCGCCATCGCTGGAGCGACAGCCAGCGGCGCTATTGGGAAGCGCGGCGCAACGACCGGCGCGACGATCGCTGGCGCGACCGGGATCGCGACGGGCGACCCGGATGGCGTGGCAATGACGGTCGGCCGGATCGCGATGGTCGACCGGGCAACTGGCAGCGGCCCGATCGCGACGGACGACCGGATCGCGATGGGCAGCCGGGCAACTGGCAGCGCCCGGACCGGGATGGAAGGCCGGGCAATTATGTCCGTCCGCGCCCCGGCAGCGACAATGATCGCGGCCGGTGGAATGGCGGGCGCGGACGCGGCGGCAATGACGCCGTTCGTCCCACGCAACGCCCGCGTCCGCAAGCGAGCCAGCCACGGCCGCAGCCCAGCGTGAGCGCCCGTCCTTCGCCGGGATCGCGGGCATCGCGGCCAGTGCGATCCGGCGGTGGCCGGGACCCGGCAGCACGGGTGCGTCCGGACTGATGCGGGCTGCGATCATGACCAGCGCGCTTCTGCCCCTCCTGCTTGTCGCGGCATGCGACGGGCGGGAGGAAAGCGCGATCGACAATCTGGCCAATGGCGCGAACGCGGCGCAGGTCGAAAATAATGTGCGGGCCGAAGCGATGGCGCTGATGGAGCCCCTGAACCCGCCCGCGCCGGGAACGCCGGGCGGCCTGCCCGTCGATCCCGCGCCCGTCGCGGAAGGATCGATCGATCCCGACAGCGCCCAGGGCGCGGCTCAGGTGGTGCAGGGCTATTATGGGCTGCTGGAGGAAAAGCGGTTCGAGGATGCGCAGGAGCTGTGGAACCCGGCGACCGCGATCGGCGCGCAGGATGACGCCCATTTCGCCGCGCGCTTCCGCGGCTTCAGCGAAATCCATGCCAATATCGGCGCGCCGTCCGAGCCCGAGGGCGCGGCAGGCTCGCTATATGTGACGGTGCCGGTGCAGGTCTATGGCCGCATCGCCGCCAATGGCAAACCCTGGTACGCGCTGCGCCAGGTGACGCTGCGGCGAGTCAATGACGTGCCGGGATCGACCGAGGAACAGCGCCGCTGGCACATCCAGTCGATCGGCGCCTATGTGCCCGAAGAGGCGGAGATCGCGGCCAACGCGATGGAGCCGATTTCGATGACCGACGGCATGGCGCGCAAGGCCGAGGCGCAATAGGGCCGCGCCGCGCGGGGCGGGGCGAGCCATGGCCGCCCCCGCCCCGCGCCGCCGGATCAGGCGACGGTCGCCTTGACGATCTTGCCGGGGGTGCGCGGCGGCTCGCCCTTGGGCAGGGCGTCGACATGCTCCATGCCCGACGTCACTTCGCCCCAGACGGTATATTGGCCGTCGAGGAAGGTGGCATCGTCGAAACAGATGAAGAACTGGCTGTTGGCGCTGTTCGGATTGGACGCGCGCGCCATCGAGCAGACGCCGCGGACATGCGGTTCGCGGCTGAATTCGGCCTTGAGGTCGGGCTTGTCGGGATGACCGCCCATGCCGGTGCCGGTCGGGTCGCCGCCCTGCGCCATGAAGCCGGGGATGACGCGGTGGAAGACCACGCCGTCGTAAAAGCCTTCCTTGGCATTTTCGACGATGCGCGCGACATGGCCGGGCGCGAGGTCGGGGCGCAGCTTGATCACGACGTCGCCGCCGCTGTCGAGGGTGAGGGTAAGCGTTTCGTCGGCCATGAAAAATCCTCTCTTGCCGGGGACGTGGGTATGGAGCCCATATAAAGGCTAATGAAGGGGATGGAAGCGCTGTCTCCTTATTGCATTTCCGATGGGCTTGGGCGAAAGCGACGATATGTTACAGGAACCGGACAGTAGGGGGCGCCATGAGCGAGCGCGGCGATATGGCCGAACCCCTGGTGCATGGGGATGATTTCGAAGAGCCGATGATCGAGGCGGCGGAAGCCAGCCATGACGAGGACGACCGGCTGAAGCCCGAATATCTGACGGCCGTGCTCGACGCGGTCGAGGATGGCGACGATGAAAAGGCGCGCGAACTGGTGTCGCCGCTGCATCCCGCCGACATTGCGGACCTGCTGGAACTGGCGCCGTCGGACCGGCGCGCCGACGTCGCCGCGGCGCTGGGCGACCTGGTCGGCGCGGAGGTTCTGTCCGAACTCAACGATTATGTCCGCGACGACCTGATCGGGGCATTGGCGCCCGAGCAGGTCGCCGAGTTCGCGTCCGAACTGGATACGGACGACGCGGTCGCCATCATCGAGGATCTGGAGGAAGCCGACCAGCAGGCGGTGCTGGAGGCGATGGAGCCGGAGGATCGCGCGGCGATCGAGAGCGCGCTGGCGCACCCCGAGGAGTCCGCCGGCCGTCTGATGCAGCGCGACCTGGTCGCGGTGCCCGAACATATGACCGTGGGCCAGGTGATCGACTATCTGCGCGACAGCGGCGACCTGACGCGCGACTTCTGGGAAATCTTCGTCGTCGATGCCGCGCATCGGCCGATCGGCACCTGCCAGCTCAGCTGGATCCTGACCTGCCCCCGCGGCATCGCCATGAGCGACCTGATGAAGCGCGAGCAGACGCTGATCCCGGTCGACATGGACCAGGAGGAAGTGGCGCTGCGCTTTCAGAAATATGCGCTGATTTCCGCCGCGGTGGTGGACGCGGCCGGCCGGCTGGTCGGCATGATCACGGTGGACGATGTCGTCCACATCATCAGCCAGGAAGCGGGCGAGGACATATTGCGCCTGTCGGGCGCGGGCGAAGGCGACATCAACGAGCCGGTGCTGGACAGCTATCGCGCGCGCGTGCGCTGGCTGCTGACCAATTTGCTGACGGCGCTGGTCGCCTCCACCATCATCGGCATTTTCGAGGATACGATCGAGCGGATGGTCGCGCTGGCGACGCTGATGCCGATCGTCGCGGGCGTGGGCGGCAATGCCGGCAGCCAGACCATGGCGGTGACGGTGCGCGCGCTTGCGACCAACCAGATCACCGGCTCCAACGCACGGCGCACCATCTTGCGCGAAATACGGGTGGCGGTGCTGAACGGTGCGACGGTCGCCATCGTGCTGGGGATCGGCGTATCGCTGGTGTTCCAGAATATGGCGCTGGGCGGGGTGATCGCCGCGGCGATGATAACCAATATCGTGACTGCAGGCCTCGCCGGGGCGGCGGTGCCGCTCGCCTTCGACCGGATGAACCTGGACCCGGCGGTGGCTTCGTCCATCTTCGTGACGATGATCACTGATTCGATGGGTTTCTTCGCTTTCCTGGGGCTGGCGACGGCGGCGGGATTGACCGGCTGAGCCGAGCGCCCATCTAAGACGCCCATGCCGCTCAACATGACCAAGATCGCCTTCCAGAGCGAAGGCCCCGCATCCTTGCGCGCCTGGCTGGAAAGCCACGCCGACGAAGCGCGGATCACCACCCGTTACCTGCCCAAGCGCGTCGAGGAGATGGCGGGCGGATCGCTCTACTGGATCCACGCGCACACGCTGGTGGGCCGCAGCCCGCTGCTGGGTTTCGAGGAGACGGGCCATGGGCGCTACTGGGTGCGGCTGGCGCCGATGCTCATTCCCGTGCGCGCCAGCCCCAAGCGGGCGCATCAGGGGTGGCGCTATCTGGAGGACAAGGATGCGCCGCCGGACCTGGGCAGCGGCGAGGCGGACGACCTGGACGCGATGCCGCCTGCGTTGCTGGGTGAACTGACGCGGCTGGGGCTGGTGTAGGCTGGCGCCGCGGCCCCTCATGCGGCGGCTGCCCCTTGCAGGAAGCGGACGGCCCGAACGAACGCGGGTAGAGAGATCTTTGGTCGCAAACGCGCCGACGGGCGTGGCGAACGACCCGGCGAGCCAGGGTCGAAACCCGCTAAATATCGGAAAAGAGAGAAATGGTGCTGCCGGTGAGGATTGAACTCACGACCTCAGCCTTACCAAGGATGCGCTCTACCACTGAGCTACGGCAGCACTCTATTTCATCTCCGTGGCGCCATCTGCGCTTCGGAGGCCGGGCCTATGGCCGCCCGCGCCGCCCATGTCAAGGCGGGTTGCGGCGGATCATGCATTTTGCTTATGCGCGTCCCATGGCTGACACGCAGGACGAGAAGAAGGCACGGCTGGCGCAGGCGCTGCGCGACAATCTGCGCCGGCGAAAGGCGCAAAGCCGCGAGGCGGTGCGGGAGGAAGCGGCGCCGCCGCCCCCGCCCGACACGCCCGAGACTTGAGGATCAGAGCGGCGCGCAGGCGGCCTTGAGCCAGGCACGCGCATCGCCATCCAGCTGCGGCCCGACCAGGTCGAACACGGCGGCATGATAGGCGTCGACCCAGGCGCGCTCCTCGCGGCTGAGCAGGTCGACGGCGACAAGCGCGCGGTCGATCGGCGCGAAGGTCAGCGTTTCGAACCCCAGCATCGCCTTTTCCGCGCCGGGAATGGCGCGCTCCTCGACCAGCACCAGATTTTCGATGCGGATCCCATATTCGCCGGTCTTGTAATAGCCCGGCTCGTTGGAAAGGATCATGCCCGCCACCAGCGGCTCGTCGCCGCCGCCGAAGGTGGCGATGCGCTGCGGCCCTTCATGCACCGACAGGAAGCTGCCGACGCCATGGCCGGTGCCATGGGCGTAATCCAGCCCTTCGGCCCACAGATATTGCCGCGCGAGCGCGTCCAGCTGGCCGCCGCGCGTCCCCTTGGGGAAGACGGCGCGGGCGAGCGCGACATGGCCCTTGAGCACGAGGGTGAAGCGGTGCTTCATCTCCTGCGTAGGCTCTCCCACCGCGATGGTGCGCGTGACGTCGGTGGTGCCGTCGCGATATTGCCCGCCCGAATCGACGAGATAGAGCGTGCCGGTCTCGATCGGGCGGTTGGTCTTTTCCTCGACGCGGTAATGGACGACCGCGCCATTGGGACCAGCGCCGCTGATCGTGTCGAAGGACAGATCCTCCAGCACGCCTGTTTCCTTGCGGAAGGCCTCCAGCCGATCGGCGGCGGACATTTCGGTGAGGGCGCCCTTGGGCGCTTCGACCGAGAGCCAGTGCAGGAAGCGGCTGAGCGCCGCGCCGTCGCGCGCCTGCGCAGCCTTGTGCCCGGCAATCTCGGCCTCATTCTTGATCGCCTTTGGCAGCACCGCCGGATCGCGCAGCGGCAGCACGGTGGCCCCGCCCTGCTCCAGCGCCTCGAATATGGCGGCAACGGCGCGTTCGGGATCGGCGACGACGCTCTTGCCCTTGAGGTCGGCCAGGGCGTCGGCGAAAGCGGCGCGGTCATGGACGCGCACGGCATTGCCCAGATGCTGGGCCACGGCGTCGTCCATCTTTTCCGGCGCGACATACAGGTCGGCGGTCGCGTCGGCATGGACGATGGCATAGGCGAGCGCGACCGGCGTGCGATCCACATCCTTGCCGCGGATGTTGAAGGTCCAGGCGATCGAGTCGAGCGCGGACAGGATGGCGGCGTCCGCCTTCTTCGCGGTCAGCCAGTCGGCCATGGCGGCGCGCTTTTCCGCGGCGCTGCGGCCAGCGAAGCGATCGTCATGCACGACCAGGCGCGCGTCGCTGGGCGCCGGGCGGTCGGGCCAGACGGCATCGACGGGATTGGTGTCGACGGCGACCAGTTCCGCACCCTTTTCCGCCAGCGCGGCGGTCGCCTGGCGCACCCAGGCGCGGGTGTGGAGCCAGGGATCATAGCCGATGCGCGCGCCCTGCCCCGCATGATCCTTGAGCCAGGCGGCGATCGAGGTCTGCGGCACGCTTTCATATTGCCAATGGGTTCCGTCCACCTGCTCGCGCACCTGCAGCGTATAGCGGCCATCGACGAAGATCGCCGCTTCCTGCGGCAACACCACGGCGCTGCCGGCCGAGCCCTGGAAGCCGGTGAGCCAGGCGAGCCGCTGCGCATAGGCGCCGACATATTCGCTCATATGCTCGTCGGTCAGCGGCACCACGAAACCGTCGAGCTTCTGGCGCACCAGCTGCGCGCGCAGGGCCTTCAGGCGATCTTCATAACTGGACATCAACACTTCCTTGGATCATTCCGGCCCCTTGCGCCGGCGGCAATGCCGACAACATAGAGGGGCACGCGCGCTTATTCCAGCGCAGCCCCCGTCTGGACCATGGATAGTTAATGACTGATCAAAGCCCGCCTGCCCCCTGCCCGCCCGTCGCCGAACGCCGCCTCCATCAATTTTCCCACCATGGCATCCAGGTGGAGGATCCCTATGCCTGGCTGCGCGATCCGGGTTATCCGGAGGTGAAGGACAAGGATGTCCTGGCCTATCTGGAGGCGGAAAATGGCTGGTTCGAAGGCGCGATGGCGCCGCACAAGCCGCTGATCGACCGGCTGTTCCAGGAAATGAAGGGGCGCATCAAGGAAGATGACGCGTCGGTGCCGCAGAAGGATGGCGACTATGTCTATTGGCGCGCCTTCGAGACCGGCGCGCAATATCGCAAATGGTATCGCCGCCCCGTGGCCGCGCCGGCGGACGGGTCGGCCGACCAGCTGATCCTGGACGAACCGGCGCTGGCGCAGGGGCATGACTATTTTCGCCTGGGCGCGCTGTCGGTGAGCCCGGATGGCCGCTACCTTGCCTATGCGATCGACACCAACGGGTCGGAACGCTTCGAAGCGCGGATCAAGGATCTGTCCAGCGGCGAGAACCTGCCCGAAGTCATTCCCGGCACCCTGTCGTCGCTGGTGTGGACATCGGACAGCAAGGGGCTGCTCTACGGCCTGGCCAATGAAAGCTGGCGGACGGACAATGCGCGGCTGCACTGGCTGGGCCAGGATGTCGCCAGCGACGTCGAGCTGTTCCATGAGGCGGACGAGGGCTTCCGCGTCTCGATCGGCCTCACCTCTTCAGAGAAATATATCGTCATCGCGACGGGCGACCATGTCACCAGCGAAGCCTGGCTGGTGCCCGCCGATGATCCCACCGCAGAGCCGCTGCTGGTATCGGCAAGGTTGCCGGGCCGCGAATATGATGTCGATGAGCATGACGGCACGCTCTACATCCGCACCAACGACACGCACCCCAATTTCCGGCTGGTGAAGGCGCGACTGGACGCGCCGGGCGCGTGGGAGGAAGTGATCGGGCCGGACGCGCATTTCTATCTGACCGACTTCACGCTGTTCAAGCATTTCTACGTCACCGAAGGGCGGCAGGACGGGCTCGACCAGATCGAGCTGCGCGATTATGCGACGCATCAGGCCAAGCGCATCCCCTTCCCAGAGGCGAGCTATTCGGCGAGCCTGGACGACAATCCCGAATATGACGTGACGAAGCTGCGCATCGGCTATGAATCGATGGTCACGCCCGACACCATCTATGATTATCATCTGGATACGGGCGCGCTGGAGGTGCTCAAGGTCCAGGAGATCCCGTCGGGCTATGACGCCGACCGCTATGCGACCGAGCGGCTGATGATCCCGGCGCGCGACGGCACCGAGATTCCGGTGTCGATCGTCTATCCCGCCGGTTTCCCCAAGGACGGCAGCGCGCCGCTGCATCTCTACGGCTATGGTGCCTATGGGCTGGCGATGGAGCCGGGCTTTTCGACCAGCCGCCTGTCGCTGCTCGACCGCGGCTTCGCCTTCGCCATCGCGCATATTCGCGGCGGCGACGATCTGGGCCAGCAATGGTATCTGGACGGCAAGCTCGACAAGCGGAGCAATACGTTCACCGACTTCGTCGATGTCGCCAGGGGGCTCATCGACCGCGGCTATGCGGCAGGGGGGCGGATCAGCATTTCGGGCGGATCGGCAGGCGGCGAGCTGATGGGCGCGGTGATCAATTCCGATCCCGACCTGTGGGGCGCGGTCGTCGCCCATGTGCCCTTCGTCGACGTGCTCAACACCATGCTGGACGCCAGCCTGCCGCTGACGCCGGGCGAATGGCCCGAATGGGGCAATCCGATCGAGGACGAGGCGGCGTTCCGCACGATCCAGTCCTACGATCCCTATGGCAATGTGAAGGCCCAGGCCTATCCGCCGCTGCTGGTGACGGCGGGCCTCAACGATCCGCGCGTCACCTATTGGGAACCGGCGAAATGGGTGGCGCGGTTGCGCGCGACCAAGACGGACGACAATATCCTGCTGCTCAAGACCAATATGGGCGCGGGCCATGGCGGCAAGTCCGGACGGTTCGAGAGCCTGCACGAAACGGCGGAGGAATTCGCCTTCATCCTGTGGCAGCTAGGGATCGAGGGCTGATGGCGTCGAGCTTCACCACGCAGATCACCGCCCGGCCCGAGCATATCGACGTGCTGGGGCATGTGAACAATGCCGTCTGGGTCCAGTGGATGGAGCAGGTGTCGGTCGACCATTGGATGCACGACGCCGATCCGGCGCATGTCGAGGCCTATATCTGGGTCGTGACGCGGCACGAGATCGACTATCGCGGCAATGTGACCGAGGGCGAGACGGTGACGGCGCGCACCTGGATCCCCGAAGGACCGCGCGGCGCGCGCTTCGACCGGATGATCGAGTTTACCGGACCGGACGGCAAGGTGAAGGTGGCGGCCAAGTCCACATGGGCGATCATCGACAAGGCGTCGGGCCGCATCCTGCGCGTGCCGGCGGAGGTGGCGGCGAACTTCGTGTGAACGCCGCCACCTGCGGAAGACAGTTCAGGCCGCCTGCGCCTTGAGCAGCTTGTCGAGCGTCAGCGGATAATCGCGCAGGCGGATGCCGGTCGCGTTGTAGATCGCGTTGGCCACCGCCGCGCCGGCGCCGCAAATGCCCAGTTCGCCCACGCCCTTGGCCTTCATCGGCGAGCTTTTGTCGTCCAGTTCCTCGATGAACAGCACATCCTGATCGGGAATGTCGGCATGCACCGGCACCTGATATTCGGCCATGTCGTGGTTGACGAAGAAGCCGAAGCGCGTGTCGACGTCCAGCGCCTCCATCAACGCCGCGCCCACGCCCATGGTCATTGCGCCGATCACCTGGCTGCGCGCCGATTTGGGATTGAGGATGCGCCCGGCGGCAAAGGCGCCGCCCATGCGGCGCACGCGCACTTCGGCCGTGTCCATGTCCACGCCCACTTCGCAGAAATGCGCGCCGAAGGTCGCTTGGGCATAGCGCTTGTCGAGGTCGCCATATTCCATGCTGTCCTCCGCCCACAGGCCCTGCCCGCCGGCGAGCGCCGCCAGCGGCTGCGACTGATTGCCCAGCCGCACCAGCCCGTCGTCGAACTGCGCCTGATCCGCGGGATAGCCCGCCTTTTCAGCCAGCTTCGCGCGCAACGCCATGGCCGCGGCATAGACGCCGGCGGTCGAGCTGTTCGCGCCCCACTGGCCGCCCGATCCCGACGAGACCGGAAAGCGACTGTCGCCCAGCCGCACCGTCACCTGGTCCAGATCGACGCCCAGCATTTCGGCCGCGGTCTGCGCGATGATGGTGTAGCTGCCGGTGCCGATGTCGGTCATGTCGGTTTCGACGATGACCCTGCCCTGCCCATCCACACCGATGCGCGCCCCCGATTTTTCGGTGAGATTGTTGCGGAAGGCCGACGCCATGCCCATGCCGACCAGCCATCGGCCATCGCGCACCTGGCCGGGCCGGGGGTTGCGCTTGCTCCAGCCGAAGCGATCCGCGCCCGCGCGCAGGCATTCCACCAGCTTGCGGCTGGAGAAAGGCCGCTGCGGCCCGGCCTCCGGATCATATTGGACATCGTTGCGGATGCGCAGCTCGACCGGATCGACGCCGCAGGCTTCGGCCAGTTCGTCCATCGCGACTTCCAGCGCCAGCAGGCCGACCGCCTCGCCCGGCGCGCGCATGGCATTGCCTTCGGGCAGGTTCAGCGTCACCAGCCGGTGCGCGGTCAGGCGATTGTCGCCGCGATATAGCAGCCGCGTCTGCTGCGCCGCGGTTTCGGGACCGCCGCCGGGCAGGTCGCCCGACCAGACTTCATGCGCGATCGCATCGATCACGCCATCCTTGTCCGCGCCGATGCGGATGCGCTGAATGGTCGCAGGCCGATGCGTCGTGTTGTTGGGGATTTGCGGACGCGCAATGGCGACCTTGACCGGCCGCCCCACCTGGCGCGCGCCCAGCGCCGCCAGCAGCGCGTCGGCGCGCAGGAACAGCTTCGACCCGAAGCCGCCGCCGATATAGGGAGAGACGAGCCGGACATTCTCCTTGGGGATGCCCAGCGTCTTGGCCATGTCGCCCACGCCCCAGGCGATCATCTGGTTGGATGTCCACAGCGTCAGCTTGTCGCCATTCCAGGCGGCGATGCTGGCGTGCGGCTCCATCATCGCATGGCTCTGGTCCGGCGTCGTATAGGTCTGCTCGAGCTTGACCGCCGCGCTGGCGAAGGCGCCGTCGAAATCGCCCGCCTTGGTGTCGGCCGGGCCGCCAAAGCCCTGCGGCGGGATCACACCGTTCAGCCGTTCGGCGGCAAGGTCGAACTTGCCGTCCTCGGGCGCATAGTCGATCCGCACCAGCGCGGCGGCGGCGCGCGCATTTTCGAACGTATCGGCGACGACCAGCGCCAGCGCCTGCTCATAATGTTCGATCTGCGGACCGCCCAGCAGATGCGCGGTGTTCATGCTGCCCTTGGTCAGCTTGCCCGCATTGGCGTGCGTGACGATGCCCAGCACGCCCGGCGACGCTTCGGCCGCGCGCAGGTCCATCGCGGCGATCCGCCCCTTGGCGATGGCGGAGCCCACGATCCAGCCATAAGCAGCGTTGGGCGCGGCGTCGTGGCGCTCATAGGCATAAGGAGCGGTGCCCGTCACCTTGGCCGCGCCGTCGATGCGGTCGTGCGGGATGCCGATCACCCGCCCCTGGTCGATCGGATTCTGTCCTGCGGGGGTGTCGAACTTCATGCCCGTGCCTCCTGCTGCCGGTAGAGCGACGCCAGGGTCTTTTCGACCAAGGGCCGCTTGAAATCATTGTCGTGCGTCGTGCGCGCGCCGGCCAGCGTCGCCTCGGCCACCGCCTGCGCGCCTTGGGCGGCGGCGGCGTCGCCCTCCGCCGTGCGCCAGGGCTTGGCGCCGATCCCGCCAAAGGCGAAGCGCGCCGTCCCGTCCTTCCCGAAGATGGCCGCGACCGACACCAGCGCGAAGGCGTAGGAGGCGCGGTCGCGCACCTTGCGATAGACATGGGTTCCGCCGATGGGCCCGGGCAGCGTGACCGACGTGATGATCTCGCCGGCCTTCAGCACCGTTTCCTTGTGCGGCGTGTCGCCGGGCAGCAAGTGAAAGTCGGCGATCGGGATGGCGCGCCGGGCGCCGGTGGCGTCGACCGTGTCGACCTGCGCGTCGAGCAGGCGCATCGCCACCGCCATGTCGCTGGGATGCTGGGCGATGCAGGCGTCGCTGACGCCCAATATGGCGAGGCTGCGGCTGACGCCCTTCATCGCGCCGCAGCCGCTGCCGGGCTTGCGCTTGTTGCAGGGCATGCGCGTATCGTAGAAATAGGGGCAGCGCGTGCGTTGCAGCAGATTGCCCGCCGTCGTCGCCTTGTTGCGCAGCTGGCCCGAAGCGCCCGCCACCAGCGCGCGGCTGAGCACCGCATAGTCGCGGCGGACGGTCGCGTCGGCCGCCAGATCGGTGTTGCGGACCAGCGCGCCGATGCGCAGTCCCCCCTCCTCCGTCTTTTCGATGCGATCAAGGCCCAGGCGATTGACGTCGACCAGATGCGTGGGCGTTTCGATCTGCAATTTCATGAGGTCGAGCAGATTGGTGCCACCGGCGATGAAGCGCGCGCCCTGGACCGACGCCGCCGCCCTGGCTGCGGCTTCCACGCTGGTGGCGCGCTCGTAGGTGAAGGGCTTCATGCCTCTGCCTCCCCGGCGACGTCGCCGATCGCGGCGACGATGTTGGAATAGGCGGCGCAGCGGCAGATATTGCCGCTCATGCGTTCGCGCACTTCTGCCGCGCTGAACGTCACCTTGTCCAGATCCTCGGTGACATGGCTGGGGATGCCGGCCTTGATCTCCTCCAGCACGGACACGGCGGAACAGATCTGCCCCGGCGTGCAATAGCCGCACTGGTAACCATCATGGACGATGAACGCTTTCTGCATCGGGTGCAGCGCCTCGGGCGTGCCCAGCCCCTCGATCGTCGTCACATCCTCGCCGTCATGCATCACCGCCAGCGTCAGGCAGCTGTTGATGCGCCGGCCTTCGACGATGACGGTGCAGGCGCCGCACTGGCCATGGTCGCAGCCCTTCTTGGTGCCGGTGAGCTTGAGATGTTCGCGCAGCGCATCGAGCAGGCTGGTGCGCGGGTCCAGCTGCAGATGGACCTCGCGGCCGTTCACGGTGAGTTCGACAGGCGTCATCGGGGCTCCTTTGCTGACGGACGCGGTCGTGGCGGCCTGCGCCTGCGCCTGCGACGCGAGCGGCGCGGCGGCAAGAAGCGCGCCGCCGCCCTGCATGAGCCCGCGGCGCGTGACATGGTCGGCTGTCATGGCTGGTCCATCCCTTTCAATCTGCAGGTGATTACGAAGCGCAAGGGCAATTGATCCGCCCGGCGGGAAAGATCGGCGGATGAGGCACAGATTATCGCTTCGGGCGGCCGGGGGGAAGAGCGAGGATAGCGGGACGATTCGGCGAGCGGATGCCGAGGCGACAGGTGGATGGCACCTGCAACAATCTCTATCCTATTGTTTTTAAGGTGTATTTTGCGTCTGCGAAAGAGAATTTCATTTTTCTGCAATTCTCCCCTTGCTCCTATCGCAGACCGCTGCTAGTTCGCCGCCACCCGCCGAGAGGAACTCAGCCTCCGGCCGCCAGAGCGGGCGTAGCTCAGGGGTAGAGCACAACCTTGCCAAGGTTGGGGTCGAGGGTTCGAATCCCTTCGCCCGCTCCAGTTTTCCAGTGACATAACGGATATTCCGCCTCGCGCGGCAGCGAGCACCGCGGCTGGGCAACGTCCGGCATGGAGGCCGCACGGGGCGCCTGGCCCCGTGCAGCGCAGCGCCTTCAGCCGCTGTTGCGCAGGGCGGTGGCGATGGCGTTGATGGAGAGTTCGATGCCTTCCTTGATCCGGGGGTCCTCCTCGCCGGCGCGGTGGCGCTTGAGGAGTTCGACCTGCAGCAGGTTCAGCGGCTCGATATAGGGGAGGCGCAGGCGGATCGAGGTTTCGAGCGCGGGGTTCTTCTCCAGCAGCCGCGACTGGCCGGTGCAGTGGAGCAGGCCGTCATGCGCCGCCTGCCAGCCTTCGCGAATGCGACCGAAGATCGCCTGGGCTCCGTCCTGATCCTCGACCAGCGGCAGGTAGCGCGCGGCGATGCCGAGGTCGGACTTGGCGAGCACCATCTCCATATTGGCGAGCGCGGATTTGAGGAAGGCCCAATGCTGCGCCATGTCGGCGAGCAGCGCCTTGTCCTCGAAGCTGGCGAGCGCCTGGCCCACGCCATACCAGCCGGGCAGCATCACGCGGGCCTGGGCCCAGCTGAACACCCAGGGGATGGCGCGCAGATCCTCGATCCGCGTGCTCTTCTTGCGGCTGGCGGGACGCGAGCCGATCTTGAGGCCGGCGATTTCCTGGATCGGCGTCAGCTGGCGGAAGAAATCGCGGAAGCCTTCGGTGCCGTAGACGAGGTCGCGATAGGCGGCGAAGGCGTTTTTCGACAGTTCGTCCATGGCGCCCGCGAAGCGCATGGCGTCGCGTTCGGAAATGGCTTCGGGTTCCAGGCTGGCGAGCAGCGTGGCGCTGGTCATCGCTTCCAAATTGGTCATGGCGACGTCGCGCGTGCCGAATTTGGCGGCGATGACTTCGCCCTGTTCGGTGATGCGGATGCGGCCCTGCACGCTGCCGCGGGGCTGCGCCTGGATCGCCGCGAAGGCCGAGCCGCCGCCGCGCCCGACCGCGCCGCCACGGCCGTGGAACAGCTGCATCGCCGCGCCCGCCTGGGCGA
Source organism: Sphingobium naphthae (assembly GCF_020782235.1). Classification (GTDB taxonomy): domain Bacteria; phylum Pseudomonadota; class Alphaproteobacteria; order Sphingomonadales; family Sphingomonadaceae; genus Sphingobium; species Sphingobium naphthae. Next base: position 220,829 of record NZ_JAJGNO010000001.1, read on the forward strand.
AGACCGGCTCCAGCGCCTGGCTCGCCTTGTACAGGCCCCAGGTGGAGGTGATGTAGCCGCCATCCTTGTTGCTGTCGGAATAGCCGATCATCACTTCCTGATGACCGCGCGCCTTCACCACGCCGGCGATTTCGGGGAGCCCGAAATAAGCGGACATGATCTTGGGCGCGGCCTCCAGATCGCCGATCGTTTCGAACAGCGGGATCGCCATGATCGCGGCATGGGGCGGATCGCCATTGTCGCCGACCCGCCACAGTCCCGCTTCCTTGAGCAGGATGTTGACCTCCAGCAGGTCCGACACGCTTTGCGCCATTGAGATGATATAATGGGTGATGCATTGCGGCCCGTAGAGCCGGTGCGCCTCCGCCGCGGCGTGGACGATCGCCAGTTCCGAGGCGGTTTCTTCCGAATAGGCGGAAAAGCGCGACCCGAGCGGACGGTTGTTGGCGAGTTCGCGGCGCAGCAGCGCGATGCGCGCATATTCGTCGAGCGCGAGATAATCGCCCTCTACCCCCGCAACCTTGAGCAGTTCGGCCACGACTCGCTCATGCACGGCGCTGTTCTGCCGCATGTCGAGCGTGGCGAGGTGGAAGCCGAATGTTTCGACCGCGCGGATCAGGCGGCCGAGCGCGCCGCCGCTCGCCAGCGCGCCATTGCCCTCGCTCGCCAGCCCCTGAGCGACGACGACCAGATCGTGGCGCAGCTCCGCGGGACTGGCATAGGGTTCACCCTTGAGGCTGGAGGGCCGCGCCGGCTGCGCCCCGGTCAGGGAGACGCAGGTCGCCGCGAGGCGCGCATAAATGCCGCTGAGCGCCCGGCGGTAGGGCTCGTCCTTGCGGCTCGGCGCATCGTCGCCGCTGGCTTCGGCCAGGTCCAGCACCGCCTGGGGCACATGAGCCAGTTCGGTGGAAAGCGACAGTTCGGCGCCCAGCGCATGAACGCCATCGAGATAATAAGCGATCGCCGCCGCCGCGCCGCGCCTCAGCGCATATTGCAGCTGTGGCGCCTGCACGAAGGGATTGCCGTCGCGATCGCCGCCGATCCAGCTGCCGACGCGCAGGAAGCTTTGCGGCCGCGCGCCCAGCACGCGTTCCCAGCGGGCATAGAGGGCCGGCAGCACGGGCAGGAAGCTGTCGCGGAAATAAGCGAGGACATTTTCGATCTCGTCGGCAACGAACAGCTTTTCCCGGCGCAGCGGGCGCGTCTGCCACAGCAAGGCGATCTGGCGGAAGATCGCTTCGTCGAGATTTTCGCCGTCGGCCGTCTCCGTGCGGCCGGCATCCTTCAGATGCATGAGGTCGGCGATGCGATTCTTGTGATCGATCATGCTTTTGCGCCGCACCTCCGTCGGATGGGCGGTGAGCACCGGCACGATCAGGCTATGGGCCAGCAGGTCGAGCACGGCGTCGCGATCGACGCCATGCGAGTCGAGCCGCTTCATCGCGGATGCGACGTCCGCACCCGGTTCGGCGGCGACACCCTGTCGATCCTCGGCCAGGTTGGCGAGCATCGAAAAGAGCATGAAGCCGCGCGTGAAGTTGAGCGTGTCGTCCAGACCGAGCGCATCAAGACCCGTGTCGGTCAGGTCCGCGCCCTGCACGCCCCGCGCCCGGTCGACCGACGCCGAGCGGATATATTCGGTCTGCTGGTAGAGCTTCTCCCCGCCATAGGCGCGAATGACGTCCCCCAGCAGCCGCCCGAGATAGCGGATGTCGGGATTTTGCGTGATCGCAGGGGCGGACGGAGTGGGTGCAGGAGTCGCCATGGGCGCGGATGCTGCATTGCAACAGGGGAGGGGTCAAGGGGCGCAGGGTGGCGCGGCGGTCGAAACCGGCGATCAGGGGCAACCTTGCCACTGCGATCCGCTTTCGCGCGCCATGCAGGACTGGCCCCCGCAACTCTGCGCCCTGACGGCGGGCCGGCGTCCGGCTCCGCCACCGGCGCGGGCGAGGAAAAGCAGGATGCCGGGTCAGCGATGCGGGACGGGCAAGGAACGACCATCCTTCACCGTCATCCCGGCCTTGAGCCGGGATCCCGCTTCTTCATTTGAGCGAAGAAAAGCGGGATGCCGGGCCAGGCCCGGCATGACGACTGCAGGAATGGCAGGAAGCGGACCAACAGCGGCCGCAAAGCCCTTATCCTCCCCTGGCAGGGGAGGTGGCTGGCCAAAGGCCAGACGGAGGGGTGTCCCGCCATCGTTAGGGTGACAACCCTCCGTCCCGCGCGCCGCGCGCGACACCTCCCCTTCCAGGGGAGGATGGCTGAAAACCACCCCTCTCGTCATTCCCGCGAAGGCGGGAATCCAACTCGCTACCGGGTCGGCGCCAGAATTTTGAACGTCGGATGTCGACCAAAGTAGGACATTCCTTCTCCCTTGAGGGAGAAGGATACGAAGCCTTGCCGCGTAGCGGCTAGGCGGAGTTGGATGAGGGGCATTGGCGCGACCTCGGCCTATTCCTTGCGAGGTTGCCGCCCCCTCACCCAGCTACGACTAGGCAGCAAGCTGCCAAGTCTGCGCAGCCCTCTCCCTCCAGGGAGAGGGATATAGAATGTCTTGTTTTGCACCCTCTCCGTCATTCCCGCGAAAGCGGGGATCCAACTCTCCAACGGGTCCGCGCCAGAACTTTTGAGTGTCGGATGTCGACCAAAAATCGACGTTTATTCGATGGGAATACTACTCAAAAAGCCGTCATACCGGGCTATGCTTTTTTACTGGCCCCGTTATGCTGAAACGCCAATCATTTTACTCAATGCTATGGTCGGTGATGCACAGACTTCGATTAAGCCTGACGATTAGTCTACTCGGCATGTGGCTGTCATCACTGCTTTTCCCTGCAATGGGGACGGTTGGCGAACCGCTCGTTAGAGGGATATACGTCCTGTTAATCGGGCCACTCGGATTTCTCGCTTTCCAGTTCGGCTGGATTGGAAATATCTTTTTTCTCTGGGGATTATCGCTACTGGCTAGCAGCCGGACTGCGGCAAGAAAATGTGGTTGGATGGCCGTTGGATTGATTGGCACAGCCTTATCATCCGCGTTCTTCGTCACTTGGCCAGAGGGGCAAAAACCCGCAATCATCCATGGCTTGGGCTATTATCTATGGATGGCGTGTATAATCGGTTTGGCATGCTTACTATGGGCGCGGGCGCTTGGAACTTTCGATCGCATCAGCGAGGAAACCTTTTTCGGAAAAATCAAAAGGTGAAAGTCGTCCGCTGTCGCATCGCTATTCTCCATACCGGACAGTCGTAAATCCACCCAAATTCGCCATGCCCACGCAGGCGAAAACCCGTCTCCCGCCCTGCCCCCCATCGGCCGATTGACAGAAGGGTTCAGCGCTTGCGCGGGAATGACGGTGCATGACGGCTCCCCCCGCCTCAAACCCTCTTTCCTATTCGCGCATCCTCTGATCTATCCTGTCGGATGGACCAGAACCCCGCCCCCCGCCCCGCCAAGCCATCGCCGTCCGCCCCGGCCGATCGCGCCCACTGGACCCCGGCCAGGCAGCGCCGCTTCCTGATCGCCCTGCTCGACAGCGGCTGCGTCGCGCAGGCGGCGCGCAGCGTCGGCATGTCGCCGACCAGCGCGCACCGGCTGCGCCGCCGCCTTGCCGGCACCATGTTCGACCAGAGTGGAGCTGGGCGCTCAAGCGTCATGCCGAACGCATGGCCGATCCCTTCGCGCCCGACCAGCCGCCCCCGCCGGCGACGCCGCAGTGACACCCGGTCGGGGCCTGACCATGACCTTGCCATGGCCTCGTCCGGTCGTGTCGGGCGCGCGGCCGGGGCCGGGCGCTGTCCCGGCCGCCGCCGCCCGATGGCGCGATGCTGTCCCGACCTTTACCCAACCGCTGCCTGAAGGGGGCTTTGCCGGGACTTCACCGTTACTTTTGGCCCGATTCGCCCGACAACGGTGTGAACTTCGGGCCGCCGTCGATCGCGCGCCGCCCCTTGCACTCCCCCGCCGCCCGCGCCAAAAGCGCCGCGTGACCGCCAGCATCAGCATAGGAACCGATCATCACGGCAAGGACGTGCTGGTCGACGTGGAGGAATTGCTCGCCACCCGTCTGCTCGTCCAGGGCAATTCGGGGTCGGGCAAGTCGCACCTTTTGCGCCGGCTGCTGGAGGAAAGCGCCGCCATGGTGCAGCAGGTGGTGATCGACCCGGAAGGCGACTTCGTCACGCTGGCGGACGAATATGGCCATGTGGTGATCGATGCCGGCGACTATAATGAGCGCGAGATCGTCACCATGGCGACGCGCATCCGCGAACATCGCGCATCGGTCGTGCTGAGCCTCGATTCGCTGGAACTGGAGGCGCAGATGAAATGCGCCGCCACATTCCTGTCGACCCTGTTCGATGCGCCGCGCGACCATTGGTATCCGGCGCTGGTCGTCGTCGACGAAGCGCAGATGTTCGCGCCGGTGGCTGCAGGCGACGTGTCGGACGAGGCGCGCCGCCTTTCGCTGGCGGCGATGACCAACCTCATGTGCCGGGGGCGCAAGCGCGGCCTGGCCGGGGTCATCGCGACGCAGCGCCTCGCCAAGCTGGCCAAGAATGTCGCGGCCGAAGCCTCCAACTTCCTGATGGGGCGCACCTTCCTCGACATCGACATGGCGCGCGCGGCCGATCTGCTGGGCATGGAGCGGCGACAGGCCGAACAGATACGCGACCTGGAGCGCGGCCGCTTCCTGGGCCTGGGCCCCGCCATCGCCCGCCGGCCCGTGAATGTGAAGATCGGTGCGGTCAGGACCGGCACGCGCGGCGGCGCGCACAAGCTGATGCCGCCGCCGGTCGCCGCGTCCGAGGATTTCCAGGAACTGCTCTTCGCGCGGGTGGAGGAGGAGGCGCTGCCCACGCCGCCGCCGCGCACCGAGCCCCCGCCCCGCCCCGCCGAGGAGATCATGCGCGCGCTCGCCGACGCGCCGCAGGCCAAGCCCGCCGCGCCCGAACTCGACTTTGGCGAGAATGAGCCGGTGGTGATCGCCGTTCTGGAAGAGATCGTCGCCGACCTGGGCGATGCGGCCCCCGGGGTTGCAAGCCTCTACCAGGATTTCGGCGTCCGCTGCCGGATGAAGGGGCTGAAGAAATCGCCGCTCGACCTGCCTGCCTTTCGCAAGCGTTTCGCCATGGCGCAGGCGGGGATGGCCGATGCCGACGATCCGCGCTGGCAGGATGCGATCCGTGCGGCAGAGCCCGTGCCCGAGGACATGCTGGCGCCCTTCCTGCTGATCGCGCGGGCGGCGATCGACGGGCGGCCCTGCCCCGACGACAACGCGCTCGCCCGCGCCTATGGCACCAGCTCGCCCGGCCGCGTGCGCCGGCTGATCGACTATATGGAAAAACTGGGCGTCATCGTCGCGCGCACGGATTTTTCGGGCAAGCGCTCGATCGGGCTGCCGGGGCTCGGTTTGTCGACGGCGGCGGCGGAAGGATGAGCATGCCGGCGATCCTGCTCGTGTGCCTCGGCAATATCTGCCGGTCGCCGCTGGCGGAGGCAGCGTTGCGTGCGGCGGCCGAACAAGCCGGCGTCGACATGGCCGTGGAGTCGGCCGGCACCGGCGACTGGCATGTGGGCAGCGCGCCCGATCGGCGCGCGCAGGCGGTGGCGCTGCGCCATGGCATCGATATCGCCGGCTATCGCGGACGCCAGGTGCAGGCGGAGGATTTTCACCGCTTCACCCATATATTCGCGCTGGACAGCGACAATTTGCGCCAGCTGCGCCGCATGCGTCCGGCCGATGGCGCCGCGCATCTCGGCCTGCTGATGGACATGGTGCCGGGCCGCGCGGGCAGCAGCGTCGCCGACCCCTATTATGGCGATGATGCCGGGTTCGACCGGACATGGGACGATGTCACCCGCGCGGCCGAGGCCATCGTCGCGCATCTATCGCCGTGAGGACGTCGGCAACGGCCCGCGCCGCCGCAGGCGATCAGAGCGTCACGCCGCGCTTCCAGATGGCGATGTCGCGCTCGCCATTGCGTTCGTTGCGCGCCGGTTCGCCCGAGGCAATGGCGCAAATGCGCGTCATCAGCGCATCGGCGGCGGCATCCAGCCCATCGTCCAGCACCTGCGCCGCGTCGAAGTCGATCCAGGCGGGCTTGCGCGCGGCGAGATCATGGTTGGTGGCGAGCTTGAGCGTCGGCACCGGGCTGCCGAGCGGCGTGCCCCGGCCGGTGGAAAAGAGCGTGATCGTCGCGCCCGCCGCGGCCAGCGCCGTGGTGGATACAGCGTCATTGCCGGGCGCTTCGAGCAGCGACAGGCCGGGGCGCCGCAGCCGTTCGCCATAGCCGAGCACGTCCATGAGCGGGGCATGGCCGCCCTTCTGCACCGCGCCCAGCGACTTTTCCTCCAGCGTGGTGATGCCGCCCGCGACATTGCCGGGGCTGGGATTTTCGGAGATCGGCTCGCCATGGTCGATGAAATAGCGTTTGAAGCGGTTCACCAGCGCCACGAGATCATCGAAGACCTGCCGGTTTGCCGCGCGCTGCATCAGCAGCCGTTCGGCGCCGAAGATTTCGGGTATCTCGGTCAGGATCGCCTGCCCGCCGGCGGCCGTCACCATGTCGGCGATGCGTCCGATCAGCGGATTGGCGGTCAGGCCCGACAGGCCGTCGGACCCGCCACATTTGAGGCCGACGCGCAGGGCTTCGAGCCCGACCTCCTCGCGCTCGTCCTGCGCGGCGATCGCGACCAGTTCGTCGATCGCCTGCGCCGCCGCATCATATTCGTCCACGCTCATCTGCGCGCCCACCGTGCGGATGCGATCGCGCCGCCCCTGCGGCACCCGCTCCAGCAGCGCCGCCAGCTGGTTCTCCTCGCAGCCCAGCCCCATCAGCAGCACGCCGCCCGCATTGGGGCTGCTCGCCAGCGCCGCCAGCAGCCGCGCCGTGCCGTCGAGGTCATCGCCCAGTTGCGAGCAGCCCAGCGGATGCGGGAAAGCGACCACATCATCCACCTGCTCCCGATGGCGCGCGGCCGCCCGCTGCGCCACGCGCTCGGCGGTGCGGGCCACGCAACCTACGGTCGGGATGACCCAGATCTCGTTGCGCGTGCCGACCGATCCGTCGGCGCGCCGATAACCGCGGAAGCGCCAGTCGCCGGGCGCGCGCTGCGGCCGCGGCGCGATCGGCGCATAGTCATAGGGTTCCTCGGCGCGCAAATTGGTGACGAGATTATGGCTGTGTACATGATCGCCCATGCCAATGTCGCACGTCGCGGTGCCGATCGGCCAGCCATAGCGATGGACGGGCGCGCCGGCCCCGATCGACCGCACCGCCACCTTGTGTCCGCGCGCGATGGGCTCCGCGACAGTGAGCACCGCGCCAGCGACGTCGATCCTCTCCCCGGCCTCCAGCGCGCGCAGAGCGACCGCCACCTCGTCATTGGGCGCGATCCGCACGACATCGGGCAAGGTCGGGAGAACAAGAGTGTCGGGAGCATGATCCATGCATCCGGAATATCATCTGTGCCACCGCTAGCACAAGGCCGTCGCGGATGTGCGTCGTTGGCTGGGCGGCGCGCCATGACGGCGACAGGTGCCGATGAACGGATCGTAGCGGAAGGATTTGCCGAGGGGCGGGACGGAGATCCGCGAGGAATAACCCTTGCGCATCACATTTCCGGATCATGGGAAATGGTGACCCCTACGGGAATCGAACCCGTGTTTCAGCCGTGAAAGGGCCGCGTCCTAACCGCTAGACGAAGGGGCCGTCCGGCAGCGCCGCCGGGGCAGCGCTGCGAAGCGAGGGCGCAATTAGGCGGGGACGGGAAAAGGGTCAACCCCTAAACGCCAAGAAAATTGCAATGCCGCTCAATCCGCCCAGGCCGCATCCTCCAGATGCAGTTCGGCCGCCGGGCGGCTGCCCCAATCGTCGATCTTCGCCCGGCCCGCGACCCATAGGCGCCGGTCGCGCGGCGCGCCGAGGATCGCCTGCCCCAGTTCGGTCTCGGCGCGGCGGAATGCGATGGTCTTGATCGACCGACCATCCTCCCCGCCCATGATGGCGCGCAGATGGCCGTTGCCGACCACGTCCGCCTTGATGACGCGCATTGGCCCCGCCACGATCAGCGGCGCCGGCCAGCCCGCGCCATAGGGCCCGCCCTGGTCGAGCGCGGCGACGAAATCGGGGTTGACGCCGGTCGGCGCGAGCACCGCGTCGATCAGCAGCGCCCGGTCGTCGCGCGCCTTGGCCACCGCGGCGGAAAGCCGATCGTCCAGATAATCGGCCAGCGCGTCCACCCGATCCGCCGCGACCGTCAATCCCGCCGCCATCGCATGGCCGCCACCCGCCACCAAGAGGCCGCTATCCTTCGCCGCCAGCACCGCCGCGCCCAGATCGACGCCGGAGATGGACCGGCCCGATCCCTTGCCTACGCCTGCTTCATCGAGCGCGATCACGATCGCCGGCCGCCCGGCCTTTTCCTTGATGCGCCCGGCCACGATGCCGATGACGCCGGGGTGCCAGCCAGCGCCCGCGATCACCGCGACGGCGCGATTGCCCTGGCGCTCAAGCAGCGCTTCCGCCTGTTCCTGCACCGTAGACTCGATCGCGCGCCGTTCCTCATTATACTGGTCGAGCTGCGCTGCGATCCGCGCGGCTTCGGCCGGGTCCTCCGTCGTCAGCAGCCGCACGCCCAGATCCGCCTGTCCAACCCGGCCGCCCGCATTGATGCGCGGGCCGAGCGCGAAGCCCAGATCATGGCAGAGCGGCGCGCGCGTCAGCCGGCTGGCGTCGATCAGCGCGGACAGGCCGATATTGCGCCGCTTGGCCATCACCTTGAGCCCCTGGGCGACGAAGGCGCGGTTGAGGCCTTTCAGCTGCGCCACATCCGCGACCGTGCCCAGCGCCACAATGTCGAGCAATTCCATCAGCGCTGGTTCGCTGCGCTGCGCGAAATAGCCGCGCGCGCGCAACGTCCGCACCAGCGCCGCGCCGAGCAGGAAGGCGACGCCGACGGCGGCGAGATGGCCATGGCAGGCCGCGTCCTCATGCTCGTCCAGCCGGTTGGGGTTCACCAGCGCGAACGCCTCGGGCAGCTGGGTCGCGCATTTATGATGGTCGACCACGACGACATCGACGCCGGTCGCCTTTGCCATGGCGAGAGCCTCGAACGCCTGGGCGCCGCAATCGACGGTGACGATCAAACTCGCCCCCTCGCCCGCCAGGCGCACCAGCGCTTCGCCCGAGGGGCCATAGCCCTCCATCAGCCGATCGGGAATATAGGGGCGGGCCTGAAGCCCCAGGTCGCGCAGCAGCCGGATCAGCAACGCCGCACTGGTCGCGCCATCGACATCATAGTCGCCGAAGATGCGCACATCCTCCTGCCGCTGCACCGCATCCGCCAGCCGCTCCGCCGCCGCGTCCATGTCCCGAAACAGGCTGGGGTCGGGCATGAAGCCGCGGATGGTGGGGTTGCGGTGCGCCTCCAGCGCCTCGCGCGCGCACCCGCGCGCGAGCAGCAATTGCGTCACCAGATCATCGGGCAGATAGGCAGGGTCGCGGGCGTCCGCGCCGGCCCCGCGCCAGCGCCAGGGCTGGCCGGAAATCGACCGCGAGATATTGAGCGCAAATGTCATGAAACAGCTCTAGCCGTCCGCGAGTCACGAGGCCAGAGTCATGAAGAAAGTCGCGGAAATCATGTCGCTCGCGGAACCGTCGCAACATGTTGGGCGTATGGACACATTGCCGGACGTCCTCAAAGGCACGGCGCAAAAGGGGCGACGCACGACAATGACGAAACAGCAGGCACATCATGTTCGGCGCATGTTGGGCCTGATCCTGCTGACCACATCCCCCCTGCCGCTGATGGCGCAGACCGCCACGCCCCCGGCATCGAGCGCGCCCGACACGCGCGCGGAAGAACCGATCCTGCCCGACGATCAGTTCGAAGCGCGCCTGCCCAAGGTAGAGGGCAGCGATCCCGCCGCGCCGCTTCCCTCGATCGACAGCTGGATCGACCAGCAGATGCCGGCGCAGTCGGCCATCCCCGCGCAATTGCCGCCCTCGGCCGAGCCTGCGCCGGAGCCGGAACTGGCGCAGCCGCTGCCGCCGCTGGGCAGCGTCACCGTGCCCGCCAACGAGGCGTCGCAGGACGATCCCAACGCCAAGCTGCCCGAAGTGCGCTACGCCACTCGCGTCGAAGGCTTCGACAAGACCGGGCTGGAGGATGAATTCCGCGCCGAATCGGCGCTGTTCGATGGCGACGGCAAGGCCGACACCGCCGCCATGGTGCAGCAGCGCGCCGAGGCGGACCAGGAACTGGCCGTCCGCCTTCTCTACTCGCAGGGCTATTATGACGGCACGGCGCTGGCGAGCCTCGACCAGTCGGGCGATGGCGCGCTGACCGCGGTCGTGTCCGTGACGCCGGGCAAGCGCTACAAGATGGGCGAGATCGTCGTGACGGCCGGCCCGACCGTGCCGCCCAACCTGGTCCGCGACAGCCTGCCGCTCAAGACTGGCGATTACATCATCGCCGCCAACGTCGAGGGCGCGGAGGCGAATGTCGCGCTGAAGCTTCCCGAAAATGGCTATCCCTTCGTCGAGGTGGGACAGCGGGACATCTTGCTCGATCCCGCGACGGTGACCGGCGACTATACGCTGCCGGTCGACACCGGCCCCCGCGCCAGCTTCCGCGCCATCACCACGAGCGGCGAGGATCAGGCATTCGGCGCGGACCATATGGAAGTCATCAAGCGCTACAAGCCCGGTGAGCTCTATGACAGCCGCAAGGTCGACGATCTGCGCAAGGCGCTGGTGGCGACGGGGCTGTTTTCGAGCGTGGCGGTCGATCCGGTGCGCACCGGCGAGGCGGGACCCGATGGCACCGAATATGTCGACCTGCATGTCGAGCAGGATGCCGGGCCGCCGCGCACGCTGGCGGGCGAGGCGGGCTATGGCACCGGGCAGGGCTTCCGCGCGGAAGGCACCTGGACCCATCGCAACCTGTTCCCGCCCGAAGGCGCGCTGATCCTGGGCGCGATCGCGGGCACGCAGGAACAGGGCGCGTCTGCCACGTTCCGCCGGTCCAACGCGGGCAAGCGCGACAAGACATTCCAGACCGGCATCACGCTCAACCATCAGAATTACGACGCCTATGAAGCCTTCACCGCCGGCATCAACATCGGCTGGTCGCGGCAATCGACGCCGATCTTCCAGAAGCGCTGGACCTACAGCTATGGCGCGGAAATCCTGCTGACCAACGAGCAGGTGGTGATCGACCCGGCGACGGCGGACAAGACGCGCCGCACCTATTTCATCGGCGGGCTGCCGCTGCAGATCGGCTATGACCGATCGAACGACCTGCTCAACCCGACCAAGGGCTTCCGCGCCAATCTGCGCGCCGAACCGGAAGGATCGCTGCAAGGCAATTTCTCGCCCTATATTCGCGCGACCTTCGACCTGTCGGGCTATTATCCGGTGTCCGACAGCTTGGTGATCGCGGCGCGCACGCGACTGGGCACGATCAGCGGCGTTGATCGCGACGACATCGCGCCGTCGCGGCGCGTTTATGCCGGCGGCGGCGGATCGGTGCGCGGCTTTGGCTATCAGGAACTGGGGCCCAAGGACGTCAACAATGATCCGATCGGCGGCCGGTCCGTCAACGAGTTCGCGGTAGAGGGGCGCTATCGCTTCGGCAATTATGGCGTCGTCGCCTTTGTCGATGCGGGCCAGGTCTATGAAAGCTCCATCCCGAAATTTTCCGACATGCGCTATGGCGTCGGCATAGGCGGGCGCTTCTACACCAATTTCGGCCCCTTCCGCGCCGACATCGCGATGCCGATCAACCGGCAACCGGGTGAATCCAAATTTGCCGTCTATATCGGCATCGGGCAGGCTTTCTGATGGCACAGGACGACACCCCTCCCCCCGCTCCGCAAGCGGGCGAACCGGCGACTGACGCGCCGACCGAAACCATCGTGGTGCGGGAAAAGCGGCCCTTGTGGCAGAAGATCGCGATCGGCGTTGCCGGCGTTGTGGTCGGCCTCCTGCTGCTCGTGGGCGTGCTGCTGCTGGGCCTCAACACCCAGCCAGGCAAGAAATTCCTGATCCGGCAGATCGCTGAGCTCCAGATGGAATCGGGGATGCAGATCGAGGTCGGCCGGATCGACGGGTCGATCTACAGCGACATGGTCATCCATGACCTCATCCTGCGCGATCCCAAGGGCGTGTTCGCCGTCAGCCCGCGCGTCCATGTCGTGTGGAAGCCCTTCCGTTATCTCAACAACCATATTTCGGTCAGCCTGCTGGAAACGCCGCTGGTCGTGCTGGCGCGCAGCCCGCAATTCAACGTCACCGAAAGCGATCCCAACGCACCGATCCTGCCCGACCTCGACATCGACGTCGATCGGTTGAAGATCGGCAAGTTCGTGCTGGCGCGGCCGGTGATCGGCCAGAAGCGGGAAATCGCGATCGATGGCGTCACGCACATCGCCGATGGCCGCGCCCAGTTGGAGGCGAGCGCGCTCGTCGACAGCGGCGATCGACTGCAAGCCAAGCTCGACGCGGTGCCCGAACAGAATCGCCTGGCCATGAGCGGCACGCTGACCGCGCCCAAGGGCGGCGTCATCGCCGCCATGTCGGGCCTGACCGACGGCATGACCGCGACGCTGGATGGGAAGGGCACCTGGCAGGCCTGGAACGGCCGCATCGTCGCGACATCGCCCAAGGGCGAGTTGGCGAACATTGCGCTGGCGGCGCGCGACGGCAATTTCACGGCCAAGGGTCCGCTGCGCCCCGGCCTGGTCTTTGCCGGCACCGTCGATCGCCTGACCGCGCCGCAACTGGACGTCGACCTGTTCGCCGGGCTCAACGAACGGCGCGTCAACCTCAAGGGATCGGTCCGTTCCCCCGCCATGACCGCCGATGTGCAGGGGCTGGTAGATCTTGCCGAAAGCAAGTTCAGCGGCTTGCGCATCAATGCCGCGCTGCTGACCCCGGGCGCGATCATGGAGAAGGTGAAGGGCCGCGACGTACGCGCCTCCATCATCCTCGACGGGCCGATGGCGACGCCCTTCATCGATTACGACATCAGCGCGAAAAGCATCGCCTTCGACGCCACGGGCATCGAGAATCTGAAGGCCAGCGGCCGCGCCGTGATCGACGCCGACCGCATCCGCATTCCGGTCAATGCGACGGCGAGCCGCGTCACCGGCCTCAATGCCGCTGCCGGCGGGCTGCTGCAGAATCTGCGGGTGAAGGGCGATTTCGCCTATGCCGCCGGCAAGCTGATCAGCGACAATCTCAAAATCGACAGCGACAAGGTCGATGCCACCGCCATCGTGCTCGCTGATCTGGACAACGCCATCTATCGCGGCGCGCTAAAGGGTCGCGTCAACGATTATCGGATCGATGGCGTCGGCATCGTCAACCTCAACACCGATGTCGAACTGGTGCCCGGCCCCAATGGCGGCTTTGGCCTGGCGGGTCGCTTCGGCGTGCGCACCGCGCGGTGGGAGAACGCGTCCGTGCGCGACTTCCTGGGCGGCAATGCCGTCATGTCGGGCAGGATCGGCATGACGCCCGAGGGCAAGTTCACGCTCGCGGGCCTCAAGGGCGCAGCGCCCAACTTCACCATCCAGTCGGGGTCCGGCAGCTATGACACGGACGGGCAGATCGCCTTCGACGCGACCGCATCGTCCAAGCAATATGGTCCGCTGGCGCTGACGGTGCGCGGCACGGTGGAGCGGCCGCAGGCGGTGCTGCGCGCGGCGCGCCCCAATGTCGGCGTGCAGTTGACCGACGTGGTGGCGAAGCTGAACGGCGAAGCCGCCGGCTACCGGCTCGAAGCGACCGGTGGATCGCCTTACGGCCCCTTCTTCGCCAATGTCCTCATCCGCACCGCCCAGGGTCCGCTGACGATCGACGTCACCAAAGCGCGGTTCGCCGGCGTGGACATGAACGGCCGCATCCAGCAAAGTGCGGCCGGGCCCTTCACCGGGCGGCTCGACATGAACGGATCCGGCATTACCGGCGCGGTTCGCCTGGCGGCCGTGGGCAAGGTGCAGGGCGTCGATCTCAACGCCAACGCGACCAATGCCAAGCTGCCCGGCGACGCGGACATCATCATCGGGCGCGCCATCGTCAACGCTTCGATCCTGCTGACCGATCAGCCGCAGATCCGCGCCGACGCGCAGATCGGCAACGCGGCCTATGGCGATTATGTGGTGCGCAAGGCCCGCGCGAAGCTCGACTATCAGGGCGGACGCGGCAAGGCGCAGCTGGTCGCGGACGGCTCCAGCGGCGTGCCTTTCTCGGTCGCGGTCAACGCGGCGCTGCGCCCCGACCTTTACGCCGTAGCGCTGCAGGGCAAGGCCGCCAATATCGACTTCCGCCTCGCCAAGCCGGCGATCATCCGGTCCGAAACGGAGGGCTATCGCCTGGAGCCAGCCACCCTAGTCCTGCCGCAGGGCAAGGTCGACCTCGCAGGACGCTTTGGCGACGTGACGGCGATGCAGGCGCGATTCAAGGATTTCGACCTGGCGATCGCCAACATGGCCGCGCCGGGCTTGGGCGTCAGCGGCCGCGCGACCGGCACGCTGGATTACAACCAGGCGGGCAGCGCATTCCCGACCGCGACGACGCGCCTGGCCATCAGCGACTTCCGGCGCTCCAGCCTGACCGCCGTGTCGGACCCTGTATCGATGAATATCGAGGGCAAGCTGTCCTCGGCCGGTGGCGACATGCGCGGCCTCATCCGCCGGGGCAACAGCACCTTGGGGCGCTTCATCGCCACCCTCGCCCCGCCGGGGGCCGGCGCGAGCTGGAGCGAGCAGCTGCAAAATGCGCCTCTGGGCGGCGGCATTCGCTATGCCGGCCCGGCGGACGTGCTCTTCTCCTTCGCCGGCCTTGCCGACCAGCAATTGACCGGCGGCCTCGCCGTCGCCGCCGACTTCAGCGGGCGGCTCAGCGCGCCGCGGCTGAACGGCGTCGTCCGCGCCAACAGCCTGACCTATGAGAATGAGAGTTTCGGCACCCGCGTGACGCAGATGCGGCTCGACGGCCGCTTCACCAACGACCATCTCGAAATCCGCGATTTTTCCGGTCGCGCCGGCGACGGCACGGTGCAGGCGACCGGCGATGTCGGGCTGGCGGCGGACAGCGGCTTCCCGATGAACATCGCTATCAAGCTGGATCGCGCCCGGCTGGCGCGCAGCGAGGCGATCACCAGCGTCGTCAGCGGCACGCTCAACATCACCAACAGCGCCGCCAATGGCGGCCTGATCAAGGGCGACCTGCGCCTGCCCGAGACGCGCTACCGCGTCGCCTGGCAGGGCGGCACCGAGATCCGCCAGCTGACCGGCGTGCGGCGCAAGGGCGAAGGCACGGACCTGCTCGACCAGCGCCTGGCCGATCGCAAGGCAGCCGCCGCGCCCAAGCCGTGGAAGCTCGACATTCGCGTGCGCGCCGACAACGAGATCTACGTGACCGGCATGGGCCTCGATTCCGAATGGAAGACGGACATGCGCGTCACCGGCACCGCGACCAATCCGCGCGTCGTGGGCGAGGTGGAAGTGATCCGCGGCCGCTACAGCTTCTCGGGCCACCAATTCGAGCTGGAGCAGGGCCTGATCAGCTTCAACGGGCCCATGACCAATCCGACGCTGCAGATCACGGCCGAAACGCAGATCGACACGGTCTCCGCCGGCATCCGCGTGACCGGCAGCGCGCAGCAGCCCGACATCAGCTTCATTTCCACGCCGACTCTGCCGCAGGATGAAATCCTGGCGCGCATCCTGTTCGGCGACAATGTCGCCAACCTGTCGGCGGTACAGGCGGTGCAGCTGGCGGCGGCGCTCAACGGGCTGCGCGGCGGCAGCGGCGGGCTCAATCCGATGGGCAAGCTGCAGGGGGCGACGGGGCTCGACCGGATCGGCATCGTCGGCGGCGACGAGGCGACGGGTCGCGGCACCAGCCTGGCGGTCGGCCAGCACATCTCCAACAATATCTATGTGGAGGTGATCACCGACTCCAAGGGCTTCACCGCCACCCAGCTGGAGATCGCCCTGTCCAAGACGCTGAGCCTGCTGTCGAAGACCGGCACCAATGCCGGATCCTCGGCCAATCTGCGCTATTCGAAGGATTATTGAGGAAGGGCCGGAATGACCGGCCCCTCTTCCCTAGTCATTCATGCGGTCGCAGCGCCTGGTTCAGGCTGTCGAGCACGGCGGCGATCGGTTCGGTCACGGTGACGCTGCGCCCTTCGCCGAAGCGGATGCGGGTGCCGTCGCTGACCTGCGTGACGAAGGTGACTTGCGCGGGATTGACCGCCGTCTGGGTGCGATCACTACCGACGAACATGACGAGCATGGCTTGCCTCTCCTTTTTTATGGGAGCGGCAGAGTAGCGCGTTTCCCGATCCGCGCCAGACAGGATGATCAGGCGGCGCGGATCGCCGCGATGAAGCCGCCCGCCCGTTCGTCCAGCCGATGCGCCTCTTCGGACAATCGCCCGGCAACGTCGCGCATCAGGCGCGCGGCCTGCGCGCGGCCGGACGCATTGTCGCTGATCTGGCGTGCGCCATTGCGGATATGGTCGCTGGACTGCCCGGCTTCGGCGACGCTGTCGGCGATGGTGAGGCTGAAGGCCCCCTGGCGCGCGACGGCGTCGAACACCGCCGCGGACAGCCGATCGGCGCGCGTCATCGTCGCGTCCATATGGGCATGTCCCGCCGCCACTTCACCGATGGCGCCGCGAAAATGGTCGATCCGCCCCGAAATCTCGGCCGCGGCATCGCGCGTCTGCGCCGCCAGCGACTGAACCTCGCGCGCGACGACGGCGAAGCCTTCGCCCGCCGCGCCCGCACGCGCCGCTTCGATGCTGGCATTCAACGCCAGCATGCTCGTCGCGCGCGCGATGCTATCGATCAGGGCGACGACGGCGCCGATGTCGTCCGCCTCCTGCGCGAGCGCTTCGCTGCGCGCGGCGCCCGACCGGCTGCGCGCCACGGCTTCGCGAATGGCGTCGCCCGCATCGCGGACTTCGGCCTCCATCGCGGCGAACAGCTGGCCCAGCTCCACGCCGCCGGCGGCGATGCCAGCCAGCCGGTCGGCGGTCTGCGTCGCCGCCACGGCCATGGCCGCCGCATCGGCATCATCGAGGGCGGCGCGCTCGGTCGCCTCGCCCGCCAGCGTGGCGAGCTGGTCCGCCATCACCACCAGATCGGCGATCAGGCGTTCGACGTCGCTGCGAAAATCGGCGCTTTCCTGCGTGATCTTCTCGACACGTTCCGCGCGTGCCAGCGCAACGCGCGCATCCCGCTCCGCCGTCAGGCGCAGCAGCAGCGCGCCGCTCAGCACGCCCACATAGACGCCGCCATCGGTGACGATCAATCCTTCGCACCCGTCGCCCTGCGCCGCGAAGAGGTCGACCAGCGCTTCGATGTCGGTCGCGCGATCGGCGCTGGCGCAGGGGCAGACATGATCGTCCAGCCGCCCGCCGAAGCTGGGATTGCGCAGGAGCGCGTGGCCGAAGGGATTGAACAGGATGCGCCGCATGTCGCGCTCGTAGATAGAGCCGACTGGGCGTCCCGCCGCGTCCAGAACCGGAAGCAGACGCAATGCCGAGTCGCGCTGAAAGAAATCGACCGCCTCGCTGAGCGGCCTGCCGAGCCGGATCGCCGGCGCGTCGGCCGCAAGATGCAGGTCTACAGGCGCAGGATAAGAGGCCGACGAGGGCGGGGTGAAGGGCAGCACGGTGGCGGTCATGCCCGTCGCAATAACCTGGAATGGTAAACAGCTAGTTAGACGCAGGTTACACTTTTGTGACAAACCATTGTATTTCCATCATTTTTTGGGATCGCTCGGCCGATAGCCGAAAGCGTCCTGCGCCAGCTTCACGACAGCGGGATCAGCATCGGGGAAATCCAGCGGAACCAATGCCTCTAGTCGATCGGCGACATAGGTCAGCGCCGCGATACGCCCGGCCTTGCGATTGTTATTGTCGACGATGTGCCATGGCGCCTCTTTCCGGTCCGTTGCGCGGAACATGTCGTGCATGGCATCGAGATAGTCGGCCCGTCGCGCGCGGTTCCGATAGTCATCGGCCCCGGTCTTCCACCGCTTCCACGGCGTATCGAGGCGCTGCGCCAGTTGCTCATCCTGCGTGTCCTGGGTGATGTGGACGAACAGCTTGATGATATGGGTGCCCGCGTCGATCTGCTGCCGTTCGAAGGCGTTGATCTCGTCATAGGCGCGCGTCCAGTCGGCCTTTGAGCAGAAGCCCTCGACTCGCTCGACCAGCACCCGCCCATACCAGCTGCGATCGAAGATCGCGATGTTGCGGCTGCCGGGCAGCTTGGTCCAGAAGCGCCAGAGATAATGATGGTCCCGCTCCTCTTCCGTCGGAGCGGAGATGGGGTGGACCTGATAATAGCGCGGGTCCCAGTCGGCGGTCATCCGCTTGATGATGCCGCCCTTGCCCGCCGCGTCCCATCCTTCGAACAGGATGACGCTGCGATGATCATGGATGATGTGGGCGACCTGGATCTTGGCAAGCCGTTCCTGCAGCGCAGCCAGGTCGGCGTCATAATCGCCCTTATACTTCTTGCCTTTTTCGTAGTCCGACAGGTCAATGGTCATGGGCGTATCCTCTCACGCCGGTAGGATCAGGTCACGACAATATATTCTTCGATCTTCACCGCTTCTACGTCGGCCGGTGTCGGCCCGTCTGCCGATGCGCGGTTTGTTACAGTGATCCAAAAACTGCCGACGTCGATCTTAAAACAATCCTGGCCAGCCAAGGCTGGACACGTCTCTACTTCATTGAGCTTGTCGAGGTCGTCCAGAATGGCCAGCGTCGCCTTGCAATCGAGCTTTTTCCCCGCAGGCCTATAGGTCTCGCAGGGCTGGACCAGTGCAGGCTTTGCCTGAACTGCTGCGACCGCAACACGGAATGCTAGCCATGCCCGAACGGCTGTTTCAGGGTCAGGGGCGAAAAACCAGCCGCCACCGTCCTCATCGTCCTTCAAGGCACGGCACTCGCCCCGCCAGATCGACGGCAAGGGGTGACGATCTTCCCAATCGAGCAGACTGGCTGTTGGCGGCTTTACGAAACGATATTGTCGGCTTGCTTCTACGCCGAATGGCGCGACCGGCTCTCCCTCATAATTGTACGTGTCCGTGTCCACGGGAGCGTTGACCGGCCCGTAGTTAAGGATGAGCGTGTCGCGAGCGCAGAGGCCGGGCACCGACGTGCCGTTGCTCTTCGTGATAAACCACATCGACCGGACTTGCCGGACCATCCCCTTCGGAAAGCGACCAGATGGCATCAAGATTGATAAGAGGTCTTGCCGGGCTAGCCGATCGGCCGCGCGGGCTGAGAGAGCACGCCGCTCGTTCGAGTTCAGTTTGTCGGCCGCATGAACGGCGCTGCTTGTCAAAGCAACTCCAAGCAGCAGCCGAACAACGAAGAACCGACAGCCCATGCGTCCTCTCCCTTTTCTCGAAGGTAGAGCAGTAACGGGCGAAAGAATCTATCCCTTCGCCTGCGGCTCCACCACGCGGACATGCAATTCGCGCAGCTGCTTGAACTCGGCGGGGCTCGGCGCGCCCATCAGCAGGTCCTCGGCGCGCTGGTTCATCGGGAACAGCGTGATTTCGCGCAGGTTCTGCGCGCCGCACAACAGCATCACGATGCGATCGACGCCGGCCGCCATGCCACCATGAGGCGGGGCGCCGTACTGGAACGCGCGATAGAGGCCGCCGAAACGTTCCTCCACATCCGCCTGGCTGAGCCCGACCAGCTCGAACGCCTTCACCATCGCTTCGGGCGACTGGTTGCGGATCGATCCCGACGCAATCTCATAGCCGTTGCAGACCATGTCATACTGATAGGCCTTGAGTGTCAGCGGGTCCTGCGTGTTGAGCGCATCCAGCCCGCCCTGCGGCATGGAGAAGGGATTGTGCGCGAAATCGATCTTCTTCTCGTCCTCGTCATATTCGTAGAAGGGGAAGTCGACGATCCAGCAGAGTTCGAAGCGATCCTTGTCGATCAGGTTCAGTTGCTCGCCCACGCGAATGCGGGCGAGGCCGGCGAGCTTGGCGGCCTGGCTTTCCTTGCCGGCAGCGAAGAAGACGCCGTCATTGGGACCCAGGCCCAGCGCCGCGATCAGCTTCGCCGTCGCTTCCTCGCCATGATTCTTGGCGATCGGTCCGCCGGGCACGCCATCCTTGATGTTGATATAGCCAAGGCCCGAATAGCCCTCGCCCCGCGCCCACACATTCATGTCGTCGAAGAATTTGCGGCTGCCGGCGCCAGCGCCAGGGGCGGGGATGGCGCGAATGACGCTGCCGCTTTCCGCCAGGCTCGCGAAGATCCCGAACCCCGAGCCGACGAAATGATCGGTGACGTCCTGGATGATGATGGGATTGCGCAGGTCGGGCTTGTCGCTGCCATATTTCAGCATCGCTTCGGCATGCGGGATGCGCGGGAAGCTGCCGGCAGGCGTGACATGCTTGCCATCGGCGAAGGCTTCGAAGATCTGGGCGATCACCGGCTCCATCGTGTTCCAGACATCTTCCTGGGTGACGAAGCTCATTTCGAGGTCGAGCTGGTAGAATTCGCCGGGCAGGCGGTCGGCGCGCGGGTCTTCGTCGCGGAAGCAGGGTGCGATCTGGAAATAGCGATCGAAGCCGGCCACCATCAGCAGCTGCTTATATTGCTGCGGGGCCTGCGGCAGGGCGTAGAATTTGCCGGCGTGGATGCGCGAGGGCACCAGGAAGTCGCGCGCGCCTTCGGGGCTGGAGGCGGTCAGGATCGGCGTCGAATATTCGGTGAAGCCCGCATCCTCCATCCGGCGGCGCATGTCGCGGATGATCTGCGTGCGCTTGACGATATTGGCGTGCAGCGTCTCGCGCCGCAGGTCGAGGAAGCGATAGCGCAGGCGGATGTCTTCGGGATAGTCCTGCTCGCCCGCGACCGGCAGCGGCAGATCGGCGGCGGCGGAGAGGACCGCGGCGTCGAGCGCGCGGATCTCGATCTCGCCCGTGGGCAGGTTCGGGTTCACCGCTTCCTTGGCGCGGGCGACGACCTTGCCGGTGATGGTCACGACGCTTTCGGCGCGCAGCCCCTCGATCACCTGAAAGACCGGACCGTCTACCTCGGTCACGATCTGCACCATGCCATAATGGTCGCGCAGATCGATGAAGACCAGATCGCCATGATCGCGCTTGCGATGCACCCAGCCCGACACGCGGACCTCATTGCCGGCATCGGCGATGGTCAGGGCGCCGCAGGTGTGGGTGCGATAGGCATGCATGGCGTTTTGATCTTTCAGAATCGTTTTACGGAAATGACAAATTGTTGCGGCCCGGCTATGGGCTTGCCTTGTCGACCTTTCGACCAGCCCGCCGGACGCGGGCCAGCCCATAATAAGATCGAAGACCATATGCAAATTCATCCGCTGATTACCGACAGCAAGACCCTCGCCGATTTCTGCGCCCGCATCGCGAAATCCCCCTATGTCGCCGTCGACACCGAATTCATGCGGGAAAACAGCTACTGGCCCGATCTCTGCCTTGTGCAGGTCGCCGACTCCCATGAGGCGGCGGCGATCGATCCCAAGGCGCCCGGCATCGACCTCACCCCCCTGCTCGACCTGCTGGTCGATAATGAGGATGTGCTGAAGGTCTTCCACGCAGGCGGCCAGGATATCGAGATCGTCCATAATCTGACCGGCAAGACGCCGCATCCGATGTTCGACACGCAGATCGCGGCCATGGCGCTGGGGCTGGGCGAGCAGATCGGCTATGGCAATCTGGTCGACGCATGGCTTGGCGTGCAGCTGGACAAGGGCGCGCGCTTCACCGACTGGGCGCGCCGCCCGCTGGACAAGCGCCAGATCGACTATGCGATCGGCGACGTCACGTACCTGATCCAGATCTTCCCCAAGATGCTGGAGGAGTTGAAGAAGACCGGGCGCGGCGACTGGCTGGACCAGGAGATGGAGCGGATCAGCGATCCGAGCAATTATGAGAATGATCCGGCCGACGCATGGAAGCGCGTGCGCATCGCCAGCCGCAAGGCCGACGTATTGGGCCGGCTGAAGGCGCTGGCCGCCTGGCGCGAAATGGAGGCGCAGGACAAGAACCTGCCGCGCGGCCGCATCGTCAAGGACGAGACGCTGGCCGACATCGCCAGCCACCCGCCGCGCGGGCAGGATGATCTGGGCAAGGTGCGCGGCCTGTCCGCCACCTGGAAGACCAACGACATCGGCGCGCGGCTGATGAGCGCGATCAAGTCGGCGCAGCCGCTCGACCGGGACGAGATGCCCGAACGCGACCCCAAGCGGCCGGGCCTGGGCAAGGATGGCGCGCTGGTCGCCGACCTGCTGAAGCTGCTGCTCAAGATCCGCTCCCGCGACATTGATGTCGCGGCGCGGCTGATCGCGCGCAGCGATGATATCGACGCCTTGGCGGCCGGGGTGCGCGACGGACTGTCGATCCTGGAAGGGTGGCGCTATGAACAATTTGGCCGCGACGCGGTTGACCTGGTCGAAGGACGGCTCGCCTTCGCGGTCAAGGGCGGCCGGCTGAAGATGACGCGGACCGAGTAGGAGAGACGGCGATGCGCGTGGCACTGACGGGATGGATGGCGCTCGCCCTGGCGGGTTGCGCCGGGGCGAACGGACCGGGCCCTCAAATGCCGCCCACCGCCGCCCAGGGACCGTGCCGTCATGACGGCCTGGATCGGTTCGTCGGCCAGAAAGCGAGCGCCGATATCGGCGCGCAGCTGCTCGCCGCGTCGGGCGCCAAGACGCTGCGCTGGGGCGGCCCGGGCATGGCGATGACCATGGATTTCCGCGCGGATCGGCTGACGGTCAGCTATGACGAGGCGATGACGATCACATCGGCGCGCTGCGGGTAAGGCGCTTCCCCATCCCGCCATCACCGTCGAGCCTTGCCGCATGAGCGCCGCCGCCGACCTCGCCATTCGCATGGCCCGCGCCGCCTTCAATCGGGCGCTCGCCGATGCCGACCTGAAGGCGATCGAGCCGTTGCTGGCGCGCGACGCGATCCTCGTCACCGGGTCGGACAGTGCCGTTCTGGCCGGTCGGCGCGCCCAGCTTGCCGCGTGGAAACGGGAATTCGCTTCCGCCGACCGCCTGATCTACATCCGAACGCCCGATCGCATCACCCCTTCGCCGGTCGAGCCGATCGCGATGGAGGAGGGCGCATGGGAAGGCGCCGCCGCCGATAGCGGCCGCACCCTCGCCTCCGGCCGCTATTGCGCCAAATGGCGCGAGGTTGCAGGCAGCTGGGTGATCGAAGCGGAAATCTTCGTCACGCTTGGCTGAACCGACCCGTCTTTAGAGTTCCAGACCGATCAGCGTGCCGCTGCCGATCCGGTCGACATGGCGCTTGCCATCGATCTGCAGCCAGTCGGGGGTCACCTCCAGCCGGCGCCCGCGAATGGTCGTGCGCAGATGCTCCACCGCTATGCGATTGCGCGCGACGATCCGCAGCACGCACAGGCCATCGCCCCGCGCCGCCATCATCGAATAGCGATCGCCGCGGAGCAGGAAATGCCAACTGCCGTCGGTGGGTTTCCATTCATTGCCGTCGATCACCTGCATCGCTTCGCCATCGGGCGCGCCCAGACGCACGCTGATCCGGGTCGCGCCATTGGTCCGGCGGGGCGGCGCGAACATCAAAATCGGTTCGCCGTCCAGCGTGATCGGGATCGGCGTATCGCGCAGCATCCGCGATCCACCGACGATCAGCTGCGGCAGTTCCGCCGAAAAGGGCAAGCGATCGCGCGCGAAATGGCGTTGGCGCACGACGGGGTTGGCGTGGAAACTGTGCACCTGCGTCGCGGTCAGCCGGCCTTCCTCCACCAGCCCGTGGCAGGTCGGGCAGAGGATCGTCGCGCCGGGCCCGTCGGGCAGCCCCAAATAGCGATAGATGGTGACGCCGCAGCGCACGCAGGCGAAGCCGCAAGCCTGGCGAATTTCCGCGCGCTGCTCCGCCGTCAGATCCGGCAAGGACGGCATCACTCGCAAACCCACCATGGCGACACCCCTTTGCAGCCCGTCCGCCCGGTGCGAACAGGTGATCCTGACATGGCGTCCTCACGGTCGGGGCTCTGGCGGCCTCCATGATCCTGCTATCGTTGAAATAAATGCGCCCAAGTCAAGGGGCTGCACGAAATAGTCTATCGCTGCGGCAGCAGATCCACGTTACGCGCCGCCGCAATGGCGCGAATGCGATCGGGCCGCGGCATGTTCTTGATCGCGATTTCGGCATAGTCGCCCGCGCTGAACAGTTCGACATGGCCGACGCCGAAAATACGCTGGCCCAGCGTCTGGGTGATGCGCACAGAGCGGATGCTCGACAGCGCGATTTCCGTCCGTTGCTTGGACAACAGCCCCTTTTCCATCAGAACTTCGCGGTCGGACAGAGCCAGCCGCTCGCCCTTGTGCAGCACCCACCATATCGCGATCGCGACAATGCCGACCACCGAAACGAGCAGCAGGATGAACAACAGGGGATGCGCCCGGAACATCGCGGGATGCTCGTCATACAGCCAGGTGTCGCTCATGCCGCCTCCCGCGCGCTTCGCCTGTCTTTCACCATGGCCGCGCCCCGTTCGTCAAGCGAGCGAGGCGTAGGCCGAGCCGCTCGTTTCTCTTTTATTCCAGCCGGCAAGCTGCGGTTCAGCCTCGCCATTACATTTTGCGACAAATTTGTCGGGCAAATGCCAGAATCTTGCGACAAGTGACGCCTAGATCGGCATCAGGCTTGTCATTTCCAAATCGGGGGTTTTTCGTGCGTCGATCCGCATTCATTTTTTTGCTGCCCCTGATGATGAGCGTCGCGCCCGGCGCGCTGATGGCGCAAGACGATCCTGTGTCGGGCGGGGCGCCGCAGGAGGCGGCCGACGAGGTCGACGAGATCATCGTCACCGGCCAGCCGGAACGCGGCGCGGTGATCGGTGAGATCGAGCCCGAACAGCAGCTCTCCCCCGCCGATGTGCGCGCGCTGGGCGTGACCTCGATCGCCGAGATCATCACCGAACTGGAGCCGCAGACCAACGGCACGCCGATCATCCTGCTCAACGGCAAGCGGATTTCCAGCTTCTCGGAAATCCGCGACATTCCGTCGGAAGCAGTGGCGCGGGTCGACATCCTGCCCGAGCAGGTCGCCCTGTCCTATGGCTATGCACCCACGCAGAAGGTGGTGAATATCGTCCTGCGCCAGCGTTTCCGGTCCGAAAAGGCGGAACTGGAACTGGGCACCACGACCGAAGGCGGACGGGACAATGCCGAGGTCGAGGCCGGCCTGCTGCGCATTCGTGGCGACGATCGTTTCTCGCTGGACCTGGAATATAGCCGCGCCGCGCGGCTGCTGGAAAGCGAGCGCGACATCGTCACCAGCCCGTCCAGCCGCCCCTATGCGTTGGGCGGCAATATCGCCGCTGGCATGTCCGGCGCGGAAGTCGATCCGGCGCTGTCGACGCTGGCAGGCCAGACGGTCACCGTGGCCGCCGTGCCGGGAAGCGCGGCGAGCGGCGCGCCCAGCCTGGCGGACTTCGTCGCCGGCGCCAACGTCGCCGCAGTCACTGACCTGACCCCCTATCGCACATTGAGCCCGTCCACCGAGAATTTCTCCGCCAATGCGACGCTGGCGCGCGCGCTGGGCGGCGTGTCGGCGACGATCAACGGCCGGCTGGAACTGTCGGAAAATGATTCGCTGCAGGGCCTGTCCACCGCCGCGCTTGGCCTGGCCGCCGGATCGCCTTTCTCGCCCTTCGCCCAGGATGTGACGCTTTACCGCTATCTGGGGCAAGGCGGCGCGCTGGGGCAGCAGATCCGGGGCACCACGGGCCATGTCGGCGTCACGCTGAACGGCCAGATCGGGCGCAAGTGGCA
The DNA here is from genome assembly GCF_020782235.1 of Sphingobium naphthae. GTDB lineage: Bacteria > Pseudomonadota > Alphaproteobacteria > Sphingomonadales > Sphingomonadaceae > Sphingobium > Sphingobium naphthae. The sequence goes on from NZ_JAJGNO010000001.1 coordinate 246,699, forward strand.
ATGGTCCTTCACGGGCAATGGCGACCTGTCGATCACGCGCACGCGCACCGATCGCGGCATCGACACCGACGCCATCCAGGCCGCGCTGGATGCCGGCGATCCGTCGGTCAATCCCTATGGCGATTTTGCGCCCGGACTGCTCGCCACCCGCACCATCGACACCGCCCGCGCCAAGAGCCAGGCAGTGACCGCCGACCTGCTGGTGAGCGGCGCGCTGTTCCGCATGCCCGCGGGCGACGTCATGACCTCGATCCGCCTGGGAGCCTCGGCCAACGGCTTTGAAAGCCGGTCCGTGCGATCGGGCGTGGAGCGCAGCACCGACTATAGCCGAGAGATCGGCAGCGGGCAGGTCAGCCTGGATGTGCCGCTGACCAGCCGGTCCAAGGGCGTTCTGGGCGGCATTGGCGACATCGGCGTCAATCTGAACATCGCCGCGCAGCAATTGTCGGACTTCGGCACGCTTTCGACGCTGGGCTACGGCCTGCGCTGGCAACCCATCCGTGCGGTCCAGATCCTCGCATCCGCCAATCAGGATCGCGCCGCCCCGACGGGCGCGCAGATCACCGATCCGCTGATTTCGACGCCCAACGTCTCGGTGTTCGACTATGCGACCGGGCAGAGCGTGTTCGTGACGCAATTGTCCGGCGGCAATGCCGCATTGAGTGAGAGCGTGCGCGACCAGTTCCGCCTCAGCGCCCGGGTGAAGCCCTTCGAAAAGCCCAATCTGACGCTGACGGCGACCTATCTCAACAGCCGCACGACCAATCCCATCGCCGCCTTCCCGACCCCGACCCCCGATCTGGAAGCGGCCTTCCCGCAACGCTTTCTGCGCGATGCCGATGGCAATCTGATCCAGGTCGACGCGCGGCCGATCAATTTCCTGCGGTCGCAGAGCGAGCAACTGCGCTGGGGCTTCGACCTGTCGATCGCGCTGAAATCCCACATCCAGAAGGTGATCGAGGCGTGGCGGGCGAGCGGCTCCCGGCCCGAAGACCGCCCGAAGGAACTGGACGACATGCGCGCCGCCTTCGGCCGCAATCGCGCCCAGGGCGAGCGACCTGCCGGCCAGGATGGCGCCCCGCCCGCCGGCGACGGCGGAGAGCGCGCGGGGAGCGGGCGCGACAATGCCGGTCCGGGCGATGGCGGCGAACGACCGCGCGGGCCGGGCGGCGGCGGCTTTGGGGGCGGCCGCGGGCGCGGCGATGGCCAGGGCGGCGGGCGGCTGAGCTTCAGCCTCTACCACACCTGGCATCTGGAAGAGAGCATCCTGATCGCGCCGGGCGTGCCGGAATTGGACCTGCTGAACGGCGACGCCACCGGATCGTCGGGCGGCCAGCCCCGGCATGAAATCAAGGCGCGGGTCGGCTATTCCAACAACGGCCTTGGCGCGCGGCTGGGCGTCGACTGGGAAAGCGGCACGCATGTCGACGGTGCGCTGGACGGTAGTTCGCGCCTGGAGTTCGGCAGCCTCGCCACGGCCAATCTGCGCCTGTTCGCCAATCTGGGGCAAATGCCCAGCCTGGTGAAGAATGTTCCCTTCCTGCGCGGCGCGCGCGTGTCGCTGCGGGTCGACAATATCTTCAACCAGCGGCGCGAGGTGCGGGACGCGACCGGCATGACGCCGCTGCGCTACCAGCAGGATTATCTCGATCCGCTGGGCCGGACGATCTCGATCAGCTTCCGCAAGCTGTTCACGCCCAATTTCGGCGGGGCGCGAGCGGGCCGCTAGGCGATCGGCAGGTCCATGCCCGCCTTCACCCGGTCCAGCGCCAGATAGCTGTGATAGCTCGCGACCGCCTCATTCTCCGCGAATAGGCGGCGCGTCGTCGCTTCGTAGCTGGGCATGTCCGATGACAGGATCAGCAGCACGAAGCTGGGTCCGCCCGTGACATAATAGCATTGCTGCACGTCCGGATCGGCGCGGAACTGCGCCTTGACCCGGTCGACCGTCGCCGCCTTCTCATCGGTCAGTCGCACATCCACGATCGCGGTGATGGCAAGGCCCAAGGCGTGCGGCGCGACCATGGCGCTGTTGCGCGCGATGACGCCGTCGCGTTCCAGTGCGGCGACCCGTCGCTGCACGGCGGCGGTCGACAGGTTCACCGCTTCGGCGATGCTGCGCTGGGGCGTGCGATTGTCGCGCTGGAGAATGCGCAGGATGGCGCGGTCGAAGGAATCCAGAATGCGCGACGTCGTCATGGCGCGAGTAATTGTTGCGTCGGCGGCGGCAATCAAGAGCACAATGCGCGCTGCGATGATGATAATTCCCGACGGGCAGCGATCAAGGGAATGGCGACATGGTGCGAGGCGACAGCGGCGGTACGGCGGCAGGCATAGCATGCGGCATGGGCGCCGGCGCATTTTGGGGGCTGGTCTTCCTGGCGCCGGCGCTGGTGCGCGATTTTCGGCCAGTCGACCTGGCGGTCGGGCGCTATCTCGCCTTCGGCCTGATGGCCGCCCTGCTGGCGGCACCCCGCTGGCGCCGGCTCCTTGCCGGTCTGCGGCCAAGGGCGGGCTGGGCGTTGGCCTGGCTCGCGCTCGCCGGCAATCTTCTCTATTATGTCCTGCTGGCAAGCGCGGTGCAGTTGGGCGGCATCGCCATGACGTCGCTGGTGATCGGCTTCCTGCCCGTGGCGGTCACCATCATCGGCAGCCGCGCGCGGGGCGCGGTGCCGCTGCGACGGCTGGCTGCGTCCCTTCTGCTCTGCGGGGCGGGCGCGCTGTGCATCGGCTGGCAGGCGGTGATCGGGCCGCGGACGGAACCTGTCCTGCTTCAGCTGGCGGGGCTTGGCTGCGCGATCGGCGCGCTGCTGTCCTGGACCGCCTTCGCTGTCGGCAATCGCCACTGGCTGGACCGGCTGCCGCAGATGGAGGCGCAGGATTGGAACCTGCTGGTCGGGCTGATGACGGGCGTCCAGGCGCTGTTGCTGCTGCCGGTGGCGCTCTGGATAGGCGTGGGCGACCACGCGCCGGCCGCCTGGGCGCGCTTCGCCAGCGTATCGGTGGGCGTCGCGCTGCTGGCGTCGATCCTGGGCAATGCGCTGTGGAACCGGATGAGTCGGCTGCTGCCGCTGACGCTGGTCGGGCAGATGATCCTGTTCGAAACCGCCTTCGCGCTGCTCTACGGCTTCGTGTGGGAGCAGCGCTGGCCGACGATGCTGGAAAGCGCGGCCTTTTTGCTGGTGGTGCTGAGCGTCGTCACGTGCATCGCCGCGCATCGGCGACCCGCGGCGGAGGCGATGACAGCCGCCTGATTGCGTCCTTTCCCCTGTGGCCGATTCGCTATAGGGCCAACGGCATGACCAATTTATTCCTCGTGATGGGCGGCGGCGCGATTGGCGCGGCGCTGCGCTATCAGCTCGGCCGGTTGGCCGGGCATCTGACGCCTGGCGCGACCTGGCCCTGGGGCACGTTCGCCGCCAATCTGATCGGCGGCTTCGCCATGGGCCTGCTCGCCGGATGGCTGGCGCGCGAGGGCGGCGCGGCGGCGCGCATCGGCGGCGAATCGCTGCGGCTGCTGCTGGGCGTGGGCCTGCTCGGCGGCTTCACCACATTTTCCGCCTTCAGCCTGGAAACCATGCTGATGATCGATCGCGGCCAGACCATGACGGCGCTCGGCTATGCGCTGGCGTCGGTCGCCGGCGCTGTTGGCGCGCTGGGGCTGGGCCTGACGCTGATGCGGAACGTGGCGGCATGAAGGGGCGTCCTCCAGCCAAGGGCGGCGCAGGTTCGCGCGGCGGCAAAACCGCCGGAAGCGGCCGGCCTTCTGATCGCAAGCCGACCGGACGCGGCAAGCCAGCAGCCCCGCGCAAGCGCGATGGGGACAAGCCCGGTTTCAAGCCGCGTGCGCCAGCGGCGGCCAAATCCGCGGCTGCACGCTCTGCAACGCCCCGGCCCGCCGCCGCCGCCGCCGCCGCGAAGGCCAGTCCGGCCAAGCCCAATCCCGCCAAGGGCGTATCGCTCGACGTGCGGCAATATCGGGTGGTCGCCGATGACGACGGCATCCGCCTCGACCGCTGGTTCCAGCGGCATCTGCCCGATGTCGGCTTCAACCTCGTGTCGCGCTGGTCGCGGACGGGGCAGCTGCGCGTCGGTGGCGCTCGCGCGGCGCCGGGCGATCGGATCAGCGAAGGCCAGATGATCCGGGTGCCGCCCGCCGAACAGAAGCCGGACGCCGCCGATCGGCCCAAGCGCGCGCGCGTCGTCGACCTGACGCCGGACGAGATCGCCTATGCGCAGGACATGGTAATCCATCGCGATGCGCAGGCGATCGTCATCAACAAGCCCCCGGGTCTCGCGACCCAGGGCGGGACAAAGACCGACGCTCATGTCGACAAGCTGCTCGACGCGCTCTTGTTCGACGCGGAATCGCGGCCCAAATTGGTCCATCGGCTGGACAAGGATACGTCGGGCGCCTTGCTGCTCGCCCGCACCAGCCGCGCCGCCGCGCATTTCGCCAAGGCCTTTTCCAGCCGCACCGCGCGCAAGGTCTATTGGGCGCTGGTGATGGGCGTCCCGTCGATCGAGGACGGCATGATCGAATTGCCGATCGCCAAGCAGCCGGGCACCGGCGGCGAAAAGATGCATGTGGACGAGGAAGAGGGCCTGCCGGCGCGTTCGCGCTATCGGGTGATCGAACGGGCGGGCAATCGCGCCGCCTGGGTCGAGCTGCAGCCCTACACCGGGCGCACCCACCAGTTGCGCGTCCACATGGCGGCGATCGGCCATCCGATCGTCGGCGATGGCAAATATGGCGGCAAGGAAGCGTTCCTGTCGGGCACGATCAGTCGCAAGATGCATCTTCATGCGCGCCGCATCAGGGTGGATCATCCCGATGGCGGGCGCGTCGACATGACGGCGGAGCTGCCGACCCATTTCGCCAACAGCCTGAACGAACTGGGTTTCGACCTGGCGCTGGGCGACATGCCGCTGGATGACGAGATCGATCGCACCCCGACGCGCGAGGATGAGAAGAAGGCGGCGCGCCAGCATGCCAAGCAATATCGCAAGGGGCGCAAGGGCGAGCGACGCGCGCGGGGCAGCGCGCGCAACGCGTGATCGGACGGCCATGACCAACCGCCTTGCCGTATTCGATTGCGACGGAACGCTGGTCGACAGCCAGCATAATATCTGCACCGCCATGGCGCGCGCGTTCGAAGCGGTGCAACTGACTCCGCCGGAGCGGCTGGCGATCCTGGCGGTGGTCGGCCTGTCGCTGCCGGTCGCCATGGCGCGTCTGCTGCCCGAGGCGGAGAGCGATTTTCACGATCATCTGGCCGATCATTATAAGAGCGCGTTTCAGGCGTTGCGGCGGGAAAATGCCGTATCGGAACCCCTCTACCCCGGCATTGCCGAGCTGGTGGCGGAGCTGGATGCGGCGGGATGGCTGCTGGGCGTGGCCACGGGCAAGTCGGATCGCGGCCTCAACCTCTGCCTGTCGCACCATGGCATCCTCGATCGGTTCGTGACGCTCCAGACCGCCGACCGTCACCCGTCCAAGCCGCACCCCTCGATGCTGCTGACCGCCATGGCCGACGCGGGCGCGACGCCCGAAACGACGGTGATGATCGGCGACACCAGCTTCGACATCGACATGGGGCTGGCCGCTGGCGCGCGCGCGATCGGGGTGGGATGGGGCTATCATCCGGCGCAGGAACTGACGGCGGCCGGCGCGCATGGCGTGGCGATGGACAGCATGGAGCTGCGCCGCCATATCGGCGCGCCATGACCGACGTTCCACCCTCCCCGCCGCCGCCGCCCATCGACCCCGACAAGGTGGCGCGCCAGCGTCATTTCGCGATCGGCTTGTTCCGCCTGTCCGGCGCCTTCATCGTCATGTTCGGCTTCCTGGCGATCATGCAGCGCTTTTCCTGGGTGCAGGGCGACAAGGCCAAGGCGTTCGGCGCCATCATGGTGGTGACGGGCCTGTTCCAGTTCGTCGTCGTGCCGCGATTGTTGCTGGCGCTGTTCCGCAAAAGGCCGCCGCAATGAAGCGTTTCTATACGGATGTCGGCGTGGTCGAGAGCGCCGGGGGCTTCGCTATCGAACTGGACGGGCGACCGGTGCGCACGCCCGCTCGCGCGCTGCTGGCGCTGCCGACCCCAGCCCTGGCGCAGGCCGTGGCGGCGGAGTGGCGCGCGCAGGGCGACACCATCGATCCTGCCGCCATGCCCTTCACAGGCCTCGCCAATGCCGCAATCGACCATGTCGCCCCCGATCCCGCAGCTTTCGCCGCCAGCATCGCGCGCTATGCGCAGAGCGACCTGCTTTGCTATCGCGCCGAGGGTCCCGACGCGCTGGGGCAGCGGCAGGCAGACGCCTGGAACCCGCTGCTGGAATGGGCGCAGGCGCGCTATGACGTGACGTTCCTGCTGACGAGCGGGGTCATACCGGTGGCACAGCCGCCCGAGAGCATAGCACGGCTCGAAGCGGCGGTGGCAGCGCTCGATCCTTTCACGCTCGCAGCATTATCGACGCTGGTGACGCTGAGCGGATCGCTGGTCTGCGGCCTGGCCATCGTCGAGGGCGGCCGAGATCCCGCTGCAGTCTGGCAGGCGGCGGAGGTCGACGAGGCATGGCAGAGCGAGCAATGGGGCGAAGATGCCGAAGCGGCGGCGCGGAACGGTCGTCGAGCGGCGGAGTTTTCCATGGCCGGAGCCTTTTGCGCGATGAGCCGAATGTAAAAGAGTCGGAACCTGGCTATTGCTTCGTTCATTGAAGGAGTTGAGACGCGCGAAAACCGCGCCGGATCGATTGTTTCGATGCAACCAGTTCAAGGAGACCCTGACATTGGCCCGACCCGCCAAGCTTGCCTATCTGATGTTCGCCGCACCGCTGGCGCTGGCCGCGCCGGCCCTGGCGCAGCAGTCCCCCGCCACGCCGAGCGCCCCTGCCACGCCGAACACCCCCGCCCCGGCCACGCCCCCCGCTGAAGCGCCAGCTCCGGCCGCCGATGCCGCAGCGCCGGCGACCGACGCCGCGGCGCCGGCTGCGCGCGAGATGACGCCGGAGGAAATCGCCGCCTTCAACCAAGCCGTCACCGACTTTACGGCGGGCCAGAGCGCCCAGCAGGCCGGCGACAATGCCGGCGCGGTGGCCAAATATGATGCCGCAATCCCCGCGATCCGCACCGCGGTCGAGGCTGATCCCGGCAAGATCGACAATGTGAACTTCCTGGCCAACGCCCTCTATGCCGATGCCGCCGCCTATGGCGCGATGGGCCAGATGGACAAGGTGATCTCGCTCTATAATGACGCCCTGCCCTATTGGCGCAAGGTCGTCGAAGCCAAGCCGACCGACACCGCCAGCCGCAACATCCTGGCCGGCATCCTGATCCAGCTGGGCAACCAGAAGCTGGCGACGCACGACACGGACGGCGCCGACCCCTATTATCAGGAGGCGCTGACGCTGGCGCGCAAGTCGACCGCGGCGCAGCCGACCGACGCCGTCAGCAAGAATATCCTGCTGTCGGCCCTGATCGGAGCCAGCCAGACGTCGATGGAGGAAGGCCTGCGCGATGAGGCGATCAACATGGGCAAGGCGATGATGGCCGATGGCACGATCGATGCGACCAACCGTCCCTCGATCGAAGTGATGACCGGCGCCAAGACCGGCTGATTCTGTCCTATCGGCTCGGGGCGCAGTCGATGCGTCCCGGGCCGTTCGAAGGGTTCAGCCCTGATCCTGATAGGCCATCTGCAGGACGCCCCAATGCCGGCCCCGCACATGGATGGACGCGATCACTTGCTTCAGCAGCACCACCGCGCCATCAGCCGTCGGACGACGATAGGCCTTGATGCAGAAGGGTTCGGTGATCCGGCACTGGTCGCGCGTGTCGGGGAAGTCGAAGATCAGCCCTTGGCGGGAATGTTCCGCATTCCAGACGGAATCGCCCATCCGCTGCGGATGCGCGCGTTCCGGCATGGCGACCGCGCCAAAGGCGTTGCGATCGGTAAAGGTCATGCCGAACAGGCCCGTATAGCCCCGCGCCATTTCCTGGCGCACGCGCGCGGCCGGGATCATCACCGCCTGCACCGGATGCGTATATTGTTCGGGATCGGTCCCGGGGATCGGCGCATAATGGTCGCTGAACAGCTCCGCCTCTGTAATTCTCCCATCGACAATCGCCTGCTCGATGGCTTGGGAAACGGCTTGCGCCGATTCCAGGCTGAAACGGATATAGGGCGAATCGGGAATATCGACGCCGCTTTCGGCCAGATATTGCAGCAGCATGTTGGTGTCTTCGCTGGCGCTCGTAATGCGACCGGACAGGCGCTGAAGCCCGCCCGCATTATCGTTCGACGTGCTCGCCAGCGCGGCGAGGCCCGTGCGAATTTCCCCGGCCGATCCCACCATGGAGCCGATGCGCTGCGCCACCGTTTCGCTATTGTTGGACAGGTCCAGCATCAGCGCGGCGAGACGTTCGACCAGCGTTTCGATATTGCGCGTATCGGACTGGGCCGTGCGCGCCGTCTGGGCGCCGCGCGTGATGCTGTCGAGCATGCCGTCCGCCTCACCCGTCAGCGCGGCGATCGAGCGTTCGATCGTCTGCGTCGCGGCGCCGGTTTCCTGGGCCAGCTTCTTGACCTCCGCCGCCACCACAGCGAAGCCGCGGCCGGCGTCGCCCGCCCGCGCCGCTTCGATCGTCGCGTTGAGCGCCAGCAAATTGGTCTGGCTGGCAATGCCGCTGATCACGCTGGTAACGTGGGCGACCGTCTTCAACGCCTCGCCGAAACCGTCGAGCCGCGCATGAATGCGGCTCACCTGCTCGATCAGGTCGACGAAGTTCATGTTGGCGGCCGATAGCTGGCGGCCCGAATCATCGATGATCGCGCGAGCGGCCACCGCCTTCTCCCGCGCATCCTGTCCCGCCAGCGAGACGCGCTCGCCATCCTGCGACAATTGCGCGGCCGCGCCGCTGATCGCCTCGATCGTGCGCGCCTGCTGCGTCACGCGCGTCGCGAGCTCGCCGATGTCGGCCTGGAGATCAAGCGTGCGTATACCCAGATCGCCAGACAGTTTGGCGACCTTCATTACCGCGCGCGCGACATTGTCAGATTGCGTGTCCCTCATCACTCTGCACCGCTAACGCTGCGTGGTAAATTAAGCGTTAGCGGCGTTCACGATCCTAGAGCGCGCCCGCAAGCGCCAGCACGACCCCTGCCACCACCAGCAACAGGCCGGCGGCTTCGCTACGCTGCATCTGTTCGCGCAGGTAGAAATGGCCAAATGCCATGGTGAAAGCGACCTCCACCTGCCCCACGATCCGGACCAGAGCGACAGGTGCGGTGGCAAAGCCGGTGAACCAGCAGGCCGAACCCAGCGCGGAGAGCAGGCCGACCTGCCCCGACACGCGCCAGCTGCTGAAGACCCGGCGCATTTCGCCCGGTTCGCGCCAGAGCAGCCAGCCGCCCTGCAGCACGGTCTGCATCGGCACCGTCACCGCCAGCACTATCAAGGCCGCGAGGACGGGGTCCGGCGTATCGACGGCCTGCGTCGCGCGGCGGATGCCTATGGCGGTCAGGGCGAAGAAAAAGCCCGAGGCGATGCCCGCCACCGCGCCTGGCTGCCCCAATGCTCGCAGGAAGTCCATCGGCCCCATTTTCCGCCCCCCGGTCGACAGCAGCATGACCCCGGCCACGCCGCAGCCGATCCCGCCCCAGCTGAGCGGCGACAGATTTTCTCCGAGCAGGAAGAAGGAAAGGGCCGCGCCCTGCACCGCCTCGGTTTTGGAATAAGCGGTTCCGACGACGAAATTGCGATGGCGAAAGGCGCTGATGAGCAGGTTGGTCGCGATGATCTGCGCCAGTCCGCCGGCCGCGCAGAATAGCAGGAAGGCAGGATGCAGCGCCGGCAGGGGGCGGGGAAAGAGCAGGCGATAGGCGGCGAGCAGCACCAGCGTGAAGGGAATGCCGTAGAGATAGCGGACCAGCCCCGCGCCGTTCAGCGACAGGCTGTCGCTCACGCGCCGCTGCACCGCTGTGCGCCAGGCCTGCATCGCACCCGCAACCAGGGTGGCGGGCAGCCAGATGGGGGATGAGATCATGCCCCGCCCTATAGCGGCGACACATCGCCCGTCATCCCATCATGGCGACGAATGCGAAGAAGAGCGACAGCGACACGCAGGCAAAGCCGTAGAGCAGCGGCAGCCGCAACAGCGTGCCGGTGCGCGAAAGCTGATAGGCGTCCTTGAACTGCCGGTACATGTGCCAGGCCGCGAACAGGATCAGCCCGAACGTGATGAGGCCGCTGGCGACATGCATCGCGGTCAGCAGCATCGACAGCGAGAAGAGCAGCGACATGAAGGCGATCGAGTAGGTCACATAGATCGCATGATCGTAGATTTTGAAGCGGCGGCTGAAGGGAAAGAGCAGCCACAAGAAAGGAAGCGAGATGAGGATCAGCGCCCAGGAAAATTTATAGGCGTTGGCCTTGAGCTTGTAATAGGCCAGATCCGGGTTCTTCGCGGCCGCGCTCACCGCCTTGCCGACGGTCTTGGCGACGCCGCCATTGACGCCTTCCCCGGTCAGCGAGTCCGTCAGATTGCCGGCCAGCGTCAACCCGTCCCGCTCCGCCCGCGCCTCATCCAGCTTTTCCGCCAGCGATTCGCGCCTGCCCTGCGAAATGCCGGGCTCGGCCAGATCGGCTTCGATCTTGCGGATGCGAGCGTCGGCCTTCGCCTGCTCCTGCGTCAATTCTGCGCGCGCGCCCGCGTCCATCTGAACGCCCTTGCCCTCCCCCTCCGGCCCATGATGGCTGGTGAGCGAGAAAATGGCGTACATGAGGAACGCGCTGAACAGGAACAGGGCGAAGGGCGACACGAACTTGGCCCGTTCGCCATGAACATAGCGGCGCGTCAGCTTGCCCGGGCGCAGGGCAAGTTCCGGCAGGGTGGTGAAGACCTTGCCTTCCAGATGCAGCACGCCATGCGCCAGATCATGACCGATCGCGGAGAAGCTGCGATGCAGATGCGCGGCCTGCCCGCACTGGGCGCAGTAAGGACCCTCCAGCGTGGCGCCGCAATTAAGGCAGGCGCCATGGCCGGCCTGCTGCGCCTCGCCATGGGACGGCTCGACCGCCCGCGCCAGCATCGCTCCGGTGACAGCGTCACCCGCCGCTTCGATTCCCCCAGTCATGGCGACAGATTATCAGCGGTGTATGACGGACGCCAGACAGCTTGTGCGGGAGCCTGGCGCGTCCCGTTCAGGCCGCGGCGAGCTTGCCTGAATAGAGCAGCCGGCCCTGTCCCAGCAAGCCCAGCACCTGCGGCACGATATGCGGCGCAACCGCGAAGCAGCCTTCGCTGCGCCCGCATTTGCCCCAGGCGGCGACATGATCCTCGGTCACATAATCGGCGCCATGAACGACGATGGCCCGCGCTTCGGCGTTGTTGTTCTGCGGATCGAGCCCGGCGAGACGCATGGAGCGGCCATGCTGGCCGACATATTCCATCTCCGTCCGGAATGCGCCCTGGCAGCTGGCGAGCGAGTTGAACTCATTGGAGAAGCTGTGCAGCCAGCCCGAATGGCCCGGGTCCGAGCCGCGACCATGAGACACGAGATAGCTGTTCGCCTGCCCGCTCACCAGGTCGACGATGTGCATCCGCAGATCCTTCGACGGCGCGTCGAAGTCGACGATGCCGACCCGATCCCGCAGCGTGAAGGCCCGGCCATGCTGGTCGAGCGCCGCGCGGGCGCGATCCAGCAAGGCGGCGTAGCGCGGCAGCGGTTTGGCGGGCGTCGCCGGAACGCGCGGAACCGGAGCCGGCGTGGCGGGTTGAGGCAGGGTCGGCGGCGCGGCGCGTCCCATGCTGTCGGACAGAAACGAGAAGGCGAGTCCGCTTAAAGCGAACTTCGTGAAATTGCGGCGATCCATGCCCGCAATATAGCAAAGCTATCGCCCCGGTTGAACCCCGGGGCGCGCGACTTTACTCGCCCGCGTTGCTCGCTTCGTCTGCCGGCATGCCCGGTTCGCCGTCGCGCGGGAGCCGCGATGTCATGCCGCTGGCTTCCGCATCATCCAGAATCTGCTGTTCTTCGGAAATGGATGGCGGCGGCGCGACAGGCGCCGGCTCGGCGACATTCTGCGGCTCGGGAGCGGGCGCTTCGGGCTCCTCGACGATGACATTCTCGACCGGCGGTTCGACCAGATTGTTGGTCGGTGCGGGCGCTTCCTCTTCCTTCTTGCCGCAGGCGGACAGGATGAGCGCGCCGGAAAGGGCGATGAGGGCGAATTTGCGCATGGGGATCAGTCCTTCGATGCGATAGAGGCGGGAGCGGGAGCGGCGGTGGGATCGGCGCGGCTGCTCGACGCCTCGATCTTCTGCGCCAGCAGCTTGTCCCAGCCATAGGGGTCGTTGCGGAAACTGACCACGCCGTCATTATTGGCGAAGGCCGTCCAGTAGAGCAGGTAGACCGCGACATTCTGCGGCAGCGACACGCGCTGCGTCTTGCCCTCGTCGATCAGATTCTGGATCTGCCCGTTCAGGTCGGGATCGGCCGACACCATCTGCTCCGCCAACGCCACCGGCTTTTCCAGGCGGATGCAGCCATGGCTGGCCAGCCGGTCATAGCTGGAGAATTTGCCGCGCGCCGGCGTGTCGTGCAGATAGACGGCGAAGGGATTGTTGAAGTCGAACTTCAACCGGCCCAGCGCGCTGTTGGGGCCGGCCGGCTGGACGATGCGCTCGCCGCCCTCGGGCGTCTTGACGATCTTGTAGCCTTGCCGGATCAGGGTCGCGCGCCCCTTGGGGAACAGTTCGCGCTTGGCGATCGACATCGGCACGTTCCATGGCGGATTGACGACGATCGAATGAATGCTGGAGGCGAGCATCGGCGTCTGATTGTCCGGGCTGCCCGTGACGGCGCGCATCGACGTGACGGGCTGGTCACCTTCGAACAGGGTCAGCACGGCGGCGGCGATATTCACCTGCACCCGGTTGACCGGCAGGCTGCGCGGCATCCAGCGCCAGCGCTCCATATTGGCCATGATCGCGGCGATGCGATCGTCGACGCTGACATTGAGCGCCGCGAGCGTGCGCGTATCCAGATTGCCGGTGGGGTTGAGGCCATAGCGGCGCTGCGCTCGCTGCACGATGTCGGTCAGGCTCTCGCCCGGAGTGACGGCAGGATCCTCCATCGCGATGCGCTTGCGCACGGCATCGGGAGAGGAGGCGGCCGACAGCGGCTGCCATCCGCCCTGATCGCGGATCGCTTCATAGCGAGCCAGACCCTGGCGCAGCGTCTCATAGCCGGCCCAGGGCGGCGTCAGCCTGTTGGCCCATTGCTCCAGACCATCCTCGGCCACCGCCTTGGCGAGACCCGGACGTGGGTCGAAAGGCTCCGGCCGCAGCGCCCAGATGTCGAGAAAGTCGGCGGTGTCGACGCGCCCGGTGCTGAGCGCGCGCGCCCGGTCGAGCATGGCGCTGACCAGCGCTTCGCCATGAAGCGGGCCGCTGCGCTTCTGCCGCGCCATCAGCCCCTGGGCAGCGCCGGTCTTCAGCCAGTCATTGGCCCAGGCTTCCTGCGCGGCCGACAGCGGCGGGACCGGCACCGGGGGCCGCAGCGCCGGGATCGGCTGAACCATGCCCGACCCGGGCAGGGTCGGCGCGACGGCGGGCGGCGGCGTCTGCGCGGCGAGTGGCAGGATGGTGAGCGGCTGAGCGAGAAGGCCGATCAGCGCGGGCGCAGGGAAACGGATCATGCGGGGACGGTTCATGCTGGACCAGATAGCGCAAAGCTTCCTAGGTTCAAATCGCGATAGCGGAAAAGATCATGCTGCACGTTGTTCATTATCCGGCCTATGTCTCCCCTGCAACACCCGGCAGTGCTCATCGGTTCGACAAATATGGGCTGGTGATGGATGCCCTGCGCGAAAGCGGGGCGGCGATGACCGTGCATGCGCCCGAGCCCATGGCGCGCGCTTGGGTGGAAGCGGTGCACGACCCGGCTTATGTCGCCGATGTGCTGAACCTGACGGTGCCAGCGGACAAGGCGCGGCGGATCGGCTTTCCGATCACCGAGCGGGTGGCGCGGCGCGCGATGCTGTCGCCCGGCGGCACATGGGCGGCGGCGCGGCTGGCCCGGCTGCATGGCTATGCTGCCAATGCGGCCGGCGGCAGCCATCATGCGTTTTACGACACCGGCGCGGGCTATTGCGTGTTCAACGACCTCGCCATCGCCGCCAACCGACTGATCGCGGAACGGGAAGCGACGCGCATCCTGATCCTGGACCTGGACGTGCACCAAGGCGACGGCACCGCTGCGCTGCTGGCCGATCGCGCCGACATCTTCACCCTCTCCATCCATGCCGAGCGCAACTTTCCGGCGCGCAAGGCGCGGTCGACGCTGGACATTGCGCTGGAGGACGAAACGGGCGACGACGCCTATCTGGCGGTGCTGGAGGATGTCGTGCCGCGCGTGCTCGATGGCTTCGCGCCCGACCTCATCCTTTATCAGGCGGGCGTCGATCCGCATGGCGACGACCGGCTGGGGCGCCTCGCCATGACCGACGCGGGGCTCGACGCGCGCGACCGCTTCGTCCTGCGCCAGGCGCGTTTACGGGGCGTCGCGGTCGCCAGCACCATGGGCGGCGGCTATGGCGCGGACCGGATGCTGATCGCGCGCCGCCATGCCGCCTGCATGATCCGCATGGCCGAGGAAGCGGCGGCCTGACGCCGACGCCTCAATGCATGGTGGTGGCGTCGGGCCCGACCTTGCGCTCCATCAGCTTCGCCGCAATCAGCCCCGCTGCCGCCAGCGCCAGGAAATCGCTGAACGCGAGATAGAGGAAATAGCCCCAGGGCGCGTGGTTGAAGACCGGCTGGCCGATATGGAGCCACAGCACCGCGGCGATCGAAAACAGGATGGTGACGCGCATCCTGCTGCCGAAATCGGCGAGCGCGAAGCGGAGCGCCAGGGCGATCAGCACGCCCACGACCAGGGCCAGGATCAGCCCGCCGATCAGCGCCGCGCCATCGGTGACGGGAAAGCCGCTGCTGTTGTAGAAGACCTGCGCGATCGGGCCGCGGCCATACAAGGTGGTGCCCTGCGCCGTCGCCGGATCGGGGATGATGTAGACGCCGGTGCCGCTGGCGTTCAGCCCCTGCGCCAGCGCCGCCTGCAGATTGGCGCTTTCCTGGTCGCCGGCGCGGCTGAGGGCGAGCGCGCTGAGCGGCGTGCCCCAGAAGATGAAGCCGATGACATACATGGCGAGGCCGCCCAGCAGCCCCCCGATGACCGAACGAACCATGATGACCCCCTGTTGCGAATGAAGCTGTCGCTTCAACGCAGGACGGGCCGATTCTTTCCGCTCAGTCCTGCGGACGGGCCGCCTTTTCGGCGATGCCCGACACCCCTTCGCGCCGGTCCAGTTCGTCGAGCACGGCGTCGAGCGAAATGTCGAGGTCTGCGAGCAGCACCAGCAGGTGGAAGAGCAGGTCCGCGCTTTCGCCCACGGCGCCGGGGCGATCGTCGGCCATGGCGGCGATCACGGTCTCCACCGCCTCCTCGCCCACTTTCTGCGCGATCTTGGCGCGACCCTTCGCCGTCAGCCGGGCGACATAGGAGGCCGCCGGGTCGGCGTCACGCCGCTGGCGGATGGTCTGTTCGAGCTGGTGAAGAGTCGCGCGCATGCCGCGCATCAAGCGCCGCGCGCGCGACCCGTCAAACGAAATTTACTTCCGGCGGTTCTTGCGATGCACGACGAAGGCCCGGCCGCAGAGCACAGCGGCCCCCATCGCGAACAGCGCCATCTGCTCGGGCTCGGGCACGGGCGTGGGCGTTCCACCCGACGAGCCGCCGCTGGACGAATGACCGCCCGACGAGGACGAGCTGCTGCCGCCGCCGCATTTGCCGAACCAGCACCACCAGGTCGCCTGCGCCGGCGCCGGCACGGCTGCGCCCATCAGGCCGGCGACGCCGGCGACCAGAAGCATCTTTCCGTATTGCATGTCACACCCCTGCTAACCCAGAAACGGAATATCTGAGGGGATCGCATAATCGAGCAGCAAGCACCTTGCCATCGCGTTAACCAAGCTGTTTTCGGCGGTCTGTGCCAATTTGATCCATCCGCCGGTCAGGCGGCGCGGACGGGCACCCCCGCTGCGGCCAGCGCGCGATGCGCGTCGCCGACGCTATGCTGGCCGAAATGGAAGATCGACGCGGCCAGCACCGCGCTGGCATGGCCGCGGATCACGCCATCCACCAGATGGTCGAGCGTGCCGACGCCGCCGCTGGCGATCACCGGCACCGACACGGCATCGGCGATCATGCGCGTGAGGGCCAGGTCATAGCCCTGCCGGGTGCCATCGCCATCCATAGACGTGACCAGCAATTCGCCCGCGCCCAGTTCCGCCAGGCGCAGCGCATGCGCCAGCGCGTCGATCCCGGTCGGCTTGCGTCCGCCATGGGTGAAGATTTCCCAGCGATCCTCGCCGACCTTGCGCGCGTCGACCGAGCCGACGATGCACTGGCTGCCGAAGCGATCGGCGATGTCGGCCACCAGTTCGGGCCGCACCACCGCCGCGCTGTTGACCGCGACCTTGTCCGCGCCGGCAAGCAGCAGCGCGCGCGCATCGTCGGCGCTGCGCACGCCCCCGCCCACGGTTACGGGCATGAAGCAGACCTCGGCCGTGCGCCGCACCACATCCAATATCGTGCCGCGCGCTTCATGCGTGGCGGTGATGTCGAGGAAGCAGAGTTCGTCCGCGCCGGCCGCATCATAGAGCCGCGCCTGCTCCACCGGATCGCCGGCGTCCTTGAGATCAACGAAGTTGACGCCCTTCACCACGCGCCCATCGGCGACGTCGAGGCAGGGAATGACGCGGGTGCGGACGGTCATGCCGCCGCCTGCGCCACCGCCAGCGCGGCCTTGAGGTCGAGGCGGCCGTCATAGAGCGCCCGGCCGGTGATGACGCCTTCGATGCCTTCGTCGGCATGCAGGCTGAGGACGCGAATGTCGGCGATCCCGGCAACGCCGCCGCTGGCGATCACCGGAATGTCGGTCGCGCGGGCCAGGTCCACCGTCGCATCGATGTTGCAGCCCTTGAGCAGGCCATCGCGGCCCACATCGGTGAAGAGCAGGCTGGCGACGCCCGCATCCTCGAACCGGCGGGCGAGGTCGATCACGGCCATGTCGCTTTTTTCCGCCCAGCCATCGGTCGCGACGAACCCGTCGCGCGCATCGACCGCCACGACGATGCCGCCGGGGAAATCGCGCGCCGCCGCCTTGACGAAGGCGGGATCCTTGAGCGCCGCCGTGCCGATGACGATGCGCGAGACGCCAAGATCGAACCAGCGCTCCACCGCTTCCCGGTTGCGGATGCCGCCGCCCAGCTGGACATGGCCTGGAAAGGCCTCGACGATCGCCTCGACCGCTTTCGCATTCACCGCATGGCCCGCAAAGCTGCCGTCGAGATCGACGACATGCAGATGCTGGGCGCCGGCGCTGGCGAAGAGCAGGGCCTGGGCGGCGGGATCATCGCCATAGACGGTGGCGCGATCCATGTCGCCTTCGGCGAGGCGGACCACCTGCCCTCCCTTGAGGTCGATGGCGGGGAAGACGATCAGGGACATCACAACATCCGTTCGATTGGCTGATGGACGATCACGGCCGCCAGTCCAGGAACCGCGCTAGGAAGGACAGGCCGTAGCGCTGGCTTTTTTCCGGGTGGAACTGGCAACCGATGATCGTGTCGCGGGCGACCGCGGCGACCAACGGGCCGCCATGGTCGGTGACGGCGGCGACATGGGCGGGGTCAGCCGCTTCGAAATGATAGCTGTGGAGGAAATAGGCCTCGCCCGGTTCGAGCAGGCCCGCAGCGCCCGTCAGCGTCACGTCGTTCCAGCCCATATGCGGGATCTTGATCGCCGGATCGGCCCGTTCAACCAGACGCACCGTGCCGGGGATCCAGCCCAGGCCGTCATGCCGGCCGAACTCCTCGCCCGCGTCGGCGAGCAATTGCATGCCGACGCATACGCCCAGGAAGGGCGTGCCGCGCTGATTTACGGCCTCGCTCATCGCCTCCACCATGCCGGGGATCGCCACCAGGGCGTCGCGGCAGGCGCGGAAGGCGCCGACGCCCGGCAGCACGATGCGGTCGGCGCGCGCCACCAGATCGGCATCGGCGGTGATCGCCACATCCTGCGCGCCCGCCTTGCGCAGGGCATTGTGCACCGAATGGAGATTGCCCGCGCCATAGTCGATCAGGGCGATGGTCATGCCAGCAGGCTTTCCATCGTCACGCCGGTCGCCGCCTTGACCGGCACGAACTCGATCAGGTCGAAGGTCGAGAGGCCCTGCGCGAAGAAGGGATCGGTCGCCGCTTTGGCCTCCAGCTCCGCGCGCGCGCCGCGTGCCAGCAGCACGCCGCCGTCCCGGGGTTCACGCGGGCCGGCGAGCAGCAGCCAGCCGTCGGCAATGCCTTGGTCCAGCCAGGCGCGATGGTCCGCCCGCACCCGGTCCAGCTGATCCAGCGGCGCGGTATAGGTGAGGGAAATGAGGAACATCGCGGATTGGCCTTCGGCTGGGATTACAAAATGCCCTTGGTCGACGGGATCGCGTCGGCCTTGCGCGGGTCGATCTCCACCGCCTGGCGCAGCGCGCGGGCCAGGCCCTTGAACGCGCTTTCCACGATATGGTGGTTGTTGCTGCCGTAGAGCAGTTCGATATGCAGGGTGATGCCGGCCGCCTGGGCGAAGCTGTGGAAGAAATGCTCCACCATTTCCGTGTCCCATTCACCCACCTTGGTGACGGTGAAAGGCAGCTTGCACACCAGCCAGGGCCGGCCCGAAATGTCGAGCGCGACGCGGCTCAGCGTCTCGTCCATCGGCGAATAGACGCTGCCGTAACGGCTGATGCCGCGCTTGTCGCCCAGCGCCTTCGCCACCGCCTCGCCGATCGCGATCGCCGTATCCTCGGTCGTGTGATGCTGGTCGACATGCAGGTCGCCCACCGTCTTCACATCCATGTCGATCAGCGAATGGCGCGACAGCTGTTCGATCATATGGTCGAAAAAGCCGATGCCGGTGGAGACGGTGTAGAGACCCGTGCCGTCCAGATTGACGGTCACGTCGATCTGCGTTTCCGCAGTGTTGCGGTGAATCTCGGCGGTGCGCATGGCCGCCCTATAGCGCACGGCGCGCAGCATGCAATGTGCGGCTGCATCGCGCAGGCGGGCTTGACCCCCTGTTTCGTGCCGCTAGGACATTGGGCCATGAGCGACGACCTGCCCGACAGCCTGATTCCCTATGACGAGATCGTGCAGGAGGCGCTGCGCGCGGTCGTCGGCCGCGTGCTGGGCGAAGTGCAGCAGACCGGCGGCCTGCCTGGTGCGCATCATTTCTACATCACATTCAAGACCCAGGCGCCCGGCGTCGACATTCCCCAGCATCTGGTGGAGCGCTTCCCGGACGAAATGACCATCGTCCTCCAGAATAAATTCTGGGACCTCAAGGTCAGCGACCAGCATTTCGAGGTCAGCCTGACCTTCAACCAGGTCGCGGCGCATCTGGTCATCCCCTTCAGCGCGATCACCGCCTTCGTCGATCCCGCCGTCAATTTCGCGCTGCAGTTCCAGGTGCAGGCCGATGAAAGCCCCGAACCGCATGACGAAGCGGAAAATGATGCGCCCCAAGTGACGAACGAGGATGGCTCCAACGTCGTCACCGTGGACTTCGGCAAGAAGAAGTAGCGGCGCTCCGCACCGAGCGGTTCGAGCGCGTCGCATCGCCGGAGCCTCTGGCTGAAATCGCATCGCCTGCTACAAGGGCGGGATGCGCAGCCTCTATCCGCCGATCACCCCCTATGCCTCGGGCCATCTCGATGTCGGCGATGGCCACGCGATCTATTGGGAGCGCTGCGGCACGCCGGGCGCCAAGCCTGCGCTGTTCCTGCACGGCGGACCCGGCGGCGGTATAGCGCCCGATCATCGGCGGCTGTTCGATCCGTCCCGCTACGACCTGCTGCTGTTCGACCAGCGGGGCTGTGGGCGATCCACCCCGCATGCGGATCTGACCGCCAACACCACTTGGCATCTGGTCGCCGACATCGAACGGCTGCGCCTGATGATGGGGATCGACCAATGGCTGGTGTTCGGCGGCAGTTGGGGATCGACGTTGGCGCTCGCCTATGCGCAAAGCCACCCGGCGCGCGTCAGCGAACTGGTGCTGCGCGGCATCTTCACCATCCGCAAGGCCGAGATCGACTGGTATTATCAGCAGGGCGCCAGCCGCATCTATCCCGATAAATGGGAACGGTTCGTGGCTCCTGTCCCGGAAGCGGAGCGCGGCGACATGGTCGGCGCCTACCGCCGGCTCCTGACCGGCGACGACCGGGCCGCGCGAATCGCCGCAGCCCGGGCCTGGAGCGTGTGGGAAGGCGAGACGATCCGCCTGCTGCCCGATGCCGCTTTGTCCGCTACGCACGATGCGGACGATTTCGCCCTCGCCTTCGCGCGGATCGAAAATCATTATTTCGTCCATGGCGGCTGGCTGGAGGAGGGGCAGTTGATCCGGGAGGCAGGCAAGCTGGCCGACATCCCCGGCGTCATCATCCATGGCCGCTATGACATGGCCTGTCCCGCCGAAACCGCCTGGGCGCTGCACAAGGCCTGGCCGCAGGCGCGGTTCGAGCTGATCGAAGGGGCGGGCCATGCCTATAACGAACCCGGCATCCTGGACGCACTGATCCGGGCGACGGATGAATTTGCCGGCTGAACAAGGGGGAGTGCGCGATGCTGAGATTGACCGGAACGGGCATGCTGGGGATCGCGATCCTCTTCATTGTCACCCTGTCGGGCGTGCTGTGGGGCTGCCCGGCCTATAACGTCTACAGCAAGGAACAGTCCGGCCGGGCCGCCCTGGCCGAAGCGCAATCCTCCCGCCAGATCGCGGTGCTGGAAGCGCGGGCGCGGCTGGAAAGCGCGAAGATGCTGGCCGATGCCGAAGTGGTACGCGCCGAAGGCGCGGCCCGCGCCAACCGCATCCTGCAGGACAGCCTGGGCGGCCCGGACGGCTATCTGCGCTATCTCCAGATCCAGGCGATCGACGCCAAGGACGCCAGCATCATCTATGTGCCGACCGAAGGCGGCCTGCCGCTGCTGGAAAGCAGCCGCCTTGCGCCGCGGGCCGAAGGCGGGAATTGAGGCGGAACCGCAAGGCCGGTCGCCGCTTGGCCTTCAGCATCAACGAACAGGAGCGTTGCCGATGACGATCAAGACCCTGGCCTGGATGATGGCGCCGGCCGCGCTCGCGCTGGCCTCCTGCGGCGACCCCGGCGCGGATCAGGCGCTCACCCCCGCCAACCAGGCGATGCCGGAAACCGGCGCCGCCGCGCAGGTCGCGAAGCTGGCGCCCGATCAACGCAACGGCGTGTTCGCAAAAGCGATCCGCGATTCCGGCGCGGCCTGCCCCGCCGTCACCGGTTCCGAGCGCGCGGAGATCCGGCCGGGCGTGAAGGGCTGGAAGGCCCAATGCGACAATGGCAGCGCACACCTGATCGAAATCACGCCCGATGGCACGGCGAAGGTGACCAGCCGGACTGATTGAAGCAAGGCTCAGGCGGCGTAGATGGCGGGTGCGTAGGCAGCTAGCAGCCTACCGCCCGAACTTGCGCTGCGTCTTGCCGTAGCGCAGTTTCCGCGTGCCCGGCTTGCCCTCGGTCGCTCTTCCCTTGGGCGCTGCCACTTGCTCATCGGCGGGCAAGCCCAGTTCCTCCGCTTCCAGCTTGCGGATTTCGTCGCGAATGCGGCCGGCTTCCTCGAACTCCAGGTCGGCGGCGGCGGCACGCATCTTCTTTTCCAGTTCCTCGATATAGGCGCGCAGATTGTGGCCGACCATGTGCGGGCGCTCGTCCAGGCCCGTGTCCACCGTCACCTGATCCTTGCTCGCCACATGGGCGATGATGTCGCCGATGTTGCGCTTGATCGTGGTCGGCGTGATGCCATGTTCCAGATTATAGGCCTGTTGCTTCTCGCGCCGGCGCGAGGTTTCGTTGAGCGCACGCTCCATCGAACCGGTGATGCGGTCGGCATAGAGGATGACGCGCCCCTCGACATTGCGCGCGGCGCGGCCGATCGTCTGGATGAGCGAGGTTTCGGAGCGCAGGAAGCCTTCCTTGTCCGCGTCGAGGATCGCCACCAGCCCGCATTCGGGGATGTCCAGCCCCTCGCGCAGCAGGTTGATGCCAATGAGCACGTCATAGACGCCCAGCCGCAGGTCGCGGATCAGCTCGATACGCTCCAGCGTCTCGACATCGCTGTGCATGTAGCGGACCTTGATCCCCGCCTCGTGCATGAACTCGGTCAGGTCCTCGGCCATCCGCTTGGTCAGGGTGGTGACGAGGGTGCGATAGCCCTGGGCCGCGACCTTGCGGCATTCGTTGATGAGGTCGTCGACTTGGTCCTCCACCGGCTTGATCTCGACCGGCGGGTCGATGAGGCCGGTGGGACGGATCACCTGCTCGCTGAACACGCCGCCGGTCTGCTCCATCTCCCATGGGCCGGGCGTGGCGGAGACGCTGACCGTCTGCGGGCGCATCGCATCCCATTCGTTGAAGCGCAGCGGGCGATTGTCGATGCAGCTTGGCAGGCGGAAGCCATATTCGGCCAGCGTGATCTTGCGGCGATGGTCGCCGCGCGCCATCGCGCCGATCTGCGGCACGGTCTGGTGGCTTTCGTCCACGAACAGGACGGCATTTTCGGGCAGATATTCGAACAGGGTCGGCGGCGGCTCGCCGGGCAGGCGGCCGGTCAGGAAGCGGGAATAATTCTCGATCCCTGCGCAACTGCCGGTCGCCGCGATCATCTCCAGGTCGAAATTGGTGCGCTGCTCCAGCCGCTGCGCCTCCAGCAGCTTGCCTTCGGCCACCAGCTCCTTCAGCCGTTCGGCCAGTTCGAAGCGGATTGCCTCCATGGCCTGTTTCAGCGTGGGGCCAGGCGTGACGTGGTGGCTGTTGGGGAAAACCTTCACATAATCGAGGCTCGCGACCTTCTTGCCCGTCAGCGGATCGAACTCGACGATGTCCTCGATCTCGTCGCCGAAGAAGCTGACGCGCCAGGCCGTATCCTCATAGTGGGACGGGAAAATCTCCAGATTGTCGCCCTTCACACGGAAATTGCCGCGGGCGAAGCCGGCATCGTTGCGCTTATACTGGAGCGCGACCAGCTTGCGGATGATCTCGCGCTGGTCCTCGACCTGCCCCTTCTTCATCGAGAAGGTCATGGCCGAATAGGTTTCGACCGACCCGATGCCATAAAGGCAGGACACCGACGCGACGATGATGACGTCGTCCCGTTCGAGCAGCGCGCGGGTGGCCGAATGGCGCATCCGGTCGATGCTCTCGTTCACGCTCGATTCTTTTTCGATATAGGTGTCGGACCGCGGCACATAGGCTTCGGGCTGATAATAGTCGTAATAGCTGACGAAATATTCGACCGCGTTGTCGGGAAAGAAGCTCTTGAACTCGCCATAGAGCTGGGCCGCCAGGATCTTGTTGGGCGCCAGGATCAACGCGGGGCGCTGCAGCGCCTCGATCGTCTTGGCCATGGTGAAGGTCTTGCCGGAGCCGGTGACGCCCAGCAGCACCTGATCGCGCTCGCCTTGGCGCGCCGCCGCCACCAGCTCCGATATGGCAGTCGGCTGGTCGCCCGAGGGTTCATAGTCGCTCACCAGCTTGAAGGGCCGGCCGCCTTCGCTCTTTTCCGGACGGGCCGGGCGATGCGGGACGAAGCTTTGCCCGGTTTCCGGTTCGGACAGGTCGGTGCGGATCTGGATAGCCATGGCCATGGATATGGGAAGTCTGTCCGGCAGCGCAATCGCCCCATGTTCAGAACAGATAAAGAACAGCCTCTTCATTGCCGCAGATCATTGAACCGGTGGGCGGGTGCGCTATGCTGGGGTGGGGCAAGGGCAACAGGGAGACGATCATGCGGCGGACAGTCTTGATGCTTGTGGGTCTGACAGGCGCCTTGGGGGCCTGTGGCGACCAGCCGGGGGACAAGGCCGGGGACATCGCGGCGACCGACGCCATGAGCAAGGCGCAGGTGAAGCAGGCTGTCGACAAGGTCCAGCTGAAGCCGGGCCAATGGGAGGGGCGCTTCACCATCCAGGATATCGACCTGTCCGGCATGCCCGGCACGCCCCCGGCGATGGAAGAGCAGATGAAGCGGATGATGAGCCAGACGTCGCTCCGATATTGCGTCACGCCCGAACAGGCCGCCAATCCCGGCGCTGACATGTTTTCCGGGCAGGAGGACAAGAATTGCCGCTATGCCGACTTTTCCGCCGTCGGCGGCAAGGTGAGCGGCCGGGTGTCCTGCACGGCGGAGGGCGGCACGATGAACGCGGCCATGTCGGGCAGTTACGCACCTGAACATTATGCCATGGACATGGACATGAAGATGGACGGCGGCCCCGACGGCCATGCCATGGCGATGACGGCGCGGTCGGAGGGCAAGTGGGTCGGCGCGACATGCGCGCAGGGCGAGTGACGCCGCGCCTGTGACAGGGGACGCGCCGCCGCGTTGCTGGCTGTGCGAACGGCCGCTGGGCGCGCGGGTGGAGTGGCATCATCCCGTGCCCAAGAGCCGGGGCGGCCGGATGACGGTGGCGGTGCATCCGATCTGCCATCGCACCATCCATGCGACGTTGAGCAATGCGCGGCTGGCGCGCGGCTTCGCCGATGCCGCCGCGCTGCGCGCACAGCCCGCGATCGCCACCTTCCTGCGCTGGATCGACGGCAAGCCGCCCGATTTCCACGCCCCCACCCGCACCGAAGGCGGGCGGCGGCGGCGATAAGCGGGGCGCCGCTTCGCTTTGGTCTTGCACTTTGCGCCGGAGCAGTAGAGCCTTCCGCCATGGCTCCACAAAGAGGCTGGGGAGAGGTTATGCGATTTGTGATGCGGGACGCCATGACCGTCCTGATGCTGGGTTCCATGCTGGGGCTCGCCGCCTGCGGCAGCGATCCCGCGCCGGCGCCGGAAGCGGAAGAGCCGCCGATCATCATGCAGGCGGGCGCGTGGGAACTGACGCGCAAGACCACCGGCTACAACACGCCGACGGTGACGCCGGCCCAATATCAGGAGGCGCTCAAGCAGATCGGCGAGGAAAAGCTCTGCATCGCCTTCGACCAGGACAACGCGCCGGACGCCGACGCGCTGGCGGGGCCTGAGGGGCAGGATTGCGTCTACAAGGACAAGCTGGTGCGCAAGGGCCGGCTGATCGCCACGCTGAGCTGCAAGGCGGGCGCGGGCGTTTCGGAGCTGGTTGTGGAGGGCAATTACACCGCCGACAGCATGACGCTGGGCACCACCATGACTAAGACCGAAGGGGGCAAGCCCGTTCTGCGCACGACGCATGACCTGACCGCGCGGCGCGTGGGGGACTGCTCCGCAGCGGGCTGAGGGCGCGCATCATCGCAGCCGTTAAACTGACAGCGAAAGCGACAAGTGCGCGCTATTTTCACCGATGGCTCCGGGACCGGGTGCAAGGACGACAGCGAAGCCGACAGGGGCGGCGGTACTGTCGGCTTTGCCGAACGGTGGGCTGATCCCCCTACCCCGCCCGGCCGCGCACCGCCGCCAGCACGTCGCTGGCGAGGCGGGCATAGTCGGCGCAGGCGCGTTGCATGGCCACCCCGCTGCCCGCATCGCGCCAGGTGCCGAAGCAATGACGGTTCTGCGCCGCGCGCATCTGGCGCAGGCGAGCGCGCCCCTCTGCCGGAAGCCCCAGGCGCAGCGCGCCGCGTCGCCACGCTTCGGCGGCGCTGAAGATGCGGCGTTGCGGGTGGACGCCAGGGTCGGCGCCCGCCGACGCCCCCAGCCGGTCGAGCCGGCCCGCCTCAACGATAAGGTCGGTCAGGAACAGATCCAGTTCACGCAGCCCGTTGCCGATCAGCCGCGCGGGCATGGCGTCGCGCCGGCGCGCCGCGGCATCGGGACAGCAGCCCAGCGACAGGCCGTTGGCGAGGAAGGCGGCGGCGCGTTCGATGCGGGCGACCTGATCGGCCAGAGCCGAATAAGGATCGCCCGGCGGGATCAGCTTTCGTCGCCCATCCGCAGCGCAGCGATGAAGGCTTCCTGCGGAATCTGCACGCTGCCATATTCGCGCATCCGCTTCTTGCCTTCCTTCTGCTTTTCCAGAAGCTTCTTCTTGCGGGTGATGTCGCCGCCATAGCATTTGGCGGTGACGTCCTTGCGCATCGCGGCGATCGTTTCGCGCGCGATCACCTTGCCGCCGATCGCCGCCTGGATCGGGATCTTGAACAGGTGGCGGGGGATGAGGTCCTTCAGCCGCTCGCACATATGCCGTCCGCGCGCTTCGGCGGCGGAGCGGTGGACGATCATGCTGAGCGCGTCGACCGGCTCGTTGTTGACGAGGATGCTCATCTTGACGAGGTCGCCCTCGCGCGTGCCGATCTGGTGATAGTCGAAGCTTGCATAGCCGCGGCTGATCGATTTGAGGCGATCGTAAAAGTCGAACACCACTTCGTTGAGCGGCAGTTCATAGGTCACCTGCGCGCGGCCGCCGACATAGGTCAGGTTCTTCTGGATGCCGCGGCGGTCCTGGCACAGCTTGAGGATCGAGCCCAGATATTCGTCGGGGCAGTAGATCACCGCCTCGATCCAAGGCTCCTCGATCATCTCGATATGGTTGGGATCGGGCATGTCGGCGGGATTGTGCAGGTGGCGCACCGTCCCGTCCTTCATGTGCATTTCATAGACCACCGACGGGGCGGTGGTGATGAGGTCGAGATCATATTCGCGGGTCAGCCGTTCCTGGATAATCTCCAGATGGAGCAGGCCGAGGAAGCCGCAGCGAAAGCCGAAGCCCAGCGCCGCCGAGGTTTCCATTTCGAAGGAGAAGCTGGCGTCGTTGAGGCGCAGCTTGCCGATCGAATCGCGCAGCTTCTCGAAATCATTGGCGTCGACCGGGAACAGCCCGCAGAACACCACCGACTGGACTTCCTTGAAGCCCGGCAGCGGCTTGGTCGCGGGGTTCTTGACCGTGGTGATCGTGTCGCCGACGCGCGTCTGGCTGATGTCCTTGATCTGCGCGGTGATGAAGCCGATGTCGCCCGGGCCAAGTTCGGCCAGCTGCTCGATCTTGGGGCGGAAGCAGCCGACGCGGTCGATCAGATGCTCGGTGCCGCCGATCATGAACTTGATGTTCTGGCCCTTCTTGACGACGCCGTTCATGACGCGGACCAGGATGACGACGCCCAGATAGGGGTCGTACCAGCTGTCGACCAGCATCGCTTCCAGCGGCGCGTCGCGATCGCCCTTGGGCGCGGGGATCTTCGCGACGATCGCTTCCAATATGTCGTCGATGCCGATGCCAGACTTGGCGCTGGCGAGCACCGCTTCGGACGCGTCGAGGCCAATCACCTCCTCGATCTCCGCCTTCACCTTTTCCGGTTCGGCCGCAGGCAGGTCGATCTTGTTGATGACCGGCACGATTTCATGATCATGCTCGATCGACTGATAGACATTGGCGAGCGTCTGCGCCTCCACGCCTTGGGCGGCATCCACCACCAGCAGCGCGCCTTCGCAGGCGGCGAGGCTGCGCGACACTTCATAGGCGAAGTCGACATGGCCCGGCGTGTCCATCAGGTTGAGCTTGTAGGTGCGCCCATCCTTGGCGACATAGTCGAGCCGCACCGTCTGCGCCTTGATGGTGATGCCGCGCTCTTTCTCGATGTCCATGTTATCGAGGACCTGTGCGCTCATTTCGCGGTCGGAAAGGCCGCCGGTGCGCTGGATCAGCCGATCGGCCAGGGTCGATTTGCCATGGTCGATATGCGCGATGATCGAGAAGTTACGGATCTGGGACAGGTCGGTCATCGGCGCCCGATAGCAGCGATTCTGCGCGCTGTCAGCACGGCGTCGCATGGCCGGCGCGCTCTGTAGGCAAGGGGGCGTCTCTATGCTAAGGCGAGGCCTCCTTTGTCGGGTCGCCCTACAGCAAAAACGGCTGAGTTTCACCGCATCAAAGGAAATTGGGGCAATGCAAAAAATACTCGCTGCGCTGGTCGCGACCGCGACGCTGGTGGCGCCTGTGGCGTCGACCGCGCAAACCAACATGAGTTCTTCCGGCCAGACCTACAAGGATGGCACGACCAAGGGCGCGTCATCAGGCCGGCGCTCGCAGGAGCGGGCGACTCGCGAGATACCGCGCTGCACCCGCATGCTGGGCACGGTGGCGATCGTCGAACCCGACAATCAGTGGTGGCGCGAGCTGAACCTGGGCAGCCCCGAGGCGATCCTGAAGGTCTTCGTCCAGCAGTCGGGCTGTTTCCGCATGGTCAATCGCGGCCGGTCGATGCAGAGCCGCGCGATGGAGCGCGCCATGGCGGATGCGGGCGAATTGCAGGAGGGATCGAACCTGGGCCGCGGCCAGGTGAAGGCGGCGGATTATTATCTGGAGCCCGACATCGTATCGTCCAATCGCAATTCCGGCGGCGGCGGCCTGGGCGGGGCGCTGGGCGGCCTGATGGGCGGCACGTTCGGCGCGATCGCCGGCGGCCTCAACGTCCGCAAGAAGGAGGCCAATGTCACCCTGTCGATCGTCAATGCGCGCACGACCGAGGAGGAAGCGCTGACCGAAGGCTATGCGCGCAAGACCGACATCGGCTTTGGCGGCGGCGGCGGCGCGGGCTGGTGGGGCGGCTTTGCCGCGGCGGGCGGCAGCGGTTACCAGAACACCGAGATCGGCCAGGTGATCGTACTCGCCTATCTCGACGCCTATACCAAGCTGGTGACGCAGCTGGGCGGCCTGCCCGACAATGCGGCGGCGGCCGCGCCGGTGGCGCAGTAAGGATCGGCCAGCCTGGCGGGAGCGGGCCCGGCGAGGGCCAGCGCTCCCGTCAGGTCTGGCTGGGCGCCGCGTCGGGGGGCAGCACGGGCGCGCGCCGGCGCCGCTTCCACCAGGCCAATATGGCTTCGCCCGCGGGCCGTTCGACCAGGCGATTGATCGCGGTGCCCAGCAGCAGCGCCACGGCGAAGGCGGTGGCGAAGCCGATCCACGGGCTGTAGCCCGCCTTCGCCAGTTCCAGCATGATGACGAAGCCGACATGCTGGTGGATGAGGTAGAAGGAATAGCTGATCCCGCCCAGCCAGATCAGCGGCTTCAAGCGCAGGAAGCGCAGGCGGCCGTTGATCAGCGCGACGAAGGTCGCCAGCAGGACGCAGCCGACCAGCGTCACGTCCCACGTCTCCATGGTCGCGATCGACAGCAGCGCCAGCGCCGCATAGGGCGCCTGCTGCGCCAGGCTGCGCTCGCCGCGCCAGCAGCGATAGGCCAGCATGCCGATGACGAAGAAGGGCGTGTATCGCAGCACCAGCAGCATGATGATCCGTTCGGGCATGTCGGGCCAGAACCAGTAGAGCCAGCGCAGCAGCAACCAGCCGGCGAGCAAGGGCTCCAGCCGCCGCGTGCCCGCGAATTTCCAGAGGCTGATCATGCAGAAGTAGAAGGCGATCTCCACCGTCAGCGTCCAATAGGCGCCGTCGACCTCCGGCAGGAAGGCGAAGCCCTGCAGCATCGTCATATTGGCCAATATGGCGACGGGGCCGACCAGCAGCTGAGTCGCATGGGCGAGATATTCGATCGACAGCGTCAGCAGCATCGCGACCAGATAGGCGGGATAGAGCCGCGCGATGCGGTTGACCACGAAGTCGGCGACCGTGCGAATGCGATCGAGCGTGAAGAAGATGGCGAAGCCGGAGATGGTGAAGAAGAGCAGCACGCGATAATTGCCGCCGGGAAAGCTGAACGGCACATGCGCGGCCTGCGGGAACAGCTCGTGGAAGCGGGTCGAATAATGGAAGATCAGCACGCACAGCGCGCCGATGCCGCGCAACGCGTCCAACTCCGTCAAACGGCCATGCTTCAACCCGGGGCGATCCATGCGCCCCTATAGCAACAGCGCAGCAATAAATCCGCCACGAACATGGTTAATGGTCAACGGGATTGCGCGGTTATTTTGCTGCTTCTTTGCCAAATCGAGACAGAGTGGGTGGGGCGTTGGGGTTGGCGCCTTCAGGGGGGACGGAGAGGCGGAAAGGGATGAACTGGGTTTTGGGCATGTCGATCGGGAGGGAGGAGGCTCGCTGCGCTCGCACCCACCCCAACCCCTCCCTCAGGAGGGAGGGGCTTTGTCGGTCGTCACATGCGGGAGCGCCGCTCCGTAGCGCCCCGGCGCATAGGAGCGTCCACGTTGGTCGCCGTCACCACGCTGCATTCGGTTTGCGGAATGGGATCGCTGCTGTCCGTAACAAGAACATGGGCCGGTGCAGCCATCGCCGCGCCGGCCCATCGTAGGATTTTGATCCGTTCAGCCCCTCCCCTTCATAGCCGGGGAGGAAGGACAATTCAGCCGGCCTGACTGTCCAGGATCGCGGCGATGGCGCTGGTCACATGATCCATGTCGGCCATGCCGTCGACTCGCGACACGATGCCGCGCGACTCATAGATGGGCAGGATCGGCGCGGTCTTGGCGCGATATTCGGCCATGCGCGTGCGCACCGTTTCCTCATTGTCGTCGGGGCGGCGCTTGAACTCATGCCCGTGGCACTTGTCGCACTCGCCGTCGACCTTGGGCTGCTTGAAGCTGTCATGATAGCCCGCGCCGCAGGTGGCGCAGGTGAAGCGGCCGGTGATCCGCTCGACCAGCGCATCCTCGTCCACGTCCAGCTCGATGACATGGTCCAGCGTACGGTCACGCTCCGACAGGATGGTGTCGAGCGCGTGCGCCTGCGCCTCCGTTCGTGGATAGCCGTCGAAGATGACGCCGGTGTCGGGGGCGAGCGCATCGAGCGCTTCGCCGATGATGCCCGACACGATCTCGTCCGACACCAGTTCGCCCGCTTCCATCACGGCCTTCGCCTTGAGGCCGATCGGCGTGCCCGCCTTGACCGCCGCGCGCAACATGTCGCCGGTCGACAGCTGCACCATGCCGCGGCTTTCCACCAGGCGCGTCGCCTGCGTGCCCTTCCCCGCGCCCGGAGGGCCAAGCAGAATGATGTTCATTGCGCGCATACTCCCCTGTTCGTTGCGCTTGGTCACAATGTCGGCGCGCCCCTCAGCGCAGCCGACCCTTGAGCTTCGCCTTCTTGATCAGATCGCCATATTGATGGGCGAGCAGATGGCTCTGGATCTGGGTCACGGTGTCGACCGTAACATTGACCACGATCAGCAGGCTAGTGCCGCCGAGGTAGAACGGAATTCCCGCACGGGCGATGGCGAATTCGGGCACCAGGCAGATGAAGGCCAGATAGGCCGCACCGATGACGGTGATGCGCGTCAGCACATAATCCAGATAATGTTCGGTGTTCTTGCCCGGACGGATGCCCGGAATGAAGCCGCCATTGCGCTTGAGATTGTCGGCCGTCTCTTCCGGATTGAACACCACGGCGGTGTAGAAGAAGCAGAAGAAGACGATGCCGAGGCCATAGAGCAGCATGTAGACCGGGCTGCCGTGCGAGAGATACTGGTTCAGCGTCAGCACGAAGTCGCCCAGCGCGCTCTCGCCCGCCACGGTCTGGCCCGCGAACTGCGAGATGGTGAGCGGCATCAGCAGCAGCGAGCTGGCGAAGATCGGCGGGATGACGCCGGCGGTGTTGACCTTTAAGGGCAGATGGCTGCGATCCGCCTGCATCAGCCCCTGGCGCGTCTGGCGCTTGGGATATTGGATGAGGACGCGGCGCTGGGCGCGCTCCATGAAGCAGATCAGCAGGATGAGGCCGAGCGCCAGCACGATCACCAGCAGGATCAGCAGGCCCGAGATCGAGCCTTCGCGTCCCGACTTGAACAGGTTGCTGAGCGTCACCGGCAACTGGGCGACGATGCCCGCCATGATGATGAGCGAGACTCCATTGCCGATGCCGCGCGAGGTGATCTGCTCACCCAGCCACATCAGGAACATGGTGCCGCCGATCAGCGAGACGACCGCGGTCAGGCGGAACAGCAGGCCAGGATCGACCACTGCCTGCACGCCCGACTGGGCGCCGAAGCTTTCCAGCCCGGCAGCGATGAAATAGCCCTGCACCGCGGTCAGGCCGACGGTGCCATAGCGGGTATATTGGTTGAGCTTCTTGCGCCCGCTTTCGCCTTCCTTCTTGATCGCCGCGAGCTGCGGCGAGAGGGAGGCGGCGAGCTGCACCACGATCGAGGCGGTGATATAGGGCATCACGCCGAGGGCGATGAGGCTCATGCGCGAGAGCGAACCGCCCGAAAAGGTGTTGAAGATGTCGAGGATGCCGCCATTGGTCTGCGCATACAGCGTCGACAGCGCGGTCGGATCGACGCCCGGCAGCGGCACGAAGCTGAGGAAGCGGAACACAATCAGCGCGCCGAGCGTAAACCACAGGCGCTTCTTGAGGTCGGTCGCCTGGCTGAATTTCGCGAGGCTGAGATTGGATGCGAGCTGGTCGGCTCTCGATGCCATGGTGGCTGCCCTTCAAATCACTCTTGCCGCAGCGCGAAGGCCCGGCGCGGAATCGCTCATCCCTTAGCGGGACGGGTCGGCCCTGTCGAACGGGAGTTGTCGCACCCGCGACATAAAGCGACCCCCGACAGACAAGACCCCGCCGACCCATATCGGGCAGCGGGGTCCTGCTTGCAAGACTTGTCCGGTCGGATCAGGCCTTCGCTGCAGCCTTCTTGGCCGCGATCGCGGTGCCCTTCTTGGCCTTGGCCTTCTCGGCCGCCGGAACGACTTCGATCAGCTCGACCTTGCCGCCGGTCTTCTCGACCGCTTCGAGCGCGCCCTTCGACGCGCCGGCGACCAGGAAGCTGACCTTGGCGGTCAGTTCGCCCTTGCCGAGCAGACGGACGCCGTCCTTGCCGCCACGAGCCAGGCTGGCGCCCTTGAGCGCAGCATGATCGACGGTCGCAGCCGCATCCAGCTTGCCGGCGTCGATCGCCTTCTGCACTTCGCCCAGATTCACGATCGCGTAATCCTTGGCGAAGATGTTGTTGAAGCCGCGCTTCGGCAGACGCATGTGGAGCGGCATCTGGCCGCCTTCGAAGCCGTTGATGCTGACGCCCGAACGCGCCTTCGCACCCTTCTGGCCGCGACCGGCGGTCTTGCCCTTGCCCGAGCCGATACCACGGCCGACGCGCATCCGACCCTTGCGGGCGCCGGCATTGTCATTGAGTTCGTTAAGCTTGGTCATGTTGCACTCGCTTTCGCTTTTGTCGCGCTGCTCCCTTGCGGGAGCCCGTTGGAGGGCGCGCCTTTAGCGCCCCTTCATAAAAAACGAAAGAAGGGTTTCCCCCTCTCCCGCTTCATTTCGATGATCGAAAAGGCGTTCAGCCTTCGACGACCTGCACCATATGGGGCAGCTTGGCGATGGCGCCGCGGACTTCCGCGGTATCTTCCAGCTCCACCACGCGGTGCATCTTGCCAAGGCCGAGGCCGATCAGAATCTTCTTCTGGGCTTCGGGACGGCGGATCGGCGAACCGATCTGCTTGATCTTGATCTTCGCCATGATGTCTTACTCCGCAATCGCTTCGGCGTCAGCCTGCGCGACGTCCGCCGAGGCGCCACCGCGACGCAGAAGGTCGGCGACCTTCTTGCCACGACGCTGCGCCACCGACTTGGGGCTGGTCTGTTCGCCCAGCGCCTCGAAGGTCGCACGGATCATGTTATAGGGGTTGGACGTGCCGTTCGACTTGGTCACGACGTCCGCGACGCCGAGGCTTTCGAACACGGCGCGCATCGGACCACCCGCGATGATGCCGGTACCGGCCGGGGCCGAACGCACGGTCACCTTGCCGGCGCCGAAATGGCCCTTGCCGTCATGGTGCAGGGTGCGGCCTTCCTTCAGCGGAACGCGAACCATCGCCTTCTTGGCCGAAGCGGTCGCCTTGCTGATGGCTTCGGGCACTTCGCGCGCCTTGCCATGGCCAAAGCCCGCACGGCCCTTGCCGTCGCCGACGACGACCAGAGCAGCAAAGCCGAAGCGCTTACCGCCCTTGACGGTCTTCGAGACGCGGTTGATGTGAACCAGCTTCTCGATCAGCTCTTCGCCCTGCTCCTCGTCGCGGTTGCCGCGACGGTCGTCGCGACGGCCACGGCCGCCACGCTCACCGCGGTTGCGGTCGCCGCCGCCACGGTTGCCGCGACCACGGCCGGGACCGCGGTTTTCGGTCTGCTGCTGCTCGCCGCCTTCGACGGCGGCAGGTGCGCCCGGCTGGGCCTGGATTTCGTTTTCGTCAGCCATGATCAGAACTCCAGCCCGCCTTCACGGGCGGCATCGGCCAGCGCCTTGACGCGGCCATGGAAGAGGAAGCCGCCACGGTCGAACACGACCTTGGTGACGCCGGCGGCGGTCGCCGCGGCGGCAACGCGCTTGCCGACATCGGCAGCGGCTTCGGCGGTGGCGCCGGTCTTGGCGCGCACATCCTTGTCCAGGGTCGAAGCAGCGGCAACGGTCTTGCCGGCCGCGTCATCGATGACCTGGGCGTAGATGTGACGGCCCGAGCGATGAACGCTCAGACGGGGCTTGTCACCCGAACGCGCCTTGAGCGCGGTGCGAACACGGCGACGACGCCGATCGAAGAGGGAAAGCTTTGCCATCTTACTTCTTCTTCCCTTCCTTGCGGAAGATGAACTCGCCGTCATACTTGATGCCCTTGCCCTTATAGGGTTCGGGCTTGCGCCAGCGACGGATTTCGGCGGCGACCTGGCCGACCTGCTGCTTGTCGATGCCGGAGATTTCGACCGTGGTGTTGTCCGGGGTCTTGATCTCGATGCCCTCGGGCACCGCGAAGTCGACATCGTGGCTGTAGCCGAGCTGCAGCTTCAGGGTCTTGCCCTGGGCATTCGCGCGGTAGCCGACGCCGGTGATGAGCAGCTTCTTGG
Organism: Sphingobium naphthae; assembly: GCF_020782235.1. GTDB lineage: Bacteria > Pseudomonadota > Alphaproteobacteria > Sphingomonadales > Sphingomonadaceae > Sphingobium > Sphingobium naphthae. The sequence goes on from NZ_JAJGNO010000001.1 coordinate 281,563, forward strand.
TGTAGCCCTCGGTCACGCCGGTGATCAGGTTCTGGATCAGGGTGCGCTGCATGCCCCAGAAAGCGCGGGCGCGCTTGCTGTCGTTGACAGGCTTCACCGCGATCACGCCATCTTCGACGCTGTAGGTGACTTCGTCGGCCAGCGGGATGGCGAGGGTGCCCTTGGGCCCCTTCACCGACAGCTGACCGTCAGCGATGGACGCGGTCACGCCCGAAGGGACAGTGACCGGCTTCTTGCCAGTGCGGCTCATCAGAACACCTCCGCCAGCACTTCGCCGCCGACATTCTGCTCGCGCGCTTCGGCGTCGGACAGAACGCCGCGAGGCGTCGAGACAATGGTGATGCCAAGGCCGTTGCGCACGATCGGCAGTTCCTTGGAACCCGAATAGACGCGGCGGCCAGGCTTGGACACGCGGGCGACATGCTTGATCGCCGGCTGGCCCTCGAAATATTTCAGCTCGATGCGCAGGCCGGCATGCTTGCCGAGGGCTTCCTCGGAATAGCCGCGGATATAGCCTTCGCGCTGCAGCACGTCGAGCACGCGGGCGCGCAGCTTGCTGGCGGGGGACATCACGCTGTCCTTCTTCGCCTGCTGCCCGTTGCGGATGCGGGTGAGCATATCACCCAGGGGATCGGTCAATGCCATCTCAAATGATCCTTACCAGCTCGACTTGGTGACGCCGGGGATCAGACCCTTGTTGGCCAGATCACGCAGCTGCACGCGGCAGAGACGGAATTTGCGGTAGTAAGCGCGGGGACGACCCGTCAGCTCGCAACGGTTCCGAATACGGGTCGGATTGCCGTTGCGGGGGATCTCCGCCATCTTCAGACGCGCGATCAGACGATCGCTGTCGTCGGCCGCGGTATCATTCGCGATCGCCTTGAGCTTCGCATAGCGGCCGGCATATTTCTTCACCAGCTTCTTGCGGCGCTCGTTCTTGTTGATCGAACTCAGTTTCGCCATGACTTAAGTTCTCTTCCTTAGCTTAAGCGTTGGGAGAGAAGCGGGACCTGGATCAGGCCGCCTGCTTCTCTTCGAGCGGGAAGGGGAAGCCGAAGAGGCGCAGCAGTTCGCGCGCTTCATCGTCCGTCTTCGCCGTGGTGGTCACAATGATGTCCATGCCGCGCACCTTGTCGACGCGGTCATAGCTGATCTCGGGGAAGATGATCTGCTCCTTGATGCCGAAGGCATAGTTGCCACGGCCATCGAAGCTCTTCGGGTTGAGACCACGGAAGTCGCGCACGCGGGGGAGCGCGACGTTGATCAGACGGTCCAGGAACTCGTACATGCGCTCGCGGCGCAGCGTGACCTTGGCGCCGATCGGCATGCCTTCGCGCAGCTTGAACTGGGCGATCGACTTGCGGGCCTTGGTGATGACCGGCTTCTGGCCGGCGATCAGTTCCATCTCCTCGGCGGCCGACGTGACCTTCTTCTTGTCCTGGGTCGCTTCGCCCACGCCCATGTTGAGCGTGATCTTCTCGATCTTGGGGACTTCCATGACGTTCTTGTAACCGAACTTCTCGGTCATCGCCTTGGCGATCTCGGCGTCATAGAGCGCCTTGGAGCGCGGGATATACTTGTCGGCCATTACAGCACCTCACCGGACTTGACGGCGACGCGGACCTTCTTGCCGTCGCGGTCCTCGAAGCGGACGCGGGTCGGCTTGCCATCCTTGTCGGCGACAGCGACGTTCGAAATGTGCAGCGGCGCAGGCTTGCGATCGATGCCACCCTGCGGGTTCGCCTGATCGGGCTTGCGGTGACGCGCATGCACGTTGATGCCTTCGACGAGGACGCGGTCCTCCTTCGGCATCACCTGGAGGACGGCGCCGGTACGGCCCTTGTCCTTGCCAGCCAGGACGACGACCTTGTCGCCCTTCTTGATCTTTGCAGCGCTCATTACAGCACCTCGGGAGCAAGGCTGATGATCTTCATGTGCTTCTTGGCGCGCAGTTCGCGAACGACCGGGCCAAAGATACGAGTGCCGATCGGCTCCTCGTTCTTGTTGATGAGCACAGCGGCGTTGCCGTCGAAGCGAATCACGCTGCCGTCGGCGCGACGCACGTCCTTGGCGGTGCGCACGATGACCGCGCGATGCACGTCACCCTTCTTCACCTTGCCGCGCGGCTGGGCTTCTTTGATCGAGACGACGATGATGTCGCCCACGCCCGCGAAGCGCCGCTTCGAGCCGCCCAGCACCTTGATGCACTGGACGCGCTTGGCGCCGCTATTGTCAGCGACGTCAAGATTGGATTGCATCTGGATCATGGATCCGGTTCCTTCTTATTTGGCCTACCGGGACAATTCCCGGCGGTTCCGAATTTCGTGTTCGACCCGGTCGATTCGAAAGCACGAAGCGCGGGCCTGTAACCCTTTCCTTCGGAAAAGGCCAGCCCCGCGTTCGAACTTTCGACCCGTCAGGGCCGGTGACTGGAGCCTGTTCCGATCTGATGGGATCGAAACAACCTCCAGTTTCCTTCACTTCCGCGATTTCCGAAGCGTGAAATGTTCCATTTCACTCGAAATCGCTGTGGCCTCAGGCCGCCGTTTCGGGCGACTTGTGGGTGTCCACGCGCTCGATGACCTTCCAGGTCTTGAGCTTGGAAATCGGGGCGGTCTCCTCGATGCGGACCGTCTCGCCTTCCCTGTAGACATTGCCCTCGTCATGGGCATGATACTTCTTCGACAGGCGGATGATCTTGCCGTAGAGCGCATGCTTCACCTTGCGCTCCACCCGAACCACCACCGTCTTGTCGGTCTTGTCGGAAACCACCGTTCCCGTCAGCACGCGCTTGGGCATCGTGTGATTTCCTTCTTACTTCGCCGCGCGGGCGCGTTCGCCCTGCAGCGTCTTGATCTGCGCGATGGTCCGGCGCACTTCACGCACCCGGCTGGGCTTTTCCAGCTGGTTGGTGGCGGCCTGGAAACGCAGGTTGAACTGCTCGCGCTTCAGGTTGTTGAGTTCGGTCGACAGTTCGTCGTCCGTCTTGGTCTTGAGGTCTGCGACGTTCGCCACGGCTTAACCCTCCAGGTGCGAGGTGTCGCCGAGGCGGGCAACGACCTTCGTCTTGATGGGCAGCTTCATCGCGGCGCGCGAGAAGGCCTCTGCTGCGAGCGGACCGGGCACGCCGTCCAGTTCGAACAGGATGCGGCCGGGCTTCACCCGCGCCGCCCAATATTCGACCGAACCCTTGCCCTTGCCCTGACGGACTTCGGCGGGCTTCTTCGACACCGGCACGTCGGGGAACACGCGGATCCACAGACGGCCCTGACGGCGAAGGTGACGCTGGATCGCGCGGCGGGCCGCTTCGATCTGGCGGGCGGTGACGCGCTCGGGTTCCAGGGCCTTGAGACCATAGGCGCCGAAATTCAAAGCCGAACCGCCCTTGGCGTCGCCCTTGATCCGACCCTTGAAGGTCTTGCGGAACTTCATTTTCTTCGGTTGCAGCATGACGCTATTACCTTCTTATCTTCAGCGCGCCGGGCGCACGCCGGAGGTCTGAGCCTCCAGCATCAGCCGGTCGGTGGCCATCGGATCATGACCAAGGATTTCGCCCTTGAAGATCCAGACCTTGATGCCGCACACGCCATAGGCGGTGTGGGCTTCGGCTTCGGCATAGTCGACATTCGCGCGCAGCGTGTGCAGCGGAACGCGGCCTTCGCGATACCATTCGACGCGCGCGATCTCCGCGCCGCCCAGACGGCCGCCGCAGGTGATCTTGATGCCTTCGGCGCCCAGACGCAGGGCCGACTGCACCGCACGCTTCATCGCGCGGCGGAACGCGACGCGGCGCTCCAGCTGGTCCGCAATGCCCTGCGCGACGAGCTTGCTGTCGATTTCCGGCTTGCGGATTTCGACGATGTTCAGCGACACGTCGGACGAGGTGAAGCTGGACAGCTTCTTGCGCAGCTTTTCGATGTCCGCGCCCTTCTTGCCGATGATGACACCGGGACGGGCGGCGTAGATGGACACGCGGCACAGCTTGGCCGGACGCTCGATCACGACCTTCGAGATCGCGGCCTGCGGCAGGTTCTTCATGATATACTGGCGGATCTTGAGATCCTCCAGCAGCAGACGGCCATAATCCTGGCCTTCCGCGAACCAGCGGCTGTCCCAGGTACGGTTGATCTGCAGGCGCAGACCGATCGGGTTGCTCTTGTGACCCATGTGCTTACGCCTCCGCTTCTTCGCCAGCTTCACGCACGACGATGCGCACGCGGCTGAAGGGCTTGAGGATCCGGGTCGACTTGCCGCGGCCGCGGGCGTGGAAGCGCTTCATGGTGAAGCTCTTGCCCACCGATGCTTCCGCGACGACCAGCGCGTCGACGTCCAGATTGTGGTTGTTTTCCGCATTGGCGATGGCCGAAGCCAGCACCTTGCGCACGTCGACCGCCATCGCCTTCTTCGAGAAGGCGAGGATGTTGAGCGCGTCCTCGACCTTACGGCCGCGGATCAGCGTGGCGACCAGGTTCAGCTTCTGGGCCGAACCGCGGATCTGCGTGCCGACGGCGAGCGCTTCATTGTCGGCGACGCGACGGGGAGCCTTTTCCTTGCTCATCAGCGCTTGCCCTTCTTGTCGGCGGCGTGGCCGGGGAAGAAGCGGGTCGGGGCGAATTCGCCCAGCTTGTGACCCACCATATCCTCGTTCACGGAGACCGGAACATGCTTGCGGCCATTATAGACGTTGAACGTCAGGCCGACGAACTGCGGCAGGATGGTGGAACGGCGCGACCAGGTCTTGATCGGCGCACGGCCACCCGCGTCCTGCGCGGCTTCCGCCTTCTTCAGAAGGCTGAGGTCCACGAACGGACCTTTCCAGACGGAACGAGCCATCTCGCTTACCTCTTCTTCTTCGCGTGGCGGCTACGGATGATGAACTTGTCCGTCGCCTTGTTGTGGCGGGTGCGCGCACCCTTGGTCGGCTTGCCCCAGGGCGTGACCGGATGACGGCCGCCCGAGGTCCGGCCTTCACCACCGCCATGCGGGTGGTCGACCGGGTTCTTCGCAACACCGCGCGTCAGCGGACGCTTGCCCAGCCAGCGGTTACGACCGGCCTTGGCGAGATTGGTGTTGGCATTGTCCGGGTTCGACACGGCGCCGATGGTGCCCATGCAGTCCGAACGAATGTAGCGCTGCTCGCCCGAGGACAGGCGGACCATCACCATGCCGCGATCGCGGCCGACGAGCTGGGCATAGGTGCCCGCCGAACGGCAGAGCTGACCGCCCTTGCCCGGCTTCATCTCGATATTGTGGATGATGGTGCCGACCGGCATCTGGCCCAGTTCCATCGCGTTGCCCGGCTTCACGTCGGTCTTCTTGCCGGCGATGATCTTGTCACCGGGGGCAAGGCGCTGCGGCGCCAGGACATAGGCCTGGGTGCCGTCGGCATAGTTGACCAGCGCGATGAAGGCGGTGCGGTTGGGGTCATATTCCAGACGCTCGACCGTGCCTTCCACGTCCCACAGGCGACGCTTGAAATCGATGATGCGGTAGCGCTGCTTGTGACCGCCCGCGATGCCGCGCGAGGTCACATGGCCCTTGTTGTTGCGGCCACCGGTCTTGCGCTTGCCTTCGGTCAGCGCCTTGACGGGCTTGCCCTTGTGCAGGCTCGACTTGTCGACGAGGATCAGGCCGCGCTGCGCGGGACTGGTCGGATTATAGTGCTTGAGTGCCATCTATCCCGCCTCAGATTCCGGTGGTGACGTCGATGGACTGACCTTCGGCCAGCGTCACGATCGCCTTCTTCACGTCGTTGCGCTTGTAGGGCTTGCCCTTCCAGCGCTTGACCTTGCCCTTCTGGACCAGCGTGTTGACCGCCTTCACGGTCACGCCGAACAGGGCCTCGACCGCCGCCTTGATCTCCGGCTTGGTGGCATCGCCAGCAACCTTGAACACAACGGCGTTGTTCTCGGAGAGAAGCGTCGACTTCTCGGTGATGACCGGCGCGACAACGACGTCGAAATGACGGTTGTCCACGGTCGCGGCTTCTTTCTTAGCCATTGAAACGGGCCTCCAGCTTTTCGACCGCGGCGCGGGTGAGCACCAGCGAGTCGGCCTTCAGGATGTCGTAGACGTTGGCGCCGACGGCCGGCAGCAGGTTCACGCCGATGATGTTCGCCGAAGCCTTTGCGAAGCTGACATTGACGGCATCGCCATCGATGAACAACGCCTTGTTGAGGTTCAGCTTGGCGAGGTGCGCGACCAGCGTCTTGGTCTTGCCTTCGGCGACGTCGAAGCTGTCCAGGACGATCAGCGAACCGTCCTTGGCCTTGGCCGACAGCGCCATCTTGAGACCCAGCGCACGAACCTTCTTGTTGAGGTCGTGACCGAAGTCGCGAGCGCGGGCGCCGTGCGCCTTACCACCGCCGATGAACACGGGCGCCTTGCGGTCGCCGTGACGCGCGGTGCCGCCGCCCTTCTGGCGGCCGAACTTCTTGCCGGTGCGGGCAACGTCCGAACGCTCGCGGGTGGCGCGAGCCGGCGCGCGGCGCTTTTCCAGCTGCCAGGTGACGACGCGGTGCAGGATGTCCGTGCGGGGCTCGACGCCGAACACGGCATCGTTCAGCTCCAGCTCGCCAGCCGCCTGCGCGTCGAGGGTCTGTACATTGACCTTCATGGTTTAGCCCTCCTGGCCTTCGGTCGCTTCGGGAGCAGCCGCTTCATCAGCGGGCGTCTCGGCCGGAGCATTGTTGCTGTTGGCAGCCGCCTTGAGGCTGGCCGGATAGGGAGCGTCGGCGTGACGCGGAACCTTGACGGCGTCCTTGACGGTCAGCCAGGTGCCCTTGGCGCCGGGGACGCTGCCCTTGACGAACAGCAGGCCGCGCTCGACGTCGGTGCGCACGATCTCCAGATTCTGCTGGGTCCGCTCGCGGTCGCCCATGTGGCCGGCCATCTTCTTGTTCTTGAAGACGCGACCCGGATCCTGGCGGTTACCGGTCGAACCATGGGCACGGTGGCTGATCGACACGCCGTGGGTGGCGCGCATACCGCCGAAGCCCCAGCGCTTCATCGCACCGGCAAAACCCTTACCCTGGGTGTGACCGGCGACATCGACCAGCTGGCCGGCGACGAAATGATCGGCCGCGATTTCAGCGCCGACGTCGAGGAGCGCATCCTCGGCGACGCGGAATTCGACCAGACGAGCCTTGGGCTCGACTTCGGCCTTGGCGAACTGGCCGCGCTGCGGCTTGGCCACATTCTTGACCTTGGCGACGCCGGCGCCGAGCTGAACGGCGACATAGCCGTCCCGATCGGTTTCCTTGCGCGCCACGACCTGGTTGCCCTCAAGGGCCAGAACCGTAACCGGTACGTGCCGTCCGTCCTCCTGGAACAGACGGGTCATCCCGACTTTCTTAGCGATCACGCCTGTGCGCATCACTGATTACTCCCATAGAGGCCCGCCTTAGCAGCGGGCGTATCCAACGAAAAAACCGCGCAGGATCTCTCCTTCGCGGCCCAACCCAAATTAGCGATCACCCCGTCAGGGTTGGATGCCGACCCCTCTCGGGGAAGGCGACGGGGGACCAGGACCACGACCATCCGGTTCACCGGGGGTCGTGCGGTATCCCTTGTGTCGTTTGAGCCCCTGCCTTGGCAGAGTACCCGATACCCTGCTCACCCATCAGCCCGAAGGCGGGGAGCAGGGACTTGCCGGCGTCAGGCCAGCTTGATCTCGACGTTCACGCCGGCAGCCAGATCCAGCTTCATCAGCGCGTCGACCGTCTGCGGCGTCGGCTGCACAATGTCAAGCATACGCTTGTAGGTGCGGACTTCGAACTGCTCGCGCGACTTCTTGTCGATGTGCGGCCCACGGTTGACCGTGAACTTTTCGATGCGCGTCGGAAGAGGAATCGGACCGCGGATGAGGGCGCCGGTGCGGCGGGCGGTGTCGGCGATGTCGCCGGTCGCCTGATCGAGCACGCGATGATCGAACGCCTTGAGGCGAATGCGGATATTGCTGTCCATTGTTCCTGTACCGATGCGAAAGAGCCAAAAACCCGGAGCATTTTCGAAAGTCAGCCGGAGCAGCCGATGACTTGCGGAAATGCGCCAACAAAAAAATATCCGCCCCTTGCCTGCCCTTCGAGCTCAAGGAGAGCCGGAGAAAGGCGATCCGGGGCGGTAAAAATTCCGAGCGGCGCGAATCAGACGATTCGCGCCGCTGCGGTCCTATATTACTTCGAGATCGTGCCGACAACCCCTGCGCCGACGGTGCGGCCGCCTTCGCGGATCGCGAAGCGCAGGCCCGAGTCCATCGCGATCGGGGCGATGAGCTTGACGCCGAGCTTCACATTGTCGCCGGGCATGACCATCTCGGTGCCCTCGGGCAGGATCACTTCGCCGGTCACGTCGGTGGTGCGGAAGTAGAACTGCGGACGATAGTTGGCGAAGAACGGAGTGTGACGGCCACCTTCTTCCTTCGACAGCACGTACACTTCGGCGTCGAATTCGGTGTGCGGGGTGATGGTGCCGGGCTTGGCCAGAACCTGACCGCGCTCGACTTCTTCACGCTTCGTGCCGCGCACCAGGGCGCCGATGTTGTCGCCCGCACGACCTTCGTCGAGCAGCTTGCGGAACATTTCCACGCCGGTGACGGTGGTCTTGGCGGTCGGCTTCAGGCCGACGATCTCGACTTCTTCACCAACCTTGATGATGCCGGTTTCGACACGGCCGGTGACGACGGTGCCGCGACCCGAGATCGAGAACACGTCTTCGATCGGCATCAGGAACGCCTTGTCGACCGGACGCTCCGGCTGCGGGATGAATTCGTCGACAGCCTGCATCAGCTTCAGCACGGCTTCACGACCGATTTCGTCGTTCGAACCGTCCAGCGCCTTCACGGCCGAGCCGGGGATGACGGGGATGTTGTCGCCGTCGAAATCGTAGCTGCTCAGCAGCTCGCGGATTTCCAGCTCGACCAGCTCGAGGATTTCGGCGTCGTCGACCAGGTCGACCTTGTTCATGAACACGACCAGCTGCGGCACGCCGACCTGGCGGGCGAGCAGGATGTGCTCGCGGGTCTGCGGCATCGGGCCGTCGGTAGCCGAAACGACGAGGATCGCGCCGTCCATCTGGGCCGCACCGGTGATCATGTTCTTGACGTAGTCAGCGTGACCCGGGCAGTCGACGTGCGCGTAGTGACGGGCTTCGGTCTCATATTCGACGTGGGCGGTCGAAATGGTGATGCCGCGTTCGCGCTCTTCGGGAGCCTTGTCGATGTTGGCATAGTCAACGAAGGTCGCGCCGCCGGTTTCGGCCAGCACCTTGGTGATCGCCGCGGTCAGCGAGGTCTTGCCATGGTCGACGTGACCGATGGTGCCGATGTTGCAGTGCGGCTTGTTCCGCTCAAACTTAGCCTTAGCCATTTTTTCCTACCTTCTAATCAAATCAGCTTGGTCAGACCGCTCGGCCGCGCCTCGCGAAGGCGCGTCCATAGCAGCAAATTTGCATATTACCAGCCCCAAACCGACCCGTTTGCACGGGCCGGCCCGGGTTTACCCTCAGGCCATCTTCGCCTTGACCTCGTCCGCAACATTCTGCGGCACTTCGTCATAATGCGAGAAGATCATCGAGTAGTTCGCACGGCCCTGGGTGAAGGAACGCAGCGAGTTCACATAGCCGAACATGTTGGCCAGCGGCACCATGGCTTCGACCACCTGCGCGTTGCCGCGAGTGTCGGTGCCCTGGATCTGGCCGCGACGGCTGTTCATGTCGCCGATGACGTCGCCCAGATATTCCTCCGGGGTGACGACTTCGACCTTCATGACCGGTTCGAGCAGGGTGATGCCCGACTTCTGCGCCGCTTCGCGCATCGCGGCGCGACCGGTGATTTCGAACGCCAGCGCCGACGAGTCGACGTCATGATAGGCGCCGTCATAGAGCAGGATTTCGAAGTCGATGATCGGGAAGCCGATCAGCGAACCGGTGGCCGCGGTTTCGCGCATGCCCTTCTCGATCGCGGGGATATATTCCTTGGGAATGTTACCGCCCTTGATCTCGTCCTTGAAGATGATGCCCGCGCCGCGTTCGCCCGGCGTCAGCTTCACCTTGATGCGGCCGAACTGGCCGGTGCCGCCCGACTGCTTCTTGTGCGTATAGTCGATGTCGACGGGCTTCTTGAGATATTCGCGATAGGCGACCTGCGGCGCGCCGACATTCGCCTCGACCTTGAACTCGCGCTTCATGCGGTCGACCAGGATTTCGAGGTGAAGCTCGCCCATGCCCTTGATGATGGTCTGGCCCGATTCATGATCGGTCGACACGCGGAAGGACGGATCCTCGGCGGCCAGGCGGTTGAGCGCGACGCCCATCTTTTCCTGGTCGGCCTTGGTCTTGGGTTCGACCGACAGCTCGATGACCGGCTCGGGGAATTCCATCCGCTCCAGGATGATCGGCTGGCGCTCGGCGCACAGCGTATCGCCCGTGGTGGTTTCCTTCATGCCGGCCAGCGCGACGATGTCGCCGGCATAGGCCGTGTCGATATCTTCGCGGCTGTTGGCATGCATCAGCAGCATGCGGCCGATCTTTTCCTTCTTGTCCTTCACCGAGTTCAGGTAGGTGCCCTTGGTCAGGGTGCCCGAATAGATGCGCAGGAAGGTGAGCGAGCCCACGAAGGGATCGTTCATGATCTTGAACGCCAGACCCGAGAAGGGCGCGTCGTCAGCGGTCGGACGGCTGTCCGGCGTCTCGCCGTCCATCTTGACGCCCTGGACGTCTTCGATGTCGAGCGGCGAGGGCAGATAGTCGACGACCGCGTCGAGCAGCGGCTGAACGCCCTTGTTCTTGAACGCCGAACCGCACAGCACCGGCACGAAGGCGTGGCCCAGCGTGCCCTTGCGGATCAGCTTCTTGAGCGTCGCGGTGTCGGGCAGATTGCCTTCGAGATAGGCTTCCATCGCCTCGTCATCCTGTTCGACGGCGAGTTCGATCAGCTTTTCGCGATATTCGGCAGCCTTGTCGGCGAGGTCGGCCGGAATTTCCTCATAATAGAATTCGGCGCCCAGGCTTTCATCCTTCCAGATGATCGCGCGGTTTTCGACCAGGTCGACCAGGCCCTTGAAGTCGCTTTCCGCACCGATAGGCAGATAGAGGACGGCCGGGGTCGCGCCCAGGCGATCGATGATCGTCTGCACGCAATAATAGAAGTCGGCGCCGGTGCGGTCGAGCTTGTTGATGAAGCACATCCGCGGCACCTTGTACTTGTCCGCCTGGCGCCACACGGTTTCCGACTGCGGCTCGACGCCGGCAACGCCGTCGAACGCGGCGACCGCGCCGTCGAGCACGCGCAGCGAACGCTCGACTTCGATGGTGAAGTCGACGTGGCCGGGGGTGTCGATGATGTTCAGGCGATGTTCGGGACCCTTGCCCTCAGCCGCCTTCCACACGCAGGTCGTCGCAGCCGACGTGATGGTGATGCCACGCTCCTGCTCCTGCTCCATCCAGTCCATGGTCGCGGCGCCGTCATGGACTTCGCCGATCTTGTAGGACTTGCCGGTGTAGTAAAGGATGCGCTCGGTCGTGGTGGTCTTGCCGGCGTCGATATGCGCCATGATACCGAAGTTACGATAATGTTCGAGCGGATGGCTGCGGGCCATGATGCTTCTCCGTTGCCGGCGCGCCGGCGGTGAGGGGATTCGTTTGTTCTGCGCGAGGCCCCTAAACCAATCCGTCCGCCATGGGTAGCACCCTTGGCGAACGGACCGATCATCAGAACCTGATAGAGATAGCGGGCATATAGACGCCCGCGTCCCTCATTACCAACGGTAGTGCGAGAAGGCGCGGTTCGCTTCCGCCATGCGGTGCGTGTCTTCGCGCTTCTTCACGGCATTGCCGCGGTTGTTGGCGGCGTCCAGCAGCTCACCCGACAGGCGCGCGGCCATGGTGGTTTCGCTGCGGTTGCGCGCGGCGGTGATCAGCCAGCGGATGGCCAGCGCCTGGGCGCGCTCGGGGCGCACTTCGACGGGGACCTGGTAGGTCGCACCGCCGACGCGGCGGCTGCGGACCTCGATGCCGGGCTTCACATTGTTCAGCGCATCGTGGAACATGCCGATCGGGTCCTTCTTGGCGCGGGTCTCGACGGTTTCGAGAGCGCCATAGACGATCGATTCGGCGACGGCCTTCTTGCCGTCCTGCATGATGCTGTTCATGAACTTCGACAGCACGATATCGCCGAACTTGGGATCCGGCAGGATGACGCGCTTTTCGGGGCGACGACGACGTGACATGATAGTCTTCCTTGCTGCTTCAGCCTGGTCCGGAACATGTCCGGGGCTTACTTTTGTGTCTGGACCCCGGCCTGGGCCGGGATGACCGGGCTAGTGCCCGATCACTTCGGACGCTTGGCGCCGTACTTGGAGCGGCTCTGCTTGCGGTCCTTGACGCCCTGGGTATCCAGAACGCCGCGCAGCACATGGTAGCGCACGCCGGGAAGGTCGCGCACGCGGCCGCCGCGGATCAGCACAACGCTGTGCTCCTGAAGGTTGTGGCCTTCACCCGGGATATAGGTGATGACTTCGCGCTGGTTGACCAGACGCACCTTCGCCACCTTGCGGAGAGCCGAGTTCGGCTTCTTCGGGGTCGTCGTGTAGACACGGGTGCAAACGCCACGCTTCTGCGGGTTCGCCTCCATGGCAGGGACCTTGCTCTTGGCCTTCTGCAGTTCGCGGCCCTTGCGGACCAGCTGGTTGATCGTTGGCATGAAGCCCTTCACCTTTTCAGTTACTTTACCGGCATTCCCGCGTTCCGTGCCGTCCGACGGAGGATTCCGCCAAACAGCAAAGGCCCCGGCGGGCATAAGCCCCCTGGAGCCGCAAGAGCACCCGGCAATGTTCAGCTCTAATGTCGCTCAGCCGATATGACGCGAGGAGACGAGTCTTCGCACGGCAAGGCCGCTGGGCGGGGGGCGCTATAGCCCCGCGCCTCCCGATGGTCAAGCGAGGTGCGAAAAGGCGCGAAAATGAGACGTTCGGCCCGGACGGTTAGCCATTTGATAACCCAGATCAGCCTAGCTGAACCGCAACGCGCGCAAGCGTCAGCCCATGGATGAACTGTGACGGAAATTGCTTCTTTCACCGGCGAGTTTCGCAAGGCCGCCACCGAAGCCATATTCCAGGCCGAGAGGCTGCCCGAATCGCGCCATCATGCGCGCATCCTCTTTTCCCTCTCTGCCCTGCTCAACGGCCTTTTCCTGATCAGCGACTGGCGCTTTGCCGGGACCGACCATTTCTGGGTGGCGGTGCCGGCGCGGATGACGGTGGTGATCTGGTCGCTCGTCTGCCTCTATCTCTGCCGCCGCATGACCAGCTTCGGCGCGGTCGAGCGGATCTGCTTCGCCTGGCAGGCGGTGACGGCGATCGGCGTCGCCTTTCTCGTCAGCTCGCGCAGCGACATCGCCATCTTCGTGCTCGTGCTGCTGCCCCTGGTCTTCTATCTGGTGGTGCCGACCAGCTTTCGCGGCAATGTGGGTGGCGGCCTGGCCTGCGAGGTGGCGCTGCTGGTCGGTTATCTGGCGCCGGCGCCCTTCTCCCCCACCATGCCCGGCATGGTGATGGCGATGCTGATCCTGCATTGCGGCATGTGGATCGCGATCGCGCGCAACAATCGGCTGCAGCGCAAGGAATGGCACGCCGGCCGCATGGCGGTGGCGGCGCAGGCCGCGCTGGCGGCGAGCCGCGACACGCTGGAACGGCTGTTCATGGCGGTGCCCCTGCCCCTGCTGGTCACGCGCCGCGACGGCACGCTGCTGCGCATGAACCGCGCCGCGAGCGAAGGCTATGCCGCCGGGCTGGAGGTGATGCTGGACAATGTCGAGCATAGCTATGTCGACCGGCGATCGCGCACGCAACTGGTCCAGCGGCTGGAACAGGGCGAGGCGATCGACCAGTTCGAATGCCGGCTGCGGCGCGCCGACGGGGTGGCGCGCGACGCGCTGCTGTCGTCGCGCACGATCATGATCGATGGCGACGCGGCCTATATGACCTGCGTCGTCGACATCACCGAGCGCAAGGAGACCGAATTGCGGCTGGAGCGGCTGGCGATGAGCGATGCGCTGACCGGCCTCGCCAACCGCGCGCATTTCGTGGCCGCCGTGTCGCAGGCGACCGCTTCCCCCAATCATCGCGGCCTGTCGGCCGTGCTGCTGCTCGACCTGGACGAATTCAAACGCGTCAACGACACCGCCGGTCATGATGCGGGCGACGCGCTGCTGCGCGCCGTGGCCGACCGGTTGCGCCAGGCGCTGCGTCCCGGCGATCTCATCGCGCGCATGGGGGGCGACGAATTCGCCGTTCTGCTCACGCGCCTGCCCGACGCCGCCGCGCTGCAACCGATCCTGACGCGCATCACTGACCATCTCCATGCGCCGCTCAGCCATGCCGGGCGGCCGATCGAATGCCGCGCCAGCATCGGCGTCGCTTTCTATCCCGACCATGGCCCGGACGATGCGGCGCTGTTCAAACATGCCGACATCGCGCTGTACCACGCCAAGAATAATGGTCGCGGACGCGCGATCCTGTTCGGCCCCGACCTGCTCGACAGCTGGGAACGCGAATCCGCCATGCTCGATCGCGCCCGCCACATATTGACGCAGGAACAGCCCTGCCCCTGGTACCAGCCCAAGGTGGCGCTGGAAGATGGCGGCATCATCGGTTTCGAGGCGCTGTTCCGCTGCCCCACCGCGGACGGCGCGATCATCATGCCCGGCGACATCGCCGTCGCGTTCGAACATCCCGAACTGGGGCCGGCGCTCACCGCCCGCATGATCGATCGGATCATCGCCGATTGCGCGCGCTGGCGACGCGACGGGCTCGCCATCGGCCATGTCGCGCTCAATGTGTCGGGCGTCGACCTGCATGACGAAGGCTTTGCCGACCGGCTGCTCGGCCTGCTCGAAGACGCGCAGGTGCCGACCACGATGATCGAGCTGGAAGTAACCGAATCCGTGTTTCTGGGCCGTGACGCAAACCGCGTGTGCCGCGCGCTGCAACGGCTGAGCGACGCCGGCGTCAGCATCGCGCTCGACGATTTCGGCACCGGCTACGCCTCGCTGTCGCACCTCAAGCAATTTCCGATTGACATCATCAAGATCGACCGGCGCTTCGTGCGCGACATCGAGACCGATCCCGACGACGCAGCGATCGTGCGCGCCGTGCTGAACCTGGCCTATAGCCTGGGCATCCGCACCGTGGCGGAAGGCGTCGAAAACGCGCAGCAGGTGGATTATCTGCGCGCGGGCGGCTGTCATTATGGTCAGGGCTATCATTTCGGCAAAGCGATGCCGGCGGCCGAAGTCGAAGCATTGCTGAGCAGCGCGACCACCCTGCCCCAGGGCTGAAAAAATATTTTCAACAACAGGGAACAAAATAGCGCTCCCATCATTTCATCGCGCGCAGCCCTCGGCTCGTCACGAGTCCGTGGTCGCGGATTCGCGCGCGCGGCTGCTCTTTGCTACCGGCCCGACTCGAAAAGAGCACGGGGTCGTCATTGTCACAACATAGCAGCCAGAGGGTCGCCGCCCTCCGCGCATGGTGGAATGCGCTCTGTCCGGAGCGCGAAATCTTCTTGCGCTCGGGCGGCCAGGTCAAGTTCATCCGCATCAGCCGCCGCGCCCAGCTTCTGACGCTGGGCAGCGTCGCCGCCGCCCTGATCGGCTGGGGCGGCATCACCGCAACCATGGCGATCGACGGCATGGCGCTGGCGCAGGAACGCGCCGCCCTCGCCGCCAAGGGCCAGTCGGTGGCGAAGGCCGCGGGCAAGGTTGCCGACTATCGCAAGTCGGTCGATGCGCTGGCGCAGGATCTGGAGGCGCGCCAGGACTTCATGGACGAACTCTATCGCACCCATTTCGGGAGCGAGGATGACGATGCCGCTGGCCAGGATCTGGTCGGCGACGCGCAGGACAAGAGCGGCAGCCTGACCGCCAAGATCAGCATGGCGCCCGAAGCCGCGCCGCTGATGCGCTTGCAGGAACGGCAGCGCCGCTTCGCCCTGCTGCTGACCGGCGCGGTCGAGCGCCGGGCCGATCGCGCCGCCGCCGCCATCCGCAGCTTCGGGCTGGACCCCGACGCGCTGGCCCGCACCGCCGCCCGCGCGCAGGGCGGTCCCTTCGTTCCGTGGCAGGGCGCGGAAGGCGCGCTGACCGGCGAGCTGGAGCATCTGGCCGACGCCATGGCGCGGATGGAATTTCTGGAGCGCAGCCTGCTGTCGATCCCCT
Organism: Sphingobium naphthae; assembly: GCF_020782235.1. Classification (GTDB taxonomy): domain Bacteria; phylum Pseudomonadota; class Alphaproteobacteria; order Sphingomonadales; family Sphingomonadaceae; genus Sphingobium; species Sphingobium naphthae. The sequence goes on from NZ_JAJGNO010000001.1 coordinate 297,773, forward strand.
CGGGACAGCCGACCAGCACGCCGATGCTGTCCAGTTCCTATGGCTATCGCCGCGACCCGTTCAATGGCCATGCGGCTTTTCATGCGGGTCTCGATTTTCCCGGCCATCGCGGCCAGCCGATCAACGCCGCCGCCAATGGCAAGGTCAGCTTCGTGGGCCAGCGCAGCGGCTATGGCAATGTCGTGGAGGTGACTCATGGCAATGGCCTGATGACGCGCTACGCGCATCTGTCGGGCTTTGCCGCCCATGTCGGCGACACGGTGGCGCGCGGCGCCATGATCGGCCGCATGGGCTCGACCGGCCGCTCGACCGGCCCGCATCTGCATTTCGAGGTCCGGCTGAACGGTCAGGCCATCAACCCCCGCCGCTTCCTGGAGGCCCGCAAAGATGTTCTCCAAGTCCAGCAAATCGCCAAGGCCCGTTTCGCCGATGTCGGCAACAGGGGGTAAGTCCATCCCCTTCTCGCTGATCGGCGGGGACGTGACGATCACCGGCAATCTTTCGGCCAGCGTCGACCTGCATGTCGACGGCCATGTCGAAGGCGACATTTGCTGCGCCGCCCTCGTGCAGGGACCCGACAGCCGCATCACCGGCCATGTGACGGCGCAAAGCGCCCGCCTCGCCGGCCTGGTCGATGGATCGATCACCGCCGGCGAACTGGTGGTCGAAAGCAGCGCGCGGATCACCGGCGACGTCAGCTATGAACGCATCACGATCGAACCGGGCAGCCGTGTCGAAGGGCGCTTCAGCCCGAAGGACAGCCAGGCGCCGGCGGAAATCAGGCTGCTGGCGAACGAAGCCGCGGAGTGAAGGGGCTCGCCCGCCCGCGTAAAGCGGACGGCAGGGCGAACATCAGTTGACCGGCGCGCGGCGGCGGTAGCTCAACGCCTCGGCAATGTGGACGCGGCTAACGCGCTCCGCGCCAGCGAGATCGGCGATCGTCCGCGCGACGCGCAGCACGCGGGTATAGCCGCGAGCGGACAATTTCATCGCGGCCGCAGCCTGCGCCAGCAATTGCCGGCCAGCCTCGTCGGGGCCGGCGACGGCTTCCAGCGCCTCCCCATCCACTTCGGCATTGGTGCGCGTGGGGGTGTCGGCATAGCGGGCGGTCTGCACCGCTCGCGCCGCCGCGACGCGCGCGGCGACTTCGGCCGACCCTTCCGCCGGGGGCGGCAGCACCAGGTCTGCGGCGGTCACCGCCTGCACCTCGACATGCAGGTCGATGCGGTCGAGCAGCGGACCCGACACCTTGGCCTGATAGTCCGCCGCGCAGCGCGGCGCGCGCGAGCAGGCCAGTGCCGGATCGCCCAGATGGCCGCAGCGGCATGGGTTCATCGCCGCGATCAGCTGCACCCGCGCGGGAAACGTCACATGCGCATTGGCGCGCGCCACCGTCACTTCGCCTGTTTCCAGCGGCTGGCGCAGCGAATCGAGTACGGCGCGCTGAAACTCGGGCAGTTCGTCGAGGAAGAGCACCCCCAGATGCGCCATGCTGACTTCGCCCGGCCGGGCCTTCAACCCGCCGCCGACCAGCGCCGCCATCGACGCGCTATGATGAGGAGCGCGGAAGGGACGCGCGCGGCTGATGCGCCCGCCCTCCAGCGTGCCGGCGACGCTCGCCACCATTGAGCTTTCCAGCGCCTCCGACGGGGTCATGTCGGGCAGGATGCCGGGCAGGCAGCTCGCCATCAGCGACTTGCCCGCGCCCGGCGGCCCCACCATCAGCAGATTATGGCCGCCCGCCGCCGCGATCTCCAGCGCGCGCTTGGCGACTTCCTGCCCCTTCACCTGCTTGAGGTCGGCGCTGCGCACCGGCGCTTCGACCGCGCCGGGCTGCGGCGGCGACAGGGCGGACGCGCCCTTGAAATGGTTGAGCAGGCTCAGGAGATCGGGCGCGGCGACCACCTCCACCTGCCCCGCCCAGGCAGCTTCGGCGCCTTGCGCCGCGGGGCAGACCAGCCCCATTTCCTGCCCGCCGGCATGCAGCGCGGCGAGCAGCACGCCGGGCGAGGGCGCGGTGCGCCCGTCCAGCCCCAGTTCGCCCACGACGACATAGCCCGACAGCGTTTCGGCATCGATCACGCCCATGGCGCCCAGCAGCGTCAGCGCGATCGGCAGGTCGAAATGAGAGCCTTCCTTCGGCAGGTCGGCGGGCGAGAGATTGACGGTGATGCGCTTGGGCGGCAGCGACAGGCCGATCGCGGCAATGGCGTTGCGCACGCGCTCGCGGCTTTCGGCCACCGCCTTGTCGGGAAGGCCGACGAGGATGAAATTGGGCAGGCCCGGCACCAGCTGGCACTGCACCTCCACGGCGCGCGCCTCCAGCCCCAGATAGGCCACCGTCGAAACCGTTGCGACCAATGATCCCCCTTATGGCCGTTCAGGCCGTGTCGTCCGTCCGCCCCTTGAACCCCTGCGCCACGACATACCATTCGACGCTGCCCTTGCGGCTGGCCGGCGGCTTGGCATGCTTGATCGTGGTGAAATGTTTTTTCAGCACCGCCAGCAGTTCCGCATCCGTGCCGCCGGCAAAGACCTTGGCGACGAAGGTGCCGCCCTTGCGCAGATTTTCGACCGCGAACTGGGCCGCCGCCTCCACCAGCCCCATGGTGCGCAGATGGTCGGTCTGCGCATGGCCGACAGTATTGGCCGCCATATCCGAAATGACCAGGTCCGGCTCCTGCCCCAGCGCTTCGCGCAGCAGGTCGGGCGCCTTGTCGTCCATGAAGTCCATTTCGAACAGGGTGACGCCCGGAATCGGGTCGACCGGCAGCAGGTCGATCCCCACCACCGCCGCCTTGGGCGCCATCTTGCGCACCACCTGCGCCCAGCCGCCCGGCGCGACGCCCAGATCGACGACCGCGCGCGATCCCTTCACGAAATGGAATTTCTCGTCGAGTTCGATCAGCTTGAAGGCGGCGCGGCTGCGCCAGCCCTCGGCTTTCGCCTTCTTGACATAGGGATCGTTGAGATGCCGTTCGAGCCAGCGCACTGACTGGGCGGTGCGGCCCTTGGCGGTCTTGACCCGAACCTTGCCTGCGCCCGCCCCCCTCACATCACACCTCCGTCGCGGTCCATCAGGCCGCGCAATATTCCTTCGCGTATGCCGCGGTCGGCAACGCCCAGCCGCTGCGCCGGCCAGATGTCCAGGATCGATTCCAATATGGCGCAGCCCGCCACCACCAGGTCGGCGCGCTCGGTGCCGATGCAGGGCAGCTTCTGCCGCTCGGCCAGCGCCATGCCCGACAGTCGGTCGGAAATGGCGCGCATGGATTCGCACGGCACGATCAGCCCGTCGATCGCCTGCCGGTCATAGCGCGGCAGGTTGAGGTGCAGGCTGGCGAGCGTCGTCACCGTGCCCGATGTGCCGAGCAGGCGGATGCCCTGTGCATCGCGCGGCAGACGGCGGGCGAGCGGCAGGAAGGCTTCGGACACGCGCGCGCGCATCCGGCCATAGGCCGCGAGCCGCTCGGCCGGATCGTCATGGTCGAAGGCTTCGCTTTCGGTCAGCGACACGACGCCCCAGGGCGCGCTCACCCAGTCGACGATGCGCGGCGCGCCGTCGCCATGCGCATCGACCAGCACCAGTTCGGTCGAACCGCCGCCAATGTCGAAGATCAGCGCCGGTCCGTCGCCAGGCTCCAGCAGCGCATGGCAGCCCAGCACCGCCAGCCGCGCTTCTTCCTGCGCGCTGATGATGTCGAGCGCGATGCCGGTTTCGCGATAGACGCGCTGGATGAATTCCGCGCCATTGGACGCGCGGCGGCAGGCTTCGGTCGCGACCGACCGGGCGAGCGTCACATGGCGGCGGCGCAGCTTGTCGGCGCAGACCGACAAGGCGGCGATGGCGCGGTCGATCGCGGCGTCGCTGATGCGGCCCGATGACGCCAACCCTTCGCCCAGCCGCACGATTCGCGAAAAGGCGTCGACGACGATGAAGCCGTCGGCGGACGGCTTGGCGATCAGCAGGCGGCAATTATTGGTGCCAAGGTCGATGGCGGCATAGGATCGCCGATCACGCGCCCCGCTGGACGAAAGACCCCGCTGCTTCGCCGGGGGAGGAATGGCCGCAGCCTTGCTCCCATTGCCCGGGCCGGAACGGGCACGCTTGCCCGCATAACCGCCGGCCGGGCCGGAACTCTGCGGCGATGGGCGGCTTTGCTGCACCATGCCGTAACTCGCTTCTTCTGTATCGCCGATCCCGCGGCGGGACCGGAACTTGCCCTCATGCTTAAGCGGATAGTGCGGGATACGCAAGGCGGCGGCGAAACACTGTAACGCAACGATAACGACCGGCCAAAGCCATGACGTTTCCAGTCGGGCCGAGGCTGAATCGGCGTCGGCGGAAGAAGCGCGACCAGATGCGCGACCCTCAGCCCAAGTCGAAATCGGGCGCCGTGACTAATTTACCGCAGTCGGCAACTTTCTTTCCAACTATAATTGTCTTCACCAATCCAGTTGGTTAGCCTCCCCCTCGGTCTATGGGGAGTTTATCATGCACATTCGTAAGAATGGGGCGGAGATGCTGGCGCGCGCCGGTCGTTCCAGCCTCCTTGCCTCCGTCGCTGCCGCTGCTCTGAGCATCGCGCCAGCCGCCCAGGCGGTCGTCCCGACCGACGACAAGAGCCCAACCGACATCATCGACGGCAGCGACGTGAACGGCGTCGGCATCATGTATCGCGACGACGGCTTCGTCTGCACCGGCACGCTGATCAATCCGCGCACCGTGATCTTCGCCGCCCATTGCGTGAACGACATGACGTCGGCCGACTATAGCACCGTCAATGGCGGCGTTCCGGTGGCCTTCGCGTTCCAGAACGACGCCCGGCCAGGCCTGATCGACTGGATTTCGAACGGCTACCGCACCAACACGTCGCTCAGCGTCTATAATGTCAACAACATCGCCTATCATCCCGACTCGCTCGATCCGCCGGCGCTCAGCTTCCTTTATGGCGACGTCGCCATGGCGACGCTCGACACGCCGGCCGCAGACGTGCCGACCTGGACGATGCTCTTTTCCGCCCTGCCCGCGCCCGACGCGATCAGCGAGACGAGCGGCACCGGCTATCATGTCACCGTCACCGGCTATGGCCGCAGCGGCAGCGGCACCACGGGCAGCAGCTACGGCATCGATTTCCGCCGCAAGACGGCCGAGAATTTCCTCGGCATGCTGGGCTCGCTCGACGATATCGACAGCTTCCTGTTCGGCGCGCCGGGCGGCTATACGCAAAATCTCTACCAGACCGACTTCGACGATCCGGAGCGCGAAAATCCTTACGACTTCAACGCGTTCAAGGACGACGCCCTGCCCAATGAAGGCAATACCGCGGGCGGCGATTCGGGCGGACCGCTGATCCTGGACCAGACGTTCGACGAAAAGACGATCCTGGGCGTGCTGTCGGGCGGCAGCCGCTATTTCCTCGACCAGCCGCAAAGCTCCTATGGCGGCACGTCCTTCTACCAGCCGCTCTACCTGTTCTGGGACTGGATCGCGCAGAACAACCCCTATCGCTATGCCACGGCCAAGGCCGGCGACGGCAAGTGGAGCGACCCCGATCACTGGGTGACGGCGCTCGACCCCAATTATCGCATCATCGACAGCAATGGCGCGCTGGTGAACGGCGTTCCGACCTCGCCGGGCGCGGGCGCATTCGGCGCGGACGATGCGCAGAAATTCGGTCAGCTCTGCTACCAGCCGACCGACGGTTCGGACAATGTCTGCTATGATGTCGGCACCAACACGACGATCGTGAACGGCGAGCCGGTGACCGACGATGCCGAGGTCGCCGCCGGCGCCACGGGCGGCGCGACCGTCACCAACAACAAGGGCAAGGTGGAGATCGCCGAGCGCAGCCCGACCGCCGCAAGCGCGTCGCTGGATGCGAGCGCCGAGCCGCAGGCGGAAGGCGACGTCACCGCAACCGCGCTTCCCGACGCGACGCTGGCCAACGGCCTGCCCGGCGCCAGCAGCTTCGTCCCCGATAACATCGATCCGGTGGCGTCGCAGGACATTGTCGGCCGCTATTATGACGTGACGCTGAGCGCTGCCGGCACTACCACGCTCGACACCGACGCCACGGTCGACCGCTTCACCATTTCCGGCACCGAAGCGGCGCTCGACATCACCAGCGAAGGATCGCTAACCAGCGAGATGGATGTCGCGCATCTGGCCGGCATGGTGAATGTCGACGGCACGCTGGAGAGCCAGGGCGATTATTTCCTGCTGTCCGGCCTTCTGTCGGGCGGCGGCACGGTGCGCGCGCCCTACCTCACCAACGTCATGGGCACGATCGCGCCGGGCGGCGTCGGCACGGTGGGCACGCTCTCGATCGAAGGCAACGCCATCCTGACGTCGGGCAGCACGCTGCATGTGGACCTCGGCGCCAATGGCGCGTCGGACGTGCTGGCGGTCACCACCAGCGAAGCGGGTGACGACGGCGTCGCCTCTGTCGGCGGCCGGGTGGTGTTCGGCGCGGCGAGCGGCGCGCGGCCGCGCTTTGGCGACAGCTACACCTTCGTCACGGCGGAGGGCGGCGTCGAAGGCAGCTTCACCGAGCCCGCGCAGCTGTCGGCGATCCTGAAGCCGGTGCTGAGCTACAGCGACAATGCCGTCGCCATGCGCATCGACGCGGGCCTCTATGCCGATGTCGTCAACGGCGCGTCGGTCACGCAGACCAGCTTCGCCCAGCTGCTCGACCAGAACCGGTCGCTCTACGCCAATTACGCCAATCTCTATGGCGAGGCGGACCTGCTGAGCGTCGAGGGCATCCAGGCGTCGCTGGAGGCGATGGCGCCGCGCACCGAAGCGCTCAAGACGTCGATGAGCGAAGTGCTCAACGACAATATGGCGCGCTTCTACCGTGACCGGCTGACCAAGCTGGATGGCGGGGCGATGGGCGGCACGCTCACCATGACCGGCCAGCCGATCCAGCTGGCGGCGGCCAGCCTCAACAATATGGACCTGGGGATGGACCAGGGCGGTGGCGGCGACAGCGTGACGCGCGAAGGCGTGCTGCCCGACGATATGAGCGCGTTCCTGGCGGGCGGCTATATCGACGGCAAGGCACAGCCGATGCGTTCGATCATGCCGATGGGCCGCGACAAGTTCGACGGCTGGTATGTCGCGCTGGGCGTCGAAAAGGCCTTTAGCGAGACCGGCGTGGTCGGCCTGTCGGCCTCCTTCAGCGAGGTCAAGGGCAACACCGCCGCCAGCGACTGGGGCCGGGCGCGCCTCTATCAGGGCACGGTCTATGGCGCGTTCGACCTGGGCGGGCTGAAGCTGGACGCGGTCGGCAGCGCGGGCACGATGGCGACACGCTCGCGCCGCGCCTTCGCGGTCGGCGCGACGCCCTACACCCTCTATGGCAGCGACCAGGAACTGGCGCTGTCGGGTGAGATCGGCCTCAGCAAGGCGCTGGGCGACGACGGCTTCAGCATCGTGCCGCGCGCGGCGCTGCGCGGCGCCTATATCAGCTCGGGCAATCTGGCCGAATATGGCGGCGACGCGGCGCTGGTCATCCATCGCCACGCGATCCAGAGCGCGCAGGGCCGCCTGGGCGCCACCGTCAAGGCGGACCGGGGCGGCTTCCGCCCCTATCTGACCGCCAATTATGTCCATGAATTCCGCGACCAGCCCGCCTTCCTCCAGGCGAACCTGATCGGCGGCACCGGCCCGCTGGCGCCCTTTGCGCTCGGCGGCCAGGACAAGAATTGGGCGGAGATCGGCGGCGGCCTGACGGTCACCACCGGCAATGTCGACATCAGCCTGTCGGCGGACACCACCGCCTGGCGCAGCGACGTCGAATATCAAAGCTATCGCGCAAGCCTGAAATTCCGCTTCTGATCAGCGGCAAGGCAGGAAGAAGGGCCGTTCCCCAGCGGGAGCGGCCCTTTTTTTTGCCGGTGACCTGGGGTGGAAAAGCGCGGTTGAAGCTGGGCGCTGGATGGCAGCTCAGTCTTGTTTGCGGCGATCAGGTTAACTCTGCCAGAACGTCGAAGAGCTTATTCCGTCCAACCTGGTCGCTGGCGTGCATTTTCCCCTGGCAGGAGTGGTGTTGCGCGCGGAGCATAGGCCGGCGGGGTCCGGCGACACCCTTCCGTCTGGCCTTTGGCCAGCCACCTCCCCCTCAGGGGGAGGATGCGGTTGCGCTGGGAGCGCCGTTAGCCGCTGGGTAATCGCCGCGCCAGCATCACAGCGGCAGCAGCGCCGCGACGATCCAGCGTTCCTCGGCGCGCAGCACGCCCCAGGCGCGGGCGGCGGCGCGGCTGTCCATCGCCTCGACGCCGATGCCCCGCTCCTCCAGCGCGCGCACCATCGCGCGCGGCGGCTGGCGCAGCCCTGCGCCGGTGCCCAGCAGCAGGAATTCGGGCGCCGGATCGAGGTCCAGCAAGTCGCCAAAGGCCGCTTGCGTCAGCGCATCGGCCGCCGGCGCGTCGCTCCAGGCCATCGCCCGCACCGGGCTCAGCAACAGGCCGCCCGGGAAGACATCGTCGCGGACGCGAAAGCCGCGCCCCTGGAAGCCGGTGACGATCGGCCCCTGGCCGCTGTCGTCGCGGCGCAGCTTGATGCCCGAATCGGTCAGGGTCGCGCCCCGTCGTCGCGCGGCCCGACGCGCTCGGCCTGGGCGGCGAGGCCCGCCTTCGCAGCTTTCTTCTCCGACGCCTGCGGCGTGAGGCCCAGCGAAATCAACAGCGAAGACGACACGTAGATGGAAGAATAGGTGCCCACGATCACGCCCAGCATCATCGCCGCGGTGAAGCCGCGCAGCACATGGCCGCCGAACAGCAGCAGCGAACCCAGCGCCAGCAGGATGGTCAGCGACGTCATCACCGTGCGCGGCAGCGTTTCGTTGACCGACAGGTCGATGAGCGCCTTCATGTCCATCTTGCGATATTTGCGCATATTTTCGCGGATGCGGTCGTCGATCACCATCTTGTCGTTGATCGAATAGCCCACGATCGTCAGCACGGCCGCAACGATGTTGAGGTCGAATTCCAGCTGCGTGATGGCGAAGAAGCCCAGCGTCATCAGCACGTCGTGCATGATCGCGACGAAGGTCGAGACGCCGAACTGCCATTCGTAGCGCAGCCAGGAAAAGATCGCGATGCCGACCACGGCCAGCACCACCGCAAGGATGCCGTTCTGGATCAGCTCGCCCGACACCTTGCCCGACACCGTGTCGTAGCGGGAGAAGGTGACGCCGGGGAACTGCGCCGTCATCGCATTGCGGGTCTTTTCGACCACGGCGTTGGCCGCCCCCGCGCCGCCCTGTTCGGGAAGCGGCAGGCGGATCTGCACCGTCTTGGGATCGCCGAACTGCTGGAGCGAGCTTTCGCCCACGCCCAGGCGTCCGATCGTCGCGCGCACCCTGTCGGTTTCCACCGCCTGCGGGAATTTCGCTTCGATCATCAGGCCGCCGACGAAGTCGACGCCCAGGTTCAGGCCCTTATAGGCGGTTGCGCCGATCGCCAGCACCGTCAGCAGCGCGGTGAGCGCGAACGCCCATTTCCGGATCGCGACGAAGCCGATATTGGTGTTGTCGGGGACAAGCTTGAGCAGTTTCATGGTTGGTCTCTCCCGCCCCGTCAGATCGTGATTTCGGTCGGGCGCTTGGCGCGGACCCAACGCGAGGCCAGCAGGCGCGTGAAGGTGACGGCCGTGAACACGCTGGTGGCGATGCCGATCAGCAGCACGATGGCGAAGCCCTTGACCGGTCCGGAACCGAGCGCGAGCATGATGCCGCCGGCGATGGCGTGCGTCACATTCGCTTCGAAAATGGTGCGGCTGGCTTCCTTGTACCCATGTTCGATCGCCTGCACCACGTTGCGGCCGCGCCGCCTTTCCTCGCGGATGCGTTCGTAGATCAGCACGTTGGCGTCGACCGCGGTGCCGATGGTCAGCACGAAGCCGGCGATGCCGGGCAGCGTCAGCGTGGCGCCCAAAATGCCCATGACGCCCAGGATCACCAGCACGTTGATGGCGACGGCGATATTGGCATAGACGCCGAAGCGGCCATAGCTCACGAACATGAAGGCGGCGACGGCGACCACGGCGATGATCGAGGCGATGAGGCCGGCGCGGATCGAGTCGGCGCCCAGGCCCGGCCCGACCGTGCGTTCCTCCACCACGGTGAGCGCGACCGGCAGCTTGCCCGAACGCAGCGCGATGGCGAGCTGGTTGGCGCTTTCGACCGTGAAGCTGCCCGCGATCTGCGCGCTGCCGCCCAGGATCGGCTCGTTGATGTTGGGTGCCGACAGCACCCGGCCGTCCAGGATGATGGCGAAGGGGCGGTTGACATTCTGCGACGTCACCTGGCCGAACTTGCGCCCACCCGATCCGTTGAAGCGGATGTTGACGATCGCCTGGTTATTCTGGTCATAGCCCTGGGTGGCGTCGGTCAGATCCTCGCCCGACACCATCACCTGCCGCTTGACCGCGATGGCCGGCACGCCCGACGGGTTGGCAGGGTAGGGCAGCACTTCGCTGCCCACCGGCGCGCGGCCCTGCGCCACTTCCGACGGATTGGCGGTCGTGTCGACCAGCTTGAATTCCAGCTTGGCGGTCTGGCCCAGCAGGTCCTTGAGCGCCTTGGGATCCTGCAGGCCCGGCACCTGGACGACGATGCGATTGTCGCCCTGCTGCTGGATGGTGGGTTCGCGCGTGCCCATTTCGTCGATGCGCTTGCGGATCACTTCGGTGGCGACTTCCATCGCGCTCTTGACCGCATTGTCGATGCCGGCGTCGGTCGGCGTGATGACGACGGTGGAGCTGTTGACCACCTCGACATTGAAGTCGCGCTGGCCGGTCAGGCCCGCGCCCTGGGTGAGCGGACGGATGCGCTCCACCGCGGCATCGACCTGGGCCGGATCGCGGACCATGAAGCTCAGCTTGCCGTCGCGGCTCGAAATATCGCCGATCGCGATGCGCGGATCGCCGCGGCGCAACTCGGTGCGGACCTGCTCCTCCATGTTGACGAGCCGCTGCTTGGCGACGTCCTGGGTCGAGGCTTCCAGCAGCAAATGGCTGCCGCCCGCCAGGTCGAGGCCCAGATTGACACGCGTCTGCATGAAGCCAGGCAGCTTCGCGACGGTCGCATCGGGCAGGAAGCTCGGCACGGCGCACAGCACGCCGATGAGGAGCGGCAGGAGGATCGCGGCGATCGCCCAGCGCGAAAAGTTCAGCATGACGCCGCTCAGTCGTTCGCGGGCTTGGCGGTCATCGGGTCGATGACGTCGGTCAGCGTCGCCTTGACCGCCTTGACCTTCATGCCGGGCGCCAGTTCGACATCGGCATAGATGTCGTCCACGCGCACCACCTTGCCCACCAGGCCGCCGCCGGTGACGACCTGATCGCCCTTCTTCACCGCGTCGATCTTGGCCTTATGCTCCTTCATCTTCTTCTGCTGCGGGCGGATGAGCAGGAAATAGAAGACCACGAAGATCAGGACCAGCGGCGCCATCTGCACCAGGATACCGGCGCCGGAGGCTTGCCCGCCCGCGGTCTGGGCAAAGGCTGGGGTAATGAACATGGGTGGGACTGCCTTGTTATCTGTCGGTCGCGAGCGCCATCGGGCACCCACGGATCAAGGGCGGGCGGCTAACACAGACAAGGGGGCAGAGGCAATATGATTAGGCTTTGCGACGACATGCGCCATCCGATGCGATTGAGCCCTTGCATCGGCGCGTTCATGCCTCTATTGGGCGCCCTCCGGTCGGGACGTAGCGCAGCCTGGTAGCGCATCACACTGGGGGTGTGGGGGTCGGAGGTTCGAATCCTCTCGTCCCGACCAAGAAAATCGCCGCTTCCTGCCCCGTGCAGGAGGCGGCGTTTTTCATTTCGGGCCTGCCCGGCAATGCGCACGATCACTCCAGCCTCACCGACGAACGCCGCTAGCCAGCCGAGCGATGCTGGATGCAAGTATCTGGTCAGCTTGCCAGCGGGGAGATGCGCTTATCGCGCGCCCGGACCACCGGTGTCGCCCGCCGCGGGCCCACAGCACTGCAGGCGCAAGGCCGCTGACCTTACCGTCCCTTGTTGGCGATGATGTCGACGCTGGTGCGGCCGCCCGGCGCGTCGGTGAAGAGGATGAAATAGGCCGCGCCGTCGGACGCGCGGGTGCCGCCCAGCACATGGTCGCCACCCATGATCTTGTGCTCGCCGTCATAGCCGGCGCGGCGGGCGAGCGTGTAATAATAATCCATCACCCCCTGGCGCGGCACCGGCGTCACGAAGCTGACGGCGCGCAGCGTGCAGCCATTCGCCTGCGCGCCCGCGGCCTCCATCAGTTGCGCGCCAGGATAGACCGGGAACCCGTCGGGCAGGCGCTGCGCCCATTCCATGCCATAGTTGAGCGCCTTGGCGCAGTTCGCATTGCCGCCCCGCGCGGCCGCCTGCTCGCGCGCGACGGCGCCCAGCGTCACCGTCGACGCCATCGCCTCGCCGGTGCTGGGGGCCGGCGCGGACAGCAGCTTGCCGCCGGCCTGGCGCACCGCCTGGGCCTGCGCCTTGCCGGCATCGCCGCTCAGCACCGGCAACGCGCCATTGGCGGGCCGGTCGGCGGGGCGGACGGCGTCGCGATTGGCCTGGCCGACCAGTTGCGGATCGACCAGGATCGGGTCGTTGAGTGCGCCCTTGAGCGCCGGATCGGCGGCATTGTTGGTCAGCTGCGCGTCGAGCGCGGCAAGCTCACCCTCCTTGTCCGACTTGCCGCAGGCGGCAAGCGCCAGCGCAAGGGACAGGATGCAGACGGATCGGGACAGGGCCATTCTTCACTCCTTCGTAAATGAGCGATGAAGAGAGAAGGTTAAACTTTCGTTAGGACTTTTGGTGAATCTGCCGATTTTTCTGCGAAAGGCCAGTTTCGATCGACTGGCATCGGGCGCCTGTCTTGCTCTGGGACAGGTTCGGCGGCATGTGTGACCTATGCTCAACATCCTGTCAGGCTTCATCGGTCTTGTCACCCTCATCCTCATGATCCCGGCGGTGCTGCCGCTGCTGGGCGCGCTCAACTGGATCCTGGTGCCGATGGCCCTGTTCGGCGCGTTCATCGGCCTCATGTCGTCGAAGAAGAGCGGACAATATTTCTGCCTGCTCGTCGCCGCCTTCGGCGCGCTGCGCCTGGCTCTGGGCGGAGGCATTTTCTGACGCAGGCAGAAGCCGAAGCGCGCCGCGGGCTGCTCGCCGCGATCGGCGCCTATGGGCTGTGGGGGCTGCTGCCGCTCTTCTTTCGCCTGCTGCACCATGTCGACCCGACCGAGATCGTGACCCAGCGCGTCCTCTGGTCGCTGGTGCTGATCCTGGGGATATTGGCCGCGCGCGGCACGCTGCCCGCCTTCCGCGCCGCGCTGGGCAATCGCCGGCTGGTGCTGCCGCTGGCGGGATCGGCGGTGATGATCGCGATCAACTGGCTGACCTATGTCTGGGCGGTCAACGACAATCATGTCCTGGCGGCCAGCCTTGGCTATTTCCTCAATCCGCTCGTCAACGTGCTGCTGGGCGTGCTGGTGCTCAAGGAAAGGCTGCGCCGCGCCCAGTTGCTGGCGATCGCGGTCGCGGCGGCGGGCGTCGCCATCCTGGCCGCGTCCGCGCTCACCACCTTGTGGATCAGCCTGACGCTCGCCTTCAGCTTCGCTTTCTATGGCCTGCTGCGCAAATTGACGCCGGTCGCGCCGATGACGGGCCTGGGCGTCGAAACGGCGCTGCTGACGCCGCTCGCCATCGCCTATCTTCTGTGGGAAGCGGGCCATGGTGGCATCGGCTTCGGCCAGGATGTGCCTACCACCGCCCTGCTGATCCTGGCGGGCGGCGTCACCACCGTGCCGCTGGTGCTGTTCGCCATGGCGGCGCAGCGGCTGCCGATGTCGACGCTGGGGCTGATGCAATATATCGCGCCGACCCTGCAATTCCTGTGCGGCATCCTGTTGCTGGGCGAAAGGCTGAGCACCGGCCAGATGCTCAGCTTTGGCCTGATCTGGATCGGCCTCATCCTCTTCGCCAGCGACGGCATCGCCGCCGCCCGGTGCCGGCGACCCGCCGCCGCCTAGCGCAAGGCCGTCCGCCGGGTCCGCAGCGAGCGGCGGATCGCGATCAGTTGAACTGCGTCGCTTCGAACCGCACCGGCTCGCCGATGGCGGCATTGGCCAGCGCATCTTCCCACATGACGCGGTGGCCGCGAATGATGGTGCCGATCGCCTTGCCGGTCAGCTGGTCGCCCTCGAACGGCGACCAGTCGCAGCGCGAGGCGAGCCAATCCTTGCCCACTGTCCATTGTTTCTTGAGGTCGACCACGGTGAAATCGGCATCATAGCCGATCGCGATCCGCCCCTTGCCCACCAGGCCGAACACGCGCTGCGGCCCGGCGCTGGTCAGTTCGATGAAGCGGCGCAGCGACAGCCGCCCCTGCGCCACATGGTTGAGCAGCAGCGGGACCAGCGTCTGCACGCCCGGCATGCCGCTGGGGCTGGCGGGATAGGGCTTGGCCTTTTCCTCGATCGTGTGCGGCGCATGGTCGCTGCCCAGCACGTCGGGCACGCCCTGGTTGAGCCAGAACCATAGGCCCTCGCGATGCGCGGCGCTGCGGATCGGCGGGTTCATCTGGGCATAGGTGCCAAGGCGCGGATAGACGTCCTCGGCCGCCATGGTCAGATGCTGCGGCGTCACCTCGCACGTCGCGACATCCTTGTTCTGGCCGATATATTCCAGCTCCGCCGGGGTGGTGACGTGCAATATGTGGATGCGGCGGCGCGCCTTGCGGGCCAGCGCGATGATCCGCTTGGTCGCGATCATCGCGCTTTCGTCATCGCGCCAGACCGGATGGGACGACGGATCGCCCTCGACGCGCAGGTCCTTGCGCGCGTTCATGCGCGCTTCGTCCTCGGCATGGATGGCGACGCGGCGGGTCCCGCTCGCCAGCACGCGGGACAGCGCGTCGTCGTCGTCCACCAGCAGGCTGCCGGTCGACGCGCCCATGAAGATCTTGACGCCCGACGTGCCGGGAATGCGCTCCAGCTCCTTCAGCTGCTCGGCATTGTCGGCGGTCGCGCCGACATAGAAGGCATGGTCGCACCACATGCGATGATGCGCGCGCTTCAGCTTGTCATGCACCCGTTCGGCAGTGTCGGTATTGGGATTGGTGTTGGGCATTTCAAACAGGGCGGTGATGCCGCCCATCACCGCGGCGCGGCTGCCCGATTCCAGATCCTCCTTATGCTCCAGCCCCGGCTCGCGGAAATGGACCTGGCTGTCGATGCAGCCGGGCAGCACGTCGAGTCCCGTGCAATCGATCACCTCGCCCGCATCGCCCAGGCTTGCGCCGATCGCCGCCACCTTGCCGCCGCGCACGCCCACATCGACCTGCTCCGCGCCGCCGGGCGTATGAACGGTGCCGTTCTTGAGGATCATGTCGAAAGTCTGGGTCATGGCAAATTCCTGTCTGCTGTCGCCGCGCGAACGGCTTGGCTTCGTCCTGTCGCCGTCCTACCTAAAGCCGATGACCGGCACCACCCTCACCGACCGCGCGATCCTGAGAATTTCCGGGGAGGAGGCGCGGCCCTTCCTCCAGGGGTTGCTGACGCGCGACGTGCTGACGCTCCGCGCGGATAATCCGCGCTGGACCGGCCTTCTCTCGCCGCAGGGCAAGGCGCTGTTCGATTTCATCCTTTGGGGCGCCGGAGATGAGGATCAGGGCAACGATGTGCTGATCGATTGTGAGGCGAGCCAGGCCGACGCGCTGGCGCGGCGCCTCACCCTCTATCGCCTGCGCCGCAAGGTGACGATCGCGCGGGACGAAGCACTGGCGGTCCACTGGTCGCTCGATGCGGCGGACAAGCCGCATGACCCGCGTCTGCCCGCGCTGGGCGCGCGCTGGCTCGCCCCGCCCGGCGAAGGCGACGCATCCGCCGCCTTTCGCGCACATCGCCTTGCCCTGGGCGTGTTCGAAGGGGTGGAGGAACTGGGCCAGGACCAGATCCTATGGCTGGAAGCCAATGCGCAGGAGCTAAGCGGCGTCGATTATGACAAGGGCTGCTATGTCGGGCAGGAAAACACCGCGCGCATGCATTATCGCAACAAGGTGAGCCGCCGCCTGGTCGCGGTGCCGCTGGACCAGGCGGACGCGAAGCGCCAGCGCGCCGTCCTGCCCGACGCCGGCCTGTCGATCGAGCTGCGCCGCGTCGAGGGGCTGGACCCGGCGCTGCTGCCCGACTGGCTCGCCGCCGCGATCGCGGGCGAGGCGGCGGTATGAAGCGCGCGCTGCTGGCGCTGCTCGCCATCCTGGCCGTCGCCGCGCCCGCCCGGGCCGATACGCCCTGGACGCTGGTCAACACCTATCCGCATGATCCGACCGCCTTCACCGAAGGCCTCTTCTATCTCGACGGCGCCCTCTATGAGAGCACGGGGCTGGAGGGCCAGTCGGACATTCGCAAGGTCGCGCTCAAGAGCGGCAAGGTGCTGCAGCGGCGCATCGTCGATCCGCCCTATTTCGGCGAGGGCATCGTCAACTGGAAGGACCGGCTGATCAGCCTGACCTGGCGGCACCGCCGCGGTTTCATCTGGTCCCTCGCCGACTTCGCGCCCAAGGGCGAGTTCCGCTATGAAGGCGAAGGCTGGGCGCTGACGCAGGATGGCCGCCACCTCATCATGAGCGACGGCACCGCGCAGCTGCGCTTTCTCGATCCCGACAGCCTGACCGAAGATCGGCGCATCACCGTCACCTGGAACGGCCGTCCGGTCGAGCGGCTCAACGAGCTGGAATATGTGCGCGGTGAAATCTGGGCCAATATCTGGTATGAAACGAAGGTTGCGCGGATCGACCCGTCGAGCGGGGCGGTCATCGACTGGATCGACCTCGCACCGCTGCGCGCCAAGGCGGGAGTCACTGACACCGAAGCGGTCGCGAACGGCATCGCCTATGATGCGGCGGGCGACCGAGTCTTCGTCACGGGGAAGAACTGGCCCAAACTCTTCGAAATCCGCGTGGAACCGGGCCCACGCGGTTGACTCGCCCCCCTCGAATCGCTAATGGCGACCCTCCCCAACACGCTGGCGAGCGGCAGTGCTTTCTGCACTGGCCGTCTTTTTTGCGTCTAGGGGAATAGGAAATCGGCCATTTTTCCTCGCCAGGGAAGCATGGCCCGGACGCTTTGAGATAGGGCGGCGAAAGCGGCCCTGTGGAGCAGGAGAATAGATTACCATGGCACGTATTGCGGGTGTTAACATCCCGACCAACAAGCGCGTGATCATCGCGCTCACCTACATCCACGGCATCGGCCGCAAGACCGCCGTCGACATCGCCGACAAGCTGGGCATCGACCACAGCCGCCGCGTTCAGGACCTGTCGGACGCCGAAGTCCTGCAGATCCGCGAAGCCATCGACGCCGACCACACCGTCGAAGGCGATCTGCGTCGCGAAACCGCGATGAACATCAAGCGCCTGATGGATCTGGCCTGCTATCGCGGCCTGCGTCATCGCAAGGGCCTGCCGGTCCGCGGCCAGCGCACGCACACCAATGCGCGCACCCGCAAGGGCAAGGCAAAGCCGATCGCCGGCAAGAAGAAGTAATTCGTCCGGGGGACGAATTACTCCGCCGGAGGCAGCTCTCCCCAAGCGAGACGCCTCCTGCGTAACCAGATTTTGTAGGAAGAGCTAAACAATGGCACGCGAACCCCAGCGCATCAAGCGCCGCGAACGCAAGAACATCTCGGCCGGCGTCGCGCACGTCAACGCCAGCTTCAACAACACGATGGTCACCATCACCGACGCCCAGGGCAATGCGATCAGCTGGTCCTCGGCTGGCATGATGGGCTTCAAGGGCAGCCGCAAGTCGACCCCGTACGCCGCGCAGGTCTGCGCCGAAGACGCTGGCCGCAAGGCCGCCGAACATGGCGTGCGCACCCTGGAAGTCGAAGTGAAGGGTCCGGGTTCGGGCCGTGAATCGGCCCTGCGCGCGCTGCAGGCCGTGGGCTTCCACATCACCTCGATCCGCGACGTCACGCCGATCCCGCACAATGGCGTGCGTCCGTCCAAGCGTCGCCGCGTCTAATCGCATCGCGCCGTGACTGGCGGGCGGCGGACGCGTCGCCCGTTTTGCCCGTTTGCATCGCCGGAACGTCCTGCCGGGTTCAGGATTTCACAGCGTTTCGGCCCATCCCCAGGGGAAATACATGACTGTCAACATGAAGAACTGGCAGGAATTGAAGAAGCCCAGCAGCCTCGAGATCAAGGCGTCGGGCGACGGCAAGCGCAAGGCGACCTTCGTTGCCGAGCCGCTGGAGCGCGGTTTCGGCCTGACGCTCGGCAACGCGCTGCGCCGGGTTCTTCTGTCCTCGCTTCAGGGCGCGGCGGTCACCTCGATCAAGATCGAGAATGTCCTGCATGAATTCTCCTCGCTCGCCGGCGTGCGCGAGGACGTGACCGACATCGTCCTCAACATCAAGCAGGTCGCGCTGAAGATGGAGGGCGAAGGCCCCAAGCGGCTGCAGCTGTCCGCCACCGGCCCCGCCGTGGTGAAGGCCGGCGACATCAGCGTCGTGGGCGACATCGAAGTGATGAACCCCGACCTGGTGATCTGTCACCTGGACCAGGGCGCCACGCTCAACATGGAACTGACCGCCGACGTCGGCAAGGGCTATGTCCCGGCCGTCGCCAACCGTCCGGCCGATGCGCCGATCGGCCTCATCCCGGTCGATGCGCTCTACTCGCCGGTGCGCCAGGTCGCCTACAAGGTGGACAACACCCGCGTCGGCCAGGAACTGGACTATGACAAGCTGTCGCTGACGCTGGAAACCGACGGCACCGTCACGCCGGAAGACGCGGTGGCCTATGCTGCCCGCATCCTGCAGGACCAGCTCCAGCTGTTCGTCCACTTCGAGGACGCGCTGCCCGCCGCTGCGCCCGCCACCGGCCATGCCGCTGGCGCCGCCGCTTCGGAAGGCGAAAGCGACGCCAACCAGATCAACCGCTATCTGCTCAAGAAGGTGGACGAACTGGAACTGTCGGTCCGCTCGGCCAACTGCCTCAAGAACGACAACATCATCTACATCGGCGACCTGGTCCAGAAGACCGAAGCCGAGATGCTGCGCACCCCCAATTTCGGCCGCAAGTCGCTGAACGAAATCAAGGAAGTGCTGTCGTCCATGGGCCTGCGCCTGGGCATGGACATCCCCGGCTGGCCGCCGGAAAATATCGAGGAAATGGCCAAGAAGCTCGAACAGGAGCTGCTGGGTTGATTGATTACCGTTCGTCCTGAGTAGCCGCTGAGCTTGTCGAAGCGGCGTATCGAAGGACTGAGCGCGGCGCGAAGTGCTTCGATACGGCCTTCGACTTCGCTCAGTCCCTACTCAGCACGAACGGAATGGGGCTATTGGGCGGTGGCCCTGAACACCGCCTGGTCTGGGGTACCTCACACGGCCCCTTAACGAACGAAGGAAAGTCACATGCGTCACAAAATCGGTCATCGTAAGCTTCAGCGCAGCGCCGGTCATCGCACCGCCCTGCTGCGCAACCTGGCCGCTTCGCTCATCAAGCATGAGCAGATCCTGACCGGCACCGCCAAGGCCAAGGAACTGCGCCCCTATGTCGAAAAGCTGATCACCCTCGCCAAGAAGGGTGGCCTGTCCAATCGTCGTCTGGCCCAGTCGCGCCTGCAGGACGACGTCCAGCTCGCCAAGCTGTTCGACGTGCTGGCCGAACGTTACAAGGATCGCAACGGCGGCTATACCCGCGTGATCAAGGCCGGCTTCCGCGCGTCAGACGCCGCCCCGGTCGCGATCATCGAACTGGTCGACCGCGACGTCGACGCCAAGGGTCAGGATTCCGGTCCGGTCCAGGGCGCCGACGCGGACGAGTTCGAAGCCGCCTGATCATCGCCGGTCCTGCGTCGCGGGACCGGATGCTTTACCGGCAGGCCGCGTTTCCCTAGGGAGACGCGGCCTGTTCCATTTGCAACGAAAAGAGCATCGAAGAGAGGATGCGCCTCGCCGCCCTGATCCTGCTGCCGCTCTGGCTGGCCGCCGCACCGGCGATCGCCCGCGCCCTGCCGGAGGAAGCGGCGATCACCGCGGGCAGCGACGCCCTGCGCTATCCCGCCGCGCGGCGGCTGAACCTGGTGGAGGATCATTTCGGCGTCCAGGTGGCCGATCCCTATCGCTGGCTCGAAAACGACCTGCGGGCAGATCCGGCGGTGCGCGACTGGGTGGCGCAGGAAAATGCGCTTACCCGCCGCTATCTCGACGCGCTGCCGGGGCGCGATGCGCTCAAGGCCCGGCTGCAGGCGCTCTTCGCCCATGGCCGCTACACCGTGCCGCGCAAGGCGGGCGGCCGCTATTTCTATGGCTATAACAAGGGTCTGGAAAACCAGACCCCGCTCTATGTCCGCGAAGGCCTGGCGGGACCGCAGCGGCTGCTGCTCGACCCCAATGGCTGGCCGGGCGACGGGGCGAGCGCGCTGGCCGAATGGGCGCCCTCGCCCGACGGCAAATATCTCGCCTATGCCGTGCAGGATGCGGGCAGCGACTGGCGCACGCTGCGCCTGATCGACGTCGACAGCGGCCGGACGCTGGACGACGCGGTGCAATGGGTGAAATTTTCCCAGACCGCCTGGGACGGCCGCAGCGAAGGCTTTTTCTATTCGCGCTTTGCCGCGCCCCAGGCGGGCGAGGCCTTCCGCTCGACCAACCTTGGCCAAAGCCTCTATTATCACCGCATCGGCACGCCGCAGGCGCAGGACCAGCTGATCTACGCCACGCCCGACCGGCCGCGGCTCAGCCATCAGGCGCAGGTCACGGGCGACGGGCGCTGGCTGGTCATCAGCTCGTTCGAAGGGATCGATCCGCGCCGGGAAATCCATGTCGCCGAACTCACCGGCGGCCCGGCGACGCCCCGGCGCCTGATCCGCGGACCGGCCAATGACTGGCGGCTGATCGGCAGCCGCGGGTCCCTCCTCTATTTCCTCACCGACCAGCGCGCCGCGCATATGCGGGTGGTGACGCTCGACGCCGCCCGTCCCCGGCGCGCCGCGACCGAAATCGTGGCCGAACGCGCCGAAACGCTGGCGGGGGGCGCGCTGGTCGGCGACCGCATGATCCTGGCCTATATGAACGGCGCGCAGACCGTCGCCGAACTGGTGGAGCTGGACGGGCGCAAGGTGGGCGACGTGCCGCTGCCCGGCTTTGGCACGGCGGCGGGTTTCGGCGGCCGCGCCGGCGACCCGGAAACCTTTTTCAGCTTCTCGGGCTTCGTGACTCCGGCAAGCATCTACCGCTTCGACACGGCGACCCGCCAATATCAGCTGTTCGCCCGGCCCGACCTGCCCTTCGACCCCGATGACTATGGCATAGAACAGCGCGTCTACCCGTCGAAGGACGGAACGATGATCCCGCTCACCATCCTGCGCAAGAAGGCGCTGGCGGACCACGCCATCGCCGCGCCGACCATTCTCTACGGCTATGGCGGCTTCAACATATCGCTGACGCCCGGCTATTCGGCAACGCGCATGGCCTGGCTGGAGCAGGGCGGCGTCTATGCCATCGCCAATCTGCGTGGCGGTGGCGAATTCGGCAAGGCCTGGCACGAGGCGGGGCGCGGCGCCAACAAGCAGAATGTGTTCGACGACTTCATCGCCGCAGCCGAATATCTGAAGGCCAATGGCTTCACCCCGCCCGACGGCCTCGCGATCGAAGGACGCTCCAATGGCGGGCTGCTGGTCGGCGCGGTGGTGAACCAGCGGCCCGATCTCTTCGCTGCGGCGCTGCCGGCGGTCGGGGTGATGGACATGCTGCGCTTCGACCGCTTCACCGCCGGCCGCTACTGGGTCGACGATTATGGATCGCCCGCCGACGCGAAGGATTTCCCGCTGCTCTACGGCTATTCGCCCTATCACAACATAATGGGGGGAACGGACTATCCCGCCATTCTCGTCTCCACCGCCGACACCGATGATCGGGTGGTGCCCGCGCACAGCTTCAAATATGCCGCCGCGCTCCAGGCCGCCGACCTCGGGCCGCGCCCGCGCCTGCTGCGCGTCGAGCGCCGCGCCGGGCATGGCGCGGGCAAGCCGGTCGACAAGCTGATCGACGAATATGCCGACAGCTACGCCTTCGCCGCGCATTTCACCGGTCTGGCGATCGAGGCGAAGCCCGCCGCGCCCCGTTCGGCCGCCCCGCGTTCAGCCACTGGACAGCCGGCCCGCTTTATGGCTCCGTCTGTCGCAGGAGGCGAATGAGCATGATCGGAACCAAGGCACGCTGGATGACCGGAGCGCTGGTAAGCGCGGGGCTGATGCTGGGCAGCGTCAGCGCGGCCGAGGCGCGGCCACGCTGGGACCGTGGATATGATCGGGGCTGGGACCGGCACCATCATCGCCATGGCGACGACGGTTTTGGCGTGGGCGACGCGATCGGCGTCGCCGCGCTGGTCGGCGCCGTGGCGATCGTCGCCAATTCCCTCTCGAAGGACCGCAAGGTTCGCGACCCCATCACCGGCGGCGAATATGATGCGCCCCCGCCCAGCGCCGGCACCGACTATGGCGCCGACGTGGCGGATGCGCCCGCGCCCGTCGATGAGGGCGATTTTTCCGACATCGCCGCGCAGGACGACGCCATGACCGACGCCTGCGCCCGCGCCGCCCGCGACGAGGCGCAGCAGGCCGGCGGCGGCTATGCCGAAATCCGCACCATGGCCAGCCCCGTTGCCGGAGCCGATGGCGGCTATAATATCGACGGCGAAGTCGAACAGCGCGCCGGCTATCGCGCCACCAGCGGCGAGACGCGCCGCTTCACCTGCACGATCGGCCGCGACGGGCGGGTTGCCCAGGTCTATTTGAGCCGCGACCTGGTTTCGCGCTGACCCGCATCCGGTTTTGCTGTCGGCGTTCCCGAAGCTGGGCTAGCATCGCCCCCGAATCAGGGGGTTGGGGTGTCGGGCTTTCTCTTCGCGCCGGAGAATATCGTCTTCGTGTCGGCCTTCGCGCTGATGCTGGTGATCGGCGTCGTCCAGGCGCTGGGGTTGGGGGGCGACGCCGATCTCGATCTGGATGGCGACGCTGACCTGCTGGGCTGGCTCGGCTTTGGCCGGCTGCCGCTGCTGGCGCTGATCGCCATCTTCCTCACCGCCTTCTCTGTCCTTGGGCTTTTGGGCCAGCAGGCCGCGCATGATCTAGTCGGCGCCATGCTGTCGCCCTGGATCGCAGTGCCGGCCGCGGCCGTGCTGGCGCTGCCAGCGACCGGCCTTGCCGCACGCCTGCTCGCGCCGCTGCTGCCGCGCGACCACAGCACCGCCATCCCGCTCGACCATCTGGTCGGCAGCCACGCCACCATCGTCACCGGCCACGCCAGCGCCGGCTCGCCCGCCCGCGCCCGGGTCGAGGACCCTCATGGCCAGCATCATTATGTCATGGTGGAGCCCGACAGCGATGGCGCCCGGCTGGAGGAGGGCGAGACGATCCTGCTCGTCCGCCGAGAAAGCCACATCTTCCGCGCCATATCCCATGGCGACCATTATCTGCCCCGTCTCTGAGGAGAGTATGTCATGAACCTTCCCGTCGTGCAGGACAGCGTCTCCGTCCTGCCCTATGCGATGATCGCGGGCAGCGGCCTGCTCGTCCTCATCGTGCTCGGCATCGTCATCGCGCGCCTCTACAAGCGCGCATCCAAGGAAATCGGCTTCGTGCGCACCGGTTTCGGCGGCGAGAAGGTGGTGATGAACGGCGGCGCGCTGGTGCTGCCGATCTTCCACGAAACCATGCCGGTCAACATGAACACCGTCCGCCTTGCCGTGGAACGCAAGAATGCCGACGCGCTGATCACGCTGGACCGCCTGCGCATCGACGTGAAGGCCGAATTCTACGTCCGCGTGAAGCCCGATGCGCAGTCGATCGCGATCGCCGCGCAGACGCTGGGCATGCGCACCATGAACCCCGAAGCGCTCAAGGAACTGGTCGAAGGCAAGTTCGTCGACGCGCTCCGTTCGGTCGCCGCCGGCATGACCATGAACCAGCTGCACGAACAGCGCAGCGAATTCGTGCAGAAGGTGCAGCAGGTCTCCTCGGTCGATCTCGCCATGAACGGCCTTGAGCTGGAAAGCGTGTCGCTGACCGGTCTCGACCAGACCTCGATCGAGCATTTCAACGCGAACAACGCTTTCGACGCCGAGGGCCTGACCAAGCTCACCGAACAGATCGAGCTGCGCAAGAAGACCCGCAACGACATCGAGCAGGAAACCCGCGTCCAGATCGAGACCAAGAATCTGGAGGCCGAGCGCCAGTCGATGATCATCGCGCGCGACACCGAATTTGCGCGGCTGGAGCAGGAGCGCGAGGTGGAGATGCGCCGCGCCGAGCAGGCGGCCGAAGTCGCGCGCGAGCAGGCGCTGCGCAGCCAGGAGGCCGATCAGGCGCGGATCGAGGCGAAGAAGCTGGTCGACAGCCAGCAGATCGAGGCCGACCGCACCGTCAAGCAGGCGCGTATCGCGCAGGAACAGGCGCTCGAACTCGCGCGCCAGGAACAGCAGATCGCGGTCCAGAACAAGAGCCGCCAGGAAAGCCAGGCTAGGGCCGAAGCCGACGAGGCGCGGGCCAAGGCCGTGGCCGCCGAAGAGCAGGTGCAGACGTCCCGCGCCACCGAAGTCGCCGAACGCGCCAAGCGCATCGAACTGATCGACGCCGCGCGCGAAGCGGAACGCGCTGCGATCCAGGTCCGGGTCGAGGCGGAGGCCGAGAAGCAGGCGGCGGCCGACCGCGCCGAAGCCATGCGTCTCGCCGCCGAGGGCGAGGCCGAAGCCGCCAAGCTGCGCGCCGACGCCGATCGCGTCCGCTTCGAAGTGGAAGCGGCGGGCCAGCGCGCCGTCAATGAAGCGGCCAACATCCTCTCCTCCGACCAGGTCTCGCTCCAGACCAAGATGGCGCTGCTCAAGGTCCTGCCCGACCTGGTGCGCGAAGCGGCCAAGCCGATGGAAGCGATCGATTCGATCCGCATCGTTCAGGTCGATGGTCTTACCGGCCATGGCGGTGGCGGCGCGGATGGCGTGGCGGGCGGCGACCAGAATCTCGCCAATGCGGCCGTATCGGCGGCGCTGCGCTACCGCGCCCAGGCGCCAGTGATCGACGGCCTGATGAAGGAACTCGGCCTCGACGGCTCCAGCCTCGACGCCCTGGTCAAGGGCGCCGCCGCGCCAGCGCCCATGGCCGCCGTCGCTCCGGTCATCGTCGAGGAAATCCTGCCGGAAAAGGGCGAGCCCCAGGCATAAGCCCTGTGCCCGGCGTCGTCCCTGATGGAGGCAGCCGGGCACAGGCTAGCGCCCCATCCTTTGTCCTGAGTTGGGGGAAGACAGCAACCGACAGACGGGATGGCGGACACCCTCTTTCACCCAAACAAAGGGAGGTGGCAGCACGAACTGCGGTAGGGCGCTCCGGCTGATCCATGGCGCGGCGCCCCCGATCAGTCCGGGTGTCGCGCCATGAAATCGAGAATCAGCCCGGCGATGTCGTCGGTTTTCTCGTCGAGCGCGAAGTGGCCTGCGTCGAGCAGGTGGATTTCGGCATCGGGGACATCCTTCCTGAAGGCCGCGCCACCGGCCGCAACGAAGGACGGGTCATTGGCTCCCCACACGACCAGGGTCGGCGGCTGATGGTCGCGAAGCCACGCCTGCCACTGCGGATAGGCCGCGACGTTGGTTCGGTAGTCGTGCAGCAACGCCGACTGGATCGCTCTTTGTCCCGGTTTCGACAGGTGCGCATATTCGTCCAGCCACGCCTGCGGATCATAGCGCTGGGGATGCGCGCTGCCGGCGATATGACGCTGCATCGTCGTTTCGAATGACAAGAAGGTGTCGACGATCTCCGGATGCGCTTTCGGGTCGGCCCAGAAGCGGGCAATGCCGGGCCATTTCTTGCCCAGACCTTCGTGATAGGCATTGCCATTCTGGGTGATAAGCGCGTGCAGGCGCTCGGGATGCGCCAGCATCAGGCGGAAACCGACCGGCGCGCCGTAATCGTGAATGTAGAGGCTGTAGCGGTCGATCTTCAGGCGGACGAGCAGATCGTCCATCACCTTCGCGAGATGGTCGAATGTATAGGGAAATAGCGAGGGATCGGGCGCATCGCTTTGCCCAAAGCCCGGATAGTCTGGCGCGATGATGTGATAGCGGGTGGCCAGCAATGGGATCAACGCCTCATATTGCCGGGACGACGTCGGGAACCCATGCAGCAAAATAATGGTCGGCGCGTCCTTTGGGCCCGCTTCGCGATAGAAGACCCCGACGCCATCGATCTGCACCTTGTGGTAGGTCGTGGTCGAATGAGTCGATGGCTGTGGCGCGGCCCATGCTGCCGGCGCGAGGCTCGATGACAAGGCGGCGACGGCCGCGAGCCTTGCTATGCGATGCCTGAGGCGGATTGGCGGGCGGCACATCATGATGGATACCTATTGGCGGCCATATGCGCGTCTGGAGCGAGACGGGCTGACCGGCAGGAGTGGAACGCAGTCCTCTTCACTTTCGCCAAAGCGCGGGGCCTGGTTACATCGACCAGTCGCAATGGACGTTCACGTCGACCAGGCACGGACATTCTTCGCCCGTTTCAAGCACCCGGGCAGCTTTGGATGAGGGAGATCGGCACAGGCCGCGAACGCAGGAATCCCTACCGCGACCGCTCCTTGACCGCTGTCCCGAGCAATATTTCGCCCTTCACACCGCGCCGTTCGCTTATCCGGTATGTGCGACACGCCGAGCCGGCGTTCTCCCCGCCTCCCTCGTCTACAGGCCTTCCAAAGTTGGAGATTTGCTGATCTATCCTGATCGATGTCCACCTGCTCGCCTCCTATCCCGCGCGCTGCCAGCCAGTGCGACTCAGGCCCGCCGCTTCGTCGTCGTGCAGGCACACAATCGAGCGCGCGTCGCCGCAACCCGCCTGTCGCCTCGCTGTCGCGTCCGTGTCGCTTCGCTGTCGCATACCGGGCGCAAAGCGGGCGCTTCCGGGCCAAAAAGCGCGACGACACTGTGAACTTCGCCGCGACGACCTTTCCATTCACGCGCCGCAGCGATAGCCCCGCGCCATGACCGCGCCAGCGCCAGCCCCATCCCGTCGCACCGCCGCGATTCTCTTCATTCTGGTGACGGCCCTGCTCGACGTCATGTCGATGGGCATCGTCATCCCGGTGCTGCCGCAGCTGATCGAGCGGCTGGCCGGCTCCAATGCCAGCGCGGGCATGTGGAACGGCCTCTTCGTCGCTCTTTGGGCCGGGATGCAGTTTCTCTGTTCACCCGTCATCGGCTCCCTGTCGGACCGGTTCGGGCGGCGGCCGGTCATTCTCGTCTCGGTCGCGGGCCTCGCGCTCGATTATGTGCTGATGGCGCTGGCGCCCAGTCTCTGGTGGCTGGCGGTGGGCCGCATCCTCGCGGGCGTCACTTCCTCCAGCTTCACTTCTGCCTTCGCCTATATGGCCGACATCACCCCGCCCGAAGCACGCGCGCGCGGCTATGGCCTGATCGGCGCGGCGTTCAGCGCGGGCTTCGTCGCCGGTCCGCTGCTGGGCGGCGTGCTGGGCGAAATTTCGCTGCGCGCACCCTTCTGGGCGGCGGCGGGCCTCTCTGGCCTGGCTTTCCTCTATGGGCTGGTGGTGCTGCCCGAATCACTTGCCCCGGAAAAGCGCATGGCTTTCAGCTGGCGGCGCGCCAATCCGTTCGGGGCGCTGCGGCTGCTGCGCTCCCACCCGGAGCTCTCCAGCCTCGCCGGCGTCAATTTCCTGCTCTATTTCGCCCATCATCTCTTCTCCGCCGTCTTCGTCCTCTATGCCGGCGACCGCTATGGCTGGGGCGCGTGGCAGGTGGGCACGCTGCTGGCGCTGGTCGGCCTGATGGATATGGGCGTGCAGGGCCTGCTCGTCGGCCCGGTGGTCAAGCGGATCGGCGATCGGCGCACGATGGTCGTCGGCCTGTCCTTCGGCGCTCTGGGCGTGGCGGCAATGGGTCTGGCGCCCACCGGCTGGCTCTTCGTCGCCGCCATGTTCCCCAACGCGCTCTGGGGCCTTGCCATGCCGACCATCCAGTCGCTGATGACTCGCCGCGTTTCCGAAAGCGAGCAGGGCCAGCTGCAGGGCGCGAACAACAGCGTCGGCGCGATCGCCGGCATCGTTTCGCCGCTCTTCTTCGGCGCCGTCTATTCGCTGTCGGTGGGGCCCCGCCCCGCCCTGCCCTTCATCGGCAGCGCGTTCCTGATCGCCGCGCTGGTGCTGGCGGGGGCGGCGCTGCTCGGCGAGGCGGCGGGGCGCGGGCGAGAGGATGCGCATGCGCCCTGATCGGTCCCGCGCAACTGGACAACGGCCCAAGGGACGACTAACCGGGCGCGAATCCCTTCCACCGTTCGACATAAAGGCGATTCGATGACGCTGCCCCTTCAGGATAATATCCTCATCGTGGATTTCGGCAGCCAGGTGACGCAGCTCATCGCCCGGCGCGTGCGCGAAGCGGGCGTCTATTCCGAAATCGCCCCCTTCAACAATGCCGCCGAAGCCTTTGACCGGCTGAAGCCCAAGGGCATCATCCTGTCGGGTGGGCCCTCGTCGGTCATGTGGGAAGACAGCCCCCGCGCGCCCCAGGCCTTTTTCGACGCCGGCATTCCGATCCTGGGCATCTGCTACGGCCAGCAGACGATGATGCAGCAGCTGGGCGGCAATGTCGAAGGCGGCGAAAGCGGCGAGTTCGGCCGCGCCTTCATCGAAGTGAAGAAGGAATGCGCCCTGTTCGACGGGCTGTGGACGGAGGGCGAGCGCCACCAGGTGTGGATGAGCCATGGCGACAAGGTCACGCAGCTGGCGCCTGGCTTCGAAGTCGTCGCGGTCAGCGAAGGCGCGCCCTACGCGATCACCGCGAATGAGGCCAAGCGCTTCTACGCCACGCAATTCCATCCGGAAGTCGTCCACACGCCCGATGGCGCCAAGCTGCTCGCCAATTTCGTGCGGCATGTCTGCGGCCTGGCGGGCGACTGGACCATGGCCGAATTCCGCGCGACCAAGATCGCCGAAATTCGCGAGCAGGTAGGGGAAGGCCGGGTGATCTGCGGCCTGTCCGGCGGCGTGGATTCGGCCGTGGCGGCCGTGCTCATCCACGAAGCGATCGGCGACCAGCTGACTTGCGTGTTCGTCGACCATGGGCTGATGCGCCTGGGCGAGGCAGAGCAGGTCGTCAGCCTGTTCCGCGAACATTATGGCATCCGCCTGGTGCATGTGAATGCGGAAGAGCGGTTCCTGGGCGGCCTCGCCGGCCTCACCGACCCGGAAAAGAAGCGCAAGTTCATCGGCGGCGAATTCATCGCCGTGTTCGAGGAGGAAGCCGCGAAGATCGGCGGCGCCGATTTCCTGGCGCAGGGCACGCTCTATCCTGACGTCATCGAATCGGTCAGCTTCACCGGCGGCCCGTCCGTCACGATCAAGTCGCACCATAATGTCGGCGGCCTGCCCGAGCGCATGAACATGAAGCTGGTCGAGCCCTTGCGCGAACTGTTCAAGGACGAAGTGCGCGTGCTGGGCAAGGAACTGGGCCTGCCCGACATTTTCGTCGGCCGCCACCCCTTCCCCGGCCCGGGCCTCGCCATCCGCATCCCCGGCGAAGTCACCAAGGAACGCTGCGACATCTTGCGCAAGGCGGACGCCATCTATCTGGAGGAAATCCGCAGCGCCGGCCTCTACGACGCGATCTGGCAGGCCTTTGCCGTGCTGCTGCCGGTCCGCACCGTCGGCGTGATGGGCGACCACCGCACCTATGACAGCGTCTGCGCCGTGCGCGCCGTCACCTCGACCGACGGCATGACCGCCGACATCTACCCCTTCGACGCCGCCTTCCTCAGCCGCGTCGCGACCCGCATCATCAACGAGGTCAAGGGCATCAACCGCGTCGTCTACGACTATACCAGCAAGCCCCCCGGCACGATCGAGTGGGAGTAAGCGGCCGCCCGCTCGCAACGACCGCCCCGCCCATCCGGCCTTTGCCGCCTTGTCAGCTCGCTCTTGCAAGCAGGGACGGACCGCCTCTACCGCGCATGAACACAGATCATGTCGTGCAACAGCAAGGGGCGCGCGGCATGACATTTTCCTGCTCGATCCGGATCGACACGAGGCGGGCCAGAGAATTTCCAGCGACATCGCGCCACTCTCCGGCAATCATGGAGGGGAGATGCCCCACACAGTCGTCTGCGCAGTCGGGGCCATCATCGACCTGACGCATGCCGATCAGCCAAGTGGGGATCGAGCAACTCTGTCGAAAAAGACATTAAGTAGGAAATGGTGCCCGGGGACGGAGTCGAACCGCCGACACTGCGATTTTCAGTCGCATGCTCTACCAACTGAGCTACCCGGGCACGGGGTCTTCGGCGGGGCGTCCGCCGGATGGAGGCGTGCCTATAGGCGTCAATCCGAGGGGCTGTCCAGCCCCTCGTCACGGTTTTTTTGCACAAAATCATCGGCCGGCGGGCCAGCGACGCGATAGCCTTCGCCCAGCCATTGCAGCAGGTCGCGGTCGCGGCAGGCCGGCCCGCAAAAAGGGCGGGTTTCAGGCTGCGAGGCTGCGCCGCAGATGGGGCAGGAAGCGGGCTTAGGCGACATGTCCGGCCGATATGGTGAGCGCCGCGTCCGCCTGCAAGCGGATCGCGCCGCCCCGGCGCCGGGAGAGCTGCTCGATCCAGCCGGGCTGCCCATGGAGCAGGTCGATGATCGCGGGCGCAGCCGTCAGCGTCGCCGGGCCACCCGCGCCATGCCGCTCGGCCCGACGCAGCAGCGCCAGGGTGGCGGTCAGCACCGAGTCTTCGCGCAGCAACTCCATCAGGTTGGCGCGTTCGCGACGACGGATGATCTGCAGGAAGCCAAAGCCGTTCACTGCCGTGCGTTCGAACGGCAGCGGCAGATATTTGTCGATCTGCGCGGCGGCGATCATCCGCTCATCCTTGTTGTTCATAGTGGGCAGGTCGATGCCGATCGAGCCGCTGAGCCCCATGCGGCGGATGGTCTGCGCCGCCAGCTTCGCGCCCTTGGGACCGAGCTGAGCGGGCGGGAGCGATCCGTCGACGTCGATCAGCAGCATGGCCGGGGTCAGATAGAGGCGCAGGGCAGCCGCTTCGGTGCCAACCTCGCCGCTGATCGCCTCCTCCATCAGTTCGCTCCACCCATGCGCCTCCAGCCGGTCCTCTTCATGCGCGGGGCAGGGGATGACGGGCGTGCCGGTGGCGCGGATGCGCTGGAGCAGGCTGGGGCCGGGATGCGGCTTGACGCCGGGCGGCGCGACGCGCGCCTTGGCGCGCTTGGGTCGCCCTTCCTCCGCAATCGCCTCCCGCAAAATTTCGACCAGCACATTGGCGCCTTCGGCCAGGCGCGGCGGGATGGGCTCGAGCAGCGCTTCCTCGCCCGAGAGCAAGCGCACGATGCCCCGCTTGCGGGGGATGACGGTGGCGACCAGCCGACCTTGCACGACGGCGCCGGCGCGGACGGCGTCCGTATCCCGCTCCACCAGCGCCTCGACCAGCCGGCCATGTTCGATCAGCCCGGCCCGCGCTTCGCCAATACCTTCTTCATAAAGCCATTCGGCCATCACATGTCCTAGTCGAGAGGATAGCCCGCCGCCTTCAGCAGCACGCGGGTTTCGTAGAGCGGCAGACCCATGATCGCGCTATGGCTGCCCTGAATTGCGCGGATCAGGCCAGCCGCGCGGCCCTGGATCGCATAACCGCCCGCCTTGCCGCGCCATTCGTCGCTGGCGATATAGGCGTCGATTTCACCGCGCTCCAGTCGCTTGAAGGTCACGATGCTGGTGGAAAGACGATGCCGGGCCACGCCCTTGTCGTCGACCAGCGTGATGGCGCTGAACACCCGGTGGCGCCGGCCCGACAGCAGGGCGAGGCAGGCGCGCGCCTCCCCTTCCTCCTCCGTCTTGGGCAGGATACGGCGGCCGGCCGCGACGACCGTGTCGCCCGACAGGATCAGCGCGCTGGCATGGCGACCTGCGACAAGCGCGCCTTTCTCCGCCGCGACTCGCGCGGCATAGACCGCGGGCAGTTCCGCCTTGCGCGGCGTTTCGTCGATATCGGCCGGATCGATGGCGTCGGGGACGACGCCGATCTGCCCCAGAAGGTCGCGCCGCCTGGGAGAAGCCGAAGCAAGGATGAGCCGCATCGTATCCGTGCGGCTTATTTGAAGCGGTAGGTGATCCGACCCTTGGTCAGGTCGTAGGGTGTGAGTTCGACGAGCACTTCGTCGCCCACGAGCACGCGGATGCGGTTCTTGCGCATCTTGCCGGCCGTGTGGCCGAGAATTTCGTGATCATTTTCCAGCCGCACGCGGAACATGGCGTTGGGGAGAAGCTCCACAACCTGTCCGCGCATTTCAAGCAGTTCTTCTTTGGCCATAATATCCCGGATATGCGAAAAATCGCGCCGCCATAGCGTTAAATGGTGCAAAATGAAAGTCAGGCGTGCAGGCCGAACTTTTCGCCGGCCGCATGCAGGGCCGCGAAGATCCTATCGAGCTGGGAAGCATCGAGACAATATGGCGGCATGAGGTAGATGGTATTGCCCAGCGGCCGAAGCAAGAGGCCCTTTTCCAGAAAGAAAGCGCGCAGGCGCGGCGCGAGGTCGGAGAGATAGCCGGCATCACGCGCCACCAGGTCGATGGCGGCGATCGTGCCCGCCTGCCGCGGGTTGGCGAAGGCGGGGCCGCCCGCAAGATCGGCCAGCCGTTCGGCCATCGCCTGGGCCAGCCGGGCGATCCGGCCCAGCACATCCTCATCCCGCCAAATCGCCAGATTGGCGGCGGCGGCGGCGCAGGCGATCGGATTGGCGGTGTAGCTGGACGAATGATAGAAAAGCCGCGCCCGGTCCGTCGAATGATGCGCTGCGAAGATCGGCGCGGTCGCCAGCGTCGCGGCCAAGGGGATGGAGCCGCCGGTAATCCCCTTCGCCACCGCCATGATGTCGGGCACGACGCCCGCCTGCTCGCAGGCGAACAGCGTCCCCGTCCTGCCCCAGCCGGTCATCACTTCGTCGGCGATGAAAAGGACGCCGTGCCGACGGCAGATCGCCGCCATGGCTCGAAGCAAGTCGGCGGAATAGACGAACATGCCGCCTGCCCCCAGGACCAGCGGCTCGACGATGAAGGCGGCCGGGGCTTGGGCGCAAGCCGCCTCCAACGCATCGAGACAGGCCTGTTCGCGACCAGGTGCCGGGAAGGGGATGGGGTCGACGTCGAACAGCAAGGGCGTCCAGGCCGCGTTATAGACGCCCCGTTCCCCGACCGACATCGTGCCGATCGTGTCGCCATGATAGCTATGTTCCAGCACGAGGATGCGACTGCGTGCGTCGGCCAGACCGTCCAGCGCCAGATTATGCCAGTAGCCAAGCGCCATCTTGAGCGCGACCTCGACCGCCGTCGATCCGCTGTCGGAATAGAAGACATGCGCCAGGTCCGGCTGGCCGGCTGCGCGCGGCGCCAGCGCGATCAGTCCCCGCGCCACTTCTTCGGCGGGGGCGTGGGTGTAGCCGGCGAAAATAAGCTGGTCGAGCGTGCCGGCCTGCTGCGCGATCGCGGCGGCGATGCGCGGATGGCAATGGCCATGAGTCGTAACCCACCAGCTGGAAATGGCGTCGATCAGCGTCGAGCCATCCGCCAAATGGAGCAGCGCCCCTTCTGCGCTTACGACATGCGGGATCGGCTCGTTGAGGCCATGCTGGGTGAAGGGATGCCAGACGGGAGAAGTCATGGCCCCGTTCCTTAGGGAAGCGCCGCGCGAAAGACTATGGCGTCTTGGCCTCGGGCTCCGCCGCCTGCGGCGTGACCGGCGGCGGCACGACTACGGTCGGCAGGGCGACGGTCACCTCGACCCGGCGGTTTTTGGCCTGGCCTTCGGGATCGTCGCTGCCATCGGGTTTCACATTGGGCGCCAGCGGCCGGCCTTCGCCGATCGCGATCAGGCTGATCCGGTCCTTCGCTACGCCCTTTTCGATGAGATAGTCGCGCACCAGTTCTGCGCGAATACGCGACGCGACCTTGTTATCCCCATCGGCTCCGCGCGAATCGCTGTGGCCGCGCAGGGTGATCGGCCCGCCCGCCGCCACGGCCGGCGTCGCGATCAGCGCGTCAAGCGATTCGCGCGCCGCATCATCCAGCTTCATCGGCGTCGCGCCGAACCCGATCACCGCCTCGGCGGGCTCGATCCGGGGCGGTTCCTCGGGTTCGGCCACTTCGGGGCGCAGGATCGACCGGGCCGGCTCGTCGCCATTGTCGCTGACATTGGCAGCGCTCGCATTGGCGGCATTGTCGGCATCGATGGTCGCATTGGTGGCGGCATTGCGGGCCTCGGGCGGTTCACAGGCCGAAAGCGCGCACAGCAGCAGCATGGCCGGGGCCAGTCTCGTCATTCTTCCTCTCCTTTCGGCCTGGGCTTGGTGGGCGGCACATAGGACAGGATGGTGTCGCCCGGTTGCGGCGTGGGCCGCGACGCATGGGTGAAGAAGCGCAGCGCACCGCTCTTGCGCAACAGCAGCAGCATGTCGCCCCCTTCGGCGAGCGAGGCCTTCGCCGCTTCGAAATCGAACTGCTCGCTGATGCGGGTCTTGCGGAAGGTCCAGCCCTGCTCCTCGCGCTGGATGATGTCCTCCACGCCATGGCCGGCGGAAAAGAGCGCGCGACCGCGCAGCGATTCGGGCAACGCGCGCGGGTCCTCGTCATTGCTCGCGTCGCCCAGTTGATAGACATTGTCGCGGCCGATCTCCGGCGCGAACTCGGTGCAGACCAGCGCATTATAGGCTTCATTGTCGGTGGCGGCGGCCAGCACCTGAAACTGGGTCAGGTCCAGCCTTTCGTCCGTGGCCTCCGACAAAATCTCGCCATGATAGGTGGGAATGCCGGCATGGCGGGCCGGCGACAGGCGCTGCCAGCTATTGTCAGCGATCGTCACCGGCACCTCCAGCTGACGCAGCTGGGTCGCCAGCTCCAGGCTGAAGGGCGTGGCGCCGACGACCAGAAGCCCGCGCTCGGCGGCGCCCGTGACCTTGAGCAACCGCGCGACCGGGCGGATCGAGAAGCCGTGGAACAAGATCGTCGCCACCACCACCGCGAAGGACAGCGTCACCAGGATCGACCCATCGCTATAGCCCAGCCGATCGAGCCGCAGCGCGAACAGGCCCGAGATCGCCACGGCGACGATACCGCGCGGCGCGATCCAGGCAACCAGCAGTCGCTCATTCCACGGCACCGGCGTGAAGGCGAGGCTGAGCAGCACCGTGGCGGGCCGCACCAGGAACAGCAGCACCAGCAGGAAGGCCAGGAAGCGCCATTCGAACTGACGCAGAACGTCGAAGTCCAGCGAGGCCGACAGGATGACGAACACGCCAGAGATCAGGAGAACAGTGACATTCTCCTTGAACGGCTGAATGTCCCGCAGCGAATCGAGCCGCATATTGGCGAGCGCCACGCCCATCACCGTGACCGCCAGCAGTCCCGTTTCCTGCTGGATCGCGTTGGACAGGACGAAGACGCCGATCACCGCGACCAGCAGCACCGGCGCCTTGAGGAATTCGGGCACATGGCCGCGCGGAAAGGCCCAGCCCAGCGCCCGCGCCGCGAGCCAGCCGATCAGCCCGGCGACGACGGCCGCGGCGACCAGCGCGAAGATCACCGACGCCAGCGTCCCGCCTTCGCCAGCGCGGCGCAGATATTCATAAGTGACGACGCCGAGCAGCGCGCCGACCGGATCATTGACGATCGCTTCCCATTTCAGGATGGCGCGCGGGCGAGCCGCGACGTTGGACTGGCGCAGCAGCGGCAAGACCACCGTCGGCCCGGTCACGACCAATATGCCGGCAAAAAGGATTGCGACCGGCCAAACCAGGCCCGCCACATAGAAGCACGCGACTGCCCCCAATACCCACCCGATCGGAGCGCCCAGCAGCACCAGCCGGGTGACGGCGCCATCGGTCTTGCGCAATTCCCGGAAATTGAGGCTCAATCCGCCTTCGAACAGGATCAGCGCCACCGCGACCGAAACCATCGGTTCCAGCAGTTCGCCGAACACATGTTCAGGATTGATGAGATGCAGCACTGGGCCGCTGATCACGCCAGCCGCCAGCATCAGCGCGATGGCCGGCCAGCCGGTGCGCCAGGCGATCCACTGGGCGCCGATGCCGAAGATACCGATCAGCGCAATGGAAAGGGCCTGGTCATGCATGGCCCCGAGCATAATCAGACTGGAGCGGCAACGTCACCCCAGATATTTTGCAGGCCTCCGGGAACCATCGCAGGCTTCATACACGCGAAGAGGCGGCCTCCTTGCGGAAGCCGCCTCCATCCTTCGTGACGCGCGTCCTTATTGCGGCGGCTGGGCCGGATCGGCGGGCTGCGCCGGCGTCGCAGACTGGGGCGCGGCAGGCGCAGCCGGCGCGGACGCCTGGATACGCTGCTGAAGCGCCGGGTCAGCGGCAGCCGCCTGACCGATCTGGTTGAACTTTTCGGGCGGGAGCCCCGAAGACTGGACGGCGGCCAGCATCTTGGGCTGCTTTTCCGCGGCCGAGATGCTGCTGTCCTGCTGGATCTTCGTGACTTCCACGGCGGCAGCAGCGAACTGCTTGATCTCGGCATCGCTGAAGTTGCTCGCGCCCGCGGCTGGGGCCGGCGCAGTGGCGGCAGGCGCCGCGGGCTCAGCAGGTGCGGCCGGGCTCATCTGCGCGTAAAGCGGCGTAGTGGCGAACAGCGCGGCCGAAACCAGACCCGCTTTCATGATATGCGAATTGATCAGACCCGTCATTTTTGTCTCCTCTGTACTGCTACCCACTGAAGATGGATAAGCCGCAGCCATAGGAGAAGAGGCTTTTGGGTGAATCGAGCCGTTACAGGGACGACTGCCGGGTTCCATTCAGCCGGTCTTTTTTGTCCAACGGCTTGCCGGCTGCGCAACTGGCAAGGGGCTGGCCAATAGCCTTGGCCAGCCCCGGTATTTCTTACCAGATCTTCACGCGATTCTCTGGCGCGAGATAGATTTCCCCGCCAGGCGCCGGCTTGAATGCATCATACCAGGCATCGAAATTGCGCACGATGTCGGTACGATATTGTGACGGGGCGTGCGGATCGGTGACCAACCGCTGGCGCAGATTGGCTTCGCGATAGTTGCGCCGCCACACCTGCGCCCAGCCCAGGAAGAAGCGCTGGTCGCCGGTCGTGCCGTCGATAACAGGCGCCTTCTTGCCCTTGAGCGATGCGTGATAGGCATCGAGCGCCACCGCCAGGCCGCCAAGATCGCCGATATTTTCGCCCATGGTGAAGGCGCCCTTCACATGGACGCCGGGGAACGGCTCATAGGCGTCATATTGCGCGCCCAGCTTGCCGGTGAGCGCCTTGAAGTTCGCGACGTCCTGATCGGTCCACCACTGGTTGAGCTTGCCGGTCTCGTCATATTTCGCGCCCTG
Organism: Sphingobium naphthae; assembly: GCF_020782235.1. GTDB lineage: Bacteria > Pseudomonadota > Alphaproteobacteria > Sphingomonadales > Sphingomonadaceae > Sphingobium > Sphingobium naphthae. The sequence continues at coordinate 335,201 of NZ_JAJGNO010000001.1, forward strand.
GTCGTCGAAATGATGGCTGAGTTCATGGCCGATCACCGCGCCGATGCCGCCATAATTGACCGCCGGGTCGGCATGCGGATCGAAGAAGGGCGGCTGCAGGATCGCAGCGGGGAACACGATCTCCACCATGCCGAAATTGGCATAGGCGTTGATCTCCATCGGCGTCATGCCCCATTCCCAGCGATAGATGGGCCTGCCGAGCTTGCCGACATTATAGTCGAATTCGAATGCGTTGGAGCGCATCGCATTGCCGAGCAGGTCGTCGCGCTTGATCTCCAGCCCCGCATAATCGCGCCATTTGTCGGGATAGCCGATCTTGGGCGTGAAGGCGGCCAGCTTCTTGTGCGCGCGCGCCTTGGCCGTGTCGCTCATCCAGGGCAGCGCGTCGATACGGCGGCCCATGGCGGCGAGCACATTCTTGACCAGCTCGTCCATCGCCGCCTTGGTTTCGGGCGGGAAATATTTGGCGACGTAAATCTTGCCGACTTCCTCGCCCAGCGATTCCTTAAGGAAGGTGACGCCGCGCTTCCAGCGCTCCTCGCGTTCGGGCGTGCCCGACAGGGTGGTGCCGTAGAAGGCGAAATCGGCGTCGGCGATCGTATCGGGCAGATAGTCGGCATAGGCGTGCAGGCTGGACAGCAGCAGCCCATCCTTGAGCACCTGGATCGGCGCCTTGGCGATCAGCGCGGCTTCGCCCGTGACAGCGCTCGGCTGCGCCACCAGCAGGCTGGCCGGCTTCAGATTGTTGGCGGCATAATAGCCGGCAAAGCCGAAACCGGGCGCCGCCTGCTCCAGCTGCGCCAGCGTCATCTTGTTATAGGTCTTGTCGGCGTCGCGGCTGTCGATCTGGGTCCAATGAACCTTGGCGATCTCCGTTTCGAACGCCATCAGCGCGGCGGCGCGCGCCTTGGCATTGCTTTCGCCCGCCAGGGTGAGCATCTTTTCCAGATGAGCGACATAGGCGGTGCGGATCGCGGCCATCTTCTCGCTCTGGTCGAGATAATAGTCGCGATCGGGCAGGCCCAGGCCGCCCTGCATCATCGAGAGGATGTAGGTTTCGGGGTCCTTGTCGTCCTGGCCCACATAGAAGCGGAAGGGCCCGCGAATGCCGGCGCGGGCGGCCTTGGCCGCGACCTTGGCGTAGCCGGCATGGTCCTTCACCGCGTCAATCTCGGCGATCCAGGGCTTGATCGGCGCCATGCCCTTCGCTTCGACCGTCGCCTTGTCCATATAGGCGGCATAGGCGTTGCCGATCTTGCTGGCAGGATCGCCTTGCGCGGCTTCGAGGATGCCCTTGGTCCGCTCGCGCGACAGGTCGTCCAGGATGTTGAACGCGCCATAGTTGGATTTGTCGGCGGGGATCGGCGTGTTCTTCGCCCAGGTGCCATTGGCATAGTCGTAGAAGTCGTCGCCCGGCTTCACCGACTTGTCCATGCCGCTTTCGTCAAAGCCGTAGCTGCCATAAGTGGGCTTGGCGGCGGTCGTGGCGGTGGCGGGGTTCGCCGTCTGATCGGCATGGGCCACGGTCGCGGCCAGGGCGAGCGCGCTGGCGGCGGCGCCCAGGAGGAGTTTGTTCATCAAAGCGTCCCTTGCTTGCAATCGTCCGGGCGCACTTTTGGCACAGCCGGCATGAGCGGGACTTGAACGCCCGTGCAACAGGCTTGTCCATGTCGTTGGTCGAAAATTATGGCAGGTTGATGTGCGCCGCGAAGGCGCGCGCCAGCGTTTCGGGTCCCAATGGCGCGAGTAACGGCAGTCGACCGAGCACGGGCACGTCGCCCAGCAGCGGGACGATCCGCTCATTTTCCGCATGGGGATCGCCGATGAAGGCGATGCCGGCGATCGGGACGCCCCGCGCCCGCAGCGCTTCGATACTGAGCAGGCTGTGGTTGATCGTGCCAAGGCCGGTCCGGGCGCACAGGATCACCGGCTGCCGCCAATGGGCGAACAGGTCGATCATCAGCAGCGTCTCGCTGATCGGCACCATCAGGCCGCCTGCCCCTTCGACCACCAGCGGACCATCGACCTGCGGCAGCGCAAGGCAGTCCAGGCTGATTTCGACCCCGTCGATCCGCGCGGCGAGGTGCGGCGACGCCGGCGTGGCGAGACGATAGGCCTCAGGCAGGATGTGGCTGGCCGGCAGGCCCGAAAGCGCGGCGACGCTCTCCTTGTCGCCCTCCGGATCGACGCCGGCCTGAATCGGCTTCCAATAATGCGCGCCCAGCGCACCGGCGAGCCCGGCCGAAAAGACGGTCTTGCCAATGCCGGTGTCGGTGCCGGTGACGACCAGGACCGTCATTTCACCAGGCTCCGCAGCGCGTCGCCCAGCGCCAGCACGTCATTGCGCCCGACATTGAGGCTGAGCGAAACGCGCAGGCGGCTGGTGCCGGCCGGCACGGTCGGTGGCCGGATGCCGCGCACGTCGAAGCCGGCCTCCTGCAAGGCGGCGGCCGTTTCCATGGTGCGGGCGTCCTCGTTCAGGATGACGGGGATGATCTGGCTGCGCGGGCGCGGCAGGCCGAGCGGGGCGCAGATCGCCTCCGCCGCATCCTGGCGCAGCGTCGCGAGCCGGTCGCGCCGATTGTCCGCCGCCTCGATCCGGTCGAGCGCGGCGGCGGCGGCGACCGCCATCAGCGGCGACGGCGCGGTCGAATAGATGAAGGGACGCGCGCGATTGACGAGATAATCGATCATCAGGCGCGGACCGCAGATCAGCGCGCCTTCGGCCCCCATCGCCTTGCCGCAAGTATGGAGCGTGACGACATTGTGCAGCCCGTCGAGCCCGGCCGACAAGCCCCGGCCGCCCGGCCCGAAGACGCCGGTGCCATGCGCCTCGTCCAGCAGCAGCATCGCTTCGTGCCGCGCCGCGAGCTTGGCAAGGTCGGTCAGCGACGCCATGTCGCCGTCCATCGAATAGAGGGTTTCCACCGCGATCCACACGCGGCCCTTGCCCCCTTCGGCGCGGAAGGCGGCGATCAGGTCGGAGATGCTTTGCACGTCATTGTGCCGCGCAAAGACGGCCGTGGCCTTGCTCATGCGGATGCCGTCATGGACGCTGGCGTGGATCAGCTCGTCCGCAACGATCAGGTCGCCGCGCTGCGGCAGGGTGGAAAAGAGCGCGAGATTGGCGACATAGCCATTGGCCAGGAACAACGCCGCCTGGGTGCGGAAGAAATCGGCGGCCTTGGCTTCCAACCCTTCATGTTCGGGCGCATTGCCGCGCAGCAGGCGCGACCCGCCCGACCCCAAGGGCACGCCGCGCGCGACCGCGTCTGCCACCGCCTGCGCGATCATCGGATCGCCGGCGAGGCCCAGATAGTCGTTGGACGCGAAATCGCGCCCGGCACGCGGAGAAAGACGGCGCAGCCGCCCGCGCTGCTCCAGCGCCGCGAGCTGAGACCGGAAGGGTTCGGCAGTCATGGCGCGGGCTATAGGCGCGGCCGGAAAGGGGGGCAAGCGAGGCGGCGCGCAGGTGCAATATGATGTGCGCCGGCCTGCGCCCGCCCCTCAGCCGTCAGGCCGGATTATGGTCCCGCAGGAAACTGTCGAGCCGCTGGAGGAAATCCAGCCGATCCGCCTGGCGCGTGAAATGATGGTCGGCCAGCGGCTGTTCGACATAGATATAGTCCTTGCCCTCGACCTTGCCCGCGGCCTTGAGCTTTTCCGCCATCTCGCGCGACTGGCCGACCTGGACGCGCCGGTCCTTGCGCCCATGGACCAGCAGGATGGGGGTCGAGAATTGCGCCGCATGGCTGATCGGCGAGACGGACGCGAAATCGGGCGCCTGCTCCTTCATCCAGTCCTTGCGCGTGCCATGATAGAGGAAGCGCCGGTCATAGCGCATCATCGCGCCCAGATCCGACACGCCGGCATAGGAAACGGCGCAGCGATATTTGGCGCCGTCGCGCTCTGCCGCGCGCATCGCCGCATAGCCGCCATAGGATGCGCCGACCATGCAGACGCGGGCCGGGTCGGCGATGCCCTGCTGCACTGCCCAGTCGACCGCGTCATTGAGGTCGTCCTGCATGGCGAGGCCCCACTGCCCCTCCCCCTTTTCCGCAAAGGCAGTGCCGTAGCCGGCCGATCCGCGATAATTGGGCTGCAGCACGGCATAACCGCGCCAGGCCAGGAACTGCACCCACCAGTCCCATTCCTCCGCATCGCGCGCGAAGGGACCGCCATGGGGCATCAGGATGAGCGGCAGCTTGCTGGGGTCGCGGCCCGCCGGCAGGGTCAGCACGGCGGCGATCTCCAGCCCGTCGCGCGCCTTGTAGCGAATGGTCTTGACCGGCGAGAGCCGCACCTTGGTGGGGAACTGGTCGCTGATGCGCGACAGCAGGCTCATCGCCCCGGCGGCGGTGTCGTAATAATAATAGGCGCCAGGCTGGTCGGGGGTGCCGACATGGACGATCATGCGCTGGCCATCGCGGCTGGTGGACACGATGCGCGCGCGCCGGTCGCCCACCGCCTTGTCGAGATCGGCCTGGATCTTGGCCAGATTGGCGTCGAACCAATGCACCTGCGGCGCGTCGGCCACATAGCGAACGCCCGCGAGCGCGGTGCCGGCGGCATCCTCCTCGATCCCGCCCAGGTCGAACCCGGGCGCATCGAAGATTTTCGCGCCAAGCTCGAGCGTATCGAGATTATAATCGTAGAGTGCGTCCGCCCCTTCATGATCGTCGCTGGCGATGGCGTGGGACGGATCGGCGGTGAAGAGCATCGGCACGACCAGCGATTCGTCGCGCCGGCGGTCCGCGCGGTCCACCACGCGAAAGCTGGAGCGCGCGTCCGGCCGATAGAGAAGCTTCGCCGTGCGGGACGAATCATTATAGCCCACACCCATGCGCACGGTGCCGGACGCGTCGGCATACCAGTTGCGCACGAACTGCTTGGGCGCGACGGCGCTGCGCATTCGCCCGCTCGTCACATCGACTTCGTCGACCTTGGGCCAGAAGCCGGCATCATCGGAATAGATCGACGTCTGGTAGGACAGCAGGATGCGCGGACTGCCGTCGCGGGCGACCCAGATGACATCGTCGGCATTCTGCGCCGCCACATTCTTGGCCAGCATGTTGACCTTGCTGCCGTCGCGCTTGATGCTGACGACGCGGCTGAGATACCAGGGCATGCCCTGCACATAGGTTTCGGTGCCGATGCCGGCGATCAGCCAGTCGTCATTGACCCATTGCCACCAGTTGAGATCATTGTCGCCCAGCCCCATGGTGCGCACGCGATTGGGCCCGTCATGGACATCGGCGATCACCAGCTTCTGTTCGCCGCCGATCGCCGCGCGGCTGGCGATGTGCAGACCGTCGGGCGACAACATCGGCCGCTCGATCAGCGGCAGAGCGGCGAAATCCTCGATCGTCCACTGATGTGTCGTCGGCGCAGTGGTCGGCGCCTTCGTCTGCGCCGTCGCCACAGTCATCCCCAGGCTGGCGACCCCCGCCAGCAGCCCGCATATCCGCTTCATTTTCCCCCCGAAATACTGATCGGCCCCATCCCTTCCTAGGATGGAGCCGATCGCGCGTCACCTGAAATTCGCTGTTAATCAGGCTGTTCGATCATCCGCCATGCGCCAGCGCCGCCAGCAGCAGCAGCGCGACGATGTTGGTGATCTTGATCATCGGATTGACCGCCGGACCGGCGGTGTCCTTGTAGGGATCGCCCACCGTGTCGCCAGTCACGGCGGCGAGGTGAGCGAAGCTGCCCTTGCCGCCATGATGGCCATCCTCGATATATTTCTTCGCATTGTCCCAGGCGCCCCCGCCCGATGTCATCGACAGTGCGACGAACAGGCCGGACACGATGACGCCCAGCAGCAGGGCGCCCAGCGCGGCAAAGCCATTGTCGATCCCCGCCACCGCCGCGATCGCGAAATAGACGATGATCGGCGCCAGGACCGGCAACAGGCTGGGCACGATCATTTCGCGAATGGCGGCGCGCGTGACCAGGTCGACGGTGCGGGCATAGTTGGGGCGGGATTCGCCGCGCAAAATGCCATGGTCGGTGGCGAACTGGTGGCGCACATCCTTGACGACATGGCCCGCCGCGCGGCCGACCGCCGTCATCCCCATCGCGCCGAACAGATAGGGCAGCAACGCGCCCAGCAGCAGGCCGACGATGACATAGGGGTTGGACAGGCTGAAATCGACTGGCGCGGTGAGCCCGAGGGCGGAATTATAGAATTTGAGATCCTCGGTATAGGCGCCGAACAGGACGAGCGCGGCAAGCCCGGCCGAGCCGATGGCATAGCCCTTCGTCACCGCCTTCGTCGTGTTGCCCACCGCGTCGAGCGCATCGGTCTTCAGCCGGACGGTTTCGTCGAGATGGCTCATTTCCGCGATGCCGCCGGCATTGTCGGTGACCGGGCCATAGGCGTCGAGCGCCACCACCATGCCCGCCAGCGCCAGCATAGCGGTCGCGGCGAAGGCGATGCCGATCAGGCCGGCGCACTGATAGGCAAGGATGATGCCGACAACGATCACCAGCGTCGGCAGCGCGGTCGCCTCCAGGCTGACGGCCAGCCCCTGGATGACGTTGGTGCCATGGCCGGTTTCCGACGCCTTGGCGATGGAGCGGACCGGGCGATAGTTGGTGCCGGTATAATATTCGGTGATCCACACGATGAGCGCGGTGACGCCCAGCCCCACCATCATCGACCAGAAAAGGGCCATGCCGTTATAGCCGCCGACCCCGCCAAGGTCCGCGCCGAAGACCGCGTTCATGTCGCCCAGCACCCAGTTGGTGACCAGGTAGATGGCCGGAATCGACAGGATCGCCGTCGTCCAGAAGCCCTTGTAGAGCGCGCCCATGATCGACTGGGACCGGCCGAGACGGACCATGAAGGTGCCGATGATCGAGGTGATGATGCACAGCCCGCCGACGATCAGCGGCAGGCCCATGAGCTTGAGCAGGAAGGCGTTGTCGACGCCGGTGACCAGCAGGGCGGTCAGCACCATGGTCGCGCCCACCGTGACGACATAGGTTTCGAACAGGTCGGCCGCCATGCCGGCGCAATCGCCGACATTGTCGCCCACATTGTCGGCGATGACCGCCGGGTTGCGCGGGTCATCCTCGGGAATGCCGGCCTCCACCTTGCCCACCAGGTCGGCGCCGACATCGGCCGCCTTGGTGAAGATGCCGCCGCCCAGCCGCGCAAAGATGGAGATGAGCGATGCGCCGAACGCCAGCGCGACCAGGCTGTCGATCACCAGCCGGTCGTCGGGGGCATGGCCGGCGGGGCCTGTCAGATACCAGAAGAAGCCGCTGATCGCGAGCAGCGCCAGCCCCGCCACCAGCATGCCGGTGATGGCGCCCGCGCGAAAGGCGACGGTGAGGCCGCTTTGCAGCGATCCGCGCGCCGCTTCGGCGGCGCGGACATTGGCGCGCACCGAAATGGTCATGCCGATGAAGCCGGCCGCGCCCGACAGGATCGCGCCGATCAGGAAGCCCGCCGCCGAGGTGAGGCCGAGGAACAGCCCGACCAGAACTGCGACAACGATCCCGACAAGTGCGATGGTGCTATATTGGCGGACGAGGTAGGCCTTCGCTCCTTCCTGGATCGCCCCCGCGATCGCCTGCATCGTGGCATTGCCCGGTGACGCGGCGAGCACCTGCCGCGCGGTGACGAGGCCGTAGAGCAGGGCCAGCAGCCCGCACCCTATGGCGATATAGACTATCTCCATGCTTGATCCTCTCCCCCTGTTGTTGCTGTCATCGGCCGCTCCGCAGGGAATGACGGGCGGACGAAGGGCGCAAGCGCGGGCGGCCGGACAGGATGGATCCGGCGTCGGGCACCGCGTCGATCAGCATCTGGGCGTCACGCATCGCACGCTCCAACCGACTGAGAAAGTGGATGGGCCGAAGCTACAGGCCCGACCGCGCGCGTCAAGATGGAGGGCAAGCGGTATGCGGATCAGCGCTTGAGGGAAAGCGTCCGACCCCGCCTGCCGTCAATGTTCCCAGCCGAGCCGATCAGGCAGCGGCACGACGGCGCCATCGATCATCAGCGTCAGCCCCCAGCCCGCCGACACATGGCCGATCGGGATTGCCCGGACAGGCGGGGTCATGCCGCGTGGCAGGGTGAAGAGCAGTTCATAATCGTCGCCCGCCCGCGCCGCGGCGATCTGGACGGCGGTGCTCGCCCCGCGCGCCTTTTCGAGCGCGAGCGACAGCGGGATATGATCGATGGTGATGGCGACGCCGCTTGCCTGCGCCATGCGGGCGGCGTCGATCAGCAGCCCGTCCGACAGATCCATCATCGCGCCGGCCAGAGGCGCGATCAGCGCCCCTTCCGCCAGGCGCGGGCGCGGGCGGCGATAGGCGTCGACCAGCGGGCCGGACGCGGCGGGATCGGCGCGGGCGAGTTCAAGGCCGATGCCCGCGTCGCCGACGGGGCCGGTGGCGAAGAGCCGGTCGCCCGGCCGCGCGCCGGCGCGGCTGGGCACGGGACCGGTGGCTTCGCCGATGGCGGTCAGGCTGTAGCTGCGCGCCGACCCGGCCGGCATCTTGACCGTGTCGCCGCCCAGCAGGGGCATGGCATGGCGATCCAGCGCCTCGCCCAATCCTTCGAGAAAGGCGGCATCCCATGCCTCGTCCCCGGAGAGCGCATAGTTGAGCAGGCAGCCGACCGGCCTTGCCCCCTTGGCCGCCAGGTCCGACAGATTGACCGCCGCCAGCTTCCAGCCAATGTCGGCCGGCGGGTCGGCGGGGAGATAATGAACGCCCTCGACGATCGTGTCGCTGGTGAGGACGAGCCGCGTGTCGCCGACCGGCAGCAGCGCGACATCGTCCAACAGGCCCTGCGCCGCGGGATCATGCGCCAGGAGGCGCAACAGGGTGAGGAAGCGGGATTCAGCGGACATGAGGCAAAGATCCATGCGCCCCGAGCCTGCCCAAGGGCCATTCATCCTGTAAGGACGGCCGGGCTTTCGGCAAGCTTAACCCGACAGGTCCGCCGCAGCCCTGTTACCGGACATCCTTGGCGACGCCGTCGAGCAGGCCGTTGACGAATCCGGCTTCGCGCTTGTCGTAGAAGGCATGGGCGACATCGACATATTCGCTGATGACGGTGCCGGTGCCCACATCCTTGCGGGCGAGCAGTTCATAGGTGCCCGCGCGCAGGATCTGGCGCATCGGCTTGTCCAGCCGCTCCATGGTCCAGCCGCTCGACAGGCGCGCAGCGATCAGGCCGTCAATTTCGGCGCGGCGCTTGTCCACGCCGGCCACGATATCGTCGAAAAAGCTTTCCTCCGCCTGCGCATAGGTCACGTCCTCGATCGTCGCGCCCAGGCGATGCTGGTGGAATTCGTGGAGGAGATTGGCGAGCGGCGTGCCCTCCATCTCGAGCTGGTATAGCGCCTGCACCGCGGCAAGGCGCGCGGCGGAGCGGGATTTGGAGCGGTCGTTCATAGCGGTCCTGTATAAACCGTTCGGGCTGAGCCTGTCGAAGCCCCTCTCCTCTTTCATGAAGAAAGTCGGCTTCTTCGACAAGCTGCAGGCGAACGGACGTTATCCTAATCTCAAGGCCACCGAAGCGGCATGGGCGGGCAGCCCTTCGGCCTGCGCCAGCGCGACGGCGGCGGGGCCGATCGCGCGCACTGCGGCGGCATCGAGGCTGAGAAAGCTGGTGCGCTTCATGAAGTCGAGCACCGAAAGCCCCGAGGAGAAGCGCGCGCGGCGACCGGTGGGCAGCACATGGTTGGGACCGGCGACATAATCGCCGACCGCTTCGGGGGTCATCCGACCCAGGAACACCGATCCGGCATGGCGCACCTGCGCGAATAGCGGTTCAGGGTCCTCGACGGCGAGTTCGAGATGCTCGGGCGCCAGGCGATCGACCAGCGGCATGGCTTCGGCGAGATCGCGCACCAGGATGATCGCGCCATTGGCGTCCCAGCTGGTGCGGGCGACCGCACTGGTGGACAGCGCCGGGATCTGGCGCTCGACCGCGGCGGCGACGGCATCGGCGAAGGCCGCGTCATCGGTGAAGAGGATCGACTGGCTGGTCGGATCATGTTCCGATTGGCTGAGCAGATCCGCGGCGGTCCATTCCGGATCGTTGCGGCCATCGGCGACGACGACGATTTCCGATGGACCGGCCACCATGTCGATGCCGACGACGCCGTAAAGCTGGCGCTTGGCTTCGGCGACCCAAGCATTGCCGGGGCCGGTGATGACGTCCACGGACCTGATCCGACCGGTGCCATAAGCGAGCGCGGCGACCGCCTGCGCGCCGCCGACGCGCCAGATTTCCTCGATCCCCGCGACCTGCGCGGCGGCGAGAACCAGCGGGTTGATCTCGCCATTGGGGGTCGGCGTCACCATCGCGATACGCTGCACGCCCGCCACCTTGGCGGGAATGACGTTCATCAGCAGCGAGCTGGGATAGGCGGCGCGTCCACCCGGCACATAGAGGCCGGCGGCGTCGACCGCGCTCCACCGGGCGCCCAGGCGCACGCCGGCGCTATCCACGCCGTCGCTGTCCTGCGGCTTCTGCTTTTCATGATAGGCCGTGATGCGCGCAGCGGCGAGTTCCAGCGCATCGCGAAGGTCCGTCGCAAGCGTGTCGAGCGCCGCGCGGGTTTCGGCCGGGGTCACCGCCCAGCCGCTGACATCAAGGTCATGGCGGTCGAACCGCTGGGTATAGTCGGCGAGCGCCGCGTCGCCCCCGGCGCGGACCGCTTTCAGAATGGCGGCGACATCGCGCGACACATCCTCGTCCGCTTCGCGGCGCGCGTCGACCAGGGTGGTGAAGGCAGCGGCGAAATCGGCGTCGCTGGTGGAGAGCCGGAGGGTCATGACTCGATCATCCTCCCCTCGCATGGGCGGATTTTACCGGACTCACGCCGCATCGCGCACCTCCACGGCGTTGCGGAAGGCCTCGACCAGCGGCGACAGGTCGGCCGAGCGCATCTTGTAGGCGGCGCGGTTGACGATCAGCCGGGCGGACACGGGCATGATGATGCTGGTTTCGACGAGGCCGTTCGCCTTGAGCGTCGCGCCCGAGGAGACGAGATCGACGATGCGGCGCGACAGGCCCAGCGAAGGCGCAAGCTCCATCGCGCCATTGAGCTTCACGCATTCGGCCTGCAGCCCGCGCGCCTCATAATATTTGCGAGTCAGTTGCGGATATTTGGTGGCGACGCGGATATGGCTGAGCGCCGCCTCATCCTCGTCCGCCGCATCCTGGGGCTCGGCCACCGACAGGCGGCAATGGCCGATGTCGAGATCGACCGGGGCATAAAGTTCGGAATAGTCAAATTCCTCGACCACGTCGGAGCCGACGATGCCGATCTGCGCCGCGCCATGGGCAACGAAGGTCGCAACGTCGAAGGCGCGCACGCGGATGATCGAGATGTCCGGCCGATTGGTGGCAAAGCGCAGCGCCCGGCTCTTCTTGTCATGAAATTCCGCCTCCGGCTCGATACCGGCCTTGGCGAGCAGCGGCAGCGCTTCATTGAGGATGCGCCCCTTGGGGATGGCGAAGGTGAGCGGACGAGTCATGACGCGCGGCACTTAGGCGCAGGGGCGGCAAAGGGCAAGGTTTGGGGGTGGGCGCAAACTGTTCCGCTGCATGAACTCACTCATGCCCTATAAGCAGCCCGTCATCCCGGCCTTGAGCCGGGATCCCGCTTCCTCTTCATAGCCCCAAGAAAAGCGGGATGCCGGGTCAAGCCCGGCATGACGGACCGGGGATCAATTACGCAGCCTCCGCCATCGCCGCCTGCGTCTGCGCGATCCAGCCGCCGCCCAGCACGCGTTCGCCGGCGTAGAGGACGGCGGCCTGGCCCGGCGCGACGCCATATTCGGGGGCGTCGAAGAGCAGCCGGTCGCCCTCCAGCCGCGCGGGCACGGGCTTGGCCATGGAGCGGACCTTGGCGGTCAGCGGGCCGGTGAAGGCGCCGCCCAGCCAGTTGATGTCGGAGAGGGTCGCACCCGCCACCGCCAGCGTCGCCTTTGGCCCCACGATCACGCGGCGGGCTTCGGCATCCAGCCGCACGACATAGAGCGGGTCGGGCTGCCCACCAATCTCCAGCCCCTTGCGCTGGCCGACCGTATAGTGGATCAGCCCCCGGTGCCGGCCCATCACCCGGCCATCGACATGGACGATGTCGCCGCCTTCATCCGCATCGGGGCGCAGCTTGCGCACGATCTTGGCATAATCGCCATCGGGCACGAAGCAGATGTCCTGACTGTCGGGCTTCAGCGCCACCGACAGGCCCAGTTCGGCCGCGATCTCGCGCACCTGCGGCTTGGGCAAGCCGCCCAGAGGAAAGCGCAGATAGTCGAGCTGCGCCTGCGTCGTGGCGAAAAGGAAATAGCTCTGGTCGCGGGCCGGATCGGCGGCGCGGTGCAACTCCGCGCCCTGCGCGCCTTCGACCCGCTGCACATAATGGCCGGTGGCGAGGCAATCGGCGCCCAGGTCGCGCGCGATCTGGAACAGGTCGGTGAACTTCACGCCCATATTGCACTTCACGCATGGTATGGGGGTGCGGCCGGCCATATATTCATCGGCGAAGTCGGCGATCACGGAGTCGCGAAAAGCGCTTTCATAATCGAACACATAATGGGCGATGCCGATGCGGTCGGCGACCGCGCGCGCGTCGCGTATATCCTGGCCCGCGCAGCAGCTGCCGGTGCGGCCCACCGCCGCGCCATGATCATAGAGCTGGAGCGTGACGCCGATCACTTCCGCGCCCGTCTTCGCCGCGAGCGCGGCGACGACGCTCGAATCCACGCCGCCCGACATGGCGACGACGATGCGCCGCTGGGCGAGCGGCTCGGAAAGCTGGAACTGGGGAGGCTGAAAGGCGGGCTGCATGGGCGCGCATATAGTGCGAAGCGGCCGGGCGCGCAAAAGTTAACGATTTATGACCGCCTCCAGCCGATTTGCCGTCCAAATGACTCGCAATCCGGGTTGAGCCGTTGGACCGGTTTACCGTCGGTTATCCATTCGACGCTAGAAGCAGATCCATGGACTTGAGTTTCCTCCGGGCAGGCGGGCTGACCCCCGCCAACGCCAGAGTGACCGGCTGGCCGCGCGTGCCGGTCTGGCCCTTCCTGCGCGCCGCGACTGCCGCGGCCCAGGCGGCCAGCCCTACCGCACGAGCCGTTGCCGGCAGCCTGCGGGGGCAGGACGGAGGCGATGACTGGGTTCAGGAACTGGCCGATATATTCGCGCCACGTTCCAACGGCACGATCGAGGCCGTTCGACTTGCGGGCAGCTTCAACCCGCTGATCGCAAGTCGTGTCGTCAGGGGGCAGGGAGAATGAAGCCAGTGTTTACCTTCGCGCTTTAGCCCCTGTTCAGGGCTGATCCAGATAAAGGGTTTCACGGCTGAGTTCGGCAAAGGCCAGTGCCGCAAATTGAGGTAAGAATGATCGAGAACCAGAAAATCAGGCCCGCCCAGGTCGTCGGCCCCCTCGGGGAGCCCCTGACGCTGGACAGCCTGCCGCCGCGGGACACCACCCGCTGGGTGGTGCGGCGCAAGGCGGAAGTCGTCGCCGCCGTCAATGGCGGGCTGCTGAGCGTGGACGAAGCGTGCGCCCGCTACAATCTGACGCTGGAGGAATTCGCCGGCTGGCAGCGCGCGGTCGATCGGTCGGGCATGCACGGCCTGCGCGTGACGCGCATTCAATATTACAAGTCGCTCTACGAGCGGCAGCAGAAATACTGACTGCAGGCTGATCGCCGTCCGGCCCTGCGCCGGGCGCGTTCTTATGGGGCCGCCGGCATATGTCCGGCGGCCCCTTGCCGTTCCGGCGGGCAGCAAAAACATGCTGGAACGGGCGCAAAGCCAAGATGGTTTCAACCCCGGAATCATTTTTCGTCCGATGGAACGCGATGCCACTTGCTCCGTTGAACAAGCACCCAACCCGATGGGGGCCTGGTCAAGGAGAGTAACATGGGAATCATCTTGTGGCTTATCGTCGGCGGCATCATCGGCTGGCTTGCCAGCATGGTCATGCGCACCGATGCGCAGCAGGGCATCCTGCTCAATATTGTGGTCGGCATCGTCGGCGCCTTCATCGGCGGCCTGATCTTCAGCGGCGGTTCGATCAACGACGGTCTGACCGTCTACAGCTTCTTGGTTTCGCTGGTCGGCGCGATCATCCTGCTGGCGATCGTCAACCTGGTGCGTCGCGGTTCGATGCGTTAAGCGCCAGACACGTCATTCCTAAAAGGCCGCGCCTGCAAAGGCGCGGCCTTTTTTGCGTTGGTCCTTACCGGCGCACCGCGAACCAGCGATACAGCACGAGCACGGCGACCGATCCCAGCACCGCGGCGATGAAGCCCGCGCCCTCCTCCGGCGCGTAGAAGCCCGCCAGACGCCCGACGAACCCGGCGAGCAGCGCGCCGGCAATCCCCAGCAGGATCGTCACCACGCATCCGCCCGGGTCGCGCCCGGGCATCACCAGTTTCGCCAGCGCACCCGCCAGCAGGCCGACGAAAATCCAGCCCAGCAAGTCCATGATGGACTCTCCATTATTCGATATGCGACCCGCCGCCATAGCGCCACAACCCCGCGGTTTTGGCAAGTCGATGCGATCCCGAAACGGCACGATCCGTGCTGATCCGTGCTTTTGCCTCGCCACGATGATCGGCGGCTCCGTCGCGCGTCGCCCGCTCGCATTATCGCTTTGATCTGTCCCCTCACCGCATGATAAATGGGCTTGAGGCAGGTGCTATATTCATATAACACAGTCGCCAACAGGGGCGAAGCGCCGGAGAGATGGAATCGGCATGAACTACGAAACCCAGGTGCTGGGCGACTCGACGATCATCATGGATGGGGATGATCGGCGCCGGAGCAGGAAGAAGCTGATCATCGGCGCAGGCATTGCCGTGGCGCTGGTCGCGGCGGCCGTCGCCATTTCGATGCGCGGCGGCGGCGATACCGCCGCGGCGCCAGCGCCGGGCGCGGTCGCGCCGGTGGTGACCGTCACCAGCCCGGGGCAGTCGACGGTGGCGCGCACGGTGAGCGCGACGGGTTCGCTCGCGGCGCGGGTCGATATGCCGGTCGGTGTGGTCGGCGAAGGCGGCATGGTGACGCGCGTGCTGGTGCAGCCGGGCGACTGGGTCCGCGCCGGGCAGACGCTGGCGACGATCGAGCGGTCGGTGCAGAGCGAGCAGGTGCGCTCGCTCGCCGCCCAGGTCGAGGTTGCGCGGGCGGACGCCAAGCTCGCCCAGGCGCAGCTCGATCGCGCCAAGGCGCTGGTCGGCCGCGGCTTCATCAGCGCGGCGGACATCGACCAGCGCACCGCCACCCGCGATCAGGCCGAAGCGCGAGTGCGCGTCGCCCAGGCGCAACTGGCCGAACAGCGCGCCCGCACCGGGCGGCTCGACATCAAGGCGCCGGCCGCCGGGCTGGTGCTGACCCGATCGGTCGAACCGGGCCAGATCGTGCAGGCGGGCAGCGGGGTGCTGTTCCGCATCGCCAAGGATGGCGAAATGGAGATGCAGGCGCAGGTGGCCGAAGGCGATCTTGCGACCCTGCGCCCCGGCAACAGCGCGACGGTGACGCCGATCGGCAGCGACACGCAGGTCGCCGGCCGGGTGTGGCAGGTGTCGCCCGTGGTCGATCCGCAGACGCGCCAGGGCATTGCGCGCATCGCCGTCCCCTATAACAAGGCGATCCGTCCCGGCGGCTTTGCTTCGGCGACGATCACCAGCGGATCGGGCAGCGCCCCGCTGCTGCCGGAATCGGCGGTGCAGAGCGACCCCAAGGGCAGCTTCGTCTATATCGTCAACGGCAAGAACCAGGTGGAGCGGCGCGACGTGTCGGTCGGCCAGGTGTCCGACGCTGGCGTCGCCATCACCGGCGGCATCACCGGCACCGAGAAGATCGTGACATCGGCCGGCGCCTTCCTGACGCCGGGACAGAAGGTCAGGCCCGAGCTGGCCAAGGGACGCTGACGCAGGCGGGCGCGGGCCCGGTGCGGAGCAGGACAGGATAGCGGGCGGCCTCCGGGCGTCCGGTGAAGGAAGCGCGTGATGAATTTTCGCAACATTTCCGCATGGTCGATCCGCAACCCGGTGACGCCGCTGGTGCTGTTCGCCGCCCTGGTGCTGGCGGGGCTCGTCAGCTTCATGCGGATGGACGTGAACAATAATCCCGACGTCAGCTTCCCGTTCGTCAGCGTCACCATTTCGCAGCCGGGCGCAGCGCCCAGCGAGCTGGAGACGCAGATCACCCAGCGTGTCGAGGCGGCGGTGCGCGGCGTGCGCGGCGTGGACGAAATCACATCCATCGCGATGGAGGGTCAATCCCTCACCAACGTCCAGTTCGAGATCGGCACGCCGGTCGATCGCGCGGTCAACGATGTGAAAAATGCGGTGGACCAGATCCGCAGCGACCTGCCAGACGGCATATTGGAGCCGCAGGTCCAGCGCATCGACGTGGATGGCGGGCCGATCGCCTATTTCAGCGCCGAAGCGACCGACATGACGCTGGAGGAATTATCCTGGTATGTCGACAATACGGTGGCCAAGCGGTTGCTGTCGATCAGCGGCATGGCGGCGGTCAATCGCGGCGGCGGCGTCAGCCGCGAAATCCGCGTCATCCTGGATCCGGCCAAGCTGCAGGCCTATGGCGTCACCGCCGCGCAGGTGAACGCCCAGTTGCAGCAGGTCAATTTGAACGCAGCGGGCGGCCGGACGGAGATCGCCGGCGCCGAACAGTCGATCCGGGTGCTGGGCAATGCCGAAAGCGCGCGCGACCTAGGCGCGACCCAAATCGCCATATCGGGCAGCCGGACGGTAAAACTGGCCGATCTCGCCACCGTCCGTGACATGTATGCCGAACAGCGCAGCCTCGCCCTGATGAACGGGCGACAGGTGACCAGTTTCAGCATGGAGAAGGCTAAGGGATCGTCGGACGTCACCGTCTATGACGAGGCGATGAAGGTCCTGGACAAGCTGAAGAAGGAAAATCCCAAGGTTCAGTTCAAGCAGCTCTACACCAGCGTCGAATATACCCGCGGTCAGTATCACAGCGCCATGTCGGCGATGATCGAGGGCGCGGTGCTGGCCGTCGTCATCGTCTTCCTGTTCCTGCGCGACTGGCGCGCGACGATGATTTCCGCGCTCGCCATTCCCCTCTCCGCCATTCCGTCCTTCTGGTTCATGGATATGATGGGCTTCACGCTGAATGGGATTTCGCTGCTGGCGCTCAGCCTGGTCGCGGGCGTGCTGGTCGACGACGCGATCGTGGAGATCGAAAATATCGTGCGCCATATGCGCATGGGCAAATCCGCCTATCAGGCTTCGATCGATGCTGCCGACGAGATCGGCCTCGCCGTGCTCGCCACGACCATGGCGATCGTCGCGGTGTTCCTGCCGGTGGCGCTCATGCCGGGGCTGGCCGGGCAGTTCTTCATCCAGTTCGGCATGACCGTCGTCGTGTCGGTGCTGATGAGCCTGGCCGTGGCGCGCCTGATCACGCCGATGGTCGCCGCCTATTTCCTCAAGGCCCATGGCGAGGAGAGCCATGGCGAGGGCTGGCTGATGGACCGCTATATGGGCGTGTTGCGCTGGTCGCTGGAGGATCGCAAGGCCAAGGCGCGGCATGCGCGCGGTGGGCTGCGCAACCGACTGGCCGGCTTTTTTACCGATCATCGCGTCTGGACGCTGGGTGCGGGCATCATGGCTTTCGTCGCGACGATCGCGGCCTTCGCCACCCTGCCCATGACCTTCCAGCCGACCATCAACACCGATTTCAGCCAGGTGAAGATCGAGACCGTGCCCGGCAGCACCCTGGCGCAGACCACGGCGGTCACGCGCAAGGTCGCCGATATGCTGTCCGCCGACACCGATGTGGTGGAGGCCGCCTTCGCCGACATCGAGCCGACCAGCGCCGACATTTTCTTGACGCTGAAGAAGGATCGGCCGATCAGTTCGGTGGAATGGGAGCGCAAGGTCGCCCCCAAATTCCAGTCGGTCGCGGACGCGCGCGTCAATTTCCAATCCCAGTCGGGCGGCGGTTTCGGCCGCGACATCATCATGATGTTCGGATCCGACGACCCGGAACTGCTGGACGATACCGCCAACCAGCTGGTCAAGGAAATGGCGAGCCTGCCCGAACTGCGCGCGCCGCGCGTGCAGGGCGACATGCAGCGGCCGGAGATCATCATCACCCCACGGCTGGACCTTGCGGCCAGCATGGGCGTCACCACCGCTGCGCTGAGCAACGCGATCCGCATCGCCACGATCGGCGACATCGATCAGAACAGCGCCAAATTCTCGCTGTCGGACCGGCAGATCCCGATCCGCGTGTCGCTGGCGGAGGAAAGCCGCAAGGATATCGGCACCATCGCCAATATGCCGGTGGCGACAGTGAACGGCGGATCGGTGCCGCTCAAGGTTGTGGCGGACATTCACTTCGGCGCCGGGCCGACGCAGATCCGTCGCTTCAACCAGATCCGCCGCATCGTCGTGGGCGCCGACCTGGCGCCGGGCCTCGTCACCAGCCAGGCGATGGGCAAGCTCAACGCCCTGCCCACGATGAAGGCGATCAACGAGGGGCGCATCCAGGGCGTGCAGAAGCTCAATGTCGGCGACAGCAAGTTCCAGCAGGAAATGCTCCAGAATTTCGCCATCGCCGTCTTTTCGGGCGTGCTGCTGGTGCTGGCGGTGCTGGTGCTGCTCTACAAGAGGATCATGCCGCCCTTCGTCAATCTGGGCTCTTTGCTGCTGGCGCCGCTTGGGGGTGCGCTGGCGCTGCATGTCGCCGGCCAGCCTTTGTCGATGCCCGTCTTCATCGGCCTGCTGATGCTGCTCGGCATCGTCGCCAAAAACTCCATCCTCGTCATCGACTTCGCGCTGGAGGAGATGGAAAAGGGCGTGCCCAAGAAGGAGGCGATCATCGACGCCGGGCACAAGCGCGCCCAGCCCATCGTCATGACCACCGTCGCCATGGTGGCGGGCATGGTGCCCACGGCTCTGTCGCTGTCGGGCGACGCGGCGTGGCGCGCGCCGATGGGCATCACCGTGATCGGCGGCCTGCTGCTGTCGACGCTGCTTACGCTGGTGATCGTGCCGGCCGTTTTCAGCCTGGCGATCGGGCTGGAAAGCTGGGTCGGGCCGCGGCTCGGCCGTGGCCTGCTGACCTACAAGCCGGGGGACAATGGCCGGCCGGTGCCGGGCCATGCGCCCGCCGAATGATCGCGGGCGGTCCGGCCGGTCCGCCCCGCCATCGAAAGCGCGCTTGCCCAAAAGAAAGCCTTGCCTGAACGAAACGGGCGCGTAACCGTTTCCTGCCCATGAAGCTGCTGTCCGCGCCCCGGTCGCCCCTCGCCCCGTCGCCCCACCCTGCGCGGCGCATGCGGATCGTGGCGACGGGCATGCTGGTGGCGATGGCGCTGCTGTTCGTCATCGCCCGCGCCACCGTCCACATCCATCCCGCCATCGGCTTCGTCCAGGCCTTCGCCGAAGCGGCGATGGTCGGCGGCCTGGCCGACTGGTTCGCGGTGACCGCGCTGTTCCGCCATCCGCTGGGCCTGCCCATCCCGCACACCGCTATCATTCCGCGCAACAAGGATCGGATCGGCGACACGCTCGCCATCTTCCTGCGCGACAATTTCCTGACCCCCGCGGTCGTCGCGCGGCGCATGCGGCACATGGACGTCGCGGCGGCGGCGGGGCGTTTCCTGGCGAGCCCGTCGGGCGGCGACGGGCGCCTGCGCGAAGGCGCATCGCGGCTGATCGCCGACATATTGGAGGCGCTGGACCAGGAACGGCTGGGCGGCATGGCGAAGGGGGCGATCGGCCAGCGGCTGCGCGCCATCAACATCGCGCCGCTGGCCGGGCAGGCGATCGAAGCCGCGATGCGCGACGGGCGGCACGGGCCGGTCATGGACAGCATCGTGCATTGGGCCGACCGCACGCTGGAGGCGAACGAGCATCTGATCCGGCAGATGGTGCATGAGCGTGCGGGCAAGGTGCTGCGCTGGACGGGGCTCGACGAAAATCTGGCCGACGCGATATTGTCGGGTCTGCGCAAGCTGCTCGCCGAAATGGCGCAGGATCCTGGCCACCCGCTGCGGCTGAAGGCGGAAGAAGGCATGGCCAAGCTCGCCTTCGATCTGCAGTTCGACCTGGAGATGCAGGCGAAGGTCGCGGGCATCCGCGACGAGATACTCGACAATCCGGCGATGCAGCGCTGGATCGACGGCCTGTGGGAACAGGCCCGCGCCGGGCTGCTGCGCGCGGTGCGCGATCCCGGCCGCGCCATGGCGGGACGGCTGGGCGAGGCGCTGCGCGCGCTGGGCGGGACGTTGCAGCAGGAAGCGCGGCTGCGGCTGGTGATCAATCGCTTCGTGCGCCGCGCCGCTGTGGGCGCCACCGCCAGCTATGGCGACGCGATCGTGCGCCTGGTCAGCGACACGGTGCGCGGATGGGATGCGGGCACGGTCACCAGCCGCCTGGAACATGCGGTGGGCCGCGACCTGCAATATATCCGCGTCAATGGGACGCTGGTGGGCGGCTTGGTCGGCCTCGCCATCCACGCCATCGACACGCTGCTGTAACGCGGAGCCGGGGCGCACCGGGCCAATCGGTGCGCCCCGGCGGGACTGGCCGCGCAGAGGAGAGAGTCGGCGGCAGCCCCTGATCGAACCGGTCAGCTGGCGGGCGGCGCCTCCTCCGGGCGCGGCCCATCGCCATGCGGCGGCGGCGGCAGCTCTTCGGCGCTCAGCACGCCGTCGCCATTGCGATCCTGATCATCGAACATGGCGAGCGCAGGGGCGAGGAATTCGTCGCGGCCGATCTGGCCATCGTCATTGCCATCCTCCGGCCAGGGCATCGACCGGCCGGGCGGCGGTGGCGGCGGCGCGCCGGCATCGGCGCGATCCCTGGGCGGCGGACCACCGGGAGGGGGGCCGCCGGGAGGAGGACCGCCCGCGCCGCCCGGCCCGCGCCCACCTGGTCCGCCGGGCCCGCCGCGACCCCGGCCCTCGCCGCGCGGGCCGTGATCGTCGCCTTCGCGCGCGGCCGCCGCCTGTCGCTCATGGCCCAGCATGCGCTGCATCGTCTGCACCGGCACCAGTCCGTCGCCATCCGGGTCCATCAGGCCGAAGCGGCGCTCCATATAGGCGCGCATCTCGTCGCGCGTGATGCGGCCGTCCCGGTCGGCATCCGCCGCCCAGGGGCCGCCCGCCTCCCCCTGCGGCTGCGCGGCCGCGACGGACGGGGCGAGCAGGCCGGCGGCAAGAAGAAGGGCTGGCAATCGCATGAAGGCTCCTGACGATGGTGCGTGTCGCGCCATGGCGTCGCATGGGGGCTTTGCCGCCATATGTCCCGATGCAGCCGGAATGTTGCAGCCAGCCAACAATAATGTTGCACCATATCATCATTTGATGTTGTATCATGTCTCTGCATGGGTGGCGAACGCCCGGCAGGAGAGGATGCAACCAATGAAGAGGAGCGAGCAATGCGACTCATGGCAATGGCAGGATCGGCCCAGGCTGCGGCAGGACGGGATGGTGGCGCATCTTCGCGCTATGGCGCGGGGCGGCGATCGCCCCTGGGGCTGGGCGGCACGGTGGCGGTTCATGCGCTGGTGGTGGGTGCGTTCCTGCTGATCCCCAAGCAGGTGATCGAGCATTTCAGCCCCGCTCCGCCGATCGACACCTATGCCGTCCCGCTCGATCCCCCGCCCCCGCCGGTCGAGCAGGTCGAGCCGGCGCCCGAGGCCGAATTGCCGGCCAAGCCGCTGCCGCAGCGGCCCACCGCCACCGATACGATCGTGCCGCTGCCGCCGACGGACAGCGGGCTGACCGGCGACACCCGGCCCGGCGACACGCTGACGCCCCTGCCGCCCTCTGTTCCACCCCTGCCGCCCATGACCGAGCCAAAGCTGACCGAAGCGAGCATCGACCCGCGCGCGCTGCCCGCGTTCCAGCCCGACTATCCCGGCGCGATGATCCGGCAGCAGGTAGAGGGCAAGGTGACGGTCCGCGTCAGCATCGATGCCCAGGGGCGCGTCATCGGCGTCGAGAAAATCGCGGCGAGCGACGACAGCTTCTGGCTGGCGACCCAGCGCCATGCGCTGCGCAAATGGCGTTTCCGTCCCGCGACCCGCGACGGCGTGGCGGTCGCGTCGACGAAGGTGCTGACGGTGCGCTTCACCCTGAGCGATCGCTGAGCTTCGGAGCCCTGCGCCAGCCGCGCCGGGCTCCGTCCCGATCGACTCTTTTGCATCCGCCCTCGCCTTGGCTTATAGGAACGGCATGGCGATCTTTCCCCGTCCCGTTTCCCCCAAAAGCGCGCTTGGCGACTTCTGGAGCTATTTCCGCCAGCAGCGGCAGCATAAATGGCCGCTGCTCGGCCTGTCGGTCGCGCTCACCTGGGTGATCGTGTGGACCTTCGTCATCGACGCGAACACCAACACGATGCCCACTCGCAACAAGATCATCTATGTCGAAAGCTGGGATGCGAACCGGTCCGACGCGGCGATCATCCTCCAGCAGAAGATCGATTTCGCCAAGCGGGAGGCCGCGCTGGTGAAGCAGCAGAAGCGCATGCAGGGCTATGCCGACGCCTTCGGGATCGAGTGGCGCGATGAGGAAAAGCGCAACACCGCCGAGCGCAAGGAAGCGGTGAAGGCGATCAACCGGATGCTTGATGATCGGCTGGTGAAGGCGGAGACCGCGCAAAAGGCTGCACCCGGCGCGGATGCGGCGGGAGTCGCCAGACCCTGAGCGCGCCCGTGCCCGCCGATGATCGGCGCTACATGGCCGCGGCCATCGCCCTGTCGGGGCGCGGACGCGGCCTGTCCACCCCCAATCCCAATGTCGGTTGCCTGATCGTGCAGGACGGCCGCGTCGTCGGGCGCGGCTGGACTCAAAAGGGCGGCCGTCCCCATGCCGAGGCGCAGGCGCTGGAACAGGCGATGGACCGCGCTCGCGGGGCAACCGCCTATGTGACGCTGGAACCCTGTTTCCACCTCAGCCCGCGCGGGCCGCGCTGCGCCGACCTGATGGCGCGCGCCGGCGTCAGCCGCGTGGTCATCGCGCTGCGCGATCCCGATCCGCGCACTGATGGACAGGGCGCGGCCTGGCTGCGCGACCGCGGCGTCACGGTCGACATGGGGCTGATGGCGCAGGAAGCGGCGGCGGCGATGGCGGGTTTCGTGCTGCGCCAGACGCGCGGGCGTCCGCATGTCACGCTGAAGCTCGGCCTCTCGCTCGACGGGCGGATCGCGCTCGCCAATGGATCGAGCCGCTGGATCACCGGTCCCGAAGCGCGCGCCCATGCGCATATGGAGCGCGCTCGCCATGACGCGATCCTGGTGGGCGGCGGCACGCTGCGCGCCGATGCGCCGCGCCTCGACGTGCGACTGCCCGGCCTTGCCGATCGTTCGCCGCGCCGGCTGCTGCTGACGCGGGGGGATGCGCCAGCGGATTGGGAACGGATCGGCGCGCCCGAGGAGATCGCAGCGCTGGAGCGGGTCGACCATCTGCTGGTCGAGGGCGGCGCGGAAACGGCGGCCGCCTTCCTGCGCGCCGACCTTGTCGACCGGCTGCTGCTCTACCGCGCGCCGATCCTGGTGGGATCGGGCCTGGCCGGCGTGGGCGACATCGGCCTGGAGGATCTGGCCGACGCCCATGGCCGCTGGCGCCTGTGCGACAGCCGCATGCTGGGCGTCGATCGGCTGGAGGTTTACGAGGCGATCCGGAGCGCCTAAGCCTCTCCCCCATTCCTCCCTTCGGTCGTCTAGACAGGGCCAAACCAGACGGGGCCAAACCAGGGCAAACGACAATGTTCACCGGCATCATCACCGACATCGGCACGATCCGCACGCGCGAGCAGCGCGGCGACCTGCGCCTCGTCATCGGCTGCGCCTATGCGATGGACGGCGTCGCGATCGGCGCGTCCATCGCCTGTTCGGGCGCTTGCCTCACGGTGGTGGAAAAGGGCGACGACTGGTTCGCCGTCGACCTGTCGGCCGAAACGGTGGCGCGCACCGCGCCGGGCCTGTGGGCGCAGGGCGGCCGGCTCAACCTGGAACGCGCGCTCAAGGTCGGCGACGAACTGGGCGGCCACATCGTTACCGGCCATGTCGATGGCATCGGCCAGCTGGTTTCGGCGGAGGCCGAGGGCGATTCGACACGGCTGGTGATCCGCGCGCCCGCGGAACTCGCCGCCGCGCTGGCGGCCAAGGGCTCGATTACGGTTGACGGCATTTCGCTGACGGTCAACAGCGTCGAGGACCGCCCCGACGGCAGCGTCGATTTCGGGCTCAACATCATCCCGCACACCGCCGCCGCCACGACCCTGGACCGGCTGGAGGAAGGCCGCGCCTTCAACCTGGAGATCGACGTGCTGGCGCGCTATCTCGATCGGATGCAGGCGCTGCGCAACCGCACGATGTGATTTAACCCTTGAAGTAATCACACCGCGATGTGATATGCGGACCCGATCCCGACCGGGGAAGGAGTCGTATTCATGTCGTCCGCGCTTCTCGATACCGTCCGCAGCCTCGTCACCGACGGCGGCATGTCCCGTTCCGGCCTGGCGCGCGCCGCGGGTCTGCACGCCAATTCGCTGCGCAAGCTGGGCGAGGCGGACTGGAACCCCACCGCCGAGACGCTGGGCAAGCTGGAGGCCTATCTGCTGAAGCGCGAGGGCGGCACCGCCCTCGCCAGTCCCGAAGAGATCATCAACGAAGCGCGCAACGGGCGCATGTTCATCCTGGTCGATGACGAGGATCGCGAAAATGAAGGCGACCTGGTCATTCCCGCGCAGATGGCGACGCCCGACGCGATCAACTTCATGGCGACTCATGGCCGCGGCCTCATCTGCCTGGCGCTGACGCGGGAACGGGTCGAGCATCTGGGCCTGGAGCTGATGAGCCGCAACAACGGCACCCGGCATGAAACCGCCTTCACCGTGTCGATCGAGGCGCGCGAGGGCGTCACCACCGGGATCAGCGCCGCCGACCGCGCGCGCACCATATCGGTCGCGATCGACGGGTCGAAGGGCGCGGCCGACATCGTCAGCCCCGGCCATGTCTTCCCGCTGATCGCCAAGGATGGCGGCGTGCTGGTGCGCACAGGCCATACCGAAGCGGCGGTGGACGTCGCGCGGCTCGCCGGGCTCAATCCCTCGGGCGTCATTTGCGAGGTGATGAAGGAGGACGGGACGATGGCCCGGCTCGACGACCTCATCCCCTTCGCGCGCAAGCACAAGATGAAGATCGGCACGATCCGCGACCTCATCGCCTATCGCCGCCGCCACGACCATATGGTCGAACGCCGCGCCGAAACGCTGTTTCACAGCCGCTGGGGCGGCGAGTGGAAGGCGATCAGCTTCTACAACAAGGCGACGCAGAGCGAGCAACTGGTGCTGCAGAAGGGCCATGTCGATCCCGATCGGCCGACCCTGGTGCGCATGCACCAGATCGCGCCGCTCAGCGACATGTTCGGTCGCGAAGGGCCGCGATCGGGCACGCTGGAGCGCTGCATGGAGATCATCGCGCAGGAAGGCGCGGGCATCATCGTCGCCCTGCGCTACGATGCGCCCGACATGCTCACCCGCTTGCTGCGGGCCGTCGACAAGTCCGGCGCGGGCATGGACGAGCTGCGCGACTATGGCGTGGGCGCGCAGATCCTGGCGGAACTGGGCGTGCATGACATGGTGCTGCTGACCAACAGCCATCACAGCCTGATCGCGCTTGACGGTTATGACCTGTCCGTGGTTGGGCAGCGCCCGATCGAGCTGTAAGGAACATCGACATGGCCAAATTCCTGATCGTCGAAGCGCGCTTCTACGACCATCTCAACGACCTGCTGATCGAAGGCGCGAAGGCCGCGCTGGACGAGGATGGCCACCGCTATGAGGTGGTGACGGTGCCCGGGGCGCTGGAAATTCCCGGCGCGGTGGCGATGGCGGCAGAAACCGGCCGCTATGACGGCTTCGTCGCGATCGGCGTGGTGATCCGCGGCGAAACCTATCATTTCGAAGTCGTGTCGAACGAAAGCGCGCGCGGGCTGATGGCGCTCAGCATGGACGGCATCGCGATCGGCAACGGCATATTGACGGTCGAAAATGAGGAACAGGCGCTGGTGCGCGCGCGCCCGGACCAGAAGAACAAGGGGGGCGAGGCGGCCAAGGCGGCCATCGCCATGCTGGCGCTGCGCGAACGTTTCGGCGTCGCCTGATCCGGCGACATCCGCCCCTTTGAAATCTGTCGAGAAGCGGGCGGCGCATCGCCAGCCGCTTCTCGACAAGAGGGCAGCGGGTTAGGCGACGGTTTCCAGCGCCGGATAATCGGTATAGCCTTCGGCGCCCTGGGTATAGAAGGTCTTGGGATCCCAATCATTGAGCGGCGCATCGGTGCGCAGCCGCTCGACCAGGTCGGGATTGGCGATGAAGGGCCGGCCAAAGGCGATCCCGTCGGCCACGCCGCTGTCGAGCGCCGCCTGCGCGCTTTCCTTCGTATAATCGCTGTTGAGGATTAGCGGCCCCTTGAAATGCTGGCGGATGAGCGGCGACTGGTGGGGCACGTCGGAGCTGCCATAGGTGCCGTCCGGGTTCAGCTCGCGCAGTTCCAGGAAGGCGATGCCGAGCGCATCGAGCGCCTGCGCCGCCACGGGGAAGAGGCTGGCGGGATCGCTGTCGTCGGTGCCTTGCGTGACGCCATTGGGCGACAGGCGGACGGACGTGCGATCCGCGCCGATCGCGTCCACCACCGCGCCGGTGACTTCGCGCAGCAGGCGCACGCGGTTTTCCGGGCTGCCGCCATAGTCGTCGGTGCGCTGGTTGACGCCGTTGCGCAGGAATTCGTCGATCAGATAGCCGTTCGCGGCATGAATCTGCACGCCGTCGAAGCCCGCCGCCCGCGCGTTGCGCGCGGCGTGCGCGTAGGTTTCGAGCAGTTGGGGAATTTCCGAGACTTCCAGCGGGCGGGGCGTCGGATAATCCTTGTTCCCTTCATAGGTATGGGCATGGCCGGGCGCCGCGATCGCGCTGGACGACACCGGGTCCTCACCCGTCACGGCGGGATGGACCAGCCGCCCCATATGCCAGAGCTGGGCGACGATGCGGCCGCCCGCATCATGGACCGCGGCGGTGACCGGCTTCCACGCCTCCACCTGCTCCTCGCTCCACAGGCCGGGCGCATAGGGCCAGCCCAGGCCCTGGCGCGAAATGCCGGTCGCTTCGCTGATGATGAGGCCCGCAGAGGCGCGCTGGCGGTAATAATCGACCATCAGCGCGGTCGGCACATGGTCGCGGGTCGCGCGGGCGCGGGTCAGCGGCGCCATCAGGATGCGGTTGGGCGCAGCGATCGCGCCCAGCTGGATCGGATCGAACAGGGTTGTCACTCAATAATCTCCCTTCGTCATCATGCGTTGCATATTGCAACGGGGATGCGCCTCGGCAACTAGGGAGCGACCCCGCCGGGTTCAACCCCCCCTTCCCACCCTGGCGCGGACATTCGTCCCAACGAACGCGGCGGCAAATGGTTGTGCGAAGCGGCGGCCGGGCCTAGATTGCCGCCATGAGCGAGACCCAGGACCTGACCCTCGACGAAATCCGCGCGCTGCTGGCGCCGATCCTGCCGCGCCATGCCGCGTTCGACGGCTGGCGCCCCCAGGCGGTGGCGATGGCGGCGCAGGAAAAGGGCGTCGACGCCGATGTGGCGCAGCTTGCCTTCACCGACGGAGCGATCGGCATGATCGACGCCTGGTTCGCCAGCATCGACGCGCGCATGATGGACGCGCTGCCGCCAGACCGGCTCGCCACCCTGTCGATCCGCAAGAAGATCATCGGCCTGGTGGAAGCGCGGCTGGCGCTGCTGGCCCCCGATCGGGAAGCGCTGCGCCGGGCGCTGGCCGTGCTGGCGCAGCCTGCCCATGTCGTGCGCGCGGGGAAGCTCGGCTGGCGCGCGGCCGACATCATGTGGCGCGCGGCCGGCGACACGGCCACGGACTTCAACCATTATAGCAAACGCATGACGCTGTCGGCCATTTACGGGTCGACGCTGCTGGTTTTCGTCAATGACGATAGCGAAGGTCATGCCGACAGCCGCGCCTTCCTCGCCCGCCGCGTCGAGGATGTGATGCGCTTCGAAAAGACCAAGGCGAAATTCCGCAATGCCGGCGGCGGCGAGCATCTGAGCCTGTCGCGCTTCATCGGCCGGCTGCGCTACCCGGCGATCTGAGCCGAGGCCCCGCGCGATTCCCGCTGGCCATGGCACGGGGGTATTGATAGTCACTCGCAGCACATAGCCTGTGAGTGACTTTCTTTTGCGCCTGACCGACCTGCCCTTGCGGCAACCCGCCTATGTCGACCTGATCGACTGGACCAGCCTGTCCACCATCGATGCGCAACGCTTGCGGGAATTCGGGCTGTGCGAAGGCGCGAGCGTCGAGGCGCTGCATCATGGCGGGCTGCTGGGGCGCGGGCCGATCGCCTGCCGCGTCGGGCGCATGATCATCGCGATGCGGCGCGCCCATGCCGCCGCGGTCACCGTGCGCACAGGCTTGGACGCCGGGCCGGAGCCGCAGGCATGAGCGCACTGCCGCTGGTGGCGCTGGTCGGCAATCCCAATGCCGGCAAGAGCGCGCTGTTCAACGCCCTGACCGGCGCGCGGCAGAAGCTGGGCAATTATCCGGGCGTCACCGTGGAGCGCAAGGCGGGCCGCCTGGTGCTGGCCGACGGCCGCCCGGTCGAACTGGTCGACCTGCCCGGCACCTACAGCCTGGACCCCGCCAGCCCGGACGAACAAGTGACGCGCGATGTCGTCATGGGCCGGCAGGCGGGCGAGAAGCGCCCCGATGCACTGGTCATCGTGGTCGACGCCGCCAATCTGGACAATCATCTGCGCTTCGCCCTGGAACTGATCGCGCTGGGCCTGCCGACGATCGTCGCGCTCAACATGGTCGATCTCGCCACCCGCGACGGGCTGGAGCTGGACGCCGGTGCCCTGTCGCGCGAACTGGGCGTGCCGGTGGTGGCGACCGTGGCGGTGCGCAAGCGCGGCCTCGATCATCTGCGCACCGAACTGGAAGGCTTGCTGAACGGCGCGCCGTCCGCCTATCCCGCCGCCGCGACGGCGGCGCGCGACTTCGACGCCACGCGCCAGGAGGCGCGGCGGATCGCCCGCGCGGCGATCATACGCGAAACGCCGTCCCGCCGGCTGACCGCCGCGGTCGATCGCGTGGCGCTGCACCCCGTCTTCGGCCTCGCCTTGCTGCTGGCGCTGCTGTTCGTCATGTTCCAGGCGGTCTATGCCTGGTCGGAAACGCCGATCGCGATGATCGAGGGCGTGGCCGAGACGGCCGCCGGCCTGGCGCGCGACAGCCTGCCCGACGGCATCCTGCGCTCCTTCCTGGTCGATGGCGTCATCAACGGCGTCGGCTCGGTGGTCGTCTTCCTGCCGCAGATCCTGATCCTCTTCTTCTTCATCCTGATGCTGGAAGCGACCGGCTACATGGTTCGCGCCGCCTTCCTGATGGATGGCATCATGGCCAAGGTGGGGCTGTCGGGCCGCGCCTTCATCCCGCTCCTCTCCTCCTTCGCCTGCGCCATCCCCGGCATCATGGCAACCCGCACCATTTCCGATCCCAAGGACCGGCTGACGACGATCCTGATCGCGCCGCTGATGACCTGCTCGGCGCGGCTGCCGGTCTATGCCGTGATCATCGGCGCCTTCATCCCGGCCCGTGACATTGGATATGGCATCGGCCTGCAGGGCTTCGTCCTCTTCTGCCTCTATCTGGCGGGGATCATCGGCGCGATGCTGGTGGCGCTGGTCCTGCGGCTGACCGTCACCAAAGGCGCGAGCGGCAGTTTCCTCATGGAAATGCCCAAATATCAGTGGCCCCATCCCCAGGACATCTTGCTGGGCCTGTGGCAGCGCGCGGTCATCTTCCTCAAGCGCGCCGGCACGATCATCTTCACCTCGACCGTCATCCTGTGGGTGCTGCTGAGCTTCCCGCGCGTACCCGAAGGCGATCCCGCCAGCCAGGTCGATCATTCGATCGCCGGCCGGATCGCCAGCGGCCTCAACGTCGTGCTGGAGCCGATCGGCTTCAACCGCGACATCTCGCTCGCGCTGATCCCCGCCATGGCGGCGCGCGAAGTCGCGGTGTCGGCGCTCGCCACCGTCTATTCGATCGACGCGGGCGATGACGAAGCGGCGCTGGAGCAGAGCCTGGGCGACCGGCTGAAGGGGCAATGGCCGCTACCCACCGCCCTTGCCTTCCTCGCCTGGTTCATCTTCGCCCCGCAATGCATCTCCACCATCGCGGTGACGCGGCGCGAAACCAACGGGTGGAAATGGCCGATCTTCATGACCGTCTATCTCTTCGCCCTGGCCTATGTCGCGGCGGGCCTCACCTACTGGACGGCGGCCGCTTTAGGCTTGGCTTAGCGCTTGAAGGGCCGGAGCCGCGCTCTATAACGGCCGATCAATCTATCGGAGGAATCATGGCAGGCTCGGTCAACAAGGTCATTCTGGTCGGCAATCTGGGCGCCGACCCGGAGGTCAAGAGCTTCCAGAATGGCGGCAAGGTGTGCAATCTGCGCATCGCCACGTCCGAAAGCTGGAAGGATCGCATGACCGGGGAGCGCAAGGAGCGCACCGAATGGCACAGCGTCGCCATCTTTTCCGAAGGGCTGGTCGGCGTCGCCGAACGCTTCCTGCGCAAGGGGTCCAAAGTCTATATCGAAGGCCAGCTGCGCACCCGCAAATGGCAGGACCAGTCGGGCAATGATCGCTACACGACCGAAGTCGTGCTGCAGGGCCTGGGCTCGGTGCTCACCATGCTGGACGGCGCGCCCGGCGGCGGCGGCGGTCAGGGCGGCGGCTATGGCGGCGGTGGCGGCCGGTCGCAGGGCTCCGGTGACTGGCAGGGCGGATCGAGCGGCTTTGGCGGCGGCGACTATGATGATTTCGGCGGCGGGTCCGGCGGCAGCCAGGGCGGCGGCTTTGGCGGCGGCCGGTCGCAGGGCGGCAGCCGCGGCGGCGCGGGCAGCCCCAATTTCGACAATGACCTGGACGACGAAGTGCCGTTCTGATCGGCGCGGATCGTTCGACGAAAAAAGGCGGCTCCCCATCGGGAAGCCGCCTTTTTTCATGCCGTCACGCTGTCGCGGGACGGAGCGGCGACCCTTTGGCGCGCCGCCCCGCTGGCGCCCCTCAGCGCGCCAGTTCCTCCTGAGCGAAGGCGCGGATATGGTCCTTGAGGTCGTCACGCTCCAGCGACAGCGCCAGATTGGCCTCGATATAGCCAGCCTTCGACCCGCAATCGAAGCGGCGCCCTTCGAAGGTGACGCCGTGGAAGGCCTGGGTGCCGATCATCGCCGCCATCGCGTCTGTCAGCTGGATCTCGCCGCCCGCGCCCTTTTCCTGCGTTTCGAGGATCTTCATCACTTCGGGCTGAAGGATGTAACGGCCCGGTACGATCAGGTTGGACGGCGCGGTGCCCAGCTTGGGCTTTTCGACCAGCCCCTTCACTTCCGTCAGCACGCCGTCGCGCGCGCCCGGATCGATGACGCCGTAGCTGGGCGTTTCGTCCATCGGGATTTCCAGCGCGCAGACCAGATTGCCGCCGACCTTGTCATAGGCGTCGACCATCTGCTTGAGGCAGCCATTGCCCTTCGCGCCCTTCATGAACTCGTCGGGCAGCAGGATGGCGAAGGGTTCGTCGCCGACGATCTCGCGCGCGACCCATATGGCGTGGCCCAGGCCGAGCGGCTCCTGCTGGCGGATGAAGACGGCATTGCCGGGCATCAGCCGCGTCCCTTCCAGCGCGCCCAGATCCTTGCCGCGCTCGCGCTGGGTGATCTCGGTTTCGAAGGCGATGTCGAAATAATCCTCGATCGCGCCCTTGCCGCGACCGGTGACGAAGATCATCTGCTCGATGCCCGCTTCCCGGGCTTCGTCCACCGCATATTGGATGAGCGGCCGGTCGACGACGGGCAGCAATTCCTTGGGCACCGCCTTGGTGGCGGGCAGGAACCGAGTGCCAAGACCGGCAACCGGGAAGATGGCTTTGCGAATAGGCTTGTGGGACATGCTGCTCCATTCTCGCTGCAACGCGGAAAGACGTGCCTGAAATCGCGGGGGAAGCCGCAAAGGTCAAGCGTTTGCGCATGCCGTAACGCGTCACACGGCGAGAAGTCGCTGCGCTACCTCCTCCAGGGCGGAAATTTCGCCTTCCAGCTGGTCCAGCGACACATGGATCTGGTTGTTGCGCGGGTCGCGGCAGGCGAAGCCACCGGGCTCGGGCTGCTGGAACCCCTGGATGATGAGCGCTCGGAACCGGTCGATCCGCTGCATGTCCCGCTCGATCGCCGAAATCTCCGTCAGCGCGCTGGCGTTGCGCCGGTCGCGCATGGCGACCATCGTGCGCAATTCGGTCATCAGCTTGGTCATGCTGGGCCGGGTGCGCGCGCCCACGGTGCGCACGTCGCCCATGCCCTCGCGCATCAGGCCGACCTTCGCCTCCAGGCTCTGTTCCAGCATGGTCCAGGCGCAGATCAGCCGCCCGACCGAACAAAGCAGCGCCGCATCCTCCGGCGCATATTCCGAAACAGGTTTCACATTAACGTCAGATACCAGATGCACACCCACGCCCCGAAGTCTCCTCTATGGCGTCGAGTCCTGCACCCGGGGACGGGGGCTAGGCCAGTGCCGCGCATGCGCGCTCCTCGCGGCTGGGGCACGGATCACCGGCAGTCGTGCAGGAAGGGCGGCGAAGCGTGAGGGCGCGCCGCTGCCCGCCGCCGTCAGAAATCGATGGCGATGCCCTTGCGCTCCCAGTCGCCATAACGGACGGGGCTCATGGCCTCGTCATGGGGCGTGGGATTGTCGATCGGGTCGGGCTGCGGCACCGGCGGGCTTTTCGACAGATGCGCAGGCGGGGTCACATGCGCGGGACGCTTGCCGTTGAAGGTTCCCATGAGTCGCGGCCTTTCGATTGCGGGCAGGGGCGATCCACCCCATATTCATGTCCGAGCCGCTATCTGGGCGGGCAAGGAGCATAAAGCAAGTGAACGGCATGAAGACGACCATGTTGCTGGCGGCGCTGACTGCGCTGTTCATGGCGCTGGGCTATACGCTGGGCGGCAGCGGCGGCGCGGTGATCGCGTTGCTGGTGGCGGCGGGCATGAACCTCTTCACCTTCTGGAACGCCGACAAGATCGTCCTGTCGATGCACAATGCGCGCGAGGTGGACGAACGCAGCGCCCCCGATTTCTACCGGCTGGTGCAGCAGCTTGCGCAGCGCGCGAGCCTGCCGATGCCGCGCGTCTATCTCATCGACCAGGATGCGCCCAACGCCTTCGCCACCGGGCGCGATCCCCATCATGCCGCCGTCGCCGCCACGACCGGGCTGCTGGCGATGCTCAGCCGCGACGAAGTGGCGGGCGTGATGGCGCATGAGCTGGGCCATGTGAAGAATCGCGACACGCTCATCATGACCATGGTCGCGACCATCGCCGGCGCCATTTCCATGCTGGCGCAGTTCGGCCTCTTCTTTCGCGGTGGGCGGGACGATGGCCATGGCAATATGCTCGCCAGCCTGCTGGCGGTGATCGTCGCCCCCTTCGCCGCGATGATCGTGCAGATGGCGATCAGCCGCACGCGCGAATATGGCGCCGACCGCGCCGGCGCGGAAATCAGCGGCAATCCCCATGCGCTCGCCTCCGCCCTCGCCAAGATCTCCGGCCGGGCGCAGGCCATTCCCAATCCGGTGGCGCAGCGCAATCCCGCCGCGGCGCAGCTCTATATCGTGCCCACGCATGTCAGCGAGCTGTTCTCCACCCATCCCGCGACCGAAAAGCGCATCGCCGCGCTGCAGGAGATGGCGGGCGCGATGGGCGCTGTGGAGGGCAAGCCGGCGGACGTCGGCGCGCCGGTGACGCCCGCGCCCTTCCGCACGTCCGCTCTGTCACCGATCGCCGCCCCGCCCGCCAGCGCGCCCCGCCGCCGCAGCGCGCTCGACCCGCACGGCCGCGGATGATCGATGACATCGCTGCCGACGCCGCCGGCTTTCTCGTGCGGCAGGTGGGCGGCCTCGCCGTCGATCTGACCGTAGACCAGATTTTTTCCCGCCACAGCGCTCGCTTCTTTCACGGCGTGGGGCGCCGAGTCATCGCCGTTGTCACCCTGGGCGGCAAGCGTATCCCCTCGTCGCTCCGATCCGTGCCGAAAGGGGTGAGCGCGCGGCCGCGCCGATCGGACTGGCTGGCGCTCTGGACCGGCATCCTCTTCTGGATCGCCCTGTTCCTCGCCGCCGGGCTGGGGCTCTCTTATTTTCTTTGACGGCGAAAGGGCGTAGGGGCCGCGGATGCCCCCTCGTTCCCCATCGCGCCCGTCCCGTTCCCGCCCCGACGATGTCCCCGGTCTGCCCGCGCGCCGCGCCGCGCTCCGGCTGCTGGATGCGGTGCTGCGACGGGGCGAGCCGCTGGAGCTGGCGCTGCACGGCGCGGCGCAAGGCCTGCCGCGCGAGGACCGCGCGCTGACCCATGCCATCGCGGCCGAAGTGCTGCGCCACTTGCCCGATCTCGACGCGCTGATCGACGGCGCCACGCGCCAGACTTTGCCCGACGATGCCAAGGCGCGCATGGTGCTGCGCATCGCGCTGGCCCAGACGTTGCGGATGGACACGCCGCCCCATGCCGCGATCGCCACCGCGCTGCCGCTGGTCGATGGCGGCCCGCGCAAGCTGGTCCATGGCGTGTTCGGCACGGTGACGCGCAGCGAACCGACGCTCCCCGATCCGCCCACTCTTCCCCAGCCGGTCGTGACGCGCTGGACCGAACAATGGGGCGCGGCGATGCCGCAGGCCGCCGCGCGCGCCTATGGTGTGCGGCCACCAGTGGATGTCAGCCTGCGCGACGCGAACGAGACAGCGAAATGGACAGATGCGCTGGGCGGCGCATCCTTCGCGCCGGGCCATGTCCGCTTGCCCGCCAATCCGGTTGAAGGGGGCGTGGCCATCCCCGACCTGCCCGGCTTTGCCGAGGGCGCCTGGTGGGTGCAGGACATCGCCGCATCCTGCGCGGCGCGGCTGCTGGGGGACGGTGCGGGCCGCAGCGCGCTCGACCTGTGCGCCGCGCCGGGCGGCAAGACGATGCAGCTGGCGGCGGCCGGCTGGCGCGTCACGGCGGTCGACCAGTCGAAGAAACGGCTGGAGCGGCTGTCGGACAATCTGGCGCGCACGGGCCTCGACGCCCCGACAGTCACGGCCGACCTGCGCCAATGGGCCCCGCCAGCGCCGGTCGAGGCCATTCTGCTCGACGCGCCCTGTTCGGCCACCGGCATCTATCGCCGCCACCCCGACGTGCTGCACCGCATCGGCCCGCGCCAGATCGCGGAGCTGGCGGAGCTGCAGGCGCAGTTGCTCGCGCGGGCGGCCGACTGGCTGACGCCGGGCGGGCGCATCGTCTATGCCACCTGCTCGCTGGAGCAAGCCGAGGGCGAGGAACAGATTGCGCGCTTCCTGGCCGCGCGACCGGACTTCGCGCTGCTGCCGATCGAGAGCGGGGAGCTGCCCCAGGGCATGGCCGCGACCGCGCAGGGCTGGCTGCGCACGCTGCCCGACATGCTGGCCGACCAGGGCGGCGCCGACGGCTTCTTCATCGCGCGGCTTGCCAGGCAGTAACAGGGCGCGTTAACCATATGGTGCTAGGCCGACGATACGCCGACCGTAACGAAAGAGCGCCGCATGCGTCCGATCGAGCCATTGCCGCTGCATCATAGCTGGCCGCTCTACGAGCTGCGCGCGCATCTTGCCCCCGTGCTGCTGGACCCGGAGATCGCTCGCAACGACGCCGCGCTGGCCGAGCGCGGTCTGGGGCTGTGGCATTGCGACCTGTGCGACGACCGGCTGCGCTGGACCGCGGGCGTTTACGACATATTCGGCCTGGAGCGCGATCTGCAGGTGTCCCGGCCGCTGGCGGTGTCGCTTTATGCGCCGGAGTCGCGCGGGCCGATGGAGCGGCTGCGCGCCTATGCAATCCGGCACAAGCGCGGCTTCACGCTGGACGTGGACATCGATCAGGCCGACGGCGCGGGCCGCTGCGCGATGCGGCTGATCGCGGCGCCCGTGCTGGACGCGGGGAGCCATGTCGTGGGGCTGCATGGCGTCAAGCAGATGCTGCCCCGCGGCGCGCGCCCCTCGCGGCAACTGGATCCGACCATTTTCGTCATGCTTTGAACGGCTTGGCGAAGCCCGGCCGGGCCGCGCCGACTCGGGGGAAAATCCCCGTTGCCTCGCGCCGCGCGCACCACTAAGGCGAGCGGTTAATGACCCGTCCCATCCTCATCTCGCCCTCCATCCTGTCCGCCGACTTCGCCCGCCTGGGCGAGGAGGTTCGCGCCATCGACGAAGCGGGCTGCGACTGGATACATATCGACGTGATGGACGGCCATTTCGTGCCCAATATCACGATCGGCCCGGCGGTGGTGAAGGCGCTGCGCCCGCACAGCCAAAAGCCCTTCGACGTCCATCTGATGATCTCTCCGGTGGACCAGTATCTCGACGCCTTTGCACAGGCGGGCGCGGACATCATCACGGTCCACCCCGAGGCGGGGCCGCATATCCACCGCACCGTCCAGCATATCAAGTCGCTGGGCGTGAAGGCGGGCGTGGTGCTCAATCCCGGCACGCCGGCGAAGATGCTCGACTATCTGATCGACGACATCGACCTCATTCTGGTGATGAGCGTCAATCCCGGCTTCGGGGGCCAGAGCTTCATCGAGAACCAGCTGCGCAAGATCGAGGCGTGCGCGAAGATGATCGAGAAGTCGGGCCGCGACATCCGCCTGCAGGTCGATGGCGGCATCGATCTCAACACCGCGCCCCGGGCGATCGCGGCGGGCGCGGACGTGCTGGTGGCCGGCACCGCGACCTTCCGCGGGGGCCCGAGCGCCTATGCCGACAATATCCGTCAGCTGCGGGGCGGGTGAGCGAGCCGCGCCGCCTGTCGGTCCGCCGCGGCCAGGATCTGCCGCCCGAGGAGGGCGAGGACGGCATCGAGCAGGGCAAGCGCCTCATCCGCGTCGCGGATGACAAGGGCCTGTCGCTGACGCAGAAGATCGCCCATCATTTCTATCTGCTCAGCTGGAAGACGCCGATCCATGGCCGCCGGCTAAAGGGCAAATATCCGCTCAAGCTGCTGGCCGTGCCCGATGACGACGTGCCGGGCGACGGCCGCGCCGGCGCGGCGATGCGGGCGGGCTATTTCCTGTTTCGCGGGCAGAAGCTGCCGATCGACCGGCTGGACTTTGCGCGGCCGGGCGTGGGTCCGGCCTTTTCCGATTATCTGCACGGCTTTCGCTGGCTGCGGGACCTGGCGGCCAGCGCCTCGCGCGAACAGGGCGCCCCGATCGCCGAGACGGTGATGCGCAAATGGCTGGACGCCCATGCCGAAACGCCCAGCGAGCCGGCCTGGCGAGCGGACAATGCCGGCTGGCGGCTGCTGTTCTGGACCGCCCATGCGCCGCTGATCCTGTCATCGAGCGACCTTGTCTATCGATCGCTGGTGCTCAACTGCATCGCGCGCACCGCCCGCCATCTGGACCGCGGCGCCGACAAGGCGCCGATCGGCCTGCCGCGCATCGTCGCCTGGTGCGCGATCATCGCCGCGGGCCTGCTGATCCCGGGCGGCGAGGCGCGGCGGCAGTTCGGCGAAGCGGGATTGAAGCGCGCGATCGACAGCGGCATCCATGCCGATGGCGGCATCGTGTCGCGATCGCCCCTGGCGCAGATGGAGGCGATCATGGCGCTGTCCATGCTGCGCGCCGTCTATGACGTGCGCCGGGAAAAGCCGCCGCTGTGCCTTGCCGATGTGCTGTCGCGGGCGGTGCCGGCGCTGCTGGGCCTCACCCATGGGGATGGCGGCCTTGGCAGCTGGCAGGGCGCCGGCGCGATCGATCCGCACAGCGTCGAAGCGGTGGTGCAGGCGAGCCGCGTTCGCACGCGCCCGCTGCGCCAGGCGCGCGACTGGGGCTATCAGCGGATCGCCGCCGGCGCGACCGTGGTGCAGATCGACGCGGCGCCGCCGCCGGTCGCACGGCTGGCCGATGCGGGCTGCGCCTCCACCGGCGCGATCGAGATCAGCGACGGGCCGCAGCGGCTGATCGTCAATTGCGGCGGCGCGGCGCTGGAGGGCGCGTGGATCCCCGCTGACCTGGCGCAGGGGCTGCGCACCACGGCAGCGCACAGCACGCTGGTGCTGAACGACAGCAATTCCACCGCGCTGCTGCCCGACGGGACGCTGGGCAAGGGCGTGACCGAGGTGGAGCTCAACCGCCAGGAAATGGACAATGGCAGCCGGCTGGAGCTGAGCCATGACGGCTATGTCCGGCGCATGGGCTATGTCCACCGCCGGCTGCTGATGGTGAGCGGCGACGGTCGCGAAGTGCGCGGCGAGGACATGCTGACCCCGGCCGAGCGCCGCCGCCGCCCGGTGCGCCAGCCGGTGCAGCTGCGCTTCCACCTCGCGCCCGGCGTCGAGCCCACGCTGACCGCCGACAGCCAGGCGGCCGTGCTGCGCATCGACCATGGCGCGCTCTGGCAATTCCGGACGGGCGCGGGCGTGCTCAGCGTCGAGGACAGCCTGTGGGTGGACGGCGATGGCCATCCCCACCCCACCCGCCAGCTGGTCGTGACCGGCGAAGCGCTGCCCGGCGGGTCGAGCATCGGCTGGCTGTTCAAGCGAATGGGATGAACGCCTGCCCTCGGCATCGCGCCGGTCAGGATTCATTTACCTTATCTCGTTAACCTTCCGACATGGTCGCGTCCCTCTCCAGCCGTGTCAGGACCCTGTGCCTGATCCTCTGCCTCCTGCTGGTGGCGCTTGCCGCGCTGCTGCTCGACGCATCCTATCAGATGAATCGCAGCCTGCGCTGGGTCACCCATTCGTCGCAAGTGCTGCAGACCGCGACCCAGGCGCTCACTGAACTGCAGGCGGCGGAATCGGGGCAGCGGGGCTTCACCTGACGCGCAATCCGGAATTCGCCGCCGGCTTTGACGCGCATGTCGCCAGCGCCCAGGCCAGCGCAGCCCGGCTCGTCAGGCTGACCGCCGACAATCCGGCGCAGAACAGCAATGCCAGAGCGATCCGGACGCTGACCGGCGAGCGGATCGACAATCTGCGCACGACCGCCCGGCTCGCGCGGGCGGGCGATTTCGACGGCGCGCGCGCATCGACCGCAAGCGGCCGCGGCCGCGCGACCATGGCGCTGATCGGCGCGCGCACCGACATGTTCCTGACCGAGGAGCGCGCGCTGGCGACATCGCGCATGGAAACGGTCGACCGGCGGCTCAATTTCATCCGCTTGCTGGTGCTGGGCGGCACGCCGATCGCGCTCCTCTTCATCGCGATCATGGCGATCGCGCTCGTCCGCCGCATCAAGGGGCCGGTGCGCGCGATGGTGCAGGTGATGGGCGACCTCGGATCGGGCGACCGCAGCGCGCGGATCGAGGCGGCGATGCAGTCGCGCGAATTCGAACGGCTGGCCGAAGGCTATAATGCGATGGCGAGCGAGCTGGAAACCGCCGTCGCCGACCAGGTGCGCAGCGAGGAGCAGCTGCGCGTCGCCAATCTGGAACTCAGCCGCAACGCGACCATCCTTCAGGCGCGCGGCGAAGTGATCGAGCTGCTGGGCGGGATGGCGCACCGAATGCAGGCGGCCCGCACCGACGAGGAGCTGGCGGCGATCATCCACGCCTTCGTGCCGCGCGTCCTGCCGGGCATTCCCGGCGCGCTCTATGCGCATAATAATTCGCGCAACCTGCTGGTGCCGATCGCGGCGTGGGAGGGGATGGAGATCGACCCGACCGGCTTCCCGCCCGACCAATGCTGGGCCCTGCGGCGCGGGCGCAGCCATTCGGTGGACGATGCGGACCGGGACATCGTGTGCGGCCATGTCGCGCCCGAAGGCCTGCCCTATCATTGCGAGCCGTTGCTGGCGGGCGGCGAAGTCATCGGCGTGCTCTATCTCAACCGGCTGATCGACGCGGAAAGCCAGTTCCGCCTGACCCTGCTGGGCGAGAATATCGCGTCCGCTCTGGTCAATCATCGCCTGCAGCGGGGCTTGCGCGAACAGACGATCCGCGATCCGCTGACCGGCCTGTTCAACCGCCGCTATATGGAGGAGGCGCTGGCGCTGGAGATCGCGCGCGCTTCGCGGTCGCGCACGACGCTCAGCGTCGTGATGTGCGACGTCGATCACTTCAAGCGCTTCAACGACGAATTCGGGCATGATGCGGGCGACGCGGTGCTGCAGGCGGTGGCGGCAGAGATGCGCCAGCGCTTCCGCGACGGCGACGTGGTGTGCCGTTATGGCGGCGAGGAATTCACCATCATCGCGCCGGGTTCCACCGCCGTCACGCTGGCGCAGCGCGTCGAGATCGTGCGGCAGGCCATTTCCGAGCTGAAAGTCAGCCAGAATGGCAAGGCGCTGGGGTCGATGACCATGTCCTTCGGCATCGCCAGCTGGGACGAGAGCATGTCGCGCGAGGGATCGGCGCTGATCCATGCCGCCGACGCCGCCCTCTATCGCGCCAAGCGCGAGGGCCGCAATCGCGTCGTGCTGGCGGAGATGCGCGCCATCGCGGCGGAGTGATCGCGACGGAGTGATCGCTGCGGCAGGGGTGTATTTTCCACGCGCATGCGCGTAAGGGCGGCGCCGAACGCATCCGCCTTTTGCCTCAGGAAAGCCTCTCCCATGTCCGACGTCACCATCAAGCGCGCCCTCCTGTCCGTGTCCGACAAGGCCGGGCTGATCGAATTGGGGCAGGCGCTGCAGGCCCATGGCGTCGAACTGGTGTCGACCGGCGGCACCGCCAAGGCGCTGCGCGACGCAGGGTGCCAAGTGAAGGATATTTCCGACCTCACCGGCTTTCCCGAAATGATGGACGGCCGCGTCAAGACGCTGCACCCCAAGGTGCATGGCGGCCTGCTTGCCGTGCGGGGCAACCCCGAGCATGTCGCCTCGATGGACGCGCATGCCATCGGCGCGATCGACCTGGTCGTCGTCAATCTCTACCCCTTCGCCGCCACCGTCGCCAAGGGCGCGGACCGCGACGAGATCATCGAGAATATCGACATTGGCGGCCCGTCGATGGTCCGT
This sequence comes from Sphingobium naphthae, assembly GCF_020782235.1. Taxonomy (GTDB): domain Bacteria; phylum Pseudomonadota; class Alphaproteobacteria; order Sphingomonadales; family Sphingomonadaceae; genus Sphingobium; species Sphingobium naphthae. The sequence goes on from NZ_JAJGNO010000001.1 coordinate 376,300, forward strand.
TCCGCCGCGAAGAACCACGAAAGCGTGGCGATCGTCACCGATCCCGCCGACTATGCCCGGCTGATCGCGGAAATGGGCGAAAAGGGCGGCGCGACCAGCTATGATTTCCGCCGGATGCTGGCGGCCAAGGCCTATGCCGCCACCGCCGCCTATGATTCGATGATCGCCAGCTGGTTCGCCTTCGCCGACCAGGGCGTCGCCTTCCCCGAAACGCTCAGCCTGGCGAGCAAGCTGGGCGCGACGCTGCGCTATGGCGAAAATCCGCACCAGTCCGCCGCCCTCTACCTGCCGGTCGGGCCCAGCGCCAACGGCATCGCCCAGGCGCGCCAGATCCAGGGCAAGGACCTGAGCTACAATAATTACAATGATGCCGACGCCGCGCTGGAGCTGGTCAGCGAGTTTCGCGATGGCCCGCCGACCGTCGTCATCGTCAAGCACGCCAATCCCTGCGGCGTCGCCACCGGCGACACGCTGATCGAAGCCTATGAAGCCGCGCTCGCCTGCGACAGCGTGTCGGCCTTTGGCGGCATCATCGCGGTCAACCGCCCGCTCGATGGCCCCACCGCCGAAGCGATCAGCGGCATCTTCACCGAAGTCGTGGCCGCGCCCGACGCCGATGACGACGCCAAGGCGATTTTCGCGAAGAAGAAGAATCTGCGCCTGCTGCTGACCGGCGACCTGCCCGACCCGGCGCGTCCGGGGCTGCAGGTCAAGAGCATCGCCGGGGGCATGCTGGTCCAGGGCCGCGACAATGGCCGAGTGACGCAGGACATGCTCAAGACCGTGACGAAGCGCGCGCCCAGCGAACAGGAGCTCAAGGACTGCCTGTTCGCCTGGACCGTCGCCAAGCATGTGAAGTCCAACGCGATCGTCTATGCCAGGGGCGGCAGCACCGCGGGCGTGGGCGCGGGCCAGATGAACCGCCTCGAATCCGCGCGCATCGCCGCGTGGAAGGCGAAGGACGCGGCGGAGAAGGCGGGCTGGGCCCAGCCGCGCACGATCGGATCGGCCGTCGCCTCCGACGCTTTCTTCCCCTTCGCCGACGGGCTGCTGGCGGCGGTGGAGGCGGGTGCAACGGCGGTGATCCAGCCGGGCGGATCGATCCGCGACGAGGAAGTGATCGCCGCCGCCGACGACGCCGGCCTCGCCATGGTCTTCACCGGCATGCGCCATTTCCGGCACTGAGCCGGGCGCATCGACGATATCGCGGTCAACGAACTGGAACAGGCGGAGGAATCGCTCTGATGCGGTTGCGAAGGATGATCTTCGCAGCCGCAAAATCGCGGAAATCCGCCACTTTCTCTCAACTGGCCTCTTTTCAACCCCGCCGGCGGCGCCTATCTAAGGCGCGACCCTACTTCCACGTCAGACGTGGGGCGGAAGACCAAAACATGTTCGACAGGAGACAAGGATGAGCATGAAGACGCTGGCGGCCCTGGCCGCCACGATGGCCCTTGCGCTGCCCGCCGCGGCGAGCGCCGGCACCGACAATATGGATGTGATCGTCGACGGAAACAGCGGCGCGGAAACGCGATCGGTGGCCGTGTCGGTCGCCGACCTCAACCTCGCCAGCGCCAGCGGCATCCGCCGCGCCGACTACCGGCTGATCCGCGCGTCCAAGCAGGTGTGCGGCTTCGTCAACGGGTCGATCATCCCGGTGACCGAGGATTATCGCAACTGCTACGGCGCCGCGCTGGATGGCGCGCGCAACGACCTCAACGCCCTGGCGCAGCGCCAGGGCTGACGCTTCCGCTCTTTCGCCTTCCCCGCACGAAGGGGACCATGGGGGCCGTTCCGCATCACCCGGGACGGCCCTTTGTCATGGCAGCGCTCTGACCCTTGATGGCGACGTGCTTACCAGCCATTAACCAGTCCTTAGAAGATTTCCTTCACTCCGGGCGGCACGAAGACCATTCGGGGGAAGAGACCATCATGCCGCGTACCGATCAGAGCGTGGATGTTGCCATCATCGGGGCCGGCCCCGCTGGCCTGACTGCCGCCTATCTGCTGACCAAGGACGGCTATCGCGTGACCGTGATCGAAAAGGATCCGGTCTATGTCGGCGGCATTAGCCGCACCGTGGAACTGAACGGATTCCGCTTCGACATCGGCGGCCATCGCTTCTTTTCCAAGTCGCAGCAGGTAGTGGACCTCTGGAACGAGATGCTGCCCGACGACTTCATCCAGCGGCCGCGCATGAGCCGTATCTATTATGAAGGCAAATTCTACAGCTATCCGCTGCGCGCTTTCGAGGCGCTGGCCAATCTCGGCATTTGGCGCTCTACCCTGTGCATGGCCAGCTTCGCCAAGGCGAAACTGTTTCCCAATCGGGACATCCGCTCCTTCCAGGACTGGACCGTCAACGCCTTTGGCCACAAGCTGTTCTCGATCTTCTTCAAGACCTACACCGAAAAGGTGTGGGGCATGCCGTGCGACGAAATGTCAGCCGACTGGGCAGCGCAGCGGATCAAGGGGCTGTCGCTGTGGGGGGCGGTCAAGGACGGACTCAAGCGCAGCCTCGGCCTCAACAAGAAGCCCAATGACGGCATGGAAACCAAGACCCTGCTGGAGAGCTTCCGCTATCCGCGCCTTGGCCCCGGCATGATGTGGGAGGCCGCGCGCGACCATGTGGTGGCCGGCGGAAACCAGGTGCTGATGGCGCACAGTTTCAAGCGCCTGGAGGAAGGCCAAGCCGATGGCACATGGCGGCTGATCGCCGAGGGCCCGGACGGCGATATCGCCATTCACGCCGATCATGTCATCTCCTCCGCGCCGATGCGCGAACTGGCGGGGCGCATTCATCCCCTGCCCGCCACGCTGCCGCAGGCGATGGACCTCAAATATCGCGACTTCCTGACCGTGGCGCTGATGGTGAAGGGGGAGGATATCTTCCCCGACAACTGGATCTACATCCATGATCCCAAGGTGCAGGTCGGGCGGATCCAGAATTTCCGCAGCTGGTCGCCCGAAATGGTGCCGGACCCCAGCCTCGCCTGTGTCGGGCTGGAATATTTCTGCTTCGAAGGCGACGGTCTGTGGGCATCCGACGACGCCGACCTGATCGCGCTGGCAACCAGGGAAATGGCGACGCTCGGCCTGTGCGATCCCGAGGATGTCGTCGGCGGCGCGGTGGTGCGGCAGGAAAAGGCCTATCCAGTCTATGACGACGCCTATGCCGCCAATGTGCTGGCGATGCGCACCGAATTGGAGGCGCGCTATCCCACGCTGCACATGGTCGGCCGCAACGGCATGCACCGCTACAATAATCAGGACCATGCCATGATGACGGCCATGCTGACCGCGCGCAACATCGTTGCCGGTCGGCGCGTCCATGACGTCTGGCAGGTGAATGAGGACGCCGAATATCATGAGGCGGGGGAAGAAGGGCAGGACGCTGATGCGCAGGCCGCGCTGGGCAGCGTCCGCGCCGTACCGTCGCGATTGAAAGCCGCCTGATCCCCATGGACGACCGGTTGCGCGCGCTCGCCGCGCCGATCGCCCGGCTGATGTTCGCCCGCTATCTGCTGGCGAGCATCGGTGCGCTGGCGGGCGATTTCATCCTGTTCCTGCTATTGGGTCGGCTGGGCCTGCCCCCAGTGGCGGCGGCGTTCGGCGGCTATGCCGCGGGTCTGGCGATTCACTGGGCGATCAGCGTGCGGTATGTGTTCGATACCGGTGCCGGCCCATCCCATGGCCAACGCCTTGCCTTCATCGCCAGCGCGCTGCTGGGCATGGGCATGACCATGGCGATGGTGGGCGCGCTGAGCGTCGTCGGCGTCGCCCCAGCCCTCGCCAAGCTGCTGTCGGTGCCGGCAAGCTTCCTGACTGTCTACGCGATACGCAAATATGGCGTTTTTGCCCGCGCCTGATCCGCGCCGCGCCGCACTCTGGGCGTTGCTGGCCTGGCTGATATGCGGCGTCCTGACGATCTGGCTCGCCCACGGCCGCTTCCCCACGCTCGCCTTCCGTGACCCGGACGATGCGATGCGCCTGGTGCAGGTGCGTGACTGGATCAACGGCCAACCCTTCCTCGACGTCAGCCAGCATCGGGTGAACCCGCCCTTGGGCGGCCCGATGCATTGGTCACGGATCGTGGACATGCCGATCGCTGGCCTGATCCTGCTGTTGCGACCGCTGATCGGGTCCGCCGCCGCCGAGTTGGCGGCCTGCATCGCGGTGCCGCTGCTGCTGCTCGGCGGGCTCGTCGCCGCGCTCTTCACGGCCGCGCGGCGCATGGCGGGCGATGCCGTAGCGCTGCTGTCGGTGCTCCTGCTGCTGACATCACCCAGTATCCTGGTGCAGTTCGCGCCGCTGCGCATCGACCATCATGGCTGGCAGATCCTACTTGCCGGTGTCGCGCTTCTGGGCGCGCTGGACGCGCGGCCGGTGCGCGGCGGGCTGATCGCGGGCCTGGCGCTGGCGCTGTGGCTGCAGATTTCAAGCGAGGCGCTGCCTTATGCCGCATTGTTCGCCGCTGTGCTGGCGCTGCGCTCCTGGATCGACCAGCCGCAAGCGCCGCGTTTCATCGCCTTTTCGATCATATTAGGCGGCGGAGCGCTCACGCTGCTGGTGCTGCTGCGCGGCGCCACTGCGCCCTTCGTGACGCAATGCGACGCCCTGTCCTTCGCCTATGTCTGGCCGCTGGTCGCCCTGGCGGCGGCGACCGCCCTCGCCGGACGGCTCATCGGCTTGAGCTCGGGCGGCCGGCGGCTTGTAGTGGCGGCGATCGGCGGCGGCGCGGCGGTCATCACGTTCCTGGCCACTAGCGGCCCCTGCCTGTCGGGTGACCCGTTCGCGGCGCTCGGGCCACTCGCCTATCGGCTCTGGTATCTCAAGGTGCTGGAGGGCCGCCCGATCTGGGCGCAGGACCTGGCGATGCGCGGCGTCATCCTGCTGCCGGCGCTGCTGGGCCTTGGCGGAGCGCTGGTCGCGGCCTCGCGCGCCTCCCTGGCTGGGCGGATGCGTTGGCTGATGCTGGCGCTGCTGCTCATCGGCGCGATGCTCGTGTCATTGTTGGTGATGCGGGCCCTGTCGGTGGCGCATCTTTTCGCGCTGCCGGGCATCGCCTGGCTGCTGATCGCGCTGTGGCGCAGCGTTCAGCGATCGCGCCTCAGCGTCGTGCGGGTCATCGGATCGGCGGCGCTCATCGTCCTCACGCCCGCGGGACTCAGCGCCGCCTGGATCGCGCTGGCAGCGCCGCCCGCCACCGAGAAAAAGGAGTCCGCCAGCTGCCGCGACGCTGCGACGCTCGCCGCGCTCGATCGCCTGCCGCCCGCCACGCTGTTCGCGCCGATCGACATCGGTCCGGACATATTGCTGCGCACCCGACACAGCGTCATCGCGACCGCCCATCACCGCAATGCTGTCGGCCTCGCTACGGTCATCGCCGGTTTCGTCGCCACGCCGCAGGAGGCGCAGGGCGTGATCGGCCGCACCCGTGCAACCTATCTGGTCACGTGCGACGCGATCGTCGAAATGACATATTATGCGCGCGAAAACCCCAGCGGATTGGCGGCGATGCTGAAACAGGGCAGCGCGCCCGCCTGGCTGGACCCGCTGCCAGGCGAAGGCCAGCTGCGAATCTGGCGGATCAGGCGGGCTGGAAGCTGAGCGCGACGCCGTTCATGCAGTAGCGCTTGCCCGTGGGCCGGGGGCCATCGTCGAACACATGGCCCAGATGCCCGCCGCAGCGCGCGCAATGCACTTCGGTGCGCGGATAGCCGAGCGCGATGTCGCGGCTGGTCCCGACCGCGCGGGGCAGCGGCGCCCAGAAGCTGGGCCAGCCGGTGCCGCTGTCGAACTTCGTCTTCGAACTGAAAAGCTGCTGGCCGCATCCCGCGCACGCAAAAACGCCGGCGCGATGCTCCTTGTTGAGCGGGCTGCTATAGGGATGCTCGGTCGCTTCCTGCCGCAGCACCTTATAGGCCCAGGGGCTGAGCTTCTTGCGCCACTGCGCATCGGTCAGCGTATAGGGATAAGCCGCCTGCGCGCGGCCCGGCAGCAATTGCCACAGGGCGATCGCGCCCGCGCCGCTGGCGATGCCGCCCAGAAAATGCCGTCGGTTCATGTCGCGCCTTGTAGCGCGATCAGCCTGTCGCCGGCCTGAACAGCCCCTTCCACCAGCGCCCGCCCGATTGCATCACATGGCGGCGGAACAGCAGCACGCCCACGCGGATGATGAGCGCCACGAACGCCGCCTGCCACAGCAAGGCGAGCAGATGCGGCCACAGCGCGCCTTCCTGCCCCGCGCGCGCGATCATCGCGAAGGGCGAGCTGAAGGGAAAGATGCAGGCGGCGATCTCCGCCGGCGACCCCATATGGTCGACGGCATAGCTGGCGAAGAAGAAGATCAGCATCTGACCCATGGTGATCGGCATGTTGAGCGTCTGCACTTCGCGCACCGTCGCCGCCTGCGCGCCGATCCCTAGGAACAGCGATCCCAGCAGCGTATAGGCCATGGTGAAATAGAGCAGCGCCAGCCCCAGGAAGATCGGCCAGCCCACCGCCGGCGCTGGCAGGGCCGATGGCTGGCCGCCCGCCGCCAGGAAAATGGCGAAGGCGGTGCCGCCCCAGAAGGCGATGCCGACCAGGCTCATCGCCAGCATCGCCATCAGCTTGCCCAGGAAGATCGCGTCGATCGGCACGGCGGCCGCCAGTATCTCGATGATCTTATTCGTCTTTTCCTCGACCAGATTGGACAGGATCATGCCCGCGAGCAGGATGGTGAGGAAGAAGATCACCACCTGCGCCGCCCGGCCGATCAGCAGCCGCGCCTGCGCCTGCGCGCCGCGGCTGGTGGCGACTTCCTGCCGCTCCACCGCGACGAAGCGCAAGGTCCGTTCGGCGAGCGCCGCGGTCGAGAGCAGGCTGACATCGCCCTGCAGCCGGTCGAGATCGACGGGCTTGCCGGTCAGCACCGGCCGGGCGAGCGTGCCCGAGATGATCGCCACCACCTCCGATCCCGGCCGCGCCAACTGGGCGCGCGGGTCCGGGGCAAGCGGCGCCGTCCGCAGGCGCGGCAGCGATTCCGCGCCCATGCGCGCCGTCAGCCGGCCATGGGCGCGCAGCAGCGCGGCGCTGTCCGCAGGCGCGAGCGCGACGCCCACGACCGGGCGCAGGTCGGTGCTGGAAATCCGCTCGCCCAGCCCGCCAAAGGCGAAACCGATGACGATCGGCAGCAACGGCCCCAGCAGGAAGAGGATGAAGGTGCGCGACAGCACGACGGCGGTGAAGTCCCGCCGCGCAATGACGAAGGCGGCGCGCCAGAGCTGCATCATGGCTGCGCCTCCTCGTCCGCGCCGTCCTGCATCTGCCGCGCCGCCGCCGCGCCCGCGATCGCGACGAAGGCGTCGTGCAGGCCCGGCCGCTCGATCGACAGGCTTTCGATGCCCGCCCGGTCGTCGATCAGCGCGCGCAGCAGCGGCTCGATCCCTTCCTGGGGCAAAGCGAAATGCCAGCCGCCCTCCTGCGCCATCGTGTCGGGCGGCAGCGCGCGGCGCCAGGCGCCATCGACCGATCGGGTGCGCAGCCGCACCTGCGGGCGCAGCCGGTCGCGCGCATCGCTGACCGTGCCTTCGAACCGGATGCGTCCGCCCGCGATGATCGCGATGCGCTCGCACAGCCGTTCGGCATGAGCGATGACATGGGTGGAAAAGAGGATGGTGACGCCGCGCCGCGCCTGTTCGCGGATCAGCGCCTCCAGCTTTTCCTGGTTGATCGCGTCCAGCCCGGAAAAGGGTTCGTCCAGCACGATCAGGCGTGGTTCGTGGACGATGGTGCCGAACAGCTGCACCGTCTGCGCCATGCCCTTGGACAGCTGGCGGATCGGCTTGGCGATGGCCGGGCCCATGCCATGCCCTTCCAGCAGCGCCTTGGCCCGCCGGCGGCCTTCGGCCAGCGGCAGCCCGCGCAGCGCGCCCATGAAGGCGATTGCCTCATAGGCCTTCATCGACGGATAGAGACCGCGCTCTTCCGGCAGATAGCCGACCTGCCGCGCCATGCGCAAAGGCTGGGCCGCGCCCAGCAGGCTGCGTTCGCCCGCATCCGGGTCGATGATCCCCAGCAAGGTGCGCAGCAGCGTCGTCTTGCCCGCGCCATTGGGCCCCAATATGCCGTAGATGGCGCCGGCGGGCACGGCGATGTCGACGCCGTCGACCGCGCGAAAGCTGCCGAAACTCTTGACAAGCCCATGGCCTTCGACGGCATAGGCGGGCGCCTGGACGGAAGAGAAGGCCGGAGTGTCGCCGATCATCCCGTCCTGATAGTCTGGACCCGTGCCCGTGCCTATAGAAACCTTGGAGCAGCGCCTGAAGGCGGAGGCGGAGCGGCTGGGCTTCGCCGCCTGCCGCATCGCCGACGCCGACGCCGCGCCCAAAAGCGCCGCGCGGCTGCGCGCCTGGCTGGATGCGGGCCATCATGGCGACATGCTGTGGATGGAGGAGCGCGCGCACCAGCGCGGGTCGCCGCGTGGCCTGTGGCCCGACGTGCGCAGCGTCATCATGCTGGGAATGAGCTATGCCCCCGGACGCGATCCGCTGGCGCTGGCCGGCGCGCCGGACCGGGCGCGCTTTTCGGTCTATGCGCAGGGCAAGGATTATCACGACGTCGTCAAGAAGGCGCTGAAGGCGCTGGCCCGCTGGCTGGTGGAGCAGCAGGCGCGCGAGGGCGAAGCCGGCGGCCTCAAGGTCTTCGTCGATACAGCGCCGGTGATGGAAAAGCCGCTGGCGCAGGGCGCGGGGCTCGGCTGGCAGGGCAAGCACAGCAATCTGGTCAGCCGCGACCATGGCAGCTGGCTGTTCCTGGGGGCCATCTACACCGAAAGGGCGCTGACGCCGGACGGGCCGGAGCGCGACCATTGCGGCAGCTGCACCGCTTGCCAGGCCGCCTGCCCGACCGACGCCTTCCCCGCCCCCTATGTCGTCGACGCGCGGCGCTGCATCTCCTACCTCACCATCGAGCATAAGGGGCCGATCCCGGAAGCGCTGCGCGAAGGGATCGGCAACCGCGTCTATGGCTGCGACGATTGCCTGGCGGTCTGCCCCTGGAACAAGTTCGCCGACCATGCCGCCGCGAACAAGGCGTTCATCGGCCGCGCCGAACTGGCCGCGCCGGCGATCGGCGACCTGCTCGACCTCGATGACGCGACCTTTCGCGAGATTTTCTCCGGCTCGCCTATCAAGCGCATCGGCCGCAACCGCATGGTCCGCAACGCCGCCATCGCCGCGGGCAACAGCGGCGACCCGCGCTTGCTGGCGCGCTTGCAGGCGCTGGTCGGCGACGAAGACCCGGTGGTCGCCGAAGCCGCGACATGGGCGATCGGGAAGCTGTCGGCCTAGCCGATCCGAACCACCGTCCCTGAGAGGATGTCGCGCTCCTGCTCCCCCCTGGTCATCCCCGCGCAGGCGGGGATCCATCTTTCCACAGCAGAGTCCGCAACAGTGACGAGATGATTTCCCGCCGGCGTCGGAAGGGCAAGAGGGATGGGCAAGCCCCGCCATCCTATTTGCTTCCAAAATAGGATTTGCTCTGGTCTAGCCTTGGCGATGGATCAGCACCGCTCCTGCCCTCTGCCGCGCATCATGGTCGTGTCGCGTCCGTGTCGCTTCGCTGTCGCCTACCGGGCGCGAAGCGGGCGCTTCGGGCCCGAAAACCCCGACGACACTGTGAACTTCGGCCGGACCGGACAGCGACGGCTATTTCGTCTGCAGCGCGGTCACGCAGGCGCCGGGATCGACGTCCGCGCCGGCCGGGTTGCGCGCGTCGATATGCGTCACCACGGGCTCCTTGCCGCGCGCGGGCGCGTAGAGATAGGCGTCGAGCACGCAGCGGCCATTGGCGAATTGCAGCTTGCGCACCGTGGTCTCGCGAATGTCGAGCCGCGGCGCGCCGAACAACTGGGTCAGGCGGCGCGCGTCCGATCCCATCAGCGGTCCCTGTTTCTGGAAGGCGCTGGCCGGCGGGCCGGCGGGCGGCGGGGCGTAGCTGCCCCTGGGCACGACCGATCCGCCACAGGCGGCGAGCGGCGCCAGCAGCAGGAACGACAGGTAACGGGGGGCAATCATGATCTGGTCTTCCGGCCGAGCAGCATATGAACCGCCATAGCCGCGCTGAAGATCGGCGCAAGCAGGTTGACCAGCGGCACCAGGAAGAGAAGCGCCGAAACGAGCCCCATGAGCCACCGGCCGCCGCGCGGGAGCGGCGGCAGCGCGGGATGGCGGGGCTGCACCATGTCGGCCATGTCGCGGCCCAGCAGATAGGCGTTGAGCGCCAGGAACAGGCCGATCGTGCCCACCCCCGTCACCAGCAGCGCCAGATAGGCCGGCAGCGCCAGCAGGTTCCAGCCGATCGTGCGGACCAGCGAGGCGAGCGCCAGGCGCAGGCTGCGCCCCCATCCGACCGGCCGGGCGACGACATGGGGATAATCGGCGCGCTCGACCGCTTCGATGATGTCGTCGGCGAACAGGCCCATGACCGCCATCGCCGTCGCGCGGAACAGCAGCCAGCCCGCCGCGATCATGGTCAGCGCCGTCGCGGTGGCTTCGGCATATCCGCCGCCGCCCCAGCCCAGCCACAGCCGCAGCCCATGGAACCCTGCCCACAGCGCCGCCGCCAGCAAGCCGAAGAGCAGCAAGGTGAGGATCAGCGTCTTGCCCATCAGGCGCAGCGTCGCGCGCTGGAAGATGGAGGGGACGGCGCGCAGGGCGGCGGTAAGGACCATGGCCCAGCTATCCTCCTGCCCGGCCGCGCCGTCAATCAGCGCCGTTGCATGGGGCCCGCCGGGCCGGTAGAGACGACGAAATTTTCTTACCAGCACAAGGATATTGCGTGACCGCTTCCGCCCCCACGCTCGACGTCGTCGCCATCGGCAACGCCATTGTCGATGTTCTCGCCCGCAGCGACGACGCTTTTCTGGCGCAGCATGCGCTGACCAAGGGCGGCATGCAGTTGATCGACGCGGAGATGGCCGAAACGCTTTATGCCGCCATGCCTCAGGCCAAGGAGATCAGCGGCGGGTCGGCGGCCAATACGCTGGCGGGCCTGGCGGCGCTGGGCAAGAAGTGCGGTTTCATCGGCCAGGTCAATGACGACCAGCTGGGCGAGGTCTTCGCTCATGACGTCCATGCGCTCGGCATCCGCTTCGATACGCCGGCGATGCAGGGCGACGTGCCGACCGCCCGCTGCCTCATCCTGGTGACGCCCGACGCCCAGCGCACGATGAACACCTTCCTGGGTGCGTCGCAGTTCCTGCCGGAGGCGGCCCTGGACCTCGACATGATCCGATCGGCCGGCATCCTCTATCTGGAAGGCTATTTGTGGGATCCCGAACAGCCGCGCGCGGCGATGCGGGCGGCGATCGACGCGGCGCGCGAAGCAGGCCGCAAGGTCGCCTTCACCCTTTCCGACAATTTCGTCATCGACCGCCATCGCGCCGACTTCGTCGACCTGATCGACCAGGGGCTGATCGACATCCTCTTTTCCAACGAAGGCGAGATCCAGTCGCTGGCGCAGGTGGAGGATTTCGACAAGGCGCTCGGCGTCTTCGCGGCCAAGGTGCCGGTGCTGGTGTCGACCCGCAGCGAAAAGGGCGCGGTCGCCGTGGTCGACGGCATGCGCCACGAAGCGCCCGCCGCGCCGGTCAGCCAGATCATCGACACGACGGGCGCCGGCGACCTGTTCGCCGCCGGCTTCCTCGCCGCCCATATCGAGGGGCGCGACGTCGCCGACTGTCTGAAGCTGGGCGCGGCGGCGGCGGCCGAGGTGATTTCCCACTGGGGCGCGCGGCCCGAAGCCGATCTGGTGGTGATCCGCGACCAGCTGTTCGCCTGATCCTGCGCGGCGGGCGGCGCGGCCGGGCTGCGGCTCAGTCGCCCTTCTGCCGTCGGAACAGGGCGCGGTCGTCCGGGCCGAAGCCCCAGCGCCAGATGACCAGCGCATAGGCGCCCAGGATCGCCCAGACGCCGACCGCCAGCTCCACCCATTCCAGCGTCGGCGGCAGGGCGACGAAGCCCGCGCCGACGATGCAGGCGACGCCCGCCGCGCTCAGCAGCGGCCAGCGCCAGGCGTTGATCGGCGCGCCCAGCAGCCGCGACAGCAGCCGCGCCTTCACCAGCGCGCCCAGCGCCAGGGCAAGGCAGAGCGCCAGCGCGGGCGCGGCGGCGACCCAGAGGCCGGGCAGCTCCAGCTGCCGCGCCAGCAGGATCAGCGCGAAGCTGAACGCCGCCTGGCACCCGATCATGACCAGCGAGATCATCAGGTTGCGGTGCCGCGCGATATAGACCAGCGCCGATTCGCTGACCACCGCCGTGGCCGCCACCACTTCGGCCAGCAGCAGGAAGGCGAGCGCGCCGGTGCCGCCGACGAAATGCGGCCCCACCAGGCCCATCACCGCTTCGCCCGGAATGCCGAGCGCCAGGGCGATGCCCGCCTGCGCCGCGATGATCCAGAAGCCGACCTGGCTCACCTGCTTGGCGATGGCGGCCAGGTTGTTTTCGGCCAGGTTGCGGGTGATGACCGGACCCAGGATCGGGTCGAAGCTGGTCTTGAGCTTCTGCGGCAGCGACGCGACCTGCTGCGCCACATAATAGATGCCGATCACCGCCGGGCTGACGAACAGGCCCAGGATCGCCATGTCGAGCCGGCGCGAGCCCCATTCGACGCCATCGGCCGCCGCCAGCGGCAGGTTGCGCCGCGCCAGACGCCACAGCCGGCCGCCATCGGGCCGCCAGCCGCGCGGCACGCCATAATGGCGGACCAGCGGGATGAGCGAGGCGACAAGCGCGGCGATCATCGACACGGCATAGGAGAGGATGAGGCCGTCGCGCGTCGAATAGAAAGCGAAGGCGAAAGCGCCGATGCTGATCGTCCATGGCTCGATGATCGAGCGCGCCCGCACCGTCGCGCCGATGTCGAAGCGATAGGCGCAGGCGGCGAGCGCCACGTCGGACCCGGCGACGCCGATCACGACCAGCGCCAGCAGCCGGTCGAGCCCGTTGATGCTGCTGTTGGGGAACATCGCCTGCGGCACCGCGATCAGGATGGCGGCGCCGAGCAGGGATGCGAGGAAGGTCACCAGCATCGCGTCGGCGACGACATGATTGTGCGGACGTTCGGTCTGGGCGAGCGCGCCGGCCAGGCCGCGCTTCAGGCCCAGCGTCGCGATCTGGGCGATGAATTCCACCACCAGCACCGCATAGGCGAAGCGGCCCAGCGCATCGGCGCCATACCAGCGGCCGGCGATGAAGAGGAAGGGCAAGCGCGCGGCCAGCCGCAGCAGGAAGCCGAAGATATTGGTGCGCCCGCCCTTCGCCAGAGCGGCGATATCGTCCCGATCCTCGGGCAGCGACTTGTCGGTCGCGGTCAGCGGCTGTTCGACCTGCGTCATGGATGGGGGGCGCGTATGGGCACGGGAGACGCGGCGCGACGCTATTCGGGCCGCAGCGGGCGCGCGAGCAGCGCGTCGATCACGTCGGCCAGCGGCGCGGCATCGGCGAGCAGGGCGCAGACCGCCTCCACCACCGGCATTTCGACGCCCGCGGCGCGCGCCGCATCGCGCAGCACCGGCGCGGTATGCGCGCCCTCCGCCACGGTCCGGCGATTGGACAGGAGGTCGGCCGCGCTCGCTCCTTCGCCCAGCCCCTTGCCCAGCGAGAAGTTGCGCGAATTGGTCGAGGAGCAGGTGAGGACGAGGTCGCCCAGGCCCGACAGGCCGCCCAGCGTCTCCGCGCGCGCGCCGCGGGCGAGTCCAAATCGCGTCATTTCCGCAAAGCCGCGCGAGATGAGCGCGGCCCGGGCATTGAGCCCCAGCCCTGCCCCTTCCGCCACGCCGCAGGCGATGGCGAGCACATTCTTGACCGCGCCGCCAATCTCCGCGCCGATCACATCGTCCGAAAGATAGGGGCGGAAGGATGCCCGCGCGATGCGCGCGGCGAGGCGCTGGCCAAGGTCGCGATCCTCGCAGGCCAATGTGATCGCGGTCGGCAGGCCCCGGGCGACTTCATGCGCGAAGGTCGGGCCCGACAGGACGGCGACGGGCGAACCGGGCCGGGCCTGCTGCGCCGCTTCCGACATCAGCAGGCTGGTGCCCGCCTCGATTCCCTTGGAGCAGAGGACGAGCGGCACGCCCGCCGGGGCCTGCGCGACGACGCGGCGCAGATGCTGGGCCGGGCTGACCACCAGCAGCATCTCGCATGCCGCAAGGTCGGCCATGGCGCCGGTGGCGCGGATCGAAGGGGAAAGCGGAATATTGGCCAGATAGAGCGGGTTTTCGTGGCCGGCGTTGATGGCGTCGACCACATCCGGCTCGAGCGCCCACAGCGCGACATCCTGCCCATCGCTGGCCAGTAACTGGGCCAGCGCCGTGCCCCATGCGCCCGCGCCGATGACTCCCGCCTTCATGCCTTCACTCCTGCTCCGCGCGCCTTTTCCGCCGCCGGGTCGAGCGGCCAGCGCGGACGCGCGGGGACGGTCAGATCATCGATCAGCCCCGCCTTGTAGCGCTCCGCGCCCGCCCAGGCGATCATCGCCGCATTGTCGGTGCAAAGCCACAGCGGCGGCGCGACGAATGGCAGGTCGTGCGCGGCGGCCAGCTCTTCCAACGCCGCCCGGATCGCGTGGTTGGCGGCGACGCCGCCCGCCACGACCAGCGCGGTCGCGCCCGCGCTGTCGCCCAGCGCCCGCCGGGTGCGATCCACCAGGCAATCGATCACCGCCTGCTGGAAGCTCGCGGCGATATCCTGGGTCGCATATCGGCCGGACTGAACCGCGCGCATCACCGCGCTTTTGAGGCCCGCGAAGGAAAAATGCGGCTCGGCCGTGTCCACCAGCGGGCGCGGCAGCGGCACCGCCCGGGGATCGCCCCCGGCCGCGGCCTTTTCCACCTGCGGCCCGCCAGGATAGCCAAGGCCCAGCAGCTTGGCAGTCTTGTCGAACGCCTCGCCCGCGGCATCGTCAATGGTGGTGGCGAGCCGGGCATAGTCGCCCGGCCCCTTCACATGCAGCAGCTGGCAATGCCCGCCCGATACGAGCAGCAGCAGATAGGGGAATTGCAGCGTCGGATCGGCAAGGCGCGGCGAGAGCGCATGTCCCTCCAGATGATTGACCGCGATCAGCGGCTTGCCCGCCGCATGGGCCAGCGCCTTGCCGGTGACGAGGCCGACCATGACGCCGCCGATCAGGCCCGGCCCGGCGGTGGCGGCGATGACGTCCACATCCGCCAGCGTCATCTTCGCGTCGGCCAGGGCCGCTTCGACGAGCGGGCTAAGCGCCTCGACATGCGCGCGTGCCGCGATTTCGGGCACCACACCGCCATAGGGACGGTGCGCGTCCTCCTGCGTTGCCAGCCTGTGCGCGAGAATCCGCCCGTCGGCCGTCACCAGCGCCGCCGCGGTTTCGTCGCAGCTCGATTCCAGGCCGAGAATGATGGTCATTGCCGCTTCCATCTAATGCCGCTGGTCATTAGAGCAAGCCGGATATGCTTTTCACCGATCGACCGTTGCGCCTGGGCACCAGGGGTTCGCCGCTCGCGCTGGCGCAGGCGCGCATGACCGCACAGGCGCTGATCGCCGCTCATGGCTGGAGCGCGGACGCGATCGAGATCATCACCGTCCAGACCAGCGGCGACCGGATCCAGGACCGCGCCCTGGCCGATATTGGCGGCAAGGCGCTGTGGACGAAGGAACTGGACCGCGCGCTGGTCGCGGGTGAAACCGACCTGTCGGTCCACAGCATGAAGGACGTCGAGACGCTGCGGCCGGACATGTTCCACATCGCCGCCATGCTGCCGCGCGCGGATGTGCGCGACAAGCTGGTGGGAGCCGCGGATTTCGACGCGCTGCCGGCCAACCCGCTGGTCGGCACCAGCTCGCCCCGGCGTGGCGCGCAGGTGAAAAGGCTGCGTCCCGACGCCACCATCACGCTGTTCCGCGGCAATGTCGCGACCCGGCTCGCCAAGCTGGCGGCGGGCGAGGTGCATGCGACGCTGCTGGCGGCGGCGGGGCTCGACCGGCTGGAACAGAGCGACGTGGGCACGCTGGTTCCGGTCGACACGATGCTGCCCGCTCCGTCGCAGGGCGCCGTCGGGATCGAGGCGCTGGCCGACAATCAGCCGGTGATCGCGGCGCTAAGCGCGATCAGCCATGCCGATACGAGCGATGCGGTGATGATGGAGCGCGCGGTGCTGCGCGGCCTGGGCGGCACCTGCCATTCGCCGATCGCGGCGCTGGCGCTGGTCCAGGGCGACCGGCTGTTCCTGCGCGCCGAGATCATCAGTCCCGACGGGCAGGAGACGGTGCGCGAGGAAGCGCGGCTGGCGCGCGGCGACCTGGCCGCGGGCGAGGCGCTGGGAGAGCGGCTGCTGCGCAGCGCCAGCCCGGCCCTACGCGCCCTGTTCGAAGCGTGAGCCGCCTCTTCGTCCTGCGCCCGCAGCCAGCCGCGGCGCGCACGGCGGCCAAGGCGGCGGCGATGGGCCTAGACGTACGGGTGCATCCGCTGTTCGCACCCGAGGCCATCGCGTGGAGCCCGCCACCGGCCCAGCATTTCGATGCCTTGCTGCTGACCAGCGCCAATGGCGCGCGCTGCGCCGGGCCGGCGCTGGCGCGCTACCGGGCGCTGCCGGCCTATGCCGTGGGCGCGGCGAGCGCGCAGGCGCTGGCGTCGGAAGGCTTTGGCGATGTGATCGCCGGGAAAGGCGATGGCAGCGCGATCGCGGCGCGCATGGCGCAGGACGGGCGCCGCCACGCGCTGCACCTGGCCGGGGCGACCGTCGCGCCGATCGACAGCGGGGCGCTGACGATCACGCGCGTCCCCGTCTATCGCATGATTGCCTTGCCGGCCGATCCGGCGCTGCCGGCGGCGGCGACGCCCGGTTCGGTGATGCTGGTCCATTCCGCCCGCGCCGGCGAGCAGTTGGCGGCGCAGCTGCCATCGCCCCGCCGCGCGACGCTGCACCTGATCGCGATCAGTCCGGCGGCGCTCAGCGCCTGCGGTGCGGGATGGGCGAGCGCATCCGCGCCGGCGCGCCCCCAGGATGACGAGATGCTGGCCCTCGCCCGAGCTTTGTGCGAAGGACAGGCGCAATGACAGAGGAACGGGTCAGCATGAATGACGGCGGCGGAGTGGATGCAGGCGCTCCGACAGTCGCGCCCGCACGCCGGCGCAGCATCCTGCCCTTGCTCATTCTGGCCCTGCTGGCCTTCGCCCTGGGCGTGGCGCTGACCGTCTGGGCTTGGCCGCAGATCGAGCGGCGCTGGGGCGGAACCCAGGGGCAGAAGACCGCGCTGCCCGCGCCGCGCCCCGGCCTGCCTGCCGCCACACCGCGCCCGCTGACCGCGGATACGGCGCAAATGCTGGACGGACGCGTGGTGCAGTTGGAGGAGCGGCTGACGCGCATCACCGTCGAGGCGCAGGCGGCATCGGCCAATGCGGCGCGCGCCGAAGGGCTGCTGGTCGCCTTCGCGGCGCGCCGCGCGCTCGATAATGGCGGGCCGCTCGGCTATGTCGAGGGGCAGTTGCGCCTGCGCTTCGGCCAGGCCCAGCCGCGTGCCGTCGCGACCATCATCAACGCCGCGCGCGAACCGGTGACGCTGGCCGACCTGCGGGCGGGGCTGGCCGAGATCGGCGATGTCGTGATCACCCCGCCGGCCGGCGCGAGCTGGTGGGACGCGCTGGAGCATGAGGCGCGCGAACTCGTCACCATCCGCAAGGCAAGCACGCCTTCGCCCCGGCCCGAAGCCGCCTATGACCGCGCCGTGCGCTATATCGACGGCGGCCGCGTCAGCGCCGCGCTGGCCGAGGTGGAACATATGCCCGGCCGGGCCGTTGCCGAAAAATGGGTGCAGATGGCGCGTCGCTATATGGAAGCGCGTCGGGCGCTGGATCTGATCGAGACGGCGGCGATCCTGGAACCGCGCACATTGCGCAGCAGCGAAGGCGCGTCCGTCACGCAGACATCGCCGCTCGCCCCCTGACCTGAGCGATCAACCGTTCGTCGCATGCGGCGAAACCCATGGACGCGCGACGCGTTTGTCACGATAATGTCATCTTTCGCCCAGTCGGGGTCAGGGATTTTCATCGTCGTGCCGCCTTACGTCAATGCCGTCAGCAATTTTTGGAAAGATCGCCTCGCGGACGGCCCTCGTCCGGCCGAGTTGCCGTCGCTCAACCATCTGCTCGGCAATTTGTCGCTGCCTTTCGACCTGTCCCGCACCCGGGCGCAGGCGGTGGCGCTGGCGGACCAGGTCAAGGGCGATGGGCGACATTTGTTGCTGATCCCCGGCCTGATGGCGTCGGAACGGCGCATGGGCTGGCTGCGCCATATCCTGACCGCGGGCGGCTATCGCGCGCACGATTGGGGCATGGGCCGCAATTTCGGCCCCCGTCCCGACAGTCTGGAGCAGATCGACCGCCGCGTAGACGCGATCCGCAAGCAATGCGGCGCCAAGGTCACGTTGGTCGGCTGGAGCCTGGGCGGCCTTTATGCCCGCGAATATGCCAAGTTCGCGACCGACAAGGTCGGCGGGGTGGTGACGATGGGCACGCCTTTTTCCGGCGATCCGCGCGCCAACCATGCCTGGCGCATCTATCAGCTGGTGTCGGGCGTCCCTGTCGATCGCCCGCCCTTCCCCTGCACGCGCGAGGAAAAGCCGCCAGTGCCGACCGTTGCCCTGTGGTCGCGCCGCGATGGCGTGATCCTGCCCGAATGCGCGCGCGGCCGCGCCGGCGAGCGTGACAAGGCGATTGAGGTCGACTGCACCCATATGGGCTTCGCCGCATCCCCCGAAGGCATCACCGCCGTCAGCCGCGCGCTGGAGGCGATGCGCGGCTGACGCAACGCTGACGCGCTTTGGCTAAGCGCTCGCCTAGACCCCGGGCTTCAACCGCGCCAGCGCTTCATCCCGGCCGATCAGCGGCAGGAGCAGGCCCATGTCCGGGCCATGATCCAGCCCGGTCAAGGCGCGACGCAGAGGCAGGAACAGCGCCTTGCCCTTGCGGCCCGTCTCTTCCTTGAGCGCGCCGGTCAGCGTCCGCCAGATGTCGGCGTCGAAGCGCGCCTCCGCCAGAATGCGATGCGCGGCGGTGAGGAAATCGCGATCCTCTTGCGCCGCATCCGGCGCCTCGACCGGGCCGGTGACGATGCGCCACCAGTCAGCCGCGCCCGCGACCGTCTCCAGATTGGGGCGGATCGCATCCCAGGCGGCGGCGTCCATGCCATCGGGCAGGCGGTCGGCGACCTCCGCATAGGCAAGCTGATGCACGATCTTCTGGTTGAGCGCGGCCAGTTCGGCTTCGTCGAACCGGGCGGGCGCCCGGCCGAAATGAGCGAAGTCGAAACTGTCGATCAGCGGCGCCAGACTGGCGAAGGGCTCGATCGGCTGCGAGGAGCCGAGCCGCGCCAGCAGCGAAGCGATCGCCATCGGCTCCAGCCCGATCTCGCGAAAATGCGCGACGCCCAGCGACCCCAGCCGCTTCGACAGCTTGCCCTCGCTGCCGGTCAGCAGCGCTTCATGCGCGAAGGCGGGCAGCGGGGCGCCCAACGCGACGAACATCTGGATCTGGGTTGCCGTGTTCGAGACATGATCCTCGCCGCGCAGCACATGCGTGACGCCCATATCCACATCGTCAATGACCGATGGCAGCATGTAGAGCCAGCTGCCGTCGGCGCGGCGAATCACCGGGTCCGACAGCAATTTGGGATCGAAACGCTGCTCGCCGCGGATGAGGTCGGTCCAGGCGATCGGCTGGTCATGATCCAGCTTGAACCGCCAATGGGGCGTGCGCCCTTCGGCCTCATAGGCGGCGATCTGGTCCGCGGTCAGCGCCAGCGCGGCGCGATCATAGACCGGCGGCAGGCCGCGCCCCAGCAGGATCTTGCGCCGCAGCTCCAGTTCCTGCTGCGTTTCATAGGCGGGATAGACATGGCCGGCGGCCTTCAGCGCCTGGAACTTCTCCTCATATAGGGCGAAGCGATCCGACTGCTTTTCCTCCGCGTCCCAGCCTAGGCCAAGCCATTGCAGGTCGGCGCGGATCGACGCCGCATAATCGGCGCGCGACCGTTCCAGATCGGTGTCGTCCAGCCGCAGCAGGAAGCGGCCGCCACTCTTGCGCGCCCACAGCCAGTTGTGCAGCGCGGCGCGGATATTGCCGACGTGGAGATGGCCGGTCGGCGACGGGGCGAAGCGCGTGATGACGGTCATATGTGCAACCCGTTCGTGCTGAGAAGTCATTGAGCAAGGCCGAAAGGAGTATCGACCTTTGGCACGCTCAGCCCCTACGCAGCGCGAACGGCCTTTCCCAGTGCTTATATCGTTCGGAAGGCGTTGGTGATGGGATAGCGGCGATCCCGGCCAAAATTGCGGATGCCAAGCTTGACGCCCGGCGGCGACTGGCGACGCTTATATTCGGCGACGTAAAGCAGCCGCTCGATCCGGGCGACCAGATCCTTTTCGAACCCGCGGCCGACAAGATCGTCGACCGACAATTCCTCCTCGACCAGGCCATAGAGAATCGGGTCCAGCACGTCATAGGGCGGCAGGCTGTCGTCGTCACGCTGATCGGCGCGCAGTTCCGCGCTGGGCGGCTTGGTGATGATCCGTTCGGGCATCACCGGACCGTCCGGGCCAATGCCCAGTCCGAGCGAGGGGACATGCGCGTTGCGCCAGCGGCTGAGGTCGAACACCGTGGTCTTGTAAGCGTCCTTCAGCACCGAATAGCCGCCCGCCATGTCGCCATAGATGGTGGCATAGCCGACCGACATCTCGCTCTTGTTGCCGGTGGTGAGCAGCATATGCCCGAATTTGTTGGAAAGGCTCATCAGCGTGACACCGCGGATGCGCGACTGGATATTCTCCTCCGTCAGGTCGCGGGCGCGCCCGTCGAAGGCCGGAGCCAGCATGGTGTCGAAAGCGCCGACCGCCGGTTCGATCGGGATGACGTCATAGCGAGTGCCCAGCAGCCGGGCGCAGGCGACCGCATCGTCCAGACTGTCCTGGCTGGTGAAGCGCGAGGGCATCATCACGCACCAGACGCGATCGGGGCCCAGCGCATCGACCGCCACGGCGGCCGACAGCGCCGAATCGATCCCGCCCGACAGGCCGAGCACGACGCCGGGAAAGCGGTTGTGGTTCACATAGTCGCGCAGGCCCAGCACCATCGCATTATAGATGTCGGCGGGGCGTTCATCGAGCGGGTGCGGATCGCCGGGCAGGCAGACCCACTGCCCGTCCCATTTCTCCCACTGCGTCAGAACCAGCGCCTCTTCCCAGTCCGGCAGCTGCTGCGCAATCGACAGGTCCGCGTTCATCACGAACGAGGCGCCGTCGAACACCAGCTCGTCCTGCCCGCCGACGCGGTTGAGATAGGCAAGCGGCAGGCCGGTTTCGCGCACCCGCGTGCCGGCGACCGCATTCTGGCGCCGGTCGTCCTTGTCGACTTCGAACGGACTGCCATTGGGGCTGATCAGGATGTCCGCGCCTTCGCTGCGCAGATGCGCGGTGACGAAGGGGAACCAGATATCTTCGCAAATGGGCACGCCGATCTTCACGCCGCGAAAGTCGATCGGCGCGGGCAGCGGACCCGGAGCGAACAGGCGCTTTTCGTCGAACGTGCCATAATTGGGCAGCTCGCGCTTCGCGCGGACCGCCGTCACCGCGCCCCGATCCAGCAGCGCGACGACGTTGAACAGCACGCCCTGGGCGGCGACCACGGTGCCGACCAGCATCGCCGGGCCGCCATCGGCGGTTTCCTGCGCCAGACGGTCGAGCTGGTAATTGGCCTGGGTCACCAGAGCGGGCTTGAGCACCAGATCCTCTGGCGGGTAGCCGATCAGCTGCAGCTCGGGATAGACGATCAGGTCCGCCCCGCTGGCCCGCGCGCGCCATTCCAGCATCGCGTCCGCATTGGCCTTGAGGTCGCCCACGGCCTGGGTCATCTGCGCGAGCGCGATCACGAGTTTGTCGGTCATGGCGCGCGCCCTAGTGCATTTTGCCGACACGCGCAAAAGCGCCCTTTCCACCACGGGCTCCCGCCGCTAAAGGGGCCGCGTCTCGCGCATCGTCATCAATTCGTCACGTCACCTAATCGTCTGGGGGTTTTGGCCATGAAGCTCATGACCGGCAATTCCAACAAGCCGCTTGCGGCCGCCATCGCCGACTATATCGAAATCCCGCTGACCGACGCCAGCGTCCGGCGTTTCGCCGACGAAGAGGTGTTCGTGGAAATCCACGAAAATGTGCGGGGCGAGGATGTGTTCGTCATCCAGTCGACGGCCTATCCGACCAACGACAATCTGATGGAATTGCTGATCATGATCGATGCGCTGAAACGCGCATCGGCCAAGCGCATCACCGCGGTCATCCCCTATTTCGGCTATGCCCGCCAGGACCGCAAGCCCGGCCCCCGCACGCCAATCAGCGCCAAGCTGGTCGCCAACCTCATCACCACGGCGGGCGCCAACCGCGTCCTGTCGGTGGATCTGCATGCCGGGCAGATCCAGGGCTTCTTCGACATCCCGACCGACAATCTGTTCGGCGCGCCGGTGATGTCGGCCGACATCCAGGCCCGTTTCGCGGATCGCAACATCACCGTGGTGTCGCCCGACGTGGGCGGCGTGGTGCGCGCTCGCGCGCTCGCCAAGCGGCTGGACAATGCGCCGCTCGCCATCGTCGACAAGCGCCGCGAGCGCGCCGGCGAATCGGAGGTCATGAACATCATCGGCGACGTGAAGGGCCGCTTCTGCATCCTGATCGACGACATCGTCGATTCGGCCGGCACGCTGTGCAACGCCGCTGCCGCGCTGAAGGCCGAAGGGGCCGAGGACGTGATCGCCTATGTCAGCCATGGCGTGCTGTCGGGCGGCGCGGTCGCGCGCGTCGAAGCGTCGGAGTTGCTGGAACTGGTCATCACCGATTCGATCCAGGGCACGGACGCGGTATGCAACGCCCAGCGTGTTCGCCACTTGCCCATCGCTCCATTGCTGGGCGAGGCGATCAAGCGCATCGCGGACGAAAGTTCGGTATCCAGCCTGTTCGACTGACGGCCTGCCCGGCGCGCGGGATCAGTGCGCCGGGAACAGGATGATCGGCAGGGCGAAGACCAGCGCGACGCCAGCGACGATCCGCTGGCCGCGCGATACGCCGATAGGCAGCTCCCGCCAGACCATGGGGCAGGCGAGCAGGGCAAAGACGATCAGAAGGTTCGCAAGGGTGTCCGATCCGCCGATCGGCATATCCTGACGCAGGGCGAGGCCCGCGAACAGGAAGATAAAGCTCAATATCCAGCCGACAAGCGCCATGCATTCCCCCTTGGATGGTCCAAGGCTAGGACGGCGGGGTTGCGATAAACTTAACCCGCTTCGTCCGGAATCGGCGCCCAGGGATCATAGCTGCCGAAGCTCCAGACATTTCCTTCCGGGTCGAGCGCGGTATAGCCGCGCCCGGGATAGCCCGGATTGTCATGCGGTTCGTCGACCACCACCGCCCCTTCGTTGCGCGCGTGCAGGCAGTGGGCGTCGACATCCGGCACGACCATGTAGACGCAGGCGGTGGTGCCGCCCAGGTCCCGCACCGTCGACCAGGTGTAGAGCGATTCGCCCTCCATGTCCTTGACGCTGCCGAGCATCACCATGCCGCGTCCCTGCTCTGTGCCCAGCACCAGTTGCGCATGGTGGATGATGCTGCTGTCGAGATCATCGGCGTAGACGGCGTGACGTTCGAAACCGAAGGCGTCGCACAGGAAAGTGATGGCGGCGGGCGCGTCGGCATAGCGCAGGCACGGAATGACGGGGGAACCGGGCATGATCCTCTCCTTGGCTAAAGCGCGCAAAGGGTAGCGCAAAGCCTGACCAGCCGCTAGGCGTCCGGGCATGACGACCCGCGATGACCTGGCCCTTGCCCACCGCCTAGCCGATGCCGCCGGAGAGGCCATCCGCCCCTTTTTCCGCGCGCGCTACGATCTGGAGATCAAGGCGGACAAGTCGCCGGTGACAGAAGCCGACCGCGCCGCCGAAGCCGCGATCCGCGCGATCCTGGAACAGGAGCGGCCCGGCGACGGCATCATCGGCGAGGAATATGGATCGGTCCGCACCGACTCCGAGCGCGTGTGGATCCTCGACCCGATCGACGGCACGCGCAGCTTCATCGCCGGACGACCGATCTTCGGCACGCTGATCGCGCTGACGCAAGGCGGCTGGCCGACGATCGGCATCATCGACCAGCCGATCGCGCGCGAACGCTGGGCAGGGATGAGCGGGCAGCCGACCACCTTCAACGGGAAGCCGGTGCGCACGCGCGCGTGCAAGGCGCTGGAGGGCGCGGGGATCGCCACCACCAGCCCGCATCTCTTCGCCGACGGCGACGTGCCCCATTATATGGCGCTGGTCGCCGCCGTGTCGGGCGGGTCGCCGCGCCAGGGGCCGGTCTATGGCGGCGACTGCTATAATTACGGGCTGCTCGCCTCGGGCTTTCTCGACATCGTCATCGAGTCGGGGCTGCAAAGCTATGACTTCGCGGCGCTGGTGCCCGTGGTCGAGGGCGCGGGCGGCATGATGTGCGACTGGAATGGCGAGCCGCTGACCGCGGACAGCGAGGGCCATGTGCTGGCGCTGGGCGATCCGGCGCGGCTGGAGGATGTGCTGGAAGCCATTCACAGCGCAGACCCGGCGCATCATCACGACCACTGAAGACTGGCCTTAGAGACGTTTGCATGGAAGGCGCTGCGCTTTGCGGCGCGCGCGATCGCACGCCAGCGCCTGTCACCGGCCCATTGCCGCCCGTCGCGCGCGCTGGCATGGCGGTTTCATGACACGCATCGGACTGCTGGGCGGCTCCTTCAATCCCGCGCATGACGGGCATCGGGCGATTTCCCTGTTCGCGCAGGAGGCGCTGGCGCTGGACGAGGTCTGGTGGCTGGTGTCTCCGGGCAACCCGTTGAAGCCCGCCAGGGGCATGGCGCCCTTGTCGACGCGGCTGGCCCGCGCCCGCCAGGTGGCGCGCCGCGCGCCGATCCGCGCCACCGCGATCGAACGGCATCTGCGCACCCGCTATACCATCGACACGTTGCGCGCGCTGGTCCGCCGCTATCCCCGCAACGACTTCATCTGGCTGATGGGCGCGGACAATCTGGCCCAGTTCGGCCAGTGGAAGGACTGGCGCGGCATCGCGCGTCTAATGCCCATTGCCGTGATCGCTCGTCCGGGTTATGATGACGCCGCCCGTGGCTCTGCGGCCATGAGCTGGCTGCGGCGCTTCGTCCGGCCCGCGCGCCAGAGTGCAGACTGGACGAATTGGAGAGTGCCGGCGCTCGTGCTATTGCGCTTCCGCCCTGATCCA
Organism: Sphingobium naphthae; assembly: GCF_020782235.1. GTDB lineage: Bacteria > Pseudomonadota > Alphaproteobacteria > Sphingomonadales > Sphingomonadaceae > Sphingobium > Sphingobium naphthae. The sequence continues at coordinate 401,619 of NZ_JAJGNO010000001.1, forward strand.
AGATCGGCGACCCTGCTGCGGCAGGCGGACCCCCTCTGGCATCGCGAATATGAAGCAACGCGTGTGCGCGATCCGCTCACGCGCCGGTATATCGTCTAGATTGGAGTTTTTTTGACCAGACCCGCCCCTGCCAACGATATGGCGCCCAGCGCCGAATCCGTGGCCGCCCTGCACGCCCTTGTCATGCAGTCGCTCGACGACGACCAGGCGCAGGAAACCATCTCCATCCCGCTGGAAGGCAAGAGCAGCATCGCCGATCATATGGTGATTGCGAGCGGCCGTTCGTCGCGCCAGGTCGCGGCGATGGCCCAGCATCTGGCCGAGAAGATCAAGAAAGAAACGGGCCGCTCCGCGCGGGTCGAGGGGCTGCCGGTCGCCGACTGGGTGCTGATCGACGCCGGCGACGTGATCGTTCACCTGTTCCGGCCGGAAGTGCGCAGCTTCTACAATCTGGAACGGATGTGGGGCTTCGTCGACGCGCCGATCGCCGGCAACGCCTGAGTCTTTCCGCCCGTTCGTCCCGATAGGCCGCCGAGCGACGACGAAGCGGCATGTCGAAGGATGGCGCGGGCGCTTCGATAAGGGGCTGCGCCCCTACTCGGCATGAACGGAGTAGGGTGTGCTTCTCCATATCATCGCGCGCGGCAAGATCGGACGGTCGCCCGAAGCCGATCTGGTCGACCGCTATCTGAAGCGGCTGACCATGCCGCATCGCGTCACGGAACTGCCCGATCGCGGCGGCAAGCTGACGCCCGCGGGTCCGGGCACCGTCACCGTCCTGCTCGATGAAAAGGGCAAGCAACTCGGTTCGATGGACTTTGCCCGCCGGATCGAAGGCTGGCGCGATGGCGGGACGCGCGAATGCCGTTTCCTGATCGGCGCGGCGGACGGCTTCGACGATGCCGATCGCGCCACGGCCGACCTGCTGATCGCGTTCGGCGCCATGACCTGGCCGCACATGATGGCGCGCGCGATGCTGGCCGAGCAGCTCTGGCGGAGTTGCTCCATCCTGGCGGGTCATCCCTATCATCGCGAAGGCTGACCGCTCGACACGCGCGGCGCTTGTGCCTAGTCACGGGCGGGCAAGAGCGGGATATCGAGTGAAGCGCAACATCCTCATCGCAAGCGGCACGGCGGGCCTGATGGCGTTTGCCGCCACGCGCCTGCCGGCGGCGGACGAGGATGCGCTCATCCTGCAGGGCACGGCCGGCACGACCCTGGCGCAGGAGCAGCAGGCGCTCAAGGCGGCGCGCCGCCAGTCCGACGACGCCCGCGACCGCGCCGCCCTGCTGGCGCAGCAGGCGACGGCCGCGCGCGATGCCGCCGAACAGGCGCGCCGCCGCGCCGCCGCCGTCGCGGCGCGCATCCAGCAGGCGGAAGCCGACATCCAAGCAGCGCAGGCGCGGATCGCCATCATCGCGCGGCTGCAGCACGCCCAGGCTGCGCGGCTGGCCGCGAAGCAGGAACCGGTCGTGCGCCTGACCGCCGCGCTGCAGATGATCGCGCGGCGGCCGCTGGCGCTGGCGCTGGTGCAGCCCGGCAGCGTCAGCGACGCGGTGCATTTGCGCGCCGTGCTGGGCCAGGTGCTGCCGGTGATCGAGCAGCGCACCGCCGGCCTGCGCGCGGAGCTGGCGCGCAGCCGCGCCCTCCGCGCGACGGCGCAGCAGGCCGCCGACGCGCTCGACCAGGCGCAGCGGGATCGCAAGGCGCAGCAGGTCGAACTCGCCGCGCTGGAGGCGCAGAAGCGGCTCGCCGCCCGCGACTATCGGGCCAATGCGGGCCTGGAAAGCGAGCGCGCGCTGGCGCTGGGCGAACGGGCGCGCGACATCGTCGACCTGATGGACCGGCTGGAGCAGGCGGGCGACCTGCGCGAACGGTTGGCGCGGCTGTCGGGTCCGCTGCCGCGCCCGGCGCGGCCGGACCAAGCCGGCGCCGCGCCCGCCGAAGCCGACGCTCGGCCGAGCGGCCCGCCCCCCTATCGCCTGCCGGTCGTCGGTCAGCTCGTCACCGGCATGGGAGAAGTCAATGACAGCGGCGTGCGCGCGCGCGGCCTGACGCTGGTGACTCAGCCGGGCGCGCAGGCGATCGCGCCGACCGCCGGCCGCGTCGTCTTTGCCGGCCCCTATCGCGACTATGGCCAGATTCTCATCATCGACCATGGCGGCGGATGGACCACGCTGATCACCGGGCTCCACCGGCTGACGACGCGCGTGGGCGATGCCGTGCGCCAGGGCGATCCCGTCGGCGTGACCGGCGCGCGACGCAGCAACATCACCGTCGAACTGCGCCGCAACGGGCGGCCTGTGGATATAATTCCCCTCGTCGGGCTGGCGTGATCGCGCCGCAAGCGCTTTGTCGTTGAGCGTTCGCCTTTTTGCTCATAGCGTGCAGCCGGAGGGGCGGCATGCCGTCTTTGGACGTTATTTCAGAAGTATAATGGGACTGAAAATATGGATGCCATGACAGGGGCGACGTGGGCGGTCAGTCAATATGGGGCGCAGGGACCCGATAATCTCGGCAAGGTGTGGATCGCGCAGCCTCTGCCCATCGGCGATGACAGGCTGGTCTTTTCGGGCCATGTCGCCAATCCGGGAGACGGCGTGACCGTCTCCATCCGCCATGGCGGAGACATAGTGGCGACCTGCCTTGCCAATCCAGGGTTCATTGTCGACGTGCCGGCGCGCAAGGGCGTGTTCCATGTGGAGATACCCGTGCGCCAGGAACAGGGGCGCGACGTTGTCTGCCGCTGGGAAGTGGTGGATCAAGAGCGTCAGGACATGGCGCTGGTCGGCATGGTGCAACGGGGCGTGCCAGTTCCAGGTGCCGCAGCCACCGGCGCCCAGGCTCTGATGGGGCGAATGGGGCAATTATTTCTCATTGGCGATACCAATGACAGCGTCGGGCAATTTACACGCTCGGGCTCTTTGAATGAAGCCAGTCTTCAGGGATGGAGCGAGCTGTTCGGCAAGATGCCCGAATGGCAGGATCAGTTTGGTCTCGAAAAGATCATGCTGATGGTCGCTCCGGCCAAGGAAGAGGTCCTGCGCGACTATTACCCCCTCCGCCGTGCGCTCAACACGGTCTTTGATGATTTCATGAAGCGGTTTGGCGACCGTCCCGTCCTGATGCCGAAATGGGAACTGTGGAACCGTCGGCACCTGGCCTATTCACCGACGGATACGCACTGGACCGACTATGGCGCCGCCGTCGCCGGGCAAACGCTGCTCAAGCGCTGGGACCTTCCGGCGGAGTCGTTGCCGGATGAATTTGCCGTGAAGCAGAAGATCGGCGATCTTGGAAGCAAACTCACTCCACCTGCCTCAAATTTCGAACTCATATTCCGCGAAAAGCTTTTGGACAGGCTCGTGTTCGACAATGAAATAGTCAATCACGGCAATATTCGCATCTACCGCAACTCCGCCGCGCCGATCGCAGGCAAGCTGCTCATTTTTGGAGACAGTTTCGGCACGAACCTGACCGAAGCCCTGTCTTATGGATTTCAGGAAGTCGCGTACGCCTATCAGCCGGCCGGTCTCGACCCCGATCTCGTCGAGCGCATCAAGCCCACGCACCTGCTGCTCCAGATCACGCAGCGGTTCGTGCATGGGGCACCAGCCACCGGGCAATCCATCTTCGAATCCGGCCGCAAGAAACTGGCCGCCATGTCGGAGCAGGAGCGCGAACAGGCAGTGGCGCGGCTCAGGGCGGTGCCCGCCGAGTTCCAGCCGCTGGTCACGCCGCTGTTCGACTGAGCGGTTGGATAAGATGGGGTGGCGGCGGCGCCGTTCACCCCACGCTCATCGCCGCTGCATGACATTGGTCGAAGCGCGCTTTTGCGTTGGCCGGCGAATCGGCGTATATCGGGCACTTGATGCGGACTCCCAGGACAGCCATGAAATCCACCTTCCTCCAGGGCGCAATCGCGCTCGGGGCGCTTGCGCTCATCCCTGCCACCACGGCCGCGCTCGCCGATGGGGAGGCGTCGAGCTACAAGGCGCTCGATGAATTCATGGACGTGTTCCAGAAGGTCCGCACCGACTATGTCGAGAAGGTCGACGACGAAAAGCTGATCAAGGGTGCGATCGACGGCATGCTCGCCAGCCTCGACCCCCATTCCAGCTTCCTCGACGCGCGCGACTTCCAGAATCTGCGCACCCAGACCGAGGGCAGCTATGGCGGCCTGGGCCTGTCGGTCACGCAGGAGGATGGCGCGGTCAAGGTGATCGCGCCGACGCAGGACACCCCCGCCTGGCGCGCGGGGATCAAGGCCGGCGATTATATCACCCATATCGATGGCCAGCTCATCTATGGCGGCACGCTGGACGAGGCGGTCGACAAGATGCGCGGCGCGCCCGGCACCAGCCTGAAGCTGACGCTGGTGCGCCCGGGCCGCGACAAGCCGATCGACCTGACGCTGACGCGCGAGATCATCCAGCTCAAGCCCGTCAAGTGGGAGGTGAAGAAGGATATCGGCGTCATCACCATCGTCAGTTTCTCGGCCAATACCGGGGCCGACGTGCGCCAGGCGATCCGCAGCATCGACAAGAGCCTGGGCCACAAGCCGACCGGCTATGTGCTGGACCTGCGCTCCAATCCCGGCGGCTTGCTGGACGAGGCCGTGACGGTCAGCGACACCTTCCTGGAGCGCGGCGAGATCGTGTCGCAGCGCGGCCGGCAGAAGGGCGATGTCGAACGCTATTACGCCAAGCCGGGCGACGACGCGAAGGGCCTGCCGGTGATCGTGCTGGTCGACGCAGGTTCGGCATCGGCGTCCGAAATCGTCGCCGGCGCGTTGCAGGACCAGCATCGCGCGCTGGTGATGGGCGAGCGCAGCTTCGGCAAGGGATCGGTGCAGACGATGCTGCCCTTGAGCAACACGACCGCGCTCAAGCTGACGACCGCCCGCTACTTCACGCCTTCGGGCCGCAGCGTGCAGGAAGGCGGCATCCAGCCCGACATCCGCGTGCCGCAGCTGAGCGATCCCGATTACAAGAACCGGCCCAAATTCCGCGAGAGCGACCTGCGCCGGCATCTGATCAACGAGATCAAGACCGACGACGCGGCGCTGGAAGAGGACAGCAAGGACGATCCGCGCTTCGCCATGAGCGCCGAGGAGCTGAAGAAGCAGGGCGTCGAGGATTTCCAGATGGACTATGCGCTCAAGACGATCGGCAGGCTGGCGAGCACGCCGGGCGCCGTCGTCGCCCAGGCCGCGGCGCGCAAGCCCGGCGCGAAATAGGCGCAAGGCCGGTCCGGCGGAACAAGTTCAGCATGACGAACCTATGGGAAGGCTCTAAGCCGACGCGATGAAGAGCCTTTCCCTTGCTCGCGCTTTGGCGCTGATCGTCCCGCTCCTCATGCTCGCTGGCGCTTATGGCTTCCAATATCTGGGCGGCCTGCATCCGTGCGACATGTGCTGGTGGCAGCGCTATCCCCATTTCGCCGCCGTCCCGCTGGCGCTGATCGCCTACGCGCTGCGCGGCCGCGCTTGCATCAGCGCGCTCTTCGTCGGCCTGGCCGGACTGGCGGTGGGGGTCAGCGGATTGATCGGCCTGTTTCACGCCGGCGTCGAATATGGCTGGTGGGAAGGGCTCACCACCTGCTCGACCATGCCCGCCGGCGGCAGCGCGGCCGATCTGCTGGATCAGATCATGGCCAGCCCTGTCACGCGCTGCGATGTCGCACCCTGGAGCCTGATGGGCATTTCCATGGCCGGCTATAACGGCCTCTTGTCGAGCGCGGCGGCGCTCGCCATCTTGGCATTGCTGCTGAAAGCGAGGAAGGCATGAGCGCAGGCCCCGAATATCCGCGCCCGACCAAGCGCCTGTCGGATCGGGATCGCGCGTCGATGCTGCGCGTCGATCAGGCCGGCGAGTTCGGCGCGACGCGCATCTATGCCGGCCAGCTGGCGGTGATGGGCGATCGCCATCCCTACGGCCGGATCATCGCCGGCATGGCGAGCCAGGAAGAGCGGCATCGCCAGGCCTTCGATGCGATGATCGCGCGGCGCGGGGTGCGGCCGACGGCGCTGGCGCCGATATGGAATGTCGCGGGGTTCGCGCTGGGCGCGGTCACCGCCGCGCTGGGACCGCGGGCGGCGATGGCCTGCACCGCGGCAGTCGAAACCGAAATCGACCGCCATTATGCCGAGCAGCTGGACGATCTGGGTGAAGCCGATCCGGAACTCTCGACCGCCATCGCGGATTTTCAGGCGGAGGAGGTGGAGCATCGCGACGCCGCGATCGCCCATGGCGCCGAGCAGGCGCCGGCCTACCCCCTGTTGTCGGGCGCCATCCGCTTGGGCTGTCGCGCCGCCATTGCGCTTTCCAAGCGAATCTGACGCCGCGCGCGTCTGCATGAGGATCGACGGATGATGAAGAAGATGATGATCGCCGCCTTCGCCCTGGCAAGCGCCGCCGCCCCCGCGCTGGCGCAGCAGGGCGCCGCGCCGGCGGAGACCGGCACGGCCGGTTCGGAGAAGGTCAACATCGTCATCGTCTATGGCGATGATGCCTGCCCGCAGAGCCAGGGCGACGACATTGTCGTGTGCGCGCGCAAGGGCGAAGAGGAGCGCTTCCGCATTCCCGAGCCGCTGCGCGGCGATCCCAACAAGCCCAGCAACCAGGCCTGGGGCGAGCGGGTCCGGGCGATGGAATATGTCGGCCGGTCGGGCACCGAAAGCTGCTCGCCGTCGGGCGCCGGCGGCGCGACCGGCTGCTTCGCGCAGCTTGCGCGCCTGGCCAAGGCGGAGCGGCAGCAGGCGGACAATGCCAGCTGGAAGGACCTGGTCGCGGCCGAGCGGGAGAAGCGGCTGTCGACCATCGACGCCGACAGCGAAGCCATCGAGGCGCGGGTGCGGGCGGAAGAGGAGGCCGAAGCCAAGGCGCAGCAGCAGGCTGCGCCGCAGGACGGCACGTCGCCGCCGCCGCCCTGATGGCCGGCGGCCATGACGGGTCGGACGGCGGGGCGTCGTCCTGATCCTTGCCGGCACAGACCAAGGCGCTTCAGGGGCGGACATTCACAGGGGATAGAAGGATAAGAGCTATGCGCCATGGCGCCATTCCCCTGATCGGCCTGATGCTGGTCCCCCTGTTCCCCACGGCCGCAACGGCCCAGGCGGAGCCGCCGCCGGAGCGGATCATCAACCTGCTCGTCTATGGCGATGATCCCTGCCCCAAGAGCGAGGGAGACGAGATCGTCGTGTGCGCGCGGCGGCCGGAGGCGGAGCGCTATCGCATTCCCAAGAAGCTGCGGGAGAAGCCCGCGCCGGCCGGCGGCCCTGGCTGGGCGAGCCAGGTGGCGAACATGGAGCAGGTGCAGCGATCGACCCTGCCCAACAGCTGCTCGGTCAATGGCAGCAACGGCTTTACCGGCTGCACCGCCAAGATGCTGCAACAATGGTTCGCCGAACGGCGGATGGACCAGAATAACGGCGAGCCTTAAGGCGCGGGCTGCGCCACTTCGAACATGTCCTCGACCCTGACGTCGGCCGGCGGCGCGTCGCGCTCGGCGGCCTGGCGCGCCCACATGGTGGCGTAAAGGCCATCGGCGCGGACGAGATCGGCATGGCGGCCGCGCTCGACGATACGTCCCTGGTCGAGCACGATGATCTCATCGGCATCGACGATGGTCGAGAGGCGGTGCGCGACGACCAGCGTCGTGCGCTTGCGGCTGATGTCGCGCAGCACGGTCTGGATCTCGGTTTCGGTGCGGCTGTCGAGCGCGCTGGTCGCTTCGTCGAGCACCAGCACCGGCGGGTCCTTGAGCAAGGTGCGGGCAATGGCGACGCGCTGCTTTTCGCCGCCCGAAAGCTTGAGCCCGCGTTCGCCCACGCGCGTGTCATAGCCCTGCGGCAGGCCGAGGATGAAGTCGTGGATCTGCGCCGCGCGCGCCGCCGCCTCGATCTGCGCCTGGGTCGCGCCTTCGCGGCCATAGGCGATATTATAGCCGATCGTGTCGTTGAACAGCACCATGTCCTGCGGCACGATGCCGATCGCCGCGCGGAGCGACTGCTGCGTCACGCCGGCGATGTCCTGCCCGTCGATCGTCACCGCGCCCGATGCGATGTCGTAGAAGCGGAAGAGGATGCGCGCGATGGTGGATTTGCCCGCGCCCGAGGGGCCGACGATCGCCAGCGTCCCGCCCGCGGGCACGGCGAAGCTGACGCCGTGCAGGATTTCCCGTTCGGGATCATAGCCGAAGCGCACCTGGTCGAAGCGCACCGCGCCGCCGGCGACGGCCAGCGCGCGCGCGCCGGGCGCGTCGGCGACTTCGGTCGGCGTGTCGATGAGCGTATACATCGCCTCCATGTCGATGAGGCCCTGGCGGATGGTGCGATAGACCATGCCGAGCAGGTCGAGCGGGCGGAACAGCTGCGACAGCAGGGTATTGACCAACACCACGTCGCCGGTGGTGAACCGCCCGCTGCTCCAGCCCCAGACGGTATAGGCCATCGCGCCCGCCATCATCAGGTTGGTGATCAGCGACTGGCCGATATTGAGCCAGGCGAGGCTGTTCTCGCTCTTGACCGCGGCGCGCGCATAGCGGCGCATGGCCGCGCCATAGCGCTGCGCCTCCCGCTCCTCCGCGCCGAAATATTTGACCGTTTCGAAATTGAGCAGGCTGTCGACCGCATGGGCGACCGCGCTGGTGTCCATGTCGACCATGTCGCGGCGCAACTGGTTGCGCCATTCGGTCACGGTGCGGGTGAACCAGATATAGGCGGCCACCATCGCCAGCGTCGCGCCGACGAGGCCGGGCCCGAACTTCACGAGGAAGATGACGCAGACGGCGACCAGCTCGATCACGGTGGGCGCGATGTTGAACAGCAGGAAATAGAGCATCGTGTCGATGCTCTTCGTCCCGCGTTCGACGATTTTGGTGACGGCGCCGGTGCGGCGGTCGAGATGGAAGCGCAGCGAGAGGCGGTGGAGGTGGACGAATACATCGTCGGAGAGCCGCCGCCCGGCTTCCTGCCCGACATTTTCGAACACGGCGTTGCGCAGATTGTCGAACAGCACGCCGGCAAAGCGCGCGCCGGCATAAGCGACGACCAGCGCGATGGCGAGGCCGGCGGCGGGCTCCAGCCCCGGCGCCATCCGGTCGATCGCGCCCTTGTAGGCAAAAGGCATGATGAGCGTCACCGCCTTGGCAAGCGCCACCAGCATCATGGCGATGGCGACGCGGCGGCGCAGCGCGGGCGCATCTGCCGGCCAGAGATAGGGCAGGAAGCGCCGGAAGGTCGCCCACACCGGAGGCAGCGGCGCGGCTATCGGGGTTTCGGGAGGCATTGCACGCTATTTAGGCAGTTCAGCGCGGCATTCCAGTGCCCCGACGGCCGCCGCGCAAAGCGGGCCCTGCGACGAGGCGCGATATTCCCCCCTTTAACTTTGCCGCCCGGATAGGCATGTTGGCCCTGTGCAACGCGACGCAGGAGGCAGGACGGCGCATGTTCGAGGCTTTGTGGAAACGGATTTTCGGGACCAGAGCAGCGAAAGCGGAGCCGCAACGCTCCGCACCGACGGAGGAAACAGCCTATGACCCGGTGGTGGCGCTGCGCGACCAGTTGCGCCGGGACGTGCTGGGCGGCTATTTCGACGAGGACGCCATCCTGACCAACGCGCACGACCTGTTCGAGGAAGAGCTGCCCCGGCCGACGCTGCGGCGCGAGGCGTCGGCGGCGCTGCGCGCGGCGCTGGCCGAACATCGCGCGGCCGAGCAGGGCTGGACGGCGATGACCGATTGCGACCGGCTGGAACTCGCCTTCGCCGCGCTGGAGGAGGAAGGGATCGTCGCGCGGCAGAATTTCACCTGCTGCAGCACATGCGGCGGCACCGAGATCTGGGAAGAGATCGAGGCGGCGCAGGCCGATGGCGTGGCGGTACAGGGCTATGCCTTTTTCCACATGCAGGACACCGAAGCGGCGGTGGAGGGCCATGGGCTTTACATGAGCTATGGCGCCTGCGACGCGGGCGAGGCGGCGGCGATCGCCATCGGCTATCGCATCGTCGCCCAGCTGGAGGCGCACGGGTTGACGACCCAGTGGGACGGCAGCTGGAGCCAGCGGATCGGCGTGCCGATGAACTGGCAGAAGCGCCGCAGCGTCGTGCTGCTGGAGGAGTGATCCGGCGCGGATGAGCCGGCGGGCGAAGTTCACACGATAATCGCTTTTTCGGCCCGAAGCGACCGCTTCGCGCCCGGAACGCGCCCGTGAAGCGACACGGACGCGACACCGAAGCGACAGCCCGCAAGCCGTCTCACGCCTGCCGGAAGCGCAGCCATTCATCGGCGCGCGGCGGGCGCTGCGCCGACCGCGGCGCGCGCCTCATGCCAGGCGAGCGGATCGGCCGCGAGCCGGGCGTGGAGCGCCAGCGCCTCTTCCCAATTGCGATCGAACGGCGTGCCGGCCAGCCGCTGGCGCAGCCGGTGCGCGCTGGAGCGCGACATGCCGACGGCGCGCGCGGCGCGGCCGACGCTGCCGGTTTCCATCAGGGCCGCGAGGAAGCGGCACTGGCGCGCGGGCGTCCAGTGCGCGCGGCGCCCCCGCACGGGCGAGGGCGCGGGGGGAGAGCGATGAGTCTGCGTCTGGTCCATGGACGAGGATGAACCAGAGCCGGGCCGAATAGGAAAGATTTTTCTCAGGCCGCGCGCATGGGACCGCGGGCGAACAGGGAACCGATCGCGCAAATCGTCGGTTCCCGATGTATCGGGCGGATTGCAGGAAAGCGCGGGGCATGGACCAGCCGACAAGATGGATACCCTATTGCGGGGCCGCGCCGGTGCCGGCGGAGCTGTGGGGGCGCTGGAATCTCGACCCCTGGTTGCTGCTGGCCCTGACCGGCGTGGCGATCGCGCTGTGGCGGCTGACCCGGACGCCGCACCAGCAGCGTGCGCTGCTGGCGGCGATGGCGCTGCTGCTGATCCTGTTCGTCTCCCCTTTCTGCGCGCTGACCTCCGCGCTGTTTTCGGCGCGGGCGGTGCATCATCTGGCGCTGACCGCGATCGTCGCGCCGCTGCTGGCGCTGGCGCTGCCGGTGCGGCGGGTGCCGGGCGGATGGGCGGCATGGACCGGCATCCATGCCGCGACCTTCTGGCTGTGGCATGCGCCGCCCGTCTATGAAGCGGCGCTGTCGAATGATGCCATCTACTGGCTGATGCAGGCCAGCCTGACGCTGACCGCGCTGGCGCTGTGGCGCGCGGTGCGGGCGGCGCCGGTCACCGGCGGCGTCTTCGCGCTGCTGGCGACGATGGTGCAGATGGGGCTGCTGGGCGCGCTGCTGAGCTTTTCGGGGACGGCGCTGTACGCCCCCCATTATATCGGACCGATCGCCTGGGGCCTCAGCCCGATCGATGACCAGAATCTGGCGGGCCTCATCATGTGGGTGCCGGGCGCGGGCTTCTATCTGGTCGCGGCGCTGATGCTGATGGCCCGCTGGTTTTCGCAGGAGCAGAAGGCGGTCGCCGCATGAGCGTGGTCGGCGCGGTGCAGCGCTGGGCCCGCAGCCATACCGAGCAGAGCCGCTATTCCCCGGTCGGCATCGCCTTTCACTGGATCATGGCCTTCCTGATCCTGTTCCAGCTTGGCTGGGGCTTTTATGCCAGTTGGGTGCCAGCGGGCGGCGACAAGCTGTGGGCCTATCAGGTGCATAGCGCCGCGGGGCTGCCGGTGCTGGTGCTGGCGCTGGGGCGACTGGGCTGGCGGATCCTGATTCCCGGCCCGATCAACGATGCGGACCGGCAGGGGTGGCAGACGCAGATCGCCTATGCGATGCATTATGTCTTCTACGCCGCCTTTTTCGGGTTGCCGCTGAGCGGATGGGCGATGTGGTCCTCCATCGCCGCGCCCGGCCCGCTCTATCTGGCCGGCTTCATTCCCTGGCCGCAAATGCCTTTCGACCAGATGCCGCTGACGCTGCGCTGGTGGATTCTGGACGCGGCCGAGGACGTCCATCTGCTGCTGGTCGTCACCTTGCTGGCGGTGATCCCGCTGCATGTGGGGGCGGCGCTGAAGCATCATTTCTGGGATCGGCACGATGTGCTGCGCGGGATGCTGCCGGAGATTCCGGATATGGAGGACCCCCGGGAAGACCCGCCGCATAGGCCGCCAGAGCCGCGCTCTCATCCGGAGACAGCGCCCGGCTGATGCGGCGCATCACGCCTTCGGGATCGTTGCGCCGCGCGCTGGCGCGCCACTGCGCCATCTGGTGCGCCAGATAGGCGGCAGGCTGGCCGGCGAGCGGCGGATTGGCCGGGCCGACGCCTTGCCCCCGGTCGCCATGGCAGGTGGCGCAGGCGGCAAGCCCCCGCGCCGGATCGCCCTGCCGGTAGAGCGCGGCGGCGGCGGCATCGACCGGGACGGGGGCCGGCGCGGCGGCGGTCGCCGGACCGAACGGCAGGGCGGCATAATAGGCCGACACCGCATCCCATTGCGCCGAGCCGAGCTTGCGCGCGATCAGCTCCATTTCGGGATGGCGGCGGCGGCCGCTGGCATAGGCTTCGAGCTGAGCGGCCATATAGCCGCGATCGAGCCCGGCAAGGCGCGGCGCGCCCGCGCCGTTGCCGCGTCCGTCGACCCCATGGCAGGCGATGCAGGCATAGGGCGCGCCCGCGTCGCCGCCGCTGAGCGCGATCATTTCGCCACTGGCGATGAAATGGTCCGCCGCGCCACGCTCCACCGAACCGCAGCCCGCCAGCATCAGCCCGGCCATGAGAGACATTGGGAGGGAAATCGCGCGCGCAGACATGCCGTCGCGGAACCGATGGGGCGCGGCAACGGTTCCCAAGGCCGAGCGCTTTATCCGGAAGGGGGGATCATTGCCGGACGTCCACCTGTTGCTGCCTGCATTGCTGTTGATGCTGGGCGCGTGCAAGCCCCCGCCGCACGAGGACCATGCCATGCCCCAGGCCAGCGCCGCGCGCGGCAAGGCGCTGATCGCGCGGGCCGGCTGCGGCGCTTGCCACGCGATACCGGGCATAGGCTGGCCCCAGGGGAAGGCCGGGCCGTCGCTGGCGGGGTTCGCCAGCCAGGGGCTGATCGCCGGGCGCTTGCCCAACCGGCCGGACATGCTGGCCGCCTTCGTCCGCAATGCGCCCGAAACGCTGCCGGGCTCCACCATGCCGGCCATGCCGCTGAGCCCCGCCGAGGCGCGCGATGTCGCCGCCTATCTCTACGCGACGGGCGGGCAGTGACATGAACGTCCAGTCCATCATCCCCGTCTTCGATCCCGCCGGCCCCTATGCCGGGTCGATCACGACCCTGTCCTGGGTGCTGATCGCCATGGCGGCGGGCGTGTTTGCGATCGTGCTCGCCGCCCTGTGGATCGCCCTATTCGGCAGCGCCCGGCTGAAGGCGCGGCTGGGCGGGCCGGTGCTGGTATGGGCGGGCGGGATCGTCTTTCCGGTGGTCGTGCTCACCCTGTTGCTGGTCTATGGCCTCAGCCTGACGCGCAACCTGACCGCGCCGGTGCCCGAAGGCGCGATGCGGGTGCGCATCACCGGCGAGATGTGGTGGTGGCGCGTCGCCTATCTCGACCGACAAGGGCGCGCGACGATGACCGACGCCAACGAACTGCATATCCCGACCGGCCAGCCGGTGCTGCTGGAGCTGGAATCCAACGACGTCATCCACAGTTTCTGGGTGCCGCGCCTGTCGGGCAAGCTCGACATGGTGCCCGGACGCCGCAACCGGCTGCCGATCCAGGCCGACCGGCCAGGCGTCTATGCCGGGCAGTGCGCCGAATATTGCGGCGGGCCCCATGCGCTGATGGGCTTTGTCGTCGTCGCCCATACGCCCGCCGACTTCGCCGCGTTCATGGCGGCGCGGCGCGCGCCCCGCAGCGCGGCGGCGCGCGATGGCGCGGGCGCGGCGCTGTTCCGGCAGAGCGGCTGCGCCGCCTGCCACCGGATCGCGGGGACGGCTGCCAATGGCGCGGCGGGGCCCGACCTCACCCATGTCGGATCGCGCCGGTCGCTGGGCGCGGGCATATTGCCCAACAACAAGGGCACGATGATCGGGTGGATCGGCGACAGCCAGTCGATCAAGCCGGGCAATCGCATGCCATCCTACAAGATGCTGTCGGCGCAGCAACTCGATCGGCTCGCCACCTATCTGGACGCGCAGAAATGACGTCGGAGACGGGCTTCGACCCCGCGCTGCTCGACCAGTTCCCGATCCGCGCGCCCCGCCCCGAGGGCGAGGTGGAGGAACTGGAGCGCATCTGGGCCGCGCCCAAGGGGCTGGCGCTGCTGACCGCGGTCAACAATAATTATATCGGCTTCTTCTACGTCGCCACCGCCTTCCTCTTCTTCCTGCTGGCCGGCCTGCTGGCGCTGGGGATGCGGGTGCAGCTGGCGTTGCCGCTGCAGGGCATATTGCCGCAGGACACCTACAACCAGTTCTTCACCATGCACGGCACGGTGATGATGTTCCTGTTCGCGGTGCCGATGGTGGAGGCGATCGGCGTGATGCTGCTGCCGCAGATGCTGGCGGCGCGCGACCTGCCCTTCCCGCGCCTGTCGGCCTATGCCTTCTGGGCCTATTTCGTCGGCGGCCTGTGCTTCTTCGCATCATTGTTCGTGGGGCTGGCGCCGGACGGCGGCTGGTTCATGTATCCCCCCTATACCAGCATGGCCTATTCGCCGGGGATCAACGCCGATTTCTGGCTGCTGGGCATCGGCTTCATCGAGATTTCGGCGATCGCCGGCGCGATCGAGATCATCGTCGGCGTGCTGCGCACGCGCGCGCCGGGCATGACGCTGGCGCGAATGCCGGTCTATGCCTGGGCGATGCTGGTGTTCGGGGTGATGATCATCATCGCCTTCCCCTCGGTTATCCTCTGCACCCTGCTGCTGGAGATCGAGCGCGCGTTCGACTGGCCCTTCTTCGACCCCACGCGCGGCGGCGACGCGCTGTTGTGGCAGCATCTCTTCTGGTTCTTCGGCCACCCGGAAGTCTATATCATCTTCCTGCCGGCATCGGGCCTGGTGTCGATGATGGTCGCGACCATGGCGCGCACGCGGCTGGTCGGCCACAGCTTCGTGGTGCTGGCCTTCCTCGCCACCGGCTTCATCAGTTTCGGCGTGTGGGCGCACCATATGTTCACCACCGGCATGCCCAATTTGTCGGTCGGCTTCTTTTCCGCCGCGAGCATGGCGGTGAGCGTGCCGGCGGGCATCCAGGTCTTCGCCTGGATCGGCACGCTGGCGGTCGGCAAGCCGCGCTACAATGCCCCCACGCTGTTCATGATCGGCGGGCTGATCATCTTCGTCATGGGCGGTCTGACCGGCGTGATGGTGGCGATGGTGCCGTTCGACTGGCAGGCGCATGACAGCTATTTCATCGTCGCACACCTCCATTATGTGCTGATCGGCGGGATGGTCTTCCCGCTGTTCGCCGCCTTCTATTACTGGACGCCGATGACGAGCAGCCGGGCGCTGAGCGAGCGGCTGGGCCAGTGGAGCTTCTGGCTGATGTTCGCGGGCATGCACCTGACGTTCCTGCCGATGCACCTGACCGGCTTCATGGGCATGCCCCGCCGCGTCTACACCTATCTGCCCGACCGGGGATGGACGCTGATCAACATGATCTCCACCATCGGCGCCTTCGTGCTGGCGGCGGGCGTGCTGGTGTTCCTGTTCGACCTGGCGCGCAACTTCCGCTTCACCGTCGATGACGATGCCGGCAACGTCTACAAGGGCGGAACGCTGGAATGGCTGCCGACCGGCCTTTATTCGACGCGCAGCATCCCCGTCGTGCGCAGCCGCGAGCCGCTGTGGGACGACCCTGCCATCTGCGAGGATGTGGAGAAGGGCCGGTATCTGCTGCCCAACGCGCCCACCGGCAAGCGCGAGACGATCATCACCAGCCCGCTGCGCGCCGAGCCCGAATATCTGCAGATCATGCCCGGCCCGTCGCCCTGGCCGCTGCTGGCGGCGGTCTTCACCGCCGGCTTCTTCCTGCTGCTGACGGTGCAGGCCTATGGGATCGGGTTCGTGAGCGGCGTCATCGCCATCCTGTGCGTTCTACGCTGGCTGTGGGACACAGACCGGGTGGTGAAGGAGGAAGAGGTGGATGTGGGCGGGGGCATCCTGCTTCCCACCTATGTCACCGGGCCGCGCAGCCATGGCTGGTGGGCGATGGTCATCCTGCTGATCGTGATCGGCATGATCTTCGTCATGGGGCTGTTCAGCTTCTTCTATCTCTATGGCGTGCAGCCCGATTTCTGGACCGCGCCGGCCGGCTGGGAAGGCGCGGCGGTGGTCGTGCCGCTCTACGCGCTGGCGGCGGGGCTGGCCTGGCTCGCGCGCTTCATGCTGGCGCGCGAAGCGACGCAGCTCTGGACGCCGGGCGTCCTGTATCTCTGCGCGGCGATCGCGCTCACCGCAGCGGTCGGCGGCGACATCCTGTTCTGGCAAGCGTCCGGGCTGATGCCGCAGGATAGCGGACAGGGCGCGACCATCTATGTCCTCTTGGCGCTGGAGGCGATGCTGGCGGGGATCGCGCTGCTGATGGCGGCCTATCTGTCGGCGCGCAACAGCCGGGCGATGATCGTGCGGCCGCGCAACAACAGCATGGACCTGTGCGTGCTCTTCCTCCTCTACGCCGCGGCGCAAGGCGCGCTGACCGCCATCGTTACCCGCGCGTTCGGAGGCTGACCGATGCGCGCCTGGTTCCTGCTGCTGGGTGGCTTGGTCGTATGGACCATCCATTTCTTCGCGCTCTACGCGATCGGGAGCATCTTCCTGACGACGACGCTGGGCCGGGCGCTGACGCTGCTGATGACGATCGCCTGCCTGGCGGCCGCGGCCGGCGTCGGCCTGATCGCCTGGCGCGCGGAGCGGGACGAGGCGCAGGCGCGCTGGATCCGCGTGGTGAGCCTGTGGGGCGTCGCGCTGAGCGCGATCGCTATTGTCTGGCAGGGGCTGGTGGCGCTGCTGGTCTGAAGCGATGGAGCATCAAAGAGGAATGGCGGAGCGGACGGGGAGAGACGAGGTCGCCGGTCGGCAAATGCGAGAATGCGCCGTCGTTCGGCTATTCTCCCGCGGGTACGACAGCAGAACAGCCGGAAAGGCGCCCCCTAGGGCGATCCTATTTGCTTCAACATGATATGAGGACAGAAAGTGGCGGAGACGGAGTCCGCCATCTTTCCTGATCAACGTTGTTCATACTGCCTCAGCCGGACCCTCTGAAACCGCGTATTTCTGCGACTGTTCTTTTCATGTTCTCTCAGCACCTATCTTGACAGCGCATGAGATATGTTGGCAATAATGTGGGTATGGAAAGCGCAAAACCCACACGCCGCACCAAATCCGCAACCGACAAAGAGGTGGCTGCCATGAAGGCGCCGGGCCGTTATTCGGTCGGAGACGGCCTCATTCTAGTGGTGACGAAATCCGGCTCCCGCTCTTGGATCGCCCGCGTGCTAGACCCGTCGAAGCGCAGGCGCGATATTGGCCTTGGGCCCTATCCGGAGGTTTCGCTGAAGGACGCCCGGCGCCGCGCTGGGGAAATGCGTAACCAGTCGCGCGAAGGGGTCGATCCGGTGGCTGCCAAGCGCGCCGCAGCTCGCACTATTCCCACGTTCAAGGTTACTGCCACCAAGGCGCATGGCGAGCGGAAGGACGCCTTTCGGAATGAGAAGCACCGAGAGCAGTGGATAGATTCGCTTGCCAGCTACGCCTTTCCGGCGATCGGTTCGCTTCCTGTCGACCAAGTAGATGGACCGGCAGTCGTGCGGGCGCTGAAGCCCATCTGGACTGCAAAGCCAGAGACGGCGCGCCGAGTCCTCCAGCGCGTGGCTTCCGTTGTCGCTTGGGCTGTTGCTCATGGCTATCGCGACCATGAGTTGCCAGTGAAGGCGATCAGGATGGGCTTGCCCAAGCAGCCCAAGGTAAACCCGAACGCTAGGGGTACGGATAGCCGCGGGCATTTTGCGGCGATCCCGTACAACGACGCGGCGGCTTATGTGTCGCGCCTTCGAAGCTCATCCGATTCTATCAGCAGAGCAGCGCTTGAGTTGGTGATGCTGACCGTCTGCCGGTCAGGTGAGGCGCGTGGCGCCAAGTGGGCGGAATTCGATCTGGACAAGGCTGAGTGGAAGATCCCCGGCGATCGGATCAAGGCAGGGGTGGAGCATACCATTCCCTTGTCTCCGGACGCTGTCGCGGTGATCAAGCGGATGCGGGAAATTCGGGGTACAAGCGACCTCGTGTTTCCCTCTAGGAAAGGTGAGGCGTTGTCAGACGTGGCGCTTTCAAAGGTGCACAAGATCCTGTCGCCTTCCTCCACTGTGCACGGTTGGCGATCGGCCTTTCGTGATTGGGCAGCAGAGCAAACCTCTGTGCCAGGAGAGATCGTGGAAGCCGCGCTAGCGCACACGAACCCCAATCGGGTGGAAGCCGCCTATCGGCGCACGAACTATCTCGACCAGCGCCGGCCGCTTATGGAGGCATGGGCGGCCTATCTGGCTGGCGACAAAGGGTGGCGGGAGAAGCTGCCAACCGTGGCATCCGCGACGGTCCATCGCCTTCATGAGCGTGCGGCGTGAGTACTGAAGATAGAATTTCCGGTCAAAACGGCCGGAAATTGTCAAAGAAGGCGCGTGAATATGCTGCCAAGCTTGCCAAGCACGGCTTTGAAGGCTTCGACACGCCAGGTAGGCGAGGGCGTCCGAAGTCACCCGCAACGCTCGTCGCCCAACGTGATGGCAAATCGGCGAGAACGCAGCGGCGCTATGTGGCCATTATGCGCGATCTCGCCACCAAACTCGATGTATCGCCGCCCGATCTGGTCGGCACCAGCTTGGCGTCCATCGGCGAGCAACAAGCGCTTTTGAAGCTGAACCCGAGGCACGCCACCATACTGATCATCGCAGCAAGGCGCGGGAAGAAAGTCTCTGCGAAACTGCGGGTTTCCCGAGCTGTCGCTCGATTGAGGGAAAAAGAAGATCCGGTTGAGCGCGAGATTACCGCGCTGGTGCGCCTTTGGGTGAAAAGCAGTCCTGAGGCGCGAGACGGATTTTTGGAAAGGCTTGCTCAGGCCCAGGCTAGGAGCAGGAAGGAGGATGGGCAACAGGCTTAAACAAGCGGCCCAGAGCGGTGCGTCAACACCACCCTGAGCCTAACCACAACCGTCTTACGTGGAGACGAATCATGGCTATCCCCCCTCTAGGGCGCGGCATTTTGCGCGCCAATGCCAATTCCGATTTTGTCCTTTCTGGCGTCCGTAGAGCCGTCGCCCCTCTCATGGGCAATCATGCGTCATGGTGAAACAGAAGGACCACCCCATGACGCCCATGACGGTTTCCATTGCCGAGACCATTCGTGCCACTTCGCTCTCTCAAGCCACGATCTACCGGATGATCGGTCGCGGCGAAATCGAGACAGTGAAGGTCGGCGGTCGCCGGCTTGTAAAAATGGCATCGCTCCGCCAGCTGATTGGCGACGCTCCTGTAGCGGAGGCGCAGTGATCCGCTATGCCCGGAAAGCGAAACGCCCCCGTCCGTGAGGACGAAGGCGCTACGTGTCTGCTTGGCGGCGACACTGGCGCATATAGCCGATCTGAATATTCAGAGCAACGAACAGAGGTCCACCTAGCCGAATGCGTTTTCGGCGGGCGCTATGTCGTCAGCATACAGCCGCGCCGGGTAGATAGGCCGAGCCGCGAATTTCGCACCTATGGGGAAGCGCGAACGCTCGCTGACGCCCTGCGGCTTAAGCATGGCTGGTCCGTGATTGACGATACCGGGGGCGATCATGGGTAAGGTGCTCCGCTTCCCTGTCGAGCGCCGGCAGCCTCATGTCGCGCTAACTTGGGATGATGTCTGGGACCAGTACCAGATCGCGGTTGTGGGCGTCGGGCCCAACCTGCTCCAGTGGTGCAGCGGTTATCCGGAGGCAATAGACCTGCTGATTAGCTTGGGCCAGCGCTTTGGCCTGCCCATTTTTGATCTCACACCGCAGGGGAAAGTCGCATGAAGGGCGGACTTACAATCCGCCAGCCTCGTGCGGTTCAGCCCCACCGTTCAGTGATTGCAAGCGCGCATCCGGCCCTATCCCCACCGGTGCCACCACCGGCAGCGGCTTGCGAGGTGTCCGGATGACCCTCGCGCAGGACATCACCAAGCATTTCAACGGCGACTGGCGCGGCAATCAGGGCTTCATCCCGACACCTGGCCACAGCGCCAAGGATCGCGGGACGACGGTTCGCGACACCGATGATGGCGATGTGGCTTTCCACAGCTTCAATGGCGGCGACTGGAGGGCGCTCAAGGATGAATGCCGTTCCAAGGGCCTGCTGCCTGATCGCCAGCGTCAACCTGAACGTTGGCGCGTCGCCGGTGTCTATGAGTTCACAGACGCCGACGGGACGGTCCTTTACCGCACGCGGCGCATGGAGCATCCCTCCAGGCCCAAGCGGTTCGAGGCCCAGCGCCCTGACGGCAGGGGCGGGTGGATCGACAAGCTGGGCGACTGCCCACGCGTTCTCTATCGGCTCCCCGAACTGCTGGCGGCTGATCCGGCCGAGCCCGTCTATTTCGTGGAAGGCGAGCGCAAGGCCGACAAGCTCGCGGCATGGGGTCTGATCGCCACCTCAGTCGCCTTCGGCGCCAAGGGATGGCGCAAGTCCTATGCCGATGCATTGGCGGGACGTTTGGTCATCTTCCTGCCGGACAATGACCAGCCGGGTCATGAGTTCGCACAGAAGGCGAAGCCCGACATGGAGGCGGCCGGCGCAACTGTGCACGTCATCGATCTGCCGGGGCTTCCGGCCAAGGGTGACGTGATGGACTGGGCTGGCACGGCTGAAGATTTGCGCAGTCTTGTATCAACCGCGCAGCGAGGCAATCCGCTGCCGGGCCTCTGTGGCCCGGAGACATGGGACGGCACCCACGCACCCGATCGGGAGTGGATACTGCGCGACTGGCTCGTCTGTAAGGCTGCTGGGCTTTTGAGCGGTCAGGAGGGTGTGGGCAAGTCATTGCTGGCG
The DNA here is from genome assembly GCF_020782235.1 of Sphingobium naphthae. GTDB lineage: Bacteria > Pseudomonadota > Alphaproteobacteria > Sphingomonadales > Sphingomonadaceae > Sphingobium > Sphingobium naphthae. The sequence continues at coordinate 422,605 of NZ_JAJGNO010000001.1, forward strand.
CAGCAGATGGCGACATGCCTTGCGGCAGGCATCCCTTTCCTTGGCCTTCAAGGCCAACGGGTGCGAGCACTCTACCTGACGTGCGAAGACGATGTAGACGAACTGCACAGGCGGCAGGAACCGCACCCGCGACGCCGAGGTTGCCGCGGCGAGCAAGAGCGAGCGCGCCACCAAGGCTGATACCTCTGCCAAGCGCGAAGCCGCCAAGGTTGCGAGAGACGCCGCCCGTGCCCAGCAGGAGCTTCAGCAGACGCTGGAGCGCGTTGTCGGCAAGTTCGATCCGGTGCGTTCCATCGCGATCGAGACGGGCAAGGCGCTCAAGGATATCGACATGCTGGAGATGAAGGGCGTGCTGTCCTCCGTCGACGCCCTCACCTACAAGCTGGCCCTTGCCCGCGATCAGGCCCGCGCCGTCGCTGATGCGGCGTGGAAGAGTCAGGAACAGCGCTGGATCGAGGTTGGCATCACGCCTGACGAGATGGACGGGTCGCGCGTGCGTAAGGCGATCGACCGCGATCTGGAGGTGCGACAGGACGCCAATGATCGGATCGCCGATGACTTCCGGCGCAAGCAGGAGGATCAGCTTCACGCGCTGGCCGGCCTTTACGAGGATCTGTTTCGGGGCGGCACTGATGCGATATGGAGCGACTTCAAGGCTGTGGGGTTTCGCATCATCGCGGAGACGCTGGCGCGATTCACATTAGCTCGAGTCGGCGGCGCACCATCGGAAAGCGGAGGAATAGGTTCGTTCCTAAACACCGCCGTCAATTCGGTTCTTGGTTTCTCAGAAGGCGGTTACACGGGCGCGGGCCCTCGCAACGCTGTCGCAGGCGTTGTGCACAAGGGGGAGTATGTTTTCCCGGCCGATGCAGTTTCGCGCATTGGTGTGGCCAATCTGGAAGCCATGAGCGCACGCGGCACCGTTTCGGCTCTTTCTTCCCCGCGCGAAATCATAGCCCCTCACGGTGCCCTCGCGCCTGCACGCCCTCAGGAAATTGTCTTACACGTGCAATCGAACGATTATTTCGATGCCAAGGTAGCCAGCATCTCGAACAATGTTGCGATCAAGGTAGCCCAGCCTATCGCCCGTGCGCATGCCGCCCAAGCAGCCAAGGCCATGGGAGGCGCTGTCGTCAAGGCCATGCCCGCCCGCCTGGCGCAGTTCCAGAGGGATGGGACTTAGAGGTAAGTCATTCTGCTATTCAAATCCCAAGTGCAACGCTAACATCGCTGATGGACGGTTCAGGGGCAAATGAGTCGTCCGTCATTTATTCGGGGGTATCATGAAGACGTTTAGCCTCGCGGCCGCGCTGTCTCTTGCGCTGGCTGCACCTGCATTTGCAGAAACTCTGACGCTGGATAATATTGTTGCCCTGTGCAGCACGGGCATTGGCGATGAAGCAGTGATCGCAAAGATCAACAGTTCCGGTACGCATTTCGACCTGACTACTGATCAGATGATCTCGCTGAAGGGCCGCGGCGTGTCGGGCCCGGTGATTGCTGCGCTGCTCGGCGGAACAGATAGTCAGCCGAAGCCCCCGTCTATGTCCATGGATTCGCCTGATCCTCTGGTCGGGCACCCTTCCGGTGTTTATCTGCTCATGAACATGGGTTCCGGAGCGCGCATGCAGCGTATTGATCCGACCGTGACAAATCAGACAAAGACCGGCGGTATCTGGGGCTATGCTCTCACCGGCGGTATTGCTTCAATGAGCATCAAAACGGCCATCCAGAACGAAACCGCAAAGACGCATGCGGCAGTCGATCGGCCGACCTTTTATTTCTTCTTCGATGAATCGAATCCTGAAACTGCGCGCCAGATCACCACCTTTGCGTCGGGCAGCACCGCAGCGGTGTCCTCGCCTGCTGAATTCACGTTGATTCAGATGACAAAGAAGAAGGGGCGTCGCGAAGCGCGGGTCGGCAGTGCCAACATCGGCGGAGCGAAGACCGGCGTAATGGACAAGGACCGCATCGCTTTCGATTACGAGATGGTGCGTCCAGGCGTCTTCAAAGTGACGCCGCAAGCGCCGCTGGAGGCCGGGGAATATGGCTTCATCTATGCTATCACCGGCGGCGGATCGAATGGGGCGATGACCGCCCGGATCTTCGACTTCTCGGTCTAAGGGTCATGGAGGGGAGGGCTATGTGTCCTCCCCGCTATTCCCAGCCATTTACCGCTCGCTGTTTCACAGCGCGAATGTCTGCAGGAGCTTGGAAGTGCCGGAACGTGCGTGGGACAGCATGAGCATCGATTTTCGGATGACCGCAGCCACCGTTGTGGCGATGTTCGACAACTGCTCTGCGATCAGCGAAACCGGGCTATCTCTAGAAGTGCAAGAAGGTCGCATGCTGACCCTCTATGGCGATGATGATTGTGATGACGATGAGGACACGACGCTTGAATACAAGTGCATCATCACCGCGGAGGGCTCTAAAGCGAAGCGGGCGACAGCTCGGGTAGCTATGGTCAATGTCGATGGAATCCACCAGAATGGACGCCGGCTGACGATCAAGGGTTCGGGCTGGGCAGGCCGAGATGAGGATGGGCTGATCGAGGTGATATTTGACGAGCCACCGCGGATGGTCGTTTACGACTACGAGCTAGACCTTAGCGAGGGCGATGCCGCCGATCACGCCAACATCGTTGATTTCAGGCGACCTGATGGTGGACGCGGTGGGGAATAATCGAGCAAAGGCTGGTTAACGACGCGAAACCGCCAATCGCAGCCCTCTGTCGGCGGACTGGTGCTCTGCCTTCGATGGGCAGTGTGACATTTCCGCCTAATGGCAAAAATATCGCGTCGTTCCCCTTTCGGACTCGTTGCAATTTTGAAGATGGAGGAGTCTAAAGGTGACGGCCCGCCGCTTGGTTGGGTCAGTTACCTAGGACGCGGTCAACGACTAGGGTACGACCTACAGTGGGAGCATACGTGCTCCCACTTCCCAAACCGAAAGCGCCAATAGTCGATTACCGACACAGCCCTCGGCCAGTTGCATGCAATCCGCATATCAACCTCCTTCGTGGAAACGCGAGGTCGAGCCTCGCTCTCCGGGGACGCCCCATGCGCCCCGCGCCGCTTCAGGGCTTGAGGGGCATCGAAGAAGTATGACGGCGGACCGTCGAGCTCAGTAATAAGCGGGATGTCTGGGGAGTCGAGAGCCTGCGCCAATGATTTTGATTGGTTAATGAACGATTGATCGCAAATGTGGCCCTGAAGGCACAGATGCACTTTTCCTTATATAACAACTTCCTTAAGTCGCATCGCGCCGCGCAAGGGGACGAACATGCTCGTACACCCTGCTCGGTTAGGATCGCGGAAGAGACACTAGATAAACAATTTGAGCATCTTGTTTTTCTGCCCATTCGATCCCAGCGCGTTCGGTCTCATCTCGCGTACGATAGCTTTGCCTACCAAAGAGGGCATGTTTGGCGAAGTGGACGACGGCGGAAACATTGAAGACGCCATCCTCCATCTCTTCAACTTCTATGTAGTCCCACCCCTCGTCTGGCGGGCGTGTGTTAGGGAGAAGCCGTTTTAGATGCACAAAAGACTCCTTGGATTTCCTGATACGGCTTAACCTCGCGTCATGCCCAGCCGCATGAGCTTACGCACTGCCTCTGGCCGCGAAGGCGGATTATCCTGGCATGAAATCCAAGCATCAAGTGCCGTCAGATCGGCCTCATTGAGCCGAACAGTGATAGGCTTACCCACTCCAGTTGAGGGACGCCCTACCTTTTTGGTGTCAGAAACGTTTGACATGCAGATTTATTGATGTCAGAAAGTTCGAACTGACGCAAGGCTCCTACACCTCGCGCCAGCTCTAACCGCAACCCCTGTCTACGAGGGATTGAAGCTATGTCCGACCTAGCATTGTCTAGGCGCGTCGTCACGCGCGCGCTTTTCCTAACACCCGCTCTTGTCGCACCGGCCGCCGCCAGTGCTGCGCCTGTCATGGTCTGCGCTGTCCAAAAAGACGCAGCCGCGTGGGATGAAGCGATGGCGCATTACAAGGCCGTGAAGGCCGAAGCCGACCACTTCCACGCAACCATCTACAAGCCGGCGCTGGAGGCCGCCGCGGACCTCTGCCCTCCCTATCGGTTCACTCATACCGCCAAGAACGGGCACACTGCAGAATATGCGATCTGGCCAGACGACTTCGCCGCCTATGAGCCTGGCGCAGTGGATATGTGGACCTTCATCCGGCCGCAGATCGACGCCGCGCAGGCGAAACACGCTGCCTACCTGGCGTCGCCGCTGCCCGCTGAGCTGGAACGGCTGAACAAGCAATCCGACCACTACAACGAGCTGCTAGGGGCGGCTGAGGAAGCGCTTCTGTGCCTGCATGCTCCGCACCTGGAGGCGGTCGCGTGGAAACTCCGCTATCTCCAGAGTGTGAGCGTCGACTGCGTGATGGAGCCGGGGGCAATCGCCAACGTCCTGTTCGATGTTCGCCGCCTCAATGGGGAGGACATCGCATGACCAGTCGTCGCTCCTTCATCGCTGGCTTGGCTGTCGCGCCTGTCGCTATCGTGGCACCGGCAGTCGCTGCCCTCCCAGCTGCCCAGCATCCCGACTGGCTGGCCCTGCTCGCCAACGAACAACAAGCGGAAGCGGCTTTCAGCCTGCTGACCGTTGAACAGGAGCAGGCAGATAGCCGGTTCTTCGATGCCTGCAGGGCGGCCGAGCAGGCATGGCAGCGCGCCTATGATGCGCACAGCCGTCTGCCGCATGTGCCGCTGGTCGAAGGCGAAAGCCCCGCCGCATTGGAAGCGCGCGTGCAGCAGGCCATCGGCAAATGGAATGCCGAAAATCGGGCAATGCGCGATGACCGCGATGGCCTGGAGGCTCGACTCCGTGTTGAAACCGGCTTGGCCGAGGTCGAGCAACGCTGCGAAACTGCCCTTTCGACCTACGTGGCTGCGGTGAAAGCGATCATCGCCTATCCGTCCCGCGATCCTGACATCATCGCGCACAAGCTGCGCCTGATGCTCGACCAGTATGGCGACGATAGCGACGGGTGCATGTCGCTGCTGGCATCGATCACGGGGGAGGGTCTGTCATGCTGATCTATCGCAGTAACCTCGCCGCCCGCGGCGAACCCAAGCCCTACATCGCGCCAGTCGATGATGACGGCTTTCCCTCCGTATATATTCGTCCCCGGCGCCGACCGTCACCGCGCGTTCGACCTCCGTCCGCGATCCGCCGGCCGCAGCGCTATGAGCGCACGACCAGCCAGGCGCTGGACCTTCTCCCCCGCATCCAGTCAGCCTTGAGCCTCTATGGCCTCACGCCAACGGAATTCGGGCGCGAAGCATTGGGAGACCCGAATCTGCTGGGACAGCTGGCAGGAGGGCGGCGCTTGCGCAGTGTCACCCGCGCGCGGATCGTCGCTTACCTCGACAGACTGGACCGGGAGGCCTGATATGGCGATCAGAGCTATAAAGCCGCAGGCTTATCGTCCGCGCCATCGCCGCACATGGGCGCCCCGGCATGACCGGCGCAGGCTTCCGCCAGCAGCGACGTTCACAGCCATAATGGCCGGCATGGCGGCGCTGCGTCGATATGAGCTTGAGAGCCTAGCGCAGCATGCGATCGACAGGATGGATCAGATCGATGGCGACCCTGACTGGGAGGAAGATGATCCGACAGGCGGCAATGTTTGCGACGAGCCGCACGACGTCAATGAATACTATCCCGCCCCGCCCCTCTACGGCGTCGACCAGTCCCGAGGTGCCCTCAATGCCCATCTGATCGCCCAACGGCATGAGGTTCTATGCCTCATTGCAGATGTGGAGAGCAGCCCGTCATGGGCGTCGACGGAAAAGCTCCGCCAGTTGCGAATGCGGCTCGCCATGATCGACAAGCAGGAGGCGGCGATCTGGGCAAGGGCCTGGCCGTGTTGATCCGCCGACACAGTAAGCCGCCGATGCCGGGGCTACCTCTGCCTGACCCTGAAGGTATATCTGGTACAGACACCCCCAAAGGCGGACGCCAGCAGCAGGACGGGAGCTACCTTTCCCCGATACTACTGGAGATAGAGCGCCGGCTGAGCGAGACGGGAATGTCTGCCAGTCGATTCGGGCGCCTTGCTGCAAACGATCCCAGGTTGGTGGACGATCTCCGCAAGGGGAGAGACCCATCCTCCCGCATGGTCGCTCGCGTACGTGCATTTCTGAAGGAGTGCGCCAGCATCAAACGCTAGTGGGCGAAACAGTGGGGAAGAAATCCCGGCGGCATAAAAAATGCCACCTTTTCAATACTAAAGATGGAAGGGTGGCGGAGACGGAGGGATTCGAACCCTCGGTAGCCCCTTAAGGCTACGACGGTTTAGCAAACCGCTGGTTTCAGCCACTCACCCACGTCTCCGCACGAATTTGCCCACCGGAGAGGCGGGCAGTGGCTAGGGAAGCGCCTATAGCGAGCGGTTTGCGGCATGGCAACGGGTCTGTGCGCCGATTTTTTGCGCGGCGCGCCGTCACGGATTCGATCCGGCCCGGAATCGACTCGGGTCGCCGTTCGTTCATTGTCGTTTCAGCTTCGAACCCGATAATCTGCGCGATGATTTCTGAGCGGATTTTCGGGGAGTTTCGGGCATGATCGGCATTACGGGGCGCATGGGCGCTCGCATCGCGCGCGCCGCGACATGGGGCGCGGCGCTGGCGGGCATGGCGCTGACGCCGGTCGCGACGCAGGCGCAGGTGCGCACCATCGATCCCAATACGGCGATCGACGCAGACCTGGCCCCGCCCCCACCCGCCAGCAGCACGCCGACTGATCCGGGCGTGGACCCCAGCCTGGATCAGGGGACCGGCGCCACCTATAGCGCGCCCGCCACCACGGCTCCGCCCGCGAGCAGCGTGCCCCCACCCGCGGTGTCGGGCACGACCGCGACCGGCGCGCCGGTGACGCAGGCATCGCCGCCCGCCGCGCCGTCGCCGGGCGAATCCTATCAGGAAGATGATCTGATCGGCGCGGCCGAGGGCGTGTTCGGCAAGGGCGCCGAGGGGCTGGCCGGCATCATCGAGAAAATCCTGAAGGATCAGGGCCGTCCCAACGCCTATATCGCCGGGCGCGAGGCATCGGGCGCGTTCGTCGTCGGGCTGCGCTACGGATCGGGCACGCTCAATCACAAGATCGAGGGCAAGCGCGAAGTCTATTGGACCGGGCCGTCGATCGGCTTCGACGTGGGCGGCAATGCGGCCAATACCTTCGTGCTGGTCTATAATCTCTACGACACGCAGGACCTCTATCATCGCTTCCCGGCGGCGGAGGGCACCGCCTATCTGGTGGGCGGCTTCACCGCCTCCTATCTGCGCTGGGGCGATGTGGTGCTGATCCCGATCCGCCTGGGCGTGGGCTACCGACTGGGCGTCAATGCGGGCTATATGAAGTTCAGCGAGAAGCGGAACTGGCTGCCCTTCTGAGGCTGGCTTTCTGAGGCTGGCTTTCTGAGGCTGGCCTGCCGGGCCAGCCTGCCGGGCGGTCGCTATAGCGCCAGGGCGAGCTGCGCGCCGCGATCGGCATCCTCCTCGCCCTCCAGATTGTGGACGCCAAGGCCCAGCAGCCGCGCGCCCATCGGCAGCGGCAGCTGCGCCAGCAAAAGTTCGCGCCCCGCCCGCGCCAGCTGATCGGGCGCGCGCACGGGCGCTGCGAAGCTGCGCGAGCGGGTGATGATGCGGAAGTCGGCGAACTTCACCTTGAGCACGACGGTGCGGCCCCAGGCCTGCGCCTTTTCGATGCGGGTCCAGAGGCTGGCGGCGATCCGGTCCAGTTCCGCCACCAGCGCGTCGCGATCGGTGAGATCGTCGAAGAACGTGTCCTCGACGCTGACGGACTTGCGCGATTGGCGTTCGCGCACCGGGCGGTCATCCTCCCCACGGGCGGCGCGATAATAGAAATCGGCGGCGCTGCCGAAATGCGCCTGGAGGAAGGCGATGTCGCGCGCGCGCAGGTCCGCGCCGGTTTCGACGCCCAGTGCCTGCATTCGCCGCGCGGTGACGGGCCCGACGCCATGGATGCGCCGCACCGGCATCGCCGCGATGAAGGCGGCGCCCTCGCCCGGCCGCACGACGCAAATGCCATCGGGCTTGTTCTGATCCGACGCCAGCTTGGCAATCAGCTTGTTATAGGAGACGCCCGCCGAGGCAGTGAGGCCGGTTTCGGCGCGGATGAGCGCGCGTATGTCCTGCGCGATGCGAGTCGCCGACGCGATGCCGGCCTTGTTGACCGTGACGTCCAGATAGGCTTCGTCGAGCGAGAGGGGCTGGATGATGTCAGTGAAGCGGCTGAAGATATCGCGCACCTGCGCGGACACGGCGCGGTAGACGTCGAAGCGCGGCTTCACGAACAACAGGTCGGGGCAGAGCCGCCGCGCCCGGGCGCCGGGCATGGCGGAGCGGACGCCGAAGGCGCGCGCTTCATAGCTGCAGGTGGCAACGACGCCGCGCGGGCCGCCGCCGCCCACCGCGATCGGCAGGCCGCGCAGGGCAGGATCGTCGCGCTGTTCGACCGACGCGTAGAAGGCGTCCATGTCGACATGGATGATCTTGCGCGGCGCAGGCGAGTCCATGGCGTTCCTCATGCCACAGACGGGAACGAAAGGGAAACGTCAGCGCAGCAAGCGCAGATTATCCAGCAGCGTTTCGAGATGCGTGCGGCTGATCCGGCTCCAGACATTATAGGTGCATTGCTGGCCGCCAACGCGGACATAGGCGACCGACTGGAGCCCATGGCCCTGCGGATTGTCGGCGGGATAGGCCTGCGCGCCGGAGAGCCCGTAGCCCGCGAAGGAAGAGGGCGGCAGCTTTGGCAGGTCGCGCATATAGGGCCATTGCCGGTCGAGCCGCGCGCGCTGCGCCGCGAGCGGGGCGGCATCCTGCGGCAGGACGCCGGGACCGGCAAAGCCGTAGGCGCTGCGCAGGCCGGGCAAGTCGAAGGCGACGCCCCAGCCGCCGCTGAAATCGGCGGCGCGGGCTGTCGCCGGCGTGCCACCGGCGCTGGCGAGCGCAAGCGGGGCGCAATGCGGCGGCGCACTGCTCTTGCCATCATCCGAGCGCGCCCATTGCGTTCGAGCGACCCGCTCGCCCAGCAACGGGGACGGCGGAGGGATGGAGGACGCGGGGGCACTGACCGGGGATGTCGCGACTGCGCCCGTCCCCGATGCGCTCGCGCGCCCCGCGCCATCGGGCGCCTTGCCGCACCCGCCGGCGGAAAGGAGCAAGAGCAGGAGCATCGCGCATCGCATGACGTCAGGGACGCCGGCGCAAGCGCGAATGTTCCCTATTTTTCGTCCTTGAGCGCCAGCAATGCGGCGAAGGGACTGGCCTGCTCCTCGCTCAGCACGCCGGCTTCCTTCAGATAGGCGTCGGCCTGGGGCGATCGCGGATAGGGAGTCATGGCGAGCGCCATCGTTTCGGCGACCGCTTCGCCCATGTCGATCTGCTGCCCGTCATAGCCGATCGTGTCGACATCCTCGGCGTCGAGCTCCAGTTCCTCGTCTTCGCCCAGGGCTTCCCCTTCGACCACGAAGCGCAGGGTGAAATCGGTGTCGACCGTTTCGGGCACCGGTTCGGCGGTGGCGACGCAGGGCTGGGCCAGCGCGGCGCGCAGGCGACCCCGCGCCAGGATGGCGCCATCCTCTTCGGTGAGGACATAGTCCGCCTCCAGCCGGTCGAGCGCGGCGAGGCCGAAGCGCTTCGCCAGCGCCGCCCGCTCGGCCGCGTCGGCGGCGACATGGACATCGCCCGTCATGCGCCGGACCTGGTCCGCGCGCACGGGGCGGGAAAATTCAGGGGTCGTCATCCAATATCTCCTGCCAGCAGGGCATCGCGCGAGAGGCAGCCCAGGCGCACCCAGCGCTCGCGCAGCGCGCCCTCCACATGAGCGACCGCCGCGTCGGGCACGGGCGCGCCGCGATAGAGGTTGCGGCGCAGCGCGTCGGCGAGCCCCGCATGCCTGTCCAACGCGTCGCGATAGACGCTGATCCGCCCGCCCAGCGCGCTCATCATGCGGCCGACATGCTTGCCCACCACGACGTCGCCAATCCCTTCCTGCCGCAACTGGCCATCCATGTCGTCGACGAACAATTCGGTCAGCCAGGCGCTTTCCTGCGCCGCGCCCTGCTGTTCCAGCCGGATCAGCACCAGCGCCAAGATGGCGACGATCATGTCGAAGCGGCCGTCCAGCGTGTCGGGCACCGCGCCTTCCAGATACCAGTGCGGCTGGCGCCCCTGCCCCACCACGGCCTGGTAGAGCGGGCGCAGCCCCTCCCGCGGATCGGACCGGCCGAGCAGGCGCTGAAGGAAGGCGGGGATGGTGGACATAGCAATCGCGCTTTTCGTGACGGACGGATCGGCCGCATGCGGCGACCGGTGTGCGCTCGCCCCTTGCCGGACCCCGCGCATTTCCATATTGATCGCAGCGCCGCCCAATGCAATGGCGGCGTCACTTTTATCGGGTTCGCGGGCCCAGCCCCCGCAGGAGACGTTCATGCCCCAGTTCAGCCGCCACACCCGCCGCGGGCGCATCGTGATCGCCATCGGCCTCAGCGCGCTGCTGCTCGGCACATCGGCCTGCACCCGCATCCGCACGCATCAGGGCTATCAGGTCGACAAGCTGCTGGTCGATTCGGTGCAGCCGGGCATCGACAATCGCGCATCGGTGGAAGGCACGCTGGGCCGGCCGAGCTTCGTGTCGCAATTTGGCGATCAGGATTGGTATTATGTGTCGCGCGACATGCGCGCACTGGCCTTTTCCAGCCCCAAGCCGGTCGACCAGACGGTGCTGCGGGTGCGGTTCGACCCGGCAGGCAATGTCGTCGCGGTCGATCGCATGGGCCTCGACAAGGTGGCCAGCATCTCGCCCATGGGTGACACCACCCCGACGCTGGGCCGCCATCGCAGCCTTTTCGATGAGATTTTCGGCAATATCGGCGCGGTCGGCGCCGGTGGCATGGGCGGCGGTGGCGCCGCTGGCGGCGCGGGCGGCGGCCCCAACGGCAGCTAGGCGGCTTTGGCGCCCGGCCCCGCACGGGGCCGGGCGTTGCGCCATCCGCCAGCGCGGCCGTTCTGTTTTGGCATGATCTTCGAGCCGGCGGATGACGTCATCCGGCGCGACAACACTCTATCGGCGCAGCAGGAACACCGCATGTTCGGCGAACAGATTGGCGTTCGCATGCGTGGTCTCCCGGTCGCCCTTCAGGAACCACTGGCCATCAATATGCCAGCCGCGCTCCTTCACCAAAGCGCGGAAATCGTCGACCGTCACATGATGGATGTTGAGCGTGTCGTACCAGCGATCGGGCAGCAGCCGGGTGACCGGCATCCGCCCGCCCCAGAGCAGCGAGATACGGCCGCGCCAATGCGCGAAATTGGGGAAGGAGACGAAGGCCTGGGTGGCGATGCGCAGCAATTCCTCCACCACCAGGTCGGGCCGGCGCGTGGTCTGAAGCGTCTGGCTGAGAATCGCATAGTCGAAACTGGCGTCGGGATAATAGCGCAGGTCGGTGTCGGCGTCGCCCTGAACCACCGACAATCCCCGGCCGACGGCGGCGGCGACGTTGGACGGGTCGATCTCCAGCCCGCGCGCATCCGCCTGCGCCCGGTCGCGCAACACCGCCATCAGCGCGCCGTCACCGCAGCCGACATCGAGCAGGCGCGCGCCCGGCCGCACCGTGCGGGCAATGAGGGCGAGGTCGGGGCGCAGCGCGCTCATGCCCGGCCGCCGCGCAGGAAGCCGTCCACCACGCGGTTGAGTTCGGGACATTCGAGCAGGAAGGCGTCATGGCCAAATGGACTCGACAGCTCGACGAAGCTGGCCTGCGCGCCGCCGGCATTCAGGGCGTGGACGATGATGCGCGATTCGGCGGTGGGATAGAGCCAGTCGGTATCGAAACTGACGAGGCAGAAGCGCGCGCTGGTCGCCGCGAAGGCGCGCGCCAGCGATCCGCCATGATCCTCCGCAATGTCATAATAGTCCATCGCCCGGGTGATGTAGAGATAGGAGTTGGCGTCGAACCGGTCGACGAAGCTGAGCCCCTGATGGCGCAGATAGGATTCGACTTGGAAATCCGCGTCGAAGCCGAACGTCTTGGCGTCACGCCCCTGCAGGCGGCGACCGAACTTCTCGGTGAGGCCAGCTTCGGACAAATAGGTGATGTGCGCCGCCATCCGCGCGACGGCGAGGCCGGCGCTGGGCACCTGCCCGTCGGCATAATAGTCGCCGCCGCGCCAGCGGGGATCGGCCATGATCGCCTGGCGCCCGACTTCGTGGAAGGCGATATTCTGCGCGCTGTGCCGCGCGGTCGAGGCGATGACGACGCAGCTTTCGACCCGGTCGGGGAAGAGGGTGGGCCAGGTCAGCGCCTGCATGCCGCCCATCGATCCGCCGATCACCGCCGCCAGCCGCTCCACCCCCAGATGATCGAGCAGCGCCGCCTGCGCCCGCACCATGTCGGCGATGGTGAGGACGGGAAAGCGCATGCCGTGCGGTTCGCCGGTCGCGGGATCGAGGCTGGCGGGCCCGGAGGAGCCCATGCAGCTGCCGATGACATTGGAGCAGATGATGAAATGCCGCGCGGGATCGACCGGCCTGCCTTCGCCCACCATGCGCCACCACCAGCCCGGCTTGCCCGTGACGGGATGGTCGGACGCCACATATTGATCGCCGGTCAGCGCATGGCAGATCAGGATGACGTTGGATTTGTCGGCATTCATCGCGCCATAGGTTTCATAGGCGATGTCGAGGGGACCAAGCCGCGCGCCGCTCGACAAGGCGATCGGCCCGGCGAGGCGCACCTGCCGGCGCAGGCCGAAGCGGCTGTCATCGGAGAGCGGAAGGCTGGCCATGGTCGAGCCGCGCTAGGACCGGCGCGAAAGCCTGTCAATCTGGCATGGCGGCGACAAAGCGCCTAGACGCGTCGCATGACCGACACCGACCGCCCCGCTATCGTCGCCTTCGGCCCGCTCTACCCCTATCTGGATGCGGAACTGGAGCGGCGCTTCACCGTCCATGCCGTGCCGGCCGATGCGGACCTTGCCGCGCTGTCGCCGGCGATCCGGGCGGCGCGGGCGCTGGTCAGCTTCGGGTCGGTCGGCGCGCCCGCCGCGATCATGGACGCGCTGCCGGCGCTGGAGATGATCGGCCTTTTTTCGGTCGGCTATGACAAGGTCGATATCGACCATGCCCGCGCGAAGGGCATTCGCGTCACCAACACCCCTGACGTGCTGACCGACGATGTCGCCGACCTGGCCGTCGGGCTGCTTTATGCGACGGTCCGCAACATCGCCGCCAATGACCGGCTGGTGCGCGCGGGCGCATGGGCGCAGGGCCGGAAGCCCGCTTTGTCCGCCCGCGTGACCGGATCGCGCATCGGCATTTTGGGGCTGGGCCGCATCGGCCGCGCGATCGCGTGGCGGCTGGAACGGCAGGCCGGCGAGATCCTCTATCATAATCGCAGCGAAGCGGCGGACGCGCCCTATCGCTATGTCGCCGATGCGATCGACCTCGCGCGCCAGAGCGACGCACTGATCGTCGCCACGTCGGGCGGGCCGGAGGCGGCGCGGCTGGTCGATGCCGCGATGCTGGACGCGCTGGGGCCCCAGGGGGTGATCGTCAACATCAGCCGCGGCAGCGTGATCGACGAGGATGCGCTGGTCGCCGCACTGGCGGCGCGGCGCATCGCCGGCGCCGGGCTGGACGTGTTCGCGCACGAACCCCATGTGCCCCAGGCGCTGCTGGCGATGGATCATGTCGTGCTGCAACCCCATCAGGGCAGCGCCACCGTGCATACGCGCCAGGCGATGGCGGATCTGGTGCTGGCGAACCTCGACGCCTGGTTCGCGGGCGCGCCGTTGCTGACGCCGGTCGTCTAGCGGCAGCCGCGCCGCGGCTTTGCCTTTTTACGCCGAGCCGGTTAAGCGCGCAGCCATGACACAGACAGTTTCAAAACCTGCGCCCAAGGATTGGATCCTCGGCATTCACGCCTATGTGCCCGGCAAGGCCGCGACCGACGACGGCCGGCCGCTGGTCAAGCTGTCCGCCAACGAAAATCCGCTCGGCACCAGCGAAGCCGCGCGCGGCGCATTCCTGGCGGCGGCGGCCGACATGGCGACCTATCCCGATCCCGCCGCGACCAAGCTGCGCGAGGCGATCGGCGCCAAGCACGGGCTGGACCCGGCGCGGATCATCTACGGCACCGGATCGGACGAGCTGCTGCACCTGGCGGCGAGCGGCTATGCTGGACCGGGCGATGAAATCCTGTACGTCCGCTATGGCTTCGCCGTCTACGACATCGCCGCGCGCCGCGTCGGCGCGACGCCGGTGATCGCCCCCGACAAGGATTATGCCACCGATGTCGACGCGCTGCTTGCCGCGGTGACGGAGCGGACCAAGGTCGTCTTCCTGGCCAATCCCAATAACCCCACCGGTACCATGACCAGCCGGGCGGAGATTGCGCGGCTGCATGCGGGCCTGCGCCCGGACATATTGTTCGTGCTGGACCAGGCCTATGCCGAATATCTGGAAGAAGGCGAGGATGATGGCGGGCTGGCGCTTGCGCGCAGCGCGTCCAATGTGTTCGTGACGCGCACCTTCTCGAAAATCTACGGGCTCGCCGCCGAGCGGATCGGCTGGGGCTATGGATCGCCCGAGGTGATCGACATTCTGCACCGCGTGCGCGCGCCGTTCAACGTGACCACCGTCGGGCAGGCGGCGGCGATCGCGGCGATCGCCGACGATGACTGGGTCGCGCGCAGCCGGGCGCACAACAATCAGTGGCGCGACTGGCTGGCGACAGAGATCGGGCAGCTGGCCAATCACGGGCTGCGCGCGATCCCGAGCAAGACGAACTTCCTGCTGATCATCTTCGATGGCAGCCTTGCCGCCGAAGCCGCGATGAAGGGGCTGTGGGAGGAAGGCTTCGCCACCCGCTGGCTGCCCGGCCAAGGGCTGCCCAACGGCCTGCGCATCACGATCGGCACCGAGGCGCAGACCCGCGCGGTGGCAGCGAAGCTGCGCGCCATGGCGGAGGCAGCCTGACGCCATGCTGCCATTTGCGCGCATCACCATCATCGGTCTGGGGCTGATCGGATCGTCGCTCGCCCGCGCGATCCGGGCGGAAATGCCGACCGTGCGCGTGACCGGGCACGACGCCGATCCCGCCGTGCGCGACATCGCGCGGCGGATCGACCTGTGCGACGATGTGACGGACACGGCCGGCGCGTCGGTCACCGACGCCGATCTGGTCGTGCTGTGCGTGCCGGTCCGCGCGATGGGCGCGGCGGCGGCGGACATTGCCGACGACCTGCCGGCCGACGCCATCATCAGCGACGTCGGATCCTGCAAGGCGGATGTGCTGGCGCAGCTGAACGCTGCCCTGCCGGGACGGACGATCATCCCCGCGCACCCGGTCGCCGGCACCGAAAATAGCGGCCCCGAAGCGGGCTTCGCCACGCTGTTCAAGGGCCGCTGGTCGATCGTGACGCCGCCCGCCAATGCCGATCCCGCCGCCGTGGAGAAGGTCGCCGAGCTGTGGCGGCGCGTGGGGGCGGAGGTCGACATGATGGACCCCGCGCATCACGACCTGGTGCTGGCGGTGACCAGCCATCTGCCGCACCTCATCGCCTATACGATCGTGGGCACCGCCAGCGACCTGGAGGATGTGACGCAGAGCGAGGTGATCAAATATTCGGCCGGCGGCTTCCGCGATTTCACCCGCATCGCCGCGTCCGACCCGACCATGTGGCGCGACGTGTTCCTGGCGAACAAGGAGGCGGTGCTGGAGATGCTGCAGCGCTTTTCGGAGGATCTGTCCGCGCTGCAGCGGGCGATCCGCTGGAATGACGGCGACGCGCTGTTCAGCCTGTTCACCCGCACCCGGGCGATCCGCCGGTCGATCATCGAACAGGGGCAGGACGACGCGAAGCCGGACTTCGGCCGCGCGCACTGACGCGGGGCTATCTGGCGATCAGGGCTGCGGCGGGTTCAGCGCGTTGATGGCGGCGTGGACGATCGCCTCGGCCTCGCCGCGGTCGAGGCCGGTCGGAACCACATCCCCCACCTTGTAGGTGATCGTTCCCGCCCGCTTCATGAAGCGGCCGCGCGGCGATACCCGGCCGCTGTCCACCGCGATCGGCACCACCGGCAGGCCAAGCAGGCTGTAGAGGCCCGCGAAACCGGACTTGAGCGGCGGCGATTGGCCATGGGGGACGCGTGTGCCTTCCGGGAAAAGGCAGATGGCGCGGCCCTGCGCCGTCGCCGCCTTCGCCGCGGCGCGCAGCGTGCGCAGCGCGCTGGCCCCGGCGCTGCGCTCGATCGGGATGAGGCCGTAGCGGCGGGCGATGAGGCCCCAGAGCGGGATGTCGAGCAATTCCCGCTTCGCGCCGATGGCCGGACGATCGAACAGGCAGAGCATGTCGATCGTCTCGAACATCGACTCATGCTTGACGATGTAGAGATAGGGGCCGTGCGGCAGATCGCCCTGCACCACCACCTTCTGCCCCAGCAGCCAGCGCGCGCAGCCGCGATGGAAGCGGCTCCACCCGGTGGCGATGCGCGGCACCACGTCGGGACCCAAGCCGCCCGCGAGCATGGCCGCGAGCACGAAGAACAGGCTGCCGCTGTAGAAGATCAGCATGAAGGCGAGCGAGCGCAGGGCAGTGAGGATGGCATGCATGGATCAGATACCGATCAGCGCCGCGACTCGCCGCAGCAGATATTTATTATATTCGCGCATCAGCATGGAGAGGCTGGGCCGGCTGGGCACCGCGTCATAGACGATGCGGATGCGCGCGGGCAGCGCCTGCTGCAATTCCAGCGCGGACCGGCGCATATGCCAGTCGGTGGTGATCAGGCGCACGGTCTGATAATCGCGCCGTTCCAGCCAGCGCGCGGTTTCGATGGCGTTGGAGCGAGTGTCGATCGCTTCGCGGCCGAGCGTGATGCAGCAGCTGAACAGCGATTCGGGCGCCTTATACTGCGCCGCCAGTTCGCCCGGGCGCACCGCGCGATCGACGCCGGAAATCAGCATGCGCTTGGCCGCCCCGTCCTGCAGCAGCGCGATGCCGCGATCGATGCGCCCGGGCCCTCCGGTCAGCACGACGATGGCGTCGGTCGGGCGGCCATCGAGCGGTTCGGGCAGGAAGATGGCGAACCAGACGAAGCCCAGCATCCAGCCGAGCAGTCCCAGCGCGAAGAGGCGCACGATCATAGCGAGCGTCCCAGCGCGCGCAGCACCGTCCAGCGCGCCGTCAGGGTGGCGAGCAGGACGCCGGCGACCGGCAGGGCGAGGAGGACCAGCCAGTCCCGCATGGGAAGGGCGATCGCCGCCAGCAGGTCCGACCCCGTGGCGGCGAGCCGCAGCCCGATCAGCAGGATGACGAGGAGGGCGAAGACGAAGCCCAGCGCCCCGCCCATCAGCGCGTCGAGGCCGATGCGGCGCTGGAACAGGCGCGCGATCTGAACGTCGGTCGACCCCATCAGGTGCAGCACGTCGATGGTGCCGCGATGGCTGTCATGCGCGCCGCGCGCCGCCAGCACAACCACCGCTGCCGTCGCCAGCATCATCAGCAGCACCGCGCCCAGCGCCAGCCAGCCAAGCGCCGAGAGAAGACCGGCCAGCGGCGTCAGGAAGGCGGCATGGGGTTCGATCCGCAGCTTGGGCGACAGGTCGGCAAGCAGGCGGCGCAGCCGGTCGATCTTCGGACCGGCCTCCCCCGGCGTCAGCAGGACGTCGATCAGCGCCGGGACCGGCAGGTCCCCGTTCATCGCTTCCTCGCCCAGCCAGGGACGCAACTGGTCGGCCAGCACGACAGGATCGACGGGATCGGCCGCCCGCACATCGGGTGCGGCGCGCAGCGCCTGGAGCGTGCGGGCCGCCAGCGCGGCGCGCGCCTGGGCGTCGGCCTCCACCACCTGGACGCTGGCGCGGCCGGCGAGGTCGGCGCGCATCGACTGGACCGCCGCGCCCAGGCCAAGGCCCGCCGCCGCTGCCAGCACCGTCACGAACATCATGATGGCGATGATCCAAGGCATCGGCCCGGCAAGGCGCCCGCCGGGAAGCAGCCGATGGCGCGCCGCCGCCGCCGCCTTGCGCTCGGCGCGGCCGCTCATCCGCTCTTGTCCTGGGGCCGGGGCGGATAGCGCAATATGCCCGTGGGATCGGCGAGCCGCCCGCGATCGAGCTTCATCATCTGCGCGCCGGACACCTGCGCCATCAGCGGCAGGTCGTGGGTCGCGACGACGATGGTCGTGCCGAGCCGGTTGAGCGCTTCGAACAAGGTCATCAGCCGGCGCGCCATGTCCGCATCGACATTGCCGGTCGGTTCGTCGGCGACCAGGATTTCGGGCCGGGCGATCACCGCGCGCGCGATGGCGACGCGCTGCTGCTCCCCGCCCGACAAGGTGGCGGGCCGCGCGTCGCCGCGATCGCCCAGCCCCACCCAGTTCAGCATTTCCGCCACCGGGGCGTCGACCTCCTCTTCCTTCATGCCCGCCACGCGCAGCGGCAGCGCGATATTGTCATAGGCCGACAGATGGGGGACGAGGCGGAAGTCCTGGAACACGACGCCGATGCGGCGACGAAAGCCCGGCAGTCGCTTGCGCGGCAGGGTCACTACATCCTCGCCGAACAGGCGGATGACCCCGCGGCTGGGCCGCTGGGCCAGATAGAGCAGCTTCAGCAGCGACGTCTTGCCGGCGCCCGACGCGCCGGTGAGGAAATAGAAGCCGCCCGCCGCGAGCGAAAAGCTGACGTCCGAGAGCGTCTCGCTGTCGAGCCCGTAGCGCAGGCCGACATTTTCGAACTGGACGATGGCCGACATGGACGGATTGCGGCGCGGCGGCGCTCCCTGCTTGGCGAAGGCGCAGCCATGGCACAGGGGGCGTGCCGTCGTAAAGCCCGCCCCGCCTGTCGGCGCGAGTCGCGGGGCTGGGCCGGACATGGTTGTTGCCGCTTGCGCGCGAGTCCAAGCCGTGCCTATGAAGCGGAATGATCCTGGTGTGCCCCAATTGCGCGACGCGCTATGTCGTGCCCGACAGCGCCGTCGGTCCCAATGGGCGCCAGGTCCGCTGCGCGGCATGCAAGCATAGCTGGTTCCAGGACGCCGCCGCCGCGCCGACCCGCGACGAGATGGTCGCGCCGCCGCCAGCGCCAGCGGCGCCACCACCACCTCCTCCTCCGCCGCCCCCTCCCCCGCCGCCGCCGCCGCCCGTGCCGGAGACGATCGCGCAGCCCGCAGCCGCCGAAGCGCCTTCAGCGCCGGCAGAGACGCTGGCCGAAACGCCAAGGGCCGCGCCCGAGCCTGCCCCGGCCGTGGCGCAGGAGCCCGTGGCGGGCCCTCCGGAGCCGGTGCAGCCCGACCACCGTTTCGACGACATCTATGCCGGCGCGCCGGTGGACCGCGGCGAGGAACAGGTCTTCGCGCCGCCGATCACCAGCCGGCCGCGTCGCAATCCGGTCAAGCTGTGGACCTATGCCGCCGCCGCCTTCTTCTTCCTGGTCGCGGCCGCCGGCGGCGCGCTCTATTATTTCGGGCCGCCATCCTGGATGGTGGCGATGGGCCTGGTGCCCGAAGAGGGCGATCCCGACCTTCTCTTTTACCTGTCCAAGCCGGCCGAGCGGCGCAAGCTGCCGACCGGCGAGGAATATTTCGCCTTTGGCGCGCGGATCGTGAACAGCGGCACGCAGGCTCTGCCGGTGCCGCCGGTGCTGGTGCAGCTGCGCGACCGGCAGAACCGGCTGGTGTTCAGCTGGACGACGAAGGCCGACAAGGTGCGGCTCAAACCTGGCGAGGAAGCGTCGATCAACGAAAGCCGGATCGACATTCCCAAAAATGCCGAGAATCTGTCGCTGACCTTCGTCCAATAGGCGCAGGCGGGGAACAGGGAACGCTCGCCCGGCCGGATCGCGCGATCAGGGATAGCTGACGGTCTTGGGCCGGCCCTGCGGGATCGGGATATATTCCTGGTCGTCGCCCGGGATCAGCGGAAAGCGCATCGCTTCCCAATCCTCGCGCGCCTGCATCAGCCGGTCGGTGCGCGACGAGACGAAATTCCACCAGACATGGCGCGGCGAGGAAAAGGCGTCGCCCCCGCACAGCATGACGCGCCCGCCATCCACGCTCATCAGCGTGGCCGACGTGCCGGGGCGCAGCACGTAGAGCGTCTGTGGCGCGAGCAACATGCCATCGAGCGCCGCGTCGCCGCCCGCGACATAGAGCGCGCGCTCATCGGCCGAAGGGTCGATCGCGATGCGGCCGCCCGGTCCCATCTGGATGTCGGCATAGATGGTGCCGGCATAGGTGGTGACGGGCGAGGTTTCGCCCCAGAGCGACCCCATGATCACCCGCGCCCGCACCGATCCATCCTCGATGATCGGCAGCCCCCCTTCGCTGACATGTTCGAAGGCCGGGTCCATTTCCTCGAACCGTTCGGGCAGCGCCAGCCAGGTCTGGATGGCAGACAGCTTCGACGCCTGGGCGCGATCCTCGTCCGGCGAACGCTCGGAATGCACGATGCCCTTGCCCGCCGTCATCAGATTGACGGCGCCCGGTTCGATCAACTGCTCGGTGCCGAGCGAATCGCGATGCAGGAAGGCGCCTTCATACATGTAGGTGACGGTGGCGAGATTGATGTGGGGATGAGGGCGGACGTCGATCCCCTGCCCCGGCGCGATGCGCGCCGGCCCCGCCTGGTCGAAGAAGATGAAGGGCCCCACCATCGTCCGTTCCCGGGCGGGGAGCGAGCGATGCACCTTAAAGTCGCCCAGGTCGTGGCTGACGGGGGTGATGCTTTGCAGGATGAGATCGTCGGCGGTCATGGGGCATCCAGTTCGGGATAATGGCGGAAGATTCCGTCCTCGCTGAAGGGCAGTCGCCGGTCGCTGGCAAGATAGTCCTGCAATTCGGGCAGGGCCGCAACCCTGTCATGCAGCGCCATCACCGCCGGAAATTGCTCCGCCAGCGTCGCCATGCGCAGCGGGAAGGCGTAGCGCAGCCCCGCGACCAGCTGGAACAGCGAGAGATCCGCATAGCTCCAGCGGCCGCCAGCCAGCCAGGGCCGCGATTCGGCGGCGAGCGCTCGTTCGAAATAGCCGAGAAATTTGGGAATGCGCGCATTGCGAAAGCCATCGGCGCGACGGAGCGCCTCCGCCTTCTGATCCTCATAATATAAGTCGACGCCGACCGGATGATGGACGTCATGCGCTTCGGCCACCATGTCCATGATGGTGAGCTGAAGCTGCGCCAGCCAGTAGCGGCTCTTCATCCCCGATGGCCCGCATTCATGCCGTTCGGACAGATAGAGAAGGATGTTGGCGGTCTGGGCGATGGCGACGCCGTCGATGGCGAGATAGGGCGGCGCGAAGGCGGGCGCCTCGCCATGATCGGCCATGTCGGCGATCAGGGCGTCGGCGCCGCCCTCGCGCGCCCGGTCGCGATAGGCGATGCCGCACGCCTCCAGCGTCAGCCGGACGAACTCGCCGCGACCGGGAATTTCGGGCCAGTACCAGAAGTCATAGGCCATGCAGCGACGCTCCTAAGCAGGGGATGCGGGAGCAACGCGCGGCGCGTGCTAAAGTGTCACGCCTCGCCCGGTGCGCGCGCCTTGATCGCGAGCGCATGGACCTTGTCGCGCAGCAGGTCGGCGAGCGCGGCATTGACGAGGCGCTGGCGCGCGACGCGGGTCTGGCCGGTGAAGCGATCCGCCACGATGTCCACGGTGAAATGGCTTTCGCCCGATCCGTCATGGCCGGCATGGCCGCGATGCTTTTCGCTGTCGTCGATGACGGCGAGATGGTCGGGGGACAGGGCGGCGCGCAGCCGCGCCTCGATTTCGGTGGCGACAGGGCCTTTGAGGTCTGAGGTCATGATCCCTATATAGGCGGTTTTCCGAGCCATTCCATCAGGACCGTCTTGAGTAGCGACCCCTTTTCCACCCGCCGTTTCAACCGATTCCATGGCCGCGTGGAAAGCGACCGCCCCTGCGCCGTGGAGGGCTGCACGCAGCCGGGCGAATTTCGCGCGCCCGCCGCGGAGGGCCGGCGATCGGGCCATGACGGCCCGCAATGGCGCTGGCTGTGCCTGGACCATGTCCGCGCCTTCAACCAGGGCTATAATTTCTTCAGCGGCATGAGCCCGGAGGAGATCGCCGCGGCGCAGCGCCCCTATGCCGGCTGGGAGCGCGAAACCCGCGCCTTTTCCAGCAACGCGGCCAGCCCGCCGCCGCGCTGGTCGGATTTTTCCGACCCGCTGGACGCCATCGGCGCCAAATTCAGGGAACGCGTCGCCAAGGCCCGCGCCGACAACCAGATGCGGCAGGACGGCAAGTTCCTGTCGCACGAGGACCGGCGGCAGATGGCGGTGATGGGCCTGCCGGTCGATGCCGATCGCAAGGCGCTGCGCACGCGCTACACCGAATTGCTGCGTCGCTATCATCCCGATCATAATGGCGGCGATCGCAGCCATGAAGGCGCGTTGCAGGCGGTGATCGAAGCCTATGGCCATTTGCGCAAGGCGGAGGTGTTTTCCTGAGCTTGCGCCAGGCCGGGCGCGCTGCCATAGCGCCCGGCCCTTCACGAACCCCGGAGATTTTCCATGCAGCAGGTGCCGCGCGCGCTGGGCCTTGATTTCGGCACGACCAACAGCGTCGTCGCGCTGGCGGGCGGCGGGGAATCGCGACTGGTCGAATTTGCCGGAGCGCAGGCCACCGGCGCGGTGTTCCGCTCCGCGCTGTGCTTCTGGCATGAGGAGGGCGCGAAGGGCGGCATGGCGCATGAGGCCGGCCCCTGGGCGATCGCGGAATATATGGAATATCCCGAGGACAGCCGCTTCCTCCAGTCGTTCAAGTCGGTCGCCGCCAGCCCGATCTTCGAAAGCGCGAGCGTGTTCGAGAAGCGGTTCCGCTTCGAGGAACTGGGCCAGATGTTCCTGGCGCGGATGATCGCCCATGCCGGCGGCGCGCTGGACCAGCGGCCCGACCGCATCATCGTCGGCCGCCCCGTCGAATATGCCGGATCGCGCCCCGACGAGGCGCTGGCGCGAAGGCGCTACGACGCGATGTTCGCGGGCTTTGGCGCGGACATCCATTATGTGCATGAGCCATTGGGCGCGGCGTTCAGCTATGCGAGCCGGCTCGATCGCGCCGCGACGATCCTGGTGGCGGACTTTGGCGGCGGCACCAGCGACTTTTCGCTGGTCCGCGTCGAAGCGCCGGGCGCGGCGCGACGCGCGACGCCGCTGGGATCGGCGGGCATCGGCATCGCCGGCGACCGGTTCGATTATCGCATCCTCGACCATCTGGTGCTGCCGATGCTGGGCAAGGGCGGCGCCTATCGCAGCTTCGGCAAGATGCTGGAGATACCGCGCAGCTATTTCGCCGACTTCGCCGACTGGTCGCGCCTGGCGCTGATGCGCAACCGACGCACGATGGAGGAACTGGCGCGGCTGCAGAAGGCCGCCGACGATCCGGCGGCGATCGGACGGATGATGACGGTGATCGAGAAGGAGCTGGGCTATCCGCTCTATGACGCGGTCGGCGCGCTCAAGCGGGCGCTGTCGCAGCAGGAGCGCGCGACCTTCCGCTTTTCGGGCGGCGGGCTGGAGATCGAGCAGACGGTGACGCGCGCCGACTTCGAAGGCTGGATCGCGCCCGATATCGCGCGGATCGAGGCGACGGTCGACCAGGCGCTGGCGAAGGCGCAAGTCGCGCCTGACGCGATCGACCGCGTGTTCCTGACCGGCGGATCCTCGCTTATTCCCGCGATCCGCGGCATCTTCGCCACGCGCTTTGGCGAAGCGCGGCTGGCGAGCGGCGGCGAGCTGACGTCGATCGCGCACGGCCTGGCCTTGATCGGCGAGGAAGCCAATTTGGCCGAATGGGCGGCTTGATCGGCGCGCGAGGAGGCCCCACTCTATCGACATGCCCTTGGACTATGGGATAGGGCGGACGTGAATCGCAGAAAGTTGACTTGCCCGATGACCGACATCTCCAACGTTCAGCCCGACACGCGTTCCGAGACGCTGATGGAAGCGCCCGATCGCGAGGTGGACGCGCGCGACGTCTTCGGTGTCGATGTCGACATGAAGATCCCCGCCTTTTCCCAGGCGGACGAACGGGTGCCGGACATCGACCCCGCTTATGTGTTCGACCCCGACACCACGCTCGCGATCCTGGCGGGCTTCGCCTATAATCGCCGCGTCATGGTGCAGGGCTATCATGGCACCGGCAAGTCGAGCCATATCGAGCAGATCGCCGCGCGCCTGAAATGGCCGTGCATCCGCATCAACCTGGACGCGCATATCAGCCGCATCGACCTGGTCGGCCGCGACGCCATCGTGCTGAAGGACGGGCAGCAGGTCACGGAATTTCGCGAAGGGCTGCTGCCCTGGTCGCTGCAGCGGCCGGTGGCGCTGGTGTTCGACGAATATGACGCCGGCCGGCCGGACGTGATGTTCGTGATCCAGCGCGTGCTCGAAACGGACGGCAAGATGACGCTGCTCGACCAGAATCGCGTGATCCGCCCCAATCCCTGGTTCCGCCTGTTCGCCACCGCCAACACGGTGGGCCTGGGCGACACGACGGGCCTCTATCACGGCACGCAGCAGATCAACCAGGGTCAGATGGACCGATGGAATCTGGTGGTGGCGCTCAACTATCTGCCCGCCGCGACCGAGGCGCAGGTGGTGCTGGCGAAGTCGGGCGAATATGATCATGAAGGCGGCCGCAAGGAAGTCGAGAACATGATCAAGGTGGCGGAGCTTACCCGCCAGGGCTTCATCAACGGCGACATCTCCACCGTCATGTCGCCCCGCACCGTCATCAGCTGGGCGCAGAACGCGCTCATCTTCAAGAATGTCGGCTTCGCCTTCCGCCTGTCCTTCCTCAACAAGTGCGACGAGGCGGAACGGGCGCTGGTCGCCGAATATTATCAGCGCGTCTTCGGCAAGGACTTGCCCGAAAGCGTCGCGAGCCGGGCGAACTGAGCCTTCGCCCCGGTCCTGCAAGATCGGGAGACAGACCATGATTGTCGTCGAGCGGATCGACCCCAAGGGCAGCGCGCACCGGATCAGCATCCGGGGGCATGAGATCGTCGCGGACATGTCGGCGCCCGACGGCCATGACGCCGGGCCGGACCCGCACGACCTGTATGACGCGGCGCTGGGCGCGTGCAAGGCGATGACCATGCTCTGGTACGCGCAGCGCCACGCGATCCCGGTCGAGGATATCCATGTCGGCGTGGTGCGCGACAACAGCCAGGAACGGCAGGGCGTCTACAAGCTGACCACCCGCATCGCCATTACCGGGCCGATGAGCGACGAACAGCATGACACGCTGATCGCGGTTGCCGCCAAATGCCCGCTGCACAAGCTGATGAGCGAGGTCGAAACGCAGATAGAAACCATCGCCGTGCCGCGCGTCGGCGATCCGGAGCGCCGGTGACAGAACGTTCCCCCATTGACGCTTTCAAGGACGTGCTGTCGGGCGCGGCGCGGTCGATTGCGCGCGATATGGATGTGGAGGTGGGCTTTACCGCCGACGCGCCCCATGCCGTGGGCAAGGCGATTAAGGTGCCGACGCCCGGCCGCGCCCTGCCCGCCGATCAGGTGGCGCTGGCGCGCGGCTTCGCTGACGCCTCCGCACTCAAGCTGCGGCACCATGATGCGCGGGTGCATGCGTCCTCCGCGCCCGGAGAGACGGTCGCCCGCGCCGTATTCGATGCGGTCGAGCAGGCGCGGGTCGAGGCGATCGGGTCGCGATCCATGGCCGGCGTGCGCGCCAACCTGAACGAGGCGCTGGCGCTGCGGCTGAAGTCCGACGCGATCCGCCGCGCCCGATCCGCCGACGAGGTGCCGCTGTCGACCGCCCTGGCGCTGAAGGTGCGCGAACGGCTGACCGGACAGGCGATCCCCAAGGATGCGGCGCCCGGCGTTGCGATGGTCGACCAGTGGATCGAGGACAAGGCCGGGGCGGACCTCGATTCGCTGATGCTGGCCATCGACGACCAGCGCGCCTTCCAGAAGCTGACCACCGCGATGCTGGAGCATCTGCAGCTGATCGACGCCGACGTGCCGCCCGACACCGACGAGCCCGAAAGCCAGGACGAAGGCGAGGATCAGGAGGATCAGCAGGAGGAAGGCGATTCCGGCGAGGAGCAGTCGGGCGACAGCGACATGAATGCCGAGGCGCGCGCCGAGGACCAGGGTGGCGACGCGCAGGACGGCGAGAGCGAATATAGCGACGATTTCGACGCCGACAGCGAGGAAGGCGCGGAGGATATGGGCGAGGAAGGCATGATGCCGGTTCGCCCCAATCGCCCCATGTCCGACCTGCCGCCCGGCTTCGACTATCAGGCCTATACGCTGAAATATGACGAGATCGTCGCGCCCGAGGATCTGTGCGACGAGGATGAGCTGGCGCGGCTGCGTGGTTTCCTGGACCAGCAGCTGGTGAGCCTGCAGGGCGCGGTGACCAAGCTCGCCAACCGGCTGCAGCGCCGGCTGATGGCGCAACAGTCGCGCAGCTGGGATTTCGACCAGGAGGAAGGGCTGCTCGACGCGGCGCGGCTGGCGCGGATCGTGATCGATCCCACGCGGTCGCTAAGCTACAAGATCGAGCGCGACATGGAGTTTCGCGACACGGTCGTCACGCTGCTGATCGACAATTCCGGTTCGATGCGCGGGCGGCCGATCAGCATCGCGGCGATCAGCGCCGACATCATGGCGCGCACGCTGGAGCGCTGCGGCGTCAAGACCGAGATATTGGGGTTCACCACCCGCGCCTGGAAGGGTGGGCAAGCGCGCGAGGAATGGCTTGCCGCCGGACGCCCGCCGATGCCCGGACGGCTCAACGACCTGCGCCACATCGTCTACAAGAAAGCCGACGATCCGTGGCGGCGGGCGCGCAAGAATCTGGGCCTGATGATGCGCGAAGGGCTGCTGAAGGAAAATATCGACGGCGAGGCGCTGCTATGGGCGCATGCCCGGTTGATCGCGCGGCCGGAGGAACGGCGCATCCTGATGGTCATTTCCGATGGCGCGCCGGTCGACGACAGCACCCTGTCGGTCAATAGCGGAACCTATCTGGAGCGGCATCTGCGGCAGGTGATCGACTGGATCGAGAACCGGTCGCCGGTGCAGCTGGTGGCGATCGGCATCGGCCATGACGTCACCCGCTATTACCGCCGCGCCGTCACCATCATGGACGCCGAGCAACTGGGCGGCACGATGGTGGAGCAGCTGGCCGGGCTGTTCGACGAGGATTGAGCGGCCGACCGGCCCGCCTGTCCACCTGACGAAACCAATGACTGGAGAGGCCGATGAGCGTCGCCTTTCGTCGCGAGAGCGACGATGAACATATGGAGCCCAAGTTCGAGATCCCCCTTCCGCCCGGTCCCAATTGGGTGACGGCGCGGGGCATGCGCATGACGCGGGAGACGGTGGCCGAACTGGAAGCGGTCGATATGACGGCGATGGACGAGGAAGCGGCGAAGAAGCACAAGCGCCTGCTGCGCTATTGGCGCACGCGACTGGCGACGGCGCTGGAGCAGCCGGTGCCGGATGGCGACGCCGTCGCCTTCGGCGCGTGCGTGACCTATCGGCTGAACGGGCAGGACAAGCGCGTCGCCATCGTTGGCGATGACGAAGCCGATCCCAATGCCGGCCGCATCAGCTTTTCCTCGCCGCTCGCACGGGCGATGATGGACGCCGAAGTGGGCGAGAAAGTCGATTTCGCGGGCAAGGCCGAGGCGATCGAGATTCTGGAGATCGCCGCCGCCAGCGCGAATTGACGCGGGCGGCAGGCGCAAAAAGAAAGCCCGCCGGTTTGCGCCGGCGGGCTTTCTTCATGGTGGCGTAAGGGCGTCAGGCGCCGCGGGCGGCTTCGAACAGGAACCACGCGCGCTCTTCGGCCTGGTCGGTCCAGTCGTCGACAATGCCTTCGGTCGCATTGTCGCCCGCTTCGGTCGCGGCGGCCTTCACCGCGCGGAAGCTTTCGACCAGCGCGAGATTGTCGTCGCGCAATTCCTTCAGCATGTCGGCGGGCGCGACGAAGTCGGCATCATTGTCCTTGACGGTCTGGTGCCGGGCGATGTCGCCGATCGAGCGCAGCGTGACATTGCCGGTCTTGCGCACGCGCTCGGCAATGAGGTCGGTGGTCGCCAGGATCTGCGTCGCCTGTTCGTCGAACATCAGATGATAGTCGCGAAAATGCGGCCCCGACACATGCCAGTGGAAATTCTTGGTCTTGAGATACAGGGCATAGCTGTCGGCCAGCGCCCCGTTGAGCGCTTCGGCAACGGACTTGGTTTCGTTGCTCTTCAGATCAGTGGGCGTCTGGAGATCGGGAGCAGTCATGCAATATCCTCCTGTTCGCGGGAATTGGTTTCGCTCATATAATGATCGTTCCGGCCGATGGTGCCATTTTTTCTGGCGATCAGGCTGATGAACTTTGTCGATCAGAGCAGGCCCGTCGCCGCCAGCCCAAGCCCGGCGCCGATAAGCAGGAGCAAGCCGCCGCCGGTCCAGCGGATCGCGCGCATCGGCAGGGCGGCCATCAACTGCGCGCGGAGCAGCACGACCGGCACAAGAGCGACGATAACGCCGATGGCGCCGCCAATGGCGGCGAGCCAAGGATCGCCGGTGCGGGTGGCGATGCCCAGGATCAGTAATTGGGGGCCGTCGCCGAAGCCCAGGATGAACAGGCCGAGCGCGGTCGTGAGAAAGGGGCCGGTCGGCCAGCCGTCGAGCGTATCGGGCGGCGACACGCGCCAGAGCAGCCCGATACCCAGGAACAGGGTGGCGAGCGCAAGGAAGAGCAAGCGCGCATCGGGGCCCAGCATCGGGCCGATCCAGGCGCCGGCGAAGGCGGAGATGGCGGCGTTGGCGAGAGCGGCGACGATGATCCCGGCGATCACCGCGCGGTTCCGGTCATAGCGGGTGGCGAGCGCCAGCACGAGCCACTGGCTCTTGTCGCCCATTTCGCCGAGCAGGCAGCCGAGCAGGGCGGTCAGCAGGGCATCCATGCGCGCGCGCCGGCGTCAGGCGCGCAGCGGAACGACCGTGGCGGACGCGGCGACCGGCTGGAAGAGCGGCGCGAGCCTGTCCGCGCCGATCGCCTCGCGCATGCGGTCGAGGTAGGAAAGCACCACAGGGCCCAGGCCGTGCAGCGACAGCGCGCTTTCCAGCGTGCCGGCGAGGCCCTCCACTTCGTCGAGGTGAAAGGCGCGGGCGATATGGCGGATCTGGTCGACTTCATCGTGGAGCCGCAGCGCCGACACATGGCCGCGTTCGCCCGCCAGCCCGTCCACCCGGCGCAGAAGGTCGGCCTGGATCGCTAGCATCGGGTCATGTCGCATCAGATTCACTCCCGTCCCCTGTGATGGCCATGCTAGGAGCGCGACCGTTAAAGCCGCGTAAAGCCTGCGCGCTTCGACCCCACGGCCTTGACAGCAACGCGAATCTGGCCCATGGGGCACCGCTGAAACGGGGCGGTCCGAAACGGGCCGCTTTTCTTTTTACGCATTTTACGACCAGGGAATAGGGCCATGGCCAAGCCGGCAACCGTCAAGATCCGTCTCGTCAGCTCGGCTGACACTGGCTTCTTCTACGTGACGAAGAAGAATCCCCGCACGAAGACCGAGAAGCTGAGCTTCCGCAAGTACGACCCGGTCGCGCGCAAGCATGTCGAGTTCAAGGAAGCCAAGATCAAGTAAGCCGCTGCGGGCGTCACGCCCGCGCGCCTGATCGTCCGGTTGTTCCGAACAGGCAAGGCCCGTCCCGATAAGGGAGCGGGCCTTTTGCTGTTGCCGCGACCATTGGCCGTGGCGGTATGGGCAGAAAGAAGGGGCGCTCCTTGCGGAACGCCCCTTTTTCTTCTGTCCCCTCCCGCAAAGGAGAGGGGACAGGTGCCCGGGCTTAGTTGCCGATCGGCGTGGCGTCGTCGCGGCGCACGACGATGGTCGAGGAGCGCGGCTCTTCGCCATCGACGGGCCAGTTGCCGGTCGGGTGCTGGATGTTGATGAAGAAGTTGGTGAGGTCCGGCGTGTAGGCGATGCCGGTGATTTCGCAGCCTTCCGGGCCGACCAGGAAGCGCATCGATTCCTTCGACTCCTGGTCGATGTAGAACATCGCATTATGGCCGAACACGTCCTCGATGCTGGTGTCGGGCTTGCCCGACGTGCCGGGGATCGAGTGGTCGGTCTGGACCCACAGGCGACCCTGGGGGTCGATGCGGATGCCGTCGGGGCTGGAGAAGGTGTCGCCGTTGATGTCGCCTTCCAGATCGTCCCCGAAACCGGCCAGTTCCGGATCGCCCGCCAGCAGGAAGATTTCCCAGCTGAAGCTGGTCGCGAGGGGCGAATCGCCCTCTTCCTTGAACTTGATGATGTGGCCGTGGCGGTTCTGGGTCCGCGGGTTGGCGGCGTCGGTCGATGCGCGGCTGCTGTTGTTGGTCAGCGTCACGAAGATCGCGCTGTTGTCGGGCGCGACCGTGATCCATTCCGGACGGTCCATGACGGTGCCGCCAGCGACGCGCGCGGCCGAGATGGTGTTGACCAGCACCTGCGCCTGATTGTTGAAGTCGACGATGGTCGGTTCGGGCGGCGTGGTGAACTGGCTGACATTGCCCGGATCCGAAGCGCCGGCGGTCAGGCCGTTCTGCCCCTGGACCAGAGCGCGCCATTCGCCGGTGCCGTCGCCGTTGAAGCGCGCGACATAGAGCGTGCCATGGTCGAGCATGTCGGTGTTGGCGGCGCGATTGCTGCTGCTGTAGGCGCGTTCGCACACGAACTTGTAGATGCAGCCCGGCGTGCCGTCATGGCCCATGTAGAACGCCACGCGGCTGTCGCTGTCGGCCATATAGGCGACATTTTCATGGTCGAACCGGCCGAGCGCGGTGCGCTTGGTGGGCGCGGCCAGCTCTTGATAAGGGTCGATTTCGACCACCCAGCCGTAATTTTCCTCCGGCTGCGTCGGGTCGAGATAATTGTCCGTCGTTTCCTCGCAGGTGAGGTAGGTGCCCCAGGGGGTGCGGCCCGACGAGCAGTTGTTGAGCATGCCCTTGATCGTGCCCGACAGCAGGCCCGACGCGGGGCCGCTGGCCTTGTAGCTGCTGTTGCCGGTGTAGCGCTTGTTATACCGGGAATCGGCCTTCACCGACCAGGTGCCGTCCGACGCCTTGGCCACTTCGACCACGCCGATGCCCACCGCCGACAGGGCCAGCGCCTTCTGCGCGGCCGTGGCGGTGTCGGCGTCATAGTCGCCGTCCATCAGGATGTTGAAGTCGGGATATTCGAAGTTGATGGCGAGCAGGCCGCCGCTGTTGGCGTCGGTGCCCGACAGTTCGAAATATTCCATGCCGTCATGGTTGCCGCCGGCCCATTTTTCGGCCTGATCGGGCGTCGGATAGTCGCCGGCATAGGCGGTGCCGGCCTCGATCGAATCGCCGGCCTTCAGCAGCACCTGCACGGTGTAGCCAGTCGGGACGGTGACGGTGTCGTTCAGATTTTCGGCCACCGGGGTGAAGCTGATGCCGTAGCTGGGGGTCGGGGTGGGCGTGGGCGTCGGGGTGGGCGTGGGCGTCGGGCTGCTGTCATCATCGTCATCGTCGCAGGCCGCGAGCGCGCCGAGCATCGGCAGGATCGAAAGGCCGAGCAGGCCGTTCTTGAGGACGGTGCGACGCGCCGGATTGGCGGCGACGATCGCTTCCAGGCTGTTGTCGCCCATATCGATGGTGGGCTGCGCGGCGCGCGTGCGCGCGCGCGCCTCGTCGGTTAGATGAGACATATGATCTACCCCTGTGGTCCAGGCTGTCGGCGGAAGGCCGCGCCATGGCGCAGGGGGGTGGCAGACGGGAATGACGGCAGGACTTCCGAACGATGGCCGCGCCGTGAAAGGCCGATGACAGCCCGATGACAGCGCGCGGATCCCTACAGAAGCGCGTTCACCTGCTCGACGAACCGCAGCACCGATATGGGTTTGGACACATAGGCGTCGGCGCCCGCGCCCCGGATCCGATCCTCGTCGCCCTGGCCGGCATAGGCGGTCACCGCCATGATCGGAACCGCCGAAAGCCGCGCATCCGCCTTGAGCGACAGGATCAGCTCATACCCGCTGACATGGGGCAGGTGAATGTCGGTGATGACGAGGTCAGGCAGGAATTCACCCGCTTCGCGCAGCACGTCGCGCCCGTCGCGCAGCGGCAGGACGTCATGCCCATGCGCCCGCAGCAGATCGCAAAAAAGTTTGAGATTAAGTTCGTTGTCCTCGACAACGAGCACGCGCTTTGCCACCAGTCACTCGCCAATCATTGTGAAGCGCGCCCTGCCCGACCGCTTCCCCGCCAGAGGCCCATCATGCGTCCCGACAGCCCGAATCGCAAGCCGGATAGCAGTTCGCCAGAGAGCCATGATCCCGCGATGCTGGCGCTGCTGGCGCTTGGCTGGACACTGGCCGACGATGCGCGCGCCGACCGGTTGCTGGCGCTGACCGGAATGGACGCCGCCACGTTGCGGGCAGGCGTCGGCGACCCGACGATCCTGGCGGCGGTGCTGGGCTTCCTGGCCGATCATGAGCCCGACCTGGTCGCCTGCGCCGCGGCGATCGACACCAGCCCCGCCGCCCTGATCGCGGCGCAGGAGAGACTGAACCGATGAGCCGCCCCCTGATCATCACGGACTGCGACGAAGTGCTGTTGCACATGGTCGTGCCGTTCCGCCAGTGGCTGGACGAGACGCATGACGTGCATTTCGACATGCACGACCGCAGCTTCGCCGAAGCGCTGCGCCACAAGGATAGCGGCGAGCCGCTGGAGCGCGAACTGGTGTGGCAGCTGCTGATCGGCTTCTTCGACACCGAAATGCACCGGCAGGCGCCGATCGCGGGAGCCGTGGAAGCGCTGCTGCGCCTGTCGCGCATCGCCGACATCGAAGTGCTGACCAATATCGGCGAGCGCCACCACGGGCAGAGGGTCGAACAGCTGGCGTCCCACGGCCTGGCGCTGCCGGTCCATTGGAACCAGGGGGGCAAGGGCCGGCCGCTGGCCGCGATTGTCGCCGCGCGCCAGCCGAGCGTCACCCTGTTCATCGACGATCTGGCAGACCATCATCATTCGGTCGCGACTCATGCGCCGGACGTATGGCGGCTGCACATGGTGGGCGAGCCGGAAATCGCCGCCGGCGTCCCCGCCGCCCCCTATGCCCATGCGCGCATCGACGATTGGGCGAGCGCCGAGACTTGGATCACGCAAAGGCTGGCGCAAGGGCCGGCCCCCACCGACAGCCTCATCACAGGAGCCACCGCATGAGCATCGACGCCCGCCTTTCCGAACTCGGCATCACCCTGCCCCAGCCAGCCGCGCCCGTCGCCGCCTATGTGCCCGCGGTCGAGGCCAATGGCCTGCTGCACATCAGCGGACAGATCGCGCTGGCGCCCGACGGGCTGATGACCGGTCGGCTGGGCGAGGACCGCGACCTCGACTATGGCGTCGCCGCCGCGCGCATATGCGGCCTCAACCTCATCGCCCAGATGAAGGCGGCGCTGGGTTCGCTCGACCGGGTCGAGCGGATCGTGAAGCTGGGCGCCTTCATCAGCAGCACGGCGGATTTCACCGACCAGCCCAAGGTCGCCAATGGCGCGTCGGAACTGATGGTGGATGTCTTCGGCGACGCGGGCAAGCATGCGCGCAGCGCCGTGGGCGTCCCGGTGCTGCCGCTGGGCGCAGTGGTGGAAATCGACGCGATCGTCCTTGTCCGCCCGGCCTGACGCGCACTTCCTGACCGCCCGGCCCTTTGCTCATCGCGGGTTGCACGGGCCGGGCGTAAGCGAAAATGGCATGGCGGCCTTCGACGCCGCCATCGCCGCCGGCCATGGCATCGAATGCGACGTGCGGGCGAGCCGCGACGGCGTCGCCTTCATCTTTCATGACGCCGACCTTCAGCGCATGACCGGCCAGCCCGGCCGTATCGCGGCGCTGCCGGCCGCGGCGCTGGACCAGATGCGCCTGCCCGACGGCGGCGCGATCCCGCGCCTGTCGGCGCTGCTGGCGCGCTGCGAGGGGCGCGTGCCGATGCTGGTGGAGATCAAGGCGCCGGGGCGGCACGTCGCGGCGTTGTGTGCGGCCGTGGCGCGCGATCTGGCCGAGTGGTCCGACGCGCCGATCGCGATCATGTCCTTCAACCCGCATGTGCTGCGCTATTTTGCCCGACAGCGAAAGCGACAGCTGCGCGGGCTGGTCGTGACCCAGCAGAATAAGGGCGCCGTGCGCGGGCGGATCGAACGCGCCCTTGCACTTTGGCTGGGGAGACCCGATTTTCTGGCTTGTGACATTCGCGACCTGCCATCGCCCTTCGCCGATCATGCCCGCCGCCGGGGATTGCCCGTGCTGAGCTGGACCGTGCGCAGCCCGGCCGACCATGCGCGCGCGGGGCGCCATGCCGACCAGATCATCTATGAGGACGGCGCATGACGGATGTCGTCGTGCGGATCGCCAATGGCGTCGCGGACCTGCCCCGGGACGAATGGGACGCCTGCGCCGGGGCGGACAATCCCTTTGTCAGCTGGGATTTCCTGGCCGCGCTGGAGCGATCAGGCAGCGTCGGCGGCGCAACCGGATGGCAGCCGCTGCCGCTGGTCATCGACGATGGCGATGGGCGAATCGCCGCCGCTGCGCCGCTCTACGCCAAGAGCCATAGCCAGGGTGAATATGTGTTCGACCATGGCTGGGCCGACGCCTGGGAGCGGGCGGGCGGGCGTTATTATCCCAAGATCCAGATCGCCGCGCCTTTTTCGCCCGTGCCGGGGCCGCGCCTGCTGCTGCGCGACGCCGCGCTCGCTCCGGCGCTGATTGCGGGCATCGAGACGCTGGTCGAGCGCAACCGCCTGTCGTCCGCCCATGCGACCTTCGTCGCGCCGGAACAGGTGCCGCTGTTCGAGGCGGCGGGCTGGCTGATCCGCGAGGACAGCCAGTTCCATTGGACCAATCGCGGCTATGGCGGGTTCGAGGATTTCCTGGCCGACCTGTCGAGCGAGAAGCGCAAGAATATCCGCAAGGAACGCCGGCGCGCGGTCGAGGGGCTGGAGATCGTCCACCTGAGCGGCGACGAGTTGACCGAAGCGCATTGGGATATTTTCTGGGATTTCTACCAGGATACCGGCGCGCGCAAATGGGGGCAGCCCTATCTGACCCGCGCCTTCTTCTCCATCCTGGGCAAGACGATGGCGGACCGGGTCTTGCTGATGCTCGCCCTGCGCGACGGGCGGCCGATCGCGGGCGCGCTCAATCTGGTCGGCGGCGACACGCTCTATGGCCGTTACTGGGGCTGCGTCGAGGACGTGCCCAACCTGCATTTCGAGCTTTGCTATTATCAGGCGATCGACGTCGCCATCGCGCGCGGGCTGCACAAGGTGGAGGCCGGCGCCCAGGGCGGGCACAAGCTGGCGCGCGGCTATGCGCCCGAACCCACCTGGTCAGCCCACTACATCCCCAATCCCGGGTTCAGGCGCGCGGTCGCCGGCTTTCTGACGGCCGAACGCGAGGATGTGCAGCGCGACCGGCAATGGCTGGCGCAGCGCACTCCATTCCGCAAGGGCGACTGATCAGGCGGCGCGCGCCTGGGTCGATGCGATGAGGGCGCGCGCCTGGCGCTGGGCCTCGGCGATTTCGCGGGCAGTCATTTCCTCGGCGATCTCCGCGCGCATCGACTGGCCCTGCCGACTGCCGCGCAGGGCGGCGAGGTTGAACCATTTATGCGCCTCGACCAAGTCGATCGGCAGGCCGCTGGTGCCGCAGCTGAAGGCGACGCCCAGGTCGAAGCAGTCGTCCGCCGAACCGCAGGCCGCCCGCGACAGGCGCGCCTCCATCAGAAATTGCGCGCTCTTGAAACTGTTGCCCATGAAAGTGATTCCCCCATCATCCCGCTAAAGCAATTGATCGACCCTTTGGTTTGTTCACGCGGGAGACTGTGGCCCATCAGCCGATAAAAAATGGTTAACGACCTATTTGCCATGATGGGCAGCGGGATGAAGGGCGAGGAGGCGGCCTGATTTGGGGTGGCGCATGCCGCGCGGAGCCCCCATAGCCCGAGCATGACCGACATTCCCGCTTCATCGCCGCCCCGCGACATCCATTTCCGCGAATTCGTGCTGCTGTGCGCGTGCCTGATGGCGATGAACGCCCTGTCGATCGACCCGATGCTGCCGGCCCTGCCCGCCATCGGGCGCGATCTGTCCATTCCCCAGCCCAATGACCGGCAGTTGATCATCAGCGTCTATTTCATGGGGCTGGGGATCGGATCGTTGCTGTTCGGCGTGCTGTCCGACCGATTCGGGCGCAAGGCGGTGCTGGGCAGCGCGATGGCGCTGTTCGTCCTGTCCTCCATCGCCTGCGCCAGCGCGCAGAGCTTCGCGATGATGCTGATCGGTCGCGGCTGCGCCGGCTTCTTCGCGGGGGCTAGCCGGGTCATCACCGTCGGCATCATCCGCGACCGGTTCCGCGGCGACGCCATGGCGCGAGTCATGTCGCTGATCTTTGCCGTGTTCATGCTGATCCCGGTGATGGCGCCCAGTTTCGGGCAAGCGATCCTGTGGGTGGCGCCGTGGCGCTGGATCTTCTGGGTGCTGGTCATCCTGTCCAGCATGATCCTGCTTTGGATGCTGGTGCGGCTGCCGGAAACGCTGGCGCCGGAAAACCGCATGCGGATCACCGCGCGCGGGCTGTTCGCCACGATCGCCCTCATCCTGCGCACGCGCAGCTCGATCGGCTACATGCTGGCGAGCGGCGTGGTGATGAGCGGCCTCATCGGCTTCATCCTGTCGGTGCAGCAGATCTTCTTCGACGTGTTCGATGCGGCGGCGATCTTCCCGATCGGCTTCGCCACCATTGCCGGCTTCATGGGGATCGGCAGCCTGATCAACAGCCGCCTGGTCCAGCGCTTCGGCGCGCGGCGGATGAGCCAGAGCGCGCTCATCGGCTTCTGCCTGATCGCCGCCGTCCATCTGGCGCTGATCCTGATGGGATGGGAGACGCTGGTCAGCTTCATGACGCTGCAGGCGCTGACCATGCTGACCGTGGCCTTCACCGCGTCCAATTTCAGCGCCATCTCGATGGAGCCGTTTCACAAGGGCGCGGGCGTCGCCTCGTCCTTCCAGGCGTTCCTGACGACCGCGGTGTCGGCGGCGCTCGGCAGCCTGGTGGGCCGCGCCTTCGACGGAACGACCCTGCCCTTCACGCTTGGGCTGCTGGTGTTCGGGACCCTGTCCTTCCTGATCGTCATCTGGGCGGAACGGGGCAAGCTCTTCACCCGGCCCAATCTCGCCAAGCTGCGCGACGCGGACATGGATTTCCACTGAGGCGGCTGGTCCGCCCGCGCCGCTGAAACGAAAACGGGGCGGTCGCCCGCCCCGTTCGCTGCTGGATCAGGCGTCCTGCCCGCCCGGCGTATGCGCGCCCGGCAGCGGCGGCACCGGCTGGGGCGGAATGCCCGCATCATCCTCCGCCACGTCGACGATCCCGCGGCCGACATGGCTGCGGTTGCGGCTATAGGCGAAGTAGACGATCAGGCCCACGGTCGCCCAGCCGACGAACATCAGCTTGGTTTCGCTGCCCAAGCTCCAGAACAGATAGAGGCAGCCGAGGATCGCGATCGGCGCGGTCACCATGATCGCCGGCGTGCGGAAGGGCCGCTTGCGCGACGGATCGGTGCGGCGCAGCACCATGACCGCGATCGACACGGCGGCGAAGGCAAAGAGCGTGCCCGAGTTGGAGATGTCCGCCAGGATGCCGACCGGGAAGAAGGCGGCGAACAGGGCAACGAAGATGCCGGTCAGGATGGTGATAACATGCGGGGTCTTGTAGGTCGGATGCACCTTCGAGAAGAGGTCGGGCAACAGGCCGTCGCGGCTCATCACGAAGAAGATGCGGGTCTGGCCGAACATCATCATCAGGATGACCGAAGGCAGCGCCAGGCCGGCGGCGAGGCCGAGCAGGTTGCCGATCTGCGGCCAGCCGATCTCGCGCAGCGTCCAGGCCAGCGCTTCCTTCGAGCAGGTGACCGCTTCATTGCCCGCGGCGGCGAGCGCGGCGCATTGCTGCGACAATTCGGTGGAGCCCGGCGCCAGCGCGATGCCGCCCTGCGCGATCGGGATGCCGCCGGCGGTCACGGGCTGCGCGCCCACGGTGCCGATGACGCCGGCTGCCACCAGCATGTAGAAGATGGTGCAGATGGCGAGCGAGCCGATCAGGCCGATCGGCATGTTGCGCTGGGGATTCTTGGTTTCCTCCGCGGCGGTCGAGACTGCGTCGAAGCCGACATAAGCGAAGAAGATGGATGCGGCCGCCGCCGAAATGCCCGAAAAGCCGAGCGGCGCGAACGGCTCGAAACCGTCCATGTTCATGACCGGCACCGACAGCACGATGAAGAGGGTGAGCGCCGCCACCTTGATCGCGACCAGGATCGCGTTGACGGTCGCGCTTTCCTTCGTGCCGATGACCAGCAGCCAGGTGACCAGCGCCGCGATCAGCATCGCGGGCAAGTTGACCACGCCGCCGTCATAGGGGCCCCGCGTCAGGAAATTGGGGATGTCCATATGGAATGTATGTTCGATCAGGCCCACGACATAGCCGGACCAGCCCACTGATACGGCGCCTGCGGCCACCGCATATTCCAGGATCAGCGCCCAGCCGACCATCCAGGCGATGAGTTCCCCCATCACCGCATAGCTGTAGGTATAGGCCGATCCCGAAACCGGGACCATCGCCGCCATTTCGGCGTAGCAAAGCGCTGCCACGGCGCAGACGAAGCCGGCAATGACGAAGGAGAGCATCATGCCCGGCCCCGCCTTCTGCGCGGCTTCGGCCGTCAGCACGAAGATGCCCGTGCCGATGACCGCGCCGATGCCCAGCATGGTGAGCTGGAACGCCCCCAGCGATCGATGCAGTGATTTCTTTTCCGCCGTCGCCAATATGGCGTCGAGAGGCTTTACGCGCCCGAATATCATGAAGACCTCTATTCCCTTAGCCCGGCACGCCACCGGACGCACCCCTTTTGCTTATGGGGAGGGGAGACTATCGCCTAATCCGGCGGGCGCAAGTATGTTGCGCGGTCATGACATGAAAGGAACGACGTGGTCGAACTGGTGAAGGCGCAGCTGCTGCGCGCGGTGCCGCATGGCTTTGCCGGACGGCAGGGCGGCGTTTCCACCGGCCTCTATGCCGGGCTGAACGTGGGACTGGGATCGGATGACGACCGCGCGGCGATCCTGCGCAACCGGGATCTGGCGCGCGATGCCGTGCTGCCGGGCGCACAGCTGGTGACGGTGCGGCAGGTTCACTCGGCGCTGGCCGAAATCGTCACCGCGCCCTTCGCCGAGGATGAGCGGCCGGAGGCGGATGCACTGGTAACGGATCGCCCCGGCCTGTTGCTGGGCATATTGACCGCCGATTGCGTGCCGGTGCTGTTCGCCGATGTCCAGGCGGGCGTGGTCGGTGCGGCGCATGCGGGGTGGAAGGGCGCGATCGGCGGCGTCACCGACGCCACGTTGGCGGCGATGGAGCGGATCGGCGCGGCGCGTGACCGCATCATGGCGGCCATCGGGCCCTGCATCGGGCGCGCCTCTTATGAAGTGACTGAGGATTTCGCGCTTCGTTTCGAGGCGGCGGATGGGGAGAATGGGCGTTTCTTTTCGGCGGGGCGTCCGGGGCATCTGCAGTTCGACATTGGCGGCTATGTGGCGTCGCGCCTGGCGGCGGCGGGGGTGGCGCGGGTGGAGATGCTCGACGAGGACACCTATGCGCAGCCCGATCGCTTCTTCAGCTATCGCCGTTCCTGTCATCGGGGCGAGGCGGGCTATGGCCGGCAGATGTCGATGATCGCGGTTCCGGAGTGACGGCGCAGAGTCGCGGGTGCGGCGACGCTCCTGGTGGCTGGTGGTCTCTTGTGTGCGCGCTCTCCACGGTTCGGCAACATAATCCGACGCGTTCATGGTGCGCTGGGCATGGATATTGTTTGCGGGCGCAGGATCGGCGCGCGACCTTGAGGATATGAGCCTGGGGCGTGTCGCCCGATGCCAAACCGACGGTGGAGTTGGCGCTCTCCCGCGTCCATTCCGACGATCGGGACCGCTGCGGGTGATGCTGCAAGGCGTGGCGGATGCGCCCCGACGACGCCCAGTCCTGTGGACTGTTCGGCTGTGGCTGTGCGCTGCTGTTTGTGTGTGGTTTGGGGTGTTGGTTGCGGGAGTAGGATTTGAACCTACGACCTTCAGGTTATGAGCCTGACGAGCTACCGGGCTGCTCCATCCCGCGCCGTGGTATATTTGGTCCTCAGTCGCCGGCGGATGCATCCGCATCCTTGGGCTGTCCTCCCCGGCTGATGCCGGGTCCAGGCGGCCATTTGGCCTTGCGGGCCTTGC
>NZ_JAJGNO010000020.1 GCF_020782235.1 Sphingobium naphthae
TCGGTTGCACCTGCTGTAAACGTCACATACTTCCCGCCGGTCGTGACATCTACGGTGCTGGCGAAGTCCAGCGACGTCAGAACCGGCTTCGTCGTATCGGCAATGGCCATGAAACACCCCTGTTGCTTGACCACGATGCTGCTCGTGGCACCCCGCGCGCAAAAAATAGGATAAGCCCAAGGTCGGCAAGCCTTTTTCGCATCTGGAAGGCGGCACTGCCATGACAATTCCTGTCATCTGCTTGGCTGCCGCATGAAAGCCTCGCCACGGCCGAGCCTTGCCGAACCCGCCTTGGATCGCCATCTTCCAAGCATCTTGCCCGAACAGAACAAATCTGGAACAACGCCTGCATGAGCCTTACCCACATCTCCGTCCGCGGCGCGCGCGAGCATAATCTCAAGGGCGTCGACGTCGACCTGCCGCGCGACAGCCTCATCGTCATCACCGGCCTGTCGGGCTCGGGCAAATCCTCGCTCGCCTTCGACACCATCTATGCCGAGGGCCAGCGGCGCTATGTGGAATCGCTGTCCGCCTATGCGCGCCAGTTCCTGGAGATGATGCAGAAGCCCGATGTCGAGCATATCGAGGGCTTGAGCCCCGCCATCTCCATCGAGCAGAAGACGACCAGCCGCAATCCGCGCTCGACCGTGGCGACCGTCACCGAAATCTACGACTATATGCGCCTGCTCTGGGCGCGGGTGGGCATTCCCTATTCGCCCGTCACTGGCGAGCCGATCAGCGCGCAGACCGTCAGCCAGATGGTCGACCGCGTCCTCACCCTGCCGGAAGGGACGCGCTTCTACCTGCTTGCCCCGGTGGTGCGCGGCCGCAAGGGGGAGTATCGCAAGGAACTCGCCGAATGGCAGAAGGCGGGCTACACCCGCGTGCGCATCGACGGCGAAATGTATCTGATCGAGGACGCGCCCGCGCTCGACAAGAAATACAAGCATGACATCGAAGTGGTGGTCGATCGCCTGGCGGTGAATGCCGACATGGCCACGCGCCTTGCCGACAGTTTCGAACAGGCGCTCAAGCTCGCCGACGGCCTCGCCTATGTCGACCTCGCCGATGGCGCCGTTCCCGGCCGGGAAGACGAAGCGCAATCCGCGGGCAAGATGAAGAATGCCGGCATCCCCGCCAACCGCATCGTCTTTTCCGAGAAATTCGCTTGCCCGGTCAGCGGCTTCACCATCCCGGAGATCGAGCCGCGCCTCTTCTCCTTCAACGCGCCGATGGGCGCCTGCCCGGCCTGCGACGGCCTGGGCGAGCGGCAGGAGTTCGACCCCGAACTGGTCGTTCCCAACGAAGCCCTGTCCCTGAAAAAGGGCGCCGTCGTCCCCTGGGCGAAGTCCAACCCGCCCTCGCCTTATTATATGCAGGTGCTCGGCTCCCTCGCCAGGGAGTTCGGCTTCTCGCTCGACACGCCCTGGGCCGACCTGCCGGGCGAGGTGAAGCTCGTCATCCTCCACGGCACCGGCGGCAAGCCCGTCACGCTGCGCTTCCAGGACGGCAAGAAGGCCTATGAGGTGCGCAAGCCCTTCGAGGGCGTGATCGGCAACCTCAACCGCCGCCTGCTCCAGACCGACAGCGCCTGGATGCGCGAGGAGCTGTCCAAATATCAGACCGCCATGCCCTGCGAGACCTGCCACGGCGCCCGCCTCAAGCCCGAGGCGCTGGCCGTCAAGATCGCCGGCGAGGACATCTCCGTCTCCACCCGCCGCTCCGTGGTGGACGCGCTCGGCTTCTTCTCCACCCTCCCCGCCCAGCTCAACGACCAGCAGAACCAGATCGCCCGCGCCATCCTCAAGGAAATCGTCGAGCGCCTGGGCTTCCTCAACAATGTCGGCCTCGACTATCTCAACCTCGACCGCACGTCGGGCACCCTGTCGGGCGGCGAGAGCCAGCGCATCCGCCTTGCCAGCCAGATCGGCAGCGGCCTGTCGGGCGTCCTCTACGTGCTCGACGAACCCTCGATCGGCCTGCACCAGCGCGACAATGACCGGCTGCTCGTGACCCTGAAGCGCCTGCGCGACCTCGGCAACAGCGTCATCGTCGTGGAGCATGACGAGG
The DNA here is from genome assembly GCF_020782235.1 of Sphingobium naphthae. Lineage (GTDB taxonomy): Bacteria > Pseudomonadota > Alphaproteobacteria > Sphingomonadales > Sphingomonadaceae > Sphingobium > Sphingobium naphthae. The sequence continues at coordinate 2,071 of NZ_JAJGNO010000020.1, forward strand.
ATGCCATTCGCGCCGCCGACTATATCGTCGACATGGGCCCGGGCGCGGGCGTCCATGGCGGCACCATCGTCGCGGAAGGCACGCTCGAGCAGATCCTGAAAAACAAGGCCAGCCTCACCGCCGATTATCTCAACGGCACCCGCCGCATCGACGTGCCCGCGAAACGCCGCAAGGGATCGGGCAAGAAGCTCACCGTCCACAATGCCCGCGCCAACAATCTGCGCGGCGTCACCGCGTCGATCCCCTTGGGCACCTTCACCTGCATCACCGGCGTTTCGGGCTCGGGCAAGTCCAGCTTCACCATCGACACGCTCTACGCCGCCTCGGCGCGCACCCTCAATGGCGCGCGCATCGTTGCCGGCCCGCATGACAAGGTGACGGGCCTCGACCATTGCGACAAGGTGATCGACATCGACCAGTCGCCCATCGGCCGCACCCCCCGCTCCAACCCCGCCACCTATACCGGCGCCTTCACCAACATCCGCGACTGGTTCGCGGGCCTGCCCGAAGCCCAGGCGCGCGGCTACAAGCCCGGCCGCTTCAGCTTCAACGTCAAGGGCGGCCGCTGCGAAGCCTGCCAGGGCGACGGCGTGCTCAAGATCGAGATGCACTTCCTCCCCGACGTCTATGTCACCTGTGATGTGTGCCACGGCGCGCGCTACAATCGCGAGACGCTGGAGGTGAAGTTCAAGGGCAAGTCGATCGCCGACGTGCTCGACATGACGGTCGAGGATGCGGTGGAATTCTTCAACGCCGTCCCCCCCATCCGCGACAAGATGGCGATGCTCGCCGAAGTGGGCCTTGGCTATATCAAGGTGGGCCAGCAGGCGACGACCCTCTCGGGCGGCGAGGCCCAGCGCGTGAAGCTCGCCAAGGAACTCTCCCGCCGCGCCACCGGCAACACCCTCTATATATTGGACGAGCCCACCACCGGCCTCCATTTCGAGGACGTCCGCAAACTCCTCGAAGTCCTCCACGCGCTGGTCGATCAGGGCAACAGCGTGGTGGTGATCGAGCATAATCTCGACGTCATCAAGACGGCGGACTGGATCATCGACATGGGACCGGAGGGCGGCGTGAAGGGCGGAGAGGTCGTCGCGGAGGGCGTCCCCGAAAAGGTAGCTCAGAACCCACGGAGCTTCACCGGTCACTATCTCCGACCGATGTTAGGAATGACAACCGGGGACGAGCCCGTCCTGAGCGAAGTTCGAGCGTAGCCGAGAACGAAGTCGAAGGGCTAGAGAAGGTGGTGAAGGAGTCGCGGAGCTTTACCGGGCGGTATCTGGCGCCGTTGCTCAAGCCGCGAAAGGCGAAGGTGGCCGCAGATTGAGGAAAGCGTTGATAGTTTACATACGACAAGATCATTCTTTATGGAGCCATTGAAATGATTTGAGAGAGCATTTGCCGATAGTAAGTGTCGTTCATCGCTTTTGTGTGAACACCTAAAAGCTTAGCTCTTTCGATCTTCGGGATAGCTTTGTTCCATAGCGCTGTTGCTAACATCAGAATCTTCGCGTGGCTGATACCTACGGGCATTGAGGGATTACCAGCCTCAATAAACGATTTGGCTGAATAATACCCTTTACTGTCGTTGGCGATGCTGTGGTGGAATTCATAAACCGACATCCCCTCTGTGCCCCCATGGCGCTTCACAACCGCCTCAAAATCGGAAAACAAAGGTGTGTGCACAAAAAGCCCGTAAAAACTAGCAACTAGACGGGATAAGAATGCATGCCGTGACCAAGTGCCTTTTGTCTTGACAATCTCAGCCAATAGACGAGAGGGCGTGTCCAACCTCGAAGCAAGCAGAACTCTTGCATACAACGCGAAGGGATCACCGCCCTTCAAATGAAATACGATTTCATACAGCACAGTTGATGGCAACGCATATTGATGTATTGCCGAAGAAATTGATGTCGCGATAGCAATCTTACTGTAATCATCTACCGCTTGACCACTACCCAGGTAACCTATCACGATCGGCATTTGCGACTCGTAGTTAGGCGATCTTATCCACCCTCGAAAAAGATAATCTCGTAAGGCAGGTCGATCATAGATGATATTTCTAAACGAGGCGTCATCAATAGCGATGCCATTTCTGAATGCTATGCCGAGCAATCTCTTCAGAATTTTCCCGCCATTTCCTTGATCAAATAAATTTTTCTTCAATCCACTTTTGATAGCACGAGCAACTAATCGCTTATAGATGACACTCTTATTAGGGGTAGCAGCTTCTATTTTATTGGAAAGAGAGAGCAGAGCCATATTTTCAGCAACTCTGAAATATTTTGCTGCATCTTCACGAGTCATTATAGTAGTTTTCCCGCTGTTGATACGTATATTGCGGGTATGAAGCGTCAGATCCAGGTCTCGGAGAACCGACTTCGCCTTCGCGAGGGTATCAACTCCGAAATCCATGTCGTCCATGTATCTCGCGAAATCAACATCGGGATCCTTCTCAAACAGTTCATCAACTTCAAATAAGTGTGTATGCGCAAGAAGTCTTGGCGCGTCCAAATCCATTTGAGGAAGACCAATTCCAAAATTTGGCATGTAATCGGGCCGCCACAGCATGGCCTCCAGAATGTAAAGAAGAAGGTCTAACGCATACTCCCTCTCCAATCCATAATCGGATAGTATAGACCTCAAAAATGAATGCAATATGCCATCGTAATAGTTGGCGATATCAGTGACAACTACATAATCCCTGGTTTGAGAAAATTTTAGAACCTCCTGCTGGAAGTCCAGCCACGATTCTATCGGTCCATATCCAAACTCATCCTCTTCCTTCAACGGGTTCAGTTTACTGAAAGGCTGATCCTGGGGAGCGAAGAATGCAGTGGAAGAGGGCGCCTTGCTTTTGATGTCTTTCCAAAGTGAATCGGAAAGAGCTTGCAGAATGAGAGCCTCGGCGGGAGATGGCAACGCAATCTGTCGGCAAAGCCCTTTACCCTTCTCCACTTTCATTCTTAGAACTGGAGCAGGTATGTAGTCACCATTGCAAATCAACGCCTCAAGCGCTGAACATCTCTGCCGATGCTCCATGTGAAAGTCCAGAAATTCTACCGCATCTGGAATGATCTGCTTTCGCATGTGATCTCTGACGCCGCGTTTTTTGGTCCAAAGCGCCGAGAGCGTCGACGCCGACACAATGCGCTTAAATTCTGCTGCTTTTTGCTGGAACTTAGGGGAATGCATTCTCAGATCATATTTGCGCGCCCGTTTAGTGCAATAGAAAACGAGATAGATTAGTTCAACCACCCATCTGCGTGAGCTGAGTTATCACGCACAAGCACCCAAACAATCGAACTGCTCTTCTTCCGCTCTACGGAGGGACGAACGCCTCGCCGATCTGTTCGAGCAGACCGCCGAGAGGCTGGTCGACCATCCCCATATGCACCGGACCGGCCGCTTTCCCGGCTCGCGCGAGGCGCTGGTGACGCCCAATTGCCTCATCATCTACCGCGTCGCGCTCGACGCCATCGAAATCCTCGCCGTCAAACACACCCGCCAGCAATATCCCTGACGCCCGACGCCTCCCAAATTTGCAATTCCGCCCCCCTTCCCCTATATCCGCCCTGCTACAGTCGCAAATCGACGGTCTTCGGCGCTTTGCGGCACCAACTTCCTTCTTTCCCTGCCTCTCTGGCCCTTGGCCGCCCACACGGGGCGCGTCGCAAACAAGAAGGAATATCACATGAGCATCGTCGGAACCGTCAAATTCTTCAACGCCGACAAGGGCTATGGCTTCATCGCCCCCGATGACGGCAGCCCGGACGCGTTCGTCCACATCACCGCCGTGGAGCGCGCGGGCCTCGCCACGCTGCGCGAAAAGGACCGCGTCTCCTATGATCTGGAGCAGGACCGCCGCGGCAAGATGGCGGCGGTGAACATCGCCCACGCCGAATAAGGCCGCATGCGGGGCGCGCCATCGGGCGCCGCCCCGCGCGCTGCCGGCCCCCGTCCGCTTGCGCCGTCCCGGCGCGGCGGGCGGCGCGGGTCACCTCCCGGGACTGCGAAGGAGACTATCCATGGCCAATCCCGACTATCGCGCGCTCGCCGCCAAGGCGCATGCCGAAGCCGACGCCGCGACGCTCGACAATGTGCGCGACCGCTGCCTGCGGTCCGAAGCCGCCTTCCTCGCCATGGCCCAGCGCCAGGATCTGGGCGATCGCAACCGCGCCCGGCGCGAAGCCGAACTGGCCGAAGCCGCCGCCGATTACGCGCCGGACATACCCGCCGCGCCCTGACATCCGGTCGGCCCGAACATCCGGATAGGCCGGGAAATCCTATTCCGCTGTCCTACACGCCGCAAATCTGCCTAGCATCATGGTCAAGCCATCCTTTTCTGCAGGAGCCTTGCCATGACCGTGCAATTCCCGCCGCTCGCCCCGTCGCTGCCCGGCGATCTTCCCACCCCCGCGGACGCCATCCGCGCCGATGGCTGGACGCCCGCGCGGCAGCGGCGTTTCCTGGAAACCCTCGCCGCCACCGGCGTCATCATGCTCGCCTGCGAAAGCGTGCGCATCACCACGCGCAGCGCCTATAATCTGCGGATCCGCCATGACGGCGCGGCCTTTCGCCTGGGCTGGGACGCGGCGATCCTGATCGCGCGCGACCGGCTTGCGACCGATCTTCTCTCCCGCGCCATTTGCGGGCAGGAGGAAGTGATCCGGCGCGATCCCGACACGGACGAAATTCGCCGCCACCGCCACGACAATCGCCTCGCCATGTCGATGCTGGCCCGGCTCGACCGCATGGCCGATGCGCCGGCCGAAGGCTCCGACGCCGCGCTCGCCCGCATCGTCGCGCAGGACTTCGTCGCCTATCTCGACATGATCTGCCCGGAAGACGCCGTGCGCGCGGAAGTGGCGCGCGACGGCCTGCCTCGCGCCGGGCACGAGCCGTCCGCTCGCACCATGGCCGACGCGCAGACGCTGCTGGGCGAGCGGCCCGACGATCCCGAACCCGTGGAGGCGCAGGGCGCGACCGTGCTTGCGCCCGCCGCCTCGGTCGCGATGTTCATCGCGGTCCGCCGCAATCTCCTATCGAGCACCGCGCATGGCGGCCGGGGATCGCAAAAACCGCGCTTTCCCGTCGACGATGAACGGTGTGAACTTCCGCCGCAGGTGTTCCCGCCGCTGCGCGCCACCTTGCCGCCGGAGCAGGCGGCGGCGCAGCTGCGCGGCGTCTTCTATGACGATGACCTCGGCCTGTGGCGCACCGATTTCCCGCCGCCGCCCGGCTTCGCCGGCGACCAGACCGAGGACATCTACGACATCGACGACTATGAGCGCGACCTGACGGCAGAGGAGGACGCCGCCCTCGCCCAGCGCGACGAGGAGGAGCGCCGCCCCTATGAGGACGCCGCCGCCCGCGCCCGCGACGCCTATTTCGGCTTCGCCCCCGGCGGCTTCACCGGCCGGATGGACCTGGACGACGCGATCGACCCTGCCGCATGCCCCACCGCCGCGCCCGGCTGAACGCGCGGATCGCTTGGACTCCGTCCAAACTCCCTCAGCCCCGGCCCGCACACCGACCCCCTGTGGGCCGCGCCCACCCTCTCACCCCGTTCGCCCTGAGCCTGTCGAAGGGCCTCTTTTCTCTTCAAAGGTTCCACGCCGCCAACCGCGCCGACCCTCAGATGAAATCCTCCAATATGCTCCCGCCCAGCAGGATCAGGTTCAGCGCCACCAGCATCGCCACATTCCACCGCCGGTTGTTGACGAACAGCAGCGCGATCAGCAGCAGGAACAGCGCCAGCGCGCTCAGGCCATAGATCAGGAAGCCGATCTCGCCCGCCGGTCCCGCCGGCGCCTCGGGCATCGGGTGCAGCGTGTCGAGTATGCCGGTGCCGATCATCGTGGCGATGTTGATGGTCAGCAGCCCGCCCACCACCATGCGGTTCTGCCGGTCGTACCACAGGTCGAAATCGGGCCAGTACGCCGGATCGTCGGGGAAGATCAGCGACGCGACCAGATAATAGCCGCCGGTGATCGCCAGCACCGTGACCAGCGTCAGGTTGCTCGCATCCATCTGGTCGCGCGCCATGAAGGCGATGCCCCAGAAACTGGTCAGGTCCTGCATGACGAACAGGCCCAGCAGCGGCGTCAGCCAGCCGATCCGCACCGGCCGCGCCCCGCGCTTGAGCTTCAGCACCCGGGCGAACCCGGCCAGCACCTCGCACAGGGCCAGGCCCAGCAGCAGGCCGAACAATGCGAACACCAGGTCGAACGCCGACATTTGCTACCCCCTTGACCCCGTTGCACTCCATCCGTCGCACATGCGCCAAGGGCCATCGCCCCGGACGCGCCTTGGCACATCGCTTTGGAACCGGGCGGCGGTCAACCGGTTATTGGGTCAAACGCCTCCCACGGGGCGCAGCCAAGGAGAAGCAACATGATCCGTACCCTGATCTTCGGCGCCATCGCCGGTTATGTCGGCAAGAAGCTCTATGACGAGGGCAAGCTGACCGAGTTCAAGAATGATCTCACCACGCGCTTCAACGACGCCAAGGCCAAGCTGGACGAACAGCGCGCCGACAGCGACGCCTCCAGCACCGCGCCGGTGGTGAGCCCCGCGACCAGCCCGGCTCAGCCGCTGCCGCACTAAGCCGCCTTTCCCTGTTGATTTCCGGCGGCGCCGTCCCCCCCAAGGCGCCGTCGGTCGCCGTCCGCCCGCTGCCGCACTCCCCCTCTCACGGCAGCGGCGGGCGGTTTCTTTTTGCCTGGCGTTGGGATGTTACCCACACGCAACCATCGGCCCGCTCCGGGGGTTTACCCGCCGACAGGGTTAGGAAGAAGGAGACTGACTATGCGCAAACCCATCCTGGCAGCGGCGATCCTCGCCATGCTCCCCCTGGGCGCCTGCACCTCGGACAATTATGGCGGCGGCTATGGCTATGACCGCCCCAGCGACCGCCGCGGCCCGCCCCGCCACAATCGCCGCCAGCTCGGCGACAATGACCAGATCTACCGCGACCGTGACGGCCGCTACTATTGCAAGCGCGACGACGGCACCACCGGCACCATCGTCGGCGCCATCGCTGGCGGCGTGCTGGGCAATGTCATCGCTCCGGGCGGCTCGAAGACGCTGGGCACCATCCTGGGCGGCGGTGCCGGCGCGCTCGCCGGCCGAGCGATCGACCGCAACGACATCAGCTGCGAATGACATGAAAAAGGGCGCGGGACATATCCCGCGCCCTTTCTGTTTCATGCCGGGGGATCAGAGCTTCTCGGTCAGCTCCGGCACCACCTTGAACAGATCGCCGACCAGGCCGATATCGGCCACCTGGAAGATCGGCGCATCCTCATCCTTGTTGATGGCGACGATGGTTTTGCTGTCCTTCATGCCGGCCAGATGCTGGATCGCCCCGGAAATGCCCACAGCGATGTAGACTTCCGGCGCGACGATCTTGCCGGTCTGCCCAACCTGATAATCGTTGGGAACATAGCCCGCATCGACCGCGGCGCGGCTGGCGCCGACCGCGGCGCCTAGCTTGTCGGCCAGCGGGAAGATCAGCTGCTCGAACGTCTCCCCGTCCTTCAGCGCACGGCCGCCCGACACGATCACCTTGGCGCTGGTCAGCTCCGGCCGCTCCAGCTTGGCGATCTCGGCGCCGACAAAGGACGACAAGCCCGCGTCCCCGGTCGAGGCCACAGCCTCCACCGTGCCCGAACCACCCTCGGCCGCCGCCTTCTCGAAAGCGGTGCCACGAACGGTGATGACCTTCTTGGCGTCCTTCGACTTCACCGTGGCGATCGCGTTGCCGGCATAGATGGGCCGGGTGAACGTGTCTTCGCTTTCCACCGACAGGATGTCGCTGATCTGCATCACGTCCAGCAAGGCCGCGACGCGCGGCGCGATATTCTTGCCGTTGCTGGTCGCCGGCGCAACGAAGGCGTCATGATCGGCCATCAGCTGCACCACCAGCGGCGCGACGTTCTCGGCGAGCGCATGGCCCAGCGCCGCGTCGTCGGCGACATGGACCTTGCCCACGCCGGCGATATTGGCCGCGGCTTCGGCGACGCCGCCGACGCTTTCGCCGGCGACCAGCAGATGGACCTCGCCCAGCTTGGCGGCGGCGGTGACGGCGGAGAGGGTGGCGTCCTTGACCGCGCCGCCTTCATGTTCAACCCAGACAAGCGTCTTCATGCGGCAACTCCCATGGACTTGAGCTTGGCAACCAGTTCATCGACATCGGCGACCTTGACGCCGGCCGAGCGCTTGGCAGGCTCGGCGACCGAGACGGTCTCGAGCCGCGGGGCGATGTCGACGCCGAAATCGGCGGGCGTCTTCGTCGCCAGCGGCTTGGACTTCGCCTTCATGATATTGGGCAGCGACGCATAGCGCGGTTCGTTGAGGCGCAGGTCGGTGGTGACGATCGCCGGGGTCGACAGCTTCACCGTCTCCAGGCCGCCATCGACCTCGCGAGTGACACTGACCTTGTCGCCCTCGACCTCGACCTTGCTGGCAAAGGTGCCCTGCGGCAGGTTCAGCAGCGCGGCCAGCATCTGGCCGGTCTGGTTGCTGTCATCGTCGATCGCCTGCTTGCCCAGGACGATCAGGCCAGCCTGCTCTTCTTCCTGCACCTTGGCGAGCAGCTTGGCGACGCCCAGCGGCTCCACCTCGTCATCGGTCTGGATCAGGATCGCCCGGTCCGCGCCCATGGCGAGCGCCGTGCGAAGCGTTTCCTGCGCCTTGGCGACGCCGATCGACACCGCCACGACCTCGGTCGCCACGCCCTTTTCCTTCAGGCGAATGGCTTCCTCGACGGCGATCTCGTCGAACGGGTTCATGCTCATCTTGACATTGGCCAGGTCGACGCCCGTCCCGTCCGCCTTCACCCGCGGCTTCACATTATAGTCGATCACCCGCTTCACGGGCACAAGGATCTTCATTTCAACATCCTCCTTATGAAAACGCCAACGCGGGCGCGGGCAGTCCGTTTCCGGACCACCCGCACCCCGTTGGATGTCTGCGTCTAGGCGGGGAGAGCGATCAGGCCGCCTTCCTCACTTCCGCCACGATCTTCTTGGCCGCGTCGCCCAGATCGTCCGCCGGGACGATGGCGAGGCCGGACGAGGCCAGAATGTCCTTGCCCTGCTGGACGTTGGTGCCTTCCAGGCGCACCACCAGCGGAACCGCCAGGTCGACTTCCTTGGCCGCGGCGACGATGCCCTCGGCAATGATGTCGCACTTCATGATGCCGCCGAAGATGTTGACCAGAATGCCCTTCACCGCCGGGTCCTTCAGGATGATCTTGAAGGCCGCCGTCACCTTCTCCTTGGAAGCGCCGCCACCGACGTCCAGGAAGTTGGCGGGGAATTCGCCGTTCAGCTTGATGATGTCCATCGTCGCCATGGCAAGGCCCGCGCCGTTCACCATGCAACCGATATTGCCGTCCAGCTTGATATAAGCGAGGTCATATTCGCTCGCCTCGACTTCGGCAGGATCTTCCTCGGTCAGGTCGCGCAGTTCGGCGATGTCCTTGTGGCGGAACATGGCGTTGCCGTCGAAGCCGACCTTGGCGTCGAGCACGAGGAGGTTGCCCTGCTCGGTCAGCGCCAGCGGGTTGACCTCGATCTGCTCGGCATCGGTGTCGAGGAAGGCGGCGTAGAGCGAGGACGCCACCTTGGCGGCCTGCTTCGCTTGGTCGCCGGTCAGGCCCAGCGCGGCAGCGACGGCGCGGCCATGGTGCGGCTGGAAACCCGAGGCGGGATCGACCGAGAAGCTGTGGATCTTTTCGGGGGTCGAGTGGGCGACCTCTTCGATGTCCATGCCACCTTCGGTCGACACGACGAAGGCAATGCGGCTGGTGGCGCGATCGACCAGCAGCGCCAGGTAGAATTCCTTGGCGATGTCGGCGCCGTCGGTGATGTAGAGGCGATTGACCTGCTTGCCCGCTTCACCGGTCTGGATGGTGACCAGCGTGTTGCCGAGCATGTCGGTCGCGTGGGCCTTCACCTCGTCCAGGTTGAAGGCCAGGCGGACGCCGCCCTTGGCTTCGGGGGCCAGTTCCTTGAACTTGCCCTTGCCGCGGCCACCAGCGTGGATCTGCGACTTCACGACATAGAGCGGCCCGGGCAGCTTCTTGGCGGCCTCGACAGCTTCCTCGACCGAGAAGGCGGGATAGCCGGCGGCGATCGGCGCGCCATATTTCGCCAGCAATTCCTTGGCCTGATATTCATGAATATTCATGGGCTCGCCCGTCCTTTTGCGTTGAACCTGATGTCCAGCGGCTAAGCACAGGCGGAATCGGCTGGCCAGAAGATTTTGCAAATTCACTTTGCAAAATTGCAAATTGGGGTCGGCGTCTATGACGGCCAGGCTTGTAAAACCGCGCTCAAAAGGAACAGGAAAGAGCCGCTTTCCCGGTCACCGCGACAATCTCCGTATCGCCCAAAGCGCGCAGGTCATGCAGCAGCCGGTCTACCGAGATCGGTTCGCTGTGAGACTTGCGGAACGCGCCAAGCGACTGAAGCTTGCGAAGCTGCGTCAGGCTGAGCCGGTCAGCCATCCGCTCCGCCATGCAGGCGGACATGCGCGGCGACAGCCCCGCCTGTTCCAGCCCGGTGCGCAGGCGCGATTCGGGCGAGAGGCTGGAACAGGCGCCGAGCAGCGCGATCAGCAGCACAGGAGAGAGCGGACGAATGGGCATGGCGATCATGCGCCTGTCATGGCAACGCAGGGCTGAACGACGCCTAAACAGGTCAGACATAAGGACATGCGCCCATGGACAGGATTTTCGCCGCGCTATCGCATCGGATCGCCAGCTGGGCGGGGCAACCGGCGGCCTTCATCCTGGCCGCCTTGGTCGTCCTGCTGTGGCTGGTGACCGGACCGATCTTCGCCTATTCCGATACGTGGCAGCTAGTCATCAACACCGGCACCACCATCGTCACCTTCCTGATGGTGTTCCTGATCCAGAATGCCCAGAATCGCGACGGGTCTGCCATTCAGGCGAAGCTCGACGAACTGATCCGGGCGGTAGAGGGCGCGCGCAACGAATTTATCGGCATCGAACATCTGACCGAAGCCGAGCTGGAGCGCATCAAGCGCGTCCTGGAACAGGCATGTGGCGACGACGCCACGCACAAGCTGTCGATCGAGCGCCTGATCGAGCGCCGCTGACATGCCGGTCAATGGGCGCGGATCGTCTTCGCCTCATTTTCGCGACGATAGGCGTCGATCCGGTCGCCATAGCCGCGCGCCAGCCCTTCATAGGCGGCGCGCCCCTGTTTCGAGGGGCAATATTGTGCGCGGATGAGCGACATCTGCTGACGCAGCAGCAGATAGTTGACGTCGGTCTCCCTGATCATGATCGCCCTCCTCCGGTTTGACGGGTCTGGTCGAAGCATATGGCCGCGAGTCCTCGCCGACCATGGGATAGCTATAGCATGTTCAGGCCGCTTGGCGAACCGCCTTGTCGCGTTTCCTGGCCGGTGCGGCCCAGCGCAGCACCGCAAAGCCGGCCAGCGCGGAGAGCACCGAACCCATCAATATGCCGCCCTTGGCTTCTTCGACCAGCAGCGCCTGGCCCGGGAAGGCAAGCGCGCCGATGAACAGGCTCATGGTGAAGCCGATGCCGCACAGCAACGCCATGCCATAGATTTGCGTCCAGCTCGCGCCCGACGGCCGCTCGGCGATGTCGAGCCGCACCGCCGCCCAGATCGCGCCGAAGATGCCAAGCTGCTTGCCGACGAACAGGCCCAGAGCCACGCCGAGCGAAAGCGGCGCGAACAGCAGGCCGAACATTTCCGCATTGAGCGCCAGCCCGGCATTGACGAAGCCGAAGAGCGGAATGATCGCATAGGCGCTCCAGGGATGCACCGCATGTTCGAGCCGGTGGAGCGGACTGTCCTCGGCATCGGGCGCGCCCGGGGTGCAGCGGATCGGGATGGTGAGCGCCGCCAGCACGCCCGCCACCGTCGCATGCACGCCCGACAGCAAGGTGAGATACCAGAGCAGTCCGAAGCCGATCATGTAAGGCAGCAGCGCCTTCACGCCCGCGCGGTTCAGCCCGTAGAGCAGCGCCAGCACCGCCGCCGCGCCGCCCAGCGCCGCAAGGTCCAGCCCCTGGGTATAGAACAGCGCGATGATCGCCACCGCGCCCATGTCGTCGACGATCGCCACCGCGGTGAGGAACAGCTTGAGCGACGCCGGCGCGCGATCCCCGAGCAGCGCCAGCACGCCGATGGCGAAAGCGATGTCGGTCGCGGCCGGTATGGCCCAGCCATTGGCCAGGTCCGGCCGCGACGCCGTCACCAGCAGATAGACGATCGCGGGGAAAATCATGCCCGCCGCCGCCGCCAGCACCGGCAGCCGGCGCCGGTCCCAGGTGGACAGGCCACCGTCGAGAAATTCCCGCTTGATCTCCAGCCCGACGACCAGGAAGAAGATCGCCATCAGCCCATCATTGATCCACAGATGGACCGTCATCGGCCCAAGCTTGGACGACAGCGTCGGCCCGACCTGCGCATGCACCAGATCATGATAGAAATGCCCCGCCGCCGGCAGGTTGGCCAGCACCATGGCCAGCGCCGCCGCCAGAATGAGCAAGACCGCGCCGCCCGCTTCCCCCGCCAGGAAATGCCTGAGAGCCGAAGATGGGCGTTGCAACATACGCAAATAATTCCTCTGATGATCATGCAGGGGGTTGGAGAGCGGGGACGCTGATGGCATCCTCTCCCCCGATTGGGCATGGGGGTCAAGCCTTTGGGGGAAGGGACGGCCGCGCTTTTCGTCGCGCTGCATCATGAAATCCTGCTTTTCGCCGCCGTCGGCCTGGCCATCGGCGGCCTCGATGATCTTGTCGTCGATCTCCTCTTCTTCCTCCGCACGACATGGCGCGACATCGCCATCTATGGGCGCTTTCCACGGATGACCACGCCCGGCCTGCCCGCCCCCGAGCATCCCGGCAAGATCGCGATCTTCGTTCCCGCCTGGCAGGAGTCAGACGTCATCGCTCCCATGTTGCGCCATGCGCTGCACAGCTGGGGCGACGGACAGTATCGCATCTTCGTGGGCACCTACCCCAACGACCCTGCGACCATCGATGCGGTGGGGCAGATCGCCGCGAATGACGACAGGCTGATGCTCTGCATCAATGATCGTCCCGGCCCCACGACCAAGGCGGACTGCCTGAACCTGCTGTGGCGCGCGATGCTGGCGGAGGAGACGGCCGGGACATTCCGCTACAAGGCCGTTGTTCTTCATGATTCCGAGGATGTCGTCCATGCCGACGAGATCCGCCTGTTCGACTTCATGGTCGACCGCTTCGACCTGGTGCAACTGCCGGTCCTGCCGCTGCCCGGCCGCGGCGGGTGGTGGCGGCGCGCGATCGCCGATCATTATGGCGACGAATTTGCGGAGAGCCATGGCAAATTACTGACGGTGCGCGAAGCCGTCGGCGCATCGATCCCCTCCGCCGGCGTGGCCTGCGCCTTCGAACGCAACATGCTCGAAGCGCTATCCCGCGACTCCGCGCAGGGTCCGTTCGATCCGGGATCGCTGACGGAAGATTATGAGGCTGGTCTTCGCATCCGCGACATGGGCGGACGCAGCGCCTTCGTCCGCATGCGCGACGCCAAGGGCGAGCTGGTGGCGACGCGCGAATATTTCCCCGACACGATCGGCGCTGCGGTTCGTCAGAAGGCGCGCTGGACGATCGGCATCTCGCTCGCGGGATGGGATCGGCTGGGGTGGCAGGGCGGCCCGACCGAATGGTGGATGCGCCTGCGCGACCGTCGGGCGGCGCTGGCCGCGCTGGTGCTGTTCGCCGCCTATCTGACGCTGATCTTGTCCCTGATCCTGTGGCTTTGGGGGCAGATCATGCCGGTGCCGTACCGCCCCCTGTCGCCGGCCATGGCGGCGCTGCTTTGGCTCAACCTGTTCCTCATGCTCTGGCGCATGGCGATGCGATTGCTGTTCGTGTCGCGCGCCTATGGCTTGCGGGCGGGCCTGGGCGCCGTGCCGCGGACCTTCATCGCCAACTACGTCGCGATCCTGGCCGCACGGCGGGCCGTGTTCCTTTATCTGCGTTCGCTCTCGGGCCACCCGCTCCACTGGGACAAGACCCAGCATCATTTCCCCGACCTGCAGGCGGATTCATGATCAGATCCGTGCAGGGGCGTCCACTGCGCGTCTTCCTGATGCTCATCGTCGGCTGGATTGGCTTGCGGCTTGCGGCCCATGTCGAATTCCCCGCTGCACCGCCGACACAGGCCATCGCTGCGCATCCACGGCAGAAGCCGACCTTTGTCGCCGCGACAACGCCTGTGCGACGGCAGGCCATCCGCCCGCCATATCGGGCTGCATCATCGGCCTTGCCACCCCTGATGCCGCCTTACCTGGGCCATGCCCGACGCGCGCCCGAGGCAATGACTAGCACCGCCAATTTCGGCGAAGCCACCGATTTGCTGGATTTCATTCGCTTCACCGTCGCCTTCTCCAACCGCCATTTCGCGAGCCAGGACATGAGCGCCGCGCCTTCGCCCATTCCCTTTGCGGCGCCTCCGGCAGCACAAGCGACGCGAACGCCCGCTGATCGGTGGCAGGCAAGCGCCTGGCTTCTGCTCCGCCCGAACGGCGCCAGTAATGTGCAGGCGGCGACGGTGGGCCGCCTTGGCGGATCGCAGGCCGGGCTGCGGATCGACTATGCGCTTGCGCCGCGCTCGCCGCACCGCCCTGCCGTCTATGGCCGGATAACCAGCGCCCTGCAGAAACCCGCAGCGCCCGAAGCGGCCGTCGGCCTCGCCATCCGACCTCTGCCCGCGCTGCCCGTCAGCATCGGCGTCGAGCGGCGCATCGCGCTCGGCGACGGCGCGCGCAACGCCATGGCAGCCGTCGCTGCCGGCGGTTTCGGTCCGGTCGACATCGCGCCCGGCTTGCAGGCCGAGGCCTATGCGCAGGCCGGGATCGTCGGCTTCAACAGGCGCGACGCACTCGTCGATGGACGCTTTGCTTTGTTCAAGCCGATCAAAGGCACGCCGGTGAAGCTCGGCGCCGCCATATCGGGCGGCGCTCAGCCTGGCGTCAGCCGGCTAGACATCGGCCCCGAAATACAGGTCCGCGTGCCCCTGCCTCGCACGGCCGCACGCCTCTCGATCGAATGGCGCGAGCGGATCGCCGGCGACGCCGCGCCGTCATCCGGCATCGCGATCACCCTGGCAGCGGATTTTTGAACCCCGGGGGCCAAGCCGGCTTTATATCGTACCGCTTTGCGATTAGGCCCTGAAACGCCATGGATCTTTATCTGCCCATCGCCAATCTGTCGGTGAACGCGCTGGTCATCATAGGCCTGGGCGGACTGGTGGGCCTGCTGTCGGGCATGTTCGGCGTTGGCGGAGGCTTTCTGACGACGCCGCTGCTGATCTTCTACGGCATTCCCCCCACCGTCGCGGCCGCTTCGGCGGCGTCGCAGGTGACGGGCGCGAGCGTTTCGGGCGTGGTCACGCACATGGCGCGAAAGACCGTCGACTTCCGCATGGGCGGCGTGCTGATCGCCGGCGGCATCGTGGGCGCGGGCATGGGCGTCTTCATCTTCCGCCTGCTCCAGAGCCTGGGCCAGATCGATACCGTCATCGGCATTCTCTATGTACTGATGCTGGGCGGCATCGGCGGGCTGATGGCCAAGGAGTCGATCCAGGCGCTGATCGCCCTCAAGACCGGGCGCAAGCAGCAGGCTCGCAAGCGGCGCCACCACCCGCTGGTCGCAGCGCTGCCGATGCGCTGGCGCTTTTATCGATCGGGCCTTTATATCTCGCCGCTCGCGCCGCTGTTGCTGGGCATGGCGACCGGCATTCTCACCATGTTGCTGGGCGTGGGCGGCGGCTTCATCCTCGTGCCGGCGATGCTGTATCTGCTGGGCATGACGACCCAGTCCGTGGTCGGCACGTCGCTGTTCCAGATCCTGTTCGTCACCATGGCGACGACCATGATGCATGCGATGACGACCAAGGCGGTCGATCTGGTGCTCGCCATGCTGCTGCTGATCGGCAGCGTCACCGGCGCGCAGATCGGCACACGCATTTCCATGACGCTGCGGCCCGAATATCTGCGCATCCTGCTGGCGGCGATCGTGCTGCTGGTGGCGGCACGCATGGCGCTGGGCCTGGGCTGGCGTCCCGACGAAATCTTTACGATCGAGGTGCGCTGATGCTGCGCCGCGCCAGCGCCCTGATCGCAGCCGCCCTGCTGTTGATAGGCGCGGACGAGCCGCAACTGGTGCCCGACGTGTCGCAGCGGGAAGTGCAGATCCAGTACAGCTTTACCGGCGCCGATCTGCTGCTGTTCGGCGCGATCGTCTATCCGGGCGGCGTGCGACCGGACAAGCCGGCGGATATCGTCGTCGTGCTCAAGGGCCCCGAACAGTCGATCCAGATGCGCGAGAAGCAGAAGGTCGCGGGCATATGGGTCAATGCCGACAGCGCGCGCTTCGAATCCGCGCCCAGCTTCTACGCCATGGCGTCTTCCCTTCCCATCGCCCAGATCGTCGATGAACGCACCGCCGCCATTTACGAGCTGGGCGTGGACAAGCTGCAACTATCCCCCTCCTCGCTCAATGACAGCGCGGAACTGGACCGGTTCCAGGCGGGCCTGGTCGATTTGCGCGACCGCGCCGGCCTGTTCGTCGAGCGCCAGGGAACGGTGGAGATCACCGACGGCGTCCTCTACCGCGCGCGCCTGCCCCTTTCCGCACGCGTCATCGTGGGCGATTATACGGCCGAAACCTTTCTGGTACAGGACGGCCGCGTCGTCGCAGCGGCGGTGCGCGACATCACCGTGCGCAAATCGGGCTTCGAGCAGTTCATGGCGGTGGCGGCCGAACAATGGCCCTTCTTCTACGGCCTCACCGCCATTGCCCTGGCCGTGAGCATGGGATGGGCCGCCGGCGCGATCGCACGGCGGCTCTGAAGCGAGCGCCATTGTGGCGCGGGCAGTGGATTTTCAGGGAATGGTGCCGCATGAATGCAAAAGATGGGCGCTCAGATCACTGGATAATTTAGGTCGATCGCCGAAGAGCTACTCAAGATTGTGATCTATACGGCATATTCCGCGACATCGTCTTCGGGAGGCCAAGGTGGGTATATAATCGGCTTCTCGCCAAGGTGCCGCAGAACCGACCGCTCGCGACGCTCTATCACATCCTCATTCGGATCGATGGCATCAGGGTAGATATACGCGACTTCAAACCTGCCGTCGCGGATTAGATACTCCATCTCCATCCACCGATCATCACCCTCCTGCATTTCCCACAGATCGAGAAGCGCATAAGGCAGCCTCTCAACGACCGGCCACCGATACAGAATTTGGTTACCAAGTTCCTTGAAGATCGATTCTCCAATCATGTTGTGATCGAGCTGTGCATAGAGCAACGTGGGCGCGAACGGATATTCGCTGTCTTCCGCCAGCAATCGCCCGATCTCATTCAGCAGGCCTTCCGCTTCATCACTTGCCATGGCTTTATTCCAATCGTTCGTTAGGAAATTTCAGGCTCTTCCCCTCGCCATCGACCGTCCACCAAACATCTATCACCGATGGTCGAACAGAGGCTCCGTCAAACCGTGGAACGATTTTGACCGCGACAGCCCTCCCGGCACGCTTGCCTCTCGCCCACTCATCCTCAAGCACGCGATACCCGCCCCGAATGAAGTTGGCATCCTGCGCAAAATGGTTGAACGCCTCGGTTGGGCCATTGAAGCGCGACGCGATGTAATGACCGCCATCGTCACTCGCCCGGCGTTGGGTTCCCCCCGCTTGCCGTTGCGAAGATCGGGAGCGGATAGGCACATCTGCGACCGTCAGCGCACCAGAAACGCGCCGCGTCCGCTCTCGCGAATCGATGTGGTATGTATAACCGTTGCGAGTGACCGCACGAAAGGGCGCCTCCGAGGCGGAAGGGGCAGGTCGGGCGGAACCATTACCACTCGACTGGCCGGCAGGGACGATCGCCGGTGAGCGTCTTTTTTGAGTGATGGAAATGTTTTTCGGCTCGGATCGTTTCCACGTACCTGTCGCCCCGCCACCGCCAAAGCTCCCGCCTCCGCCGTGGTATCGTCCTGTGCCAGAAAATGTGAAACGCCCATTTCCCGGATCATGCCAGGGATTGAACTTGCACTCGATGCGATCGCCATTTGGATAGGAAAAGAGGCTTCCTGTGCGCAGCCAATCGGAAAGGCGCTACGCCATTCCTCTTCTGACATCTCGATCATACTGCATCACCCCGACAATGAGGTGAGAACATTTCAGAAACATTATCCAACAAGTCAAGCCGGTATAGCCTGTATTTCCAGCTTCATGGGTTAAATATACGGCGGTCCTGCGCACACTTCCGAGCGCGCAGTTCAACACCGCCGGTTCTTAGATTGTCATCAATGGGGTCTGTCGAAACTCAGCTTTCCCGCTGATTTCGAATGACGTTACCACTTAAGATGCTCGCAAGTAGCACCAGCATATTCAAGGCCATATCAAAAAATGTGCTACTTATGCGATTTCGCGACCCTGAAATCTGCACACTTAACGGCATCGCATCGTATCTGGCGCCGCAGCGAAATTGGCGGCTGGAAATGGGCGTGCAGGCGACGCCAGCACCAAAAAAAAGCCACTTTCCAATTCTAGCGCTGACAGGAATGACGTGCCAAATTTCTGGGGTGCCAATCGCTACCTAAGCGCGATTTCATCCGCGCGCCTCCCGGATCGATAAGCGTCCTCACTTTCAGAACGTGCTCAATCAGTCTGGGCTTTTCAGATTTTTTGTGAATGCAGAAATGAAAAGGCCGCCGGTTTCCCGACGGCCCTCTTCTCATTCATCCTAAAATATCGGATCCCACGGCCGAGCCCATGGCACTCGCCACTCGATCGGGGCAGCCTTGAACTCGACGATCGTCACCCGACCAGAGAGCGTGGGTTCGACGGACAGTATCCAGTAATCCCTGCCCTCCGCGACAGGATGCTTCAAAATCCGTTCCAGCGAGAAACCGACGAGCTCGCGCTTATCGACCCAGGAATCGAGCGGCGGGGTTAAGACCCGCCCACCAAGGTCTGTGGTGTGAACAGCCATTCCACCGAAACGCATGATCATGTGCACCGACCGGTCGGCAATGCGTAGCGCAAGATGGTCCATCACCAAGTCGCCGGCCTTGCTCCCTGACGGGCCAAGCGATGTGTCGACCTGGGTCGTCGGGTGGCCACGGCGTCGGGATCGGCTACGAATAACCAGATCGACTTCAGGCCTGTCGGGCCAGTCGATGGCAGGCCGCATACCCCAGAGCGCCTCATCGAGCTTTCTACCCTTGCAGGCATCCAGCAAGAGGGGTGAAGCAAGGCATACACGGCGCGCTAGGCAGGTTCGGAAGATTTGGAGCCGGCGGGCCGCGAACTCCCGATCAAGGAGCCGCAGATCGGCCGCGGCCTGACGGTCGGCGTTTGATCGTGCGCGCCTGCTTCCGTCCTCGCTCGTCATGATACGGTACCGACGCGATCTTCATTAACCATCACGGCTCCATCCAGCTGGAAAACAGAGTGATGCTCGCGTTCAAGATCGAGATAGAAGCCGAAGTGCTTCTTGAACCTGATGACGGCGAGAGCGGCAGCCAGCGCGTTCATGTCCGCGACTTGTGCTCTGGACTGATACATGCTCTGAATGCCCGAACCCGTAGGTATGCGATTGAGGTTTTGGACATGATCACGCTTCTGAGGCGTACTGGTGGTCACTCTGACCGCGCCGGTCAGGCCGTGCTCGGTCTGTTCGATCCCGATGCCAGTGTCGATGAAGGGTAGCCCCCTCCTCTCCATCTCCGCCACGAGAGCGCGCCGGCCTGCGCCGGAATCGATGGCAAGGAAGACGAAGTCGAGATGATCGAGCATATGCGCGTTCGCCGGGCCTAGCTTCATCTCATGGCCGATGATGCCGTTGTGCATCTTCGAATAGATTCCGGAGAAGTGCTCAACCTTGGTGCGTTGCTCGCGCAGATCGTCGATCGACGCCGCCCCGGGCGCACGGAAGGCGCTATGTTGCTCGAAGCGATCATCGTCGAACAGGTGGATTCTGCTGACCGGGGTCTTTGCGATCTGGTCGAGAATGTAGGACCCCGTGCCGCCAAGACCGACAATACCGACGCTGAGACCCGACAGCATGTCGGAAAAGCGGCCGATGCCATGCCGCGAACTGGCCGTGTCCAGGTAAGCGAAACACGATCGACCGCCGTCCGCGACCATCACGTGGCCGGTCCGAGCGGTAACCGTCGGATCGATCATGCTGGCGGGCGCGGACAACTGCTCGACGAAGGTGGTCATCAGATCGTGGTAGTCCCGGTAGCGATCGGCTGCCGGACGGCTGCAGAGCATGCGGTCGACCAGAAGCCCTCTACCCAGGCTCCGGGGCGTTCCATGGTGGGCCATTGCATCGAGCGGTGTCCCGTCCACCCCATGCGGCATTTCGCCTGCAAACCAGACGATGTGATGGGTGGGTTGAACAGTTCGATCGCCGGCCAGATCAAGCGGGCTCGCGATCATGCCGCGACGGACGCGGATGGCGCCGTCGAGGTAGGGTACGTCCCGGAGTACGAGATACCCCGCCACGATCGACACGTCGTAGCCGTCCTCCACCAGCCGACGAAGATCGGGATTAAGACTTATCAGTTGCCGTGACATTGTAGCTGGCTCCACTGATGGATCTCATGGTCTGCGTCGGCGCAAGCGAACCTTCGGGCCGCTCTGCGGGGCCGTGGCGGTAAGTCACGGTGAACATCTCACTGAGGGTGGGCGGCCGGTCCGGATAGGCCAACGCGACGAGATCCTCGAAGCTCACCTCCGCCTTGGGCAGATGCTGCGGCCGGCCATTGACCACGACCGGAACGGTGAGCGCTCGCGAGGTATCCGGCTTGGATATGACCGCGGGCACCCAGTCGACGGTCAGATCGACCAGGCCGCCGGTGCGGAGCGGATCGCCGCCGACGATATGCAAGACGACATCCTCGGAGATTCCGGCGATTTCGCGAATGTCGTGTTCCCCGATCGCGGACGTCCCCCACTCCCAGGAGCGGTCGTCGACCTTCAGATATCTCAGCGTTCCCTTGCGATGAACGCGGAAATGCGCCTGTCCATCAGCCGGCACGACCTGCTCGTTCGGTGCCAGCAACCGCGCCCGGCCTTCATCGATACGGATCAGCACATCGCTTGCATCCGGGTGCGCTTCGACTGCGGCGAGGATGTCGCGGCCCGTCAATGCCACCTGCCCCATTACGAAATCGTGCCCGTCGATGACGATGCGGATGCTGTTATTTTGATCCTTCATATATGTTCTCCTCGTATTTTTCAGGTCAGAACGGCGGAGCATGGAAGCCGACAAGGTCATCCACGAAGCGGTAGATTTCGTCGGTTGACCGGCCCAGCCAACCGCGCGCGCTCGCGAAGAGGCCATCAAGATCGAGATCGGCGGGAACGACGATGGCGCGATCGGCGAGAACCTCACCAAGAACGTCGATGACCCGCAGCTCATGCTGGCCGGGTTCGACCCCTTGCAACTCGATGGGGTTCAGTCGACAAGAGAGGCGATCCGGAACAGCATCGATATCACGCGCCTGAATGATCCAGGTGACTGCGCTGTAGTCTATCACCGCGGCGAGCGACTGATCAGGGAAGGCGGCGTTGGAAGTGGCATCCACCATGCGCGAGAGGAATGACACCATCTCGTAGGTTGCCTCCTCGATGCCGACGATGCTCACGACGGGATTGGCGCACCCGCTGGCCACCATCGCAGTGCTGATGGGAATGGGAAGCTCGACGTCCGGTCTCGCGAAGGGCCGCAGAAACATGTCCGAAGATGCATCGAAGAGGATGTGCGGGACACCGGCAGCCCGTGCGAGCCATCGTGCCACATGGGTCCGGCCCGCACCTGCTTCCCCGCCAAGGAGGATGCCGGGCATGCTGAACCAATCCCTGCCACGGACCCGCTGAGCAGAACATGCGTCGCTGACGGCACGCATGAGTTGCGGCTCCCATTCGATGTCCAGGTCACATAGGATTCCCGTCGGCCCGAGGCGGTCGCCACCACGCAGCTCGAGCGATACATCCGTGGAGAACGACAGCGGACGGCTGGAGAAGCTGCGGGCGAAGATCAGAGCCGGCACATTGCCAGACTGGGCGGGAACCTGATCGATTGCCGTGTCGACCGGCACGAGTGCGCGCCCCGTCATTCGCCCCTCCAGAACCGGAGGGGTCTGCGTCCTCCAGCGCTGATGCCACGAAGTTTCGATTCCCTCTCAGTGGCGCGCATGCCGGCAAGGATATGCCGTTCGAGAGCGAGCTGGCCGAATTCGCGGAAAATCCGCTCCATCTCCGCGAATTTCCCTTCCTGGTATGCGAGCCAGTCGGAGACGCGGTCACGCTCCCACTTCTCGTCGAACTTCATGACGAAGAACGGATCACTCTCATTGCCGCGCTCAAGCCCTAGGTAGGGACGCTTCTTGGTCGGCGTGAAGAGATAGAGAGTGATGGTACTCGCAAGGCGGGCCTGGCTCTTCTCCCGCTCCCTGCGTTCGCGCTCGGTCGCGCGGCGCTCCTGCTCGTCGGACATGGCGGCCGCAAGAATCAGCGGACCTGATGCTTCTGCACCGATCCGAAAGGACAGGCGCCCCCAGAAGTCCCAGCGTTCAGGCTTCGAGTGCATCCAGTCATAGAGCTGCGCGGCGGCATCGCGGCTGTCGAGGCAAAGCTGCCAGACCGCTATATGAGTGCCATCGGTGAGGCGGTGGAGGATCTGGACGGTGCGGCTGCCGATCGCGTCGGCCCCGCCCATTGCAGGGAAGTATCGGCTGGTGCCAGAAGCGGCTTCGCCGGAACGCGGGCTGTTCATGGTCATCTCCTTTCGATCGGAAGAGCTCGGACGCGCCAATGGCGCCTGACACCATGGTGGTCCGCGGCATCGCAGTGCTGGCGGGCGCGGACGACAGCCGCTTTTCTCCAATGGCTGGGTCATCAGGGACGATGATCGCGAGCGAGCATTTCCGAGAGGACGGTGCGCCCGTTCCCGTCGCGGTGGCGCAGCATCTGGACGATGGCATCCACCGCTGCACCCGGGCGATCCCGTTCGTGCTGATAGCCTGCCTGCATCAGGAGATAGCGCAGCAGCACGCTGTCAAAGCCGCGAGAATGCCAGTCCACCTCCGTCATCGAGCATGCCCAATTCAGATCGCGGGCACCTTCAAGACGAGTTTCAATCCAGGGACGGGCGTCGCCAACGCCATGCGCAATCACCACCGATGCGTCCTGCAGCATGTCGGTCAAGACCCAATCTTCGATGCCCTGCCCTGCCACCATGTCGTCGGTGATGCCGGTCGAGGTGGTCACTTCCTTCGGGATCGGCCTACCGGGATCCTCGAACCATTCATACTGATCGCCGATCCAGGTGACGGCACCGGCGTGGTCGTATTCGAACTGCCGGAGTGTCAAGCGGATGATGGATCCAGCGCCCGGGCTCTCGCCAATGGTCTTCACGTCGATCGCCACGGCGGTACCGGCAGAGGCGCCTTCGCCCTCGTCGGTCCACCCTTCGTGCACGTCGAGGGGGCGAACGACATGGCACCGGCCATCGTTCGCAGCGGCCAGGCAGCCGCACGTCTGTTTAATGTTCATGATGTCTGCTTCCTGTCCAGTGCAGCCGCCACGCGGGCACATGGGGAAGAGCGGGGCCTCGCCCGCCCAGATCATGTCAGGCACCCATATTTGATGGGCTGCCTCTTCGCCGCCGTTTTTCGGCTGCGGTTGCTCTCCGAGCAGTTTGTGCCGTCCAGAAGAGGACGGTGGCGTCTACGATGCCGGGTTGAGAGCGCCGGTCATATCACGCTTAATGGTGCGGATTGCGGCTGCGTTAGAACGCGCGCGCAATCGCGACGAAGGCCGTCCCGACCTGCGCTCTTGACGCTGATATGCCTTCCGCTGTCGCGTTTTCGGCTGCGTCTCGACATCCGGAACAAGCGGCTCCCCGTCCTGCATCAGGGCGGCAAACAGCTCGGTGTTGATTTCCACTGAGAAGTGACCCGGGTTTTCCATCGAGAAGTGACCCGTCTGCGGATTATGTTTCGGGTG
>NZ_JAJGNO010000021.1 GCF_020782235.1 Sphingobium naphthae
GGTCGAGCCGCGACAGCTGCGCCGCCAGGGTCCCGCCTTTGCCGATCCGGGTCTCCTCTTCGAGGCGTGTCACCAGACCACGCTGACCACGGCACGGACTGATGAACTCGCCATCATTGATCAGGTTCTGCAGGGCGAGATCCACCTGCCCCCCCATGCATGCACCGTTGTTCAGGTCCAAGCCCTGCCGCGCCTGTCGAACGGCAAATATGATTTTAAGGCGATGGACGGTCTCGCGCCATCCCGCGAAAAAGCGCCGTCATTCGAGGCGATGTTCGAAGGGTTCAACAACGAACCGTTCAGCCTCCGTAAGCTAACCGCCTTCCTGGGCCTCGCCTCGCGACGGATTGCGCACCATTGCGCGGACATTCTCCTTCTCGACGTCGCGGCCACCAGCATCTTCGAAATCTTCGAGGAGTTTGGCACGGAGAGCCCAGATAGGATCGGGCGAGAGACAAGGTTTATCGACATCTCAACGGACTCGCTCTCGTTCGTTAATGCCAGCATCGCACTGGAAGGATATCTCGGCTTCATCCCCCCGCGCTGGGATCAACTCTCGCTTGCCGAACTGGAGGAACTCAAACATGTCGCCCATGTTTAAGACGCGGCGCATGGAGGCAGGAGTCGTCCTGCGTGCGGCGGCGATATCCCTCGTGGCGCTGAACCATGCCAACCCCGATATCGACCAGGTTTTGGGATTTAACTTCTCGGGTGGCATGAGCGTCCTGATGGCGCTCTCCGGCTATTTTTTTGCGAAGTTCGTGCTTGACGCTCCCTCGCTCCCACAGATGCGGCATCGATTGATCGGCTTCGGGCGATCCATCCTGCTACCCAGCTTCTTCATGGTCTTATTCTTCTTCATCATCTTACGTAAATTCGATGTTTTAGAATTATTGTTTATCCGAAACCTCTTCACGGACGGTCGAATATCCAAGTTTCCGACCTGGTATCCGCAGGTCATGATGCAGATCCTGATCGTCGTCTACATCCTGTCCTACATCGGTCTCATCCGGAATTTCGGTCGGAAGCTACTCCCTTATTCCGTCGTTTTGCTGTTTGTCGCATCCGTGTTGCTACGATTTTATCTGGACAACTATTCAGATGGTCTGGACCATCCTACACTGCCCTACTCCCGGTTCTGGAATTTTTGCCTCGGCTGGTGCTTCTACTTCTTTGCCGATCCCTCAAGGACTCCGAAAGGAAACAGGGTCGCGATGGCTGCCCTGGCGATTGCCAGCAGCTTCCTCGTTTACGGGGCCGCCAAACTACCTGCCTACTGCCTCATTGCGGGGACCCTTATTTTCCTCTTTGTAAGGGACATCGCAGTCCCCGCCATCCTGCACAAGCTCATCACGATCGTCGCCATGGCAAACCTCCATATCTTTCTCTGGCACCGCTTCTTCTTCGAGATTTACGAGGACATCATGCATGTCACCGCCCAAGGTGGGTTCGGCATGTGGCTATTCGGAATGTCGGCAAGCGTCGTTCTGTGGATTGGGTGGGAGGCGGCAGTCCGAACGGCGAGGGAGTTCGCATTGGCATCAACCTCCCTGAAATCGAAAGTTATTCCTTCCGTCCGAAGCCATACTCTCCCGGCAAGCTAGGGCAGGAATTAAGTGAAATGCGACCAAATTTAACAAATGATTGCTGAGATGTTTTTCTTTTGATACAAAGAACATGAATGCACCTTGGCAGAAGGTACGCGTCTCATGACAGACGGGAATTTTGATGTACCTGTTACAGGAACGCCCGTCATTCTATACGAGCTAAATGAGGTATCCTGGCAAGTTGTTGATTGGTACATTGGAAGAAATCCTCATGGGAACTTCGCGAATATTTTAGGCATGTCGAGATCCTACACCACTGTTACGACAGATGTGGGGGAACTTCATCCCTGGGTAACGTGGCCGACATTGCATCGGGGGGTGGACAATCGCAGCCATGGAATTGAGTTCCTTAATCAGGATCTGACGAGAGCGAGCGAATTCCCGCCTGTGTGGGAGACCGCCGCCAAAGCCGGGAAGCGGGTCGGTGTTTTTGCAAGCCTGCAATCCTATCCTCCCCCGCCCGACGACGCGTACGCCTTCTACATCCCCGACACTTTCGCGCCGCAGCCGGGCACGATCCCGCCCGAATGCAGGCCGTTCCAGATGCTCAACCTTCGCCAGACAGCACTGGATGGGGGGATCGTCTCCGACGTGAAACCGAGCAGAGAGCTCGCAACACTGATGCTCGGCCTGGTTCGGATCGGCTTGTCTTTGTCGACCGTTCTCGCTCTCGCGCGGCAGGTCATTCTTGAAAAGATCAATCCACTTTACAAGTCGCGTCGCTCGATCATGCAGGCGCCGATCGCCTTTGATGTCTTTAAGCATCTTCTGCATCGGACCAAACCGGAGTTCACGACGTTCTTCACCAATCATGTCGCGGGCATGATGCATCGATATTGGAAGCATGCTTTCCCGGAGGAATTCCAATACACTTTGACCTCCGATGAAGACAGGTTGAAGGCGAAGAATATACAGCGGGCGATGGATGTCGCGGATTATCAGCTAGGTTATCTGCTTGACTATATCACCCGGACTGATGGAACCTTGATCGTCGCGAGCAGCATGGGACAGGAAGCCGTTTTCCGCTCCGGCGGCGATCAGGCCCGCATCATCGACGTTCCAGCCTTCGTCCGGGCAATCGGGTTTAGCGGAGATTATCGTTCGAACCTCGCAATGCACCCGGATTTCAATTTCGAGTTCGACACGCCGGAGGATGCGGGGCGTTTCGCGTCGCTGGTGGAAGCTGCGACATTCGCCGGAGGAAGACGCCTCTGTTACAAGGTCAACCTTGTAAACAGGACCCTGAATTTCGGATTGGCGCAGCCGCCGGAAGGCATGGACAATTATGTGGAACGCCCCTCCGGCGGCGGCGTGAAGGAGAGGATTTCCTTTGCGGAGGCCGGGATCAAGCGATTCAAGCGCGACGTCGGCACGGGATATCACCAGCCCCGCGGCATCCTCCTTTGGCACCGGCCGGGAGAGGCGAGCGACGCTTCGAGGGAAGTCATCCAGAGTACTGCTGTGCGGGCCATGATCCTTTCCGCTCTCGGCATCGCTGTGGAGCCAAAGTCTCCGCTTCCCTCCGATAGAAACCCCACCCGCAACGAGGCCGAACAAGTGGATGCGTCCTGACCGTCCGCTCTGACAATGAGATGCGATGTGGATGTCATCATTGGTCCTTGCATCTTGTCAGCCGACCATGGGACGGTCTCAACGCTGGAAGCCGCATGGTCCCGGATCCACGGTTCATACGAAAATGTCGAACAGCGATAAGGGCAGCGGCGCTATACGGCCTGCGCGCTGCGGGTAATGCACCCAGCTTGCGCGCCATGGCTTAGCGCTCCAAATGGCTTTCAACCGGAAGTCCAGCGCACGATGTCCGCCTTCTCTATCTCCAAGGCATCAGGCAGGATCCGTGGATCGGTGATGGTCAATTTATTTCGATACCGTGATGATATGACTCTTAGAACCGCCTTCCGCGCGTGAAGGTGCCTCCGACCGTGCGTTCAGCGGGGCTGTTCATCAGCCAGTCCGCACACTGATAAAAAGGGGCTTGGCAAAGGGCGAGATCGCGATGTGCAAGTCGGCACCGCCGTCTACGCATCAGGCTTCATCCATCGCAGGTCTGCGACCGTAGTCACTCAGACGTCATGGTCCCGGTCTAACGGCGCACCGCGGTGCAGCGTAAATGCGCGCGCCATTTCCCTTCAGATTTCGCATTCTGAGGAGTGCATCGTGCGTACCACCGTCAGAGCTCGCTATGAGCTGGCCCAGGAAGATGACATCCGCGATGAGTTGACCCGCTTTGTCGCCCGGCGACTGCGCAATGGCAATGACGAAGAAGATATCGTGCAGGAGACATATCTGCGCATCTACCGGTACCGGCAGACCGGCACGATCGCCAATCTCAAGGCTTTTTGTTTTTCTGTCGCGCAGAACCTGATCAACGATCATTTCCGCCGTCTTTCGCGCATGCCTGCCACTTGCCCCATAGAGGAAGATTTTATCTGCCCCATGCCGCGCATTGATGAGGCCTTGCTTCATCGCGAGCGGGTGGAGGCGATCGTCGCCATCCTGAAGAACATGCCGCCGCTCAGACGGGAAATCTTCCTCCGCCGTCGACTGGACGATCATCCACCCGCGGTTATCGCCACCGACCTAGACATGCGGCAATCGGCGGTGGAAAAGCATGTCTTCCGTGCGCACAGCGACATAAGACAGGGTCTCGCCAAGCGGAAACTGACCGGTTGGAGCAGGATCTAGCCATGCGTGACGACAGCCTATCGCGAAGCGACGCCCCCATCGATGAATTGGCGCTCAAGGAAGCGCTAACGCGCGTCCATGACGGCGGGCGCCTGTCCAATGATGATATCCGCAAGATGCGCGCCAGCCGGAAGGCAGCCATAGCGGGCGGCCTCGGCGCGGTCGTTCTGGCCATCACCGGCCTCACCATCTTTCGGTCGCCGGTCAATACGGCCGCGGAGTTCAGCACGAAGCCCGGAGAGCGGCGTGACGTCCGGCTGGAAGACGGGTCGTTCGTGCAACTCAGCGGCGCAAGCCATCTGACTGTCACCATAACGAGCCGGGGCCGCTACGCCCGTCTGATCGCAGGGGAAGCGCGGTTCGACATCGCGCACGATGCCAGCCGCCCCTTCATCGCCCATGCCGGCCGAGCCGAGGCGCAGGTGCTGGGACGGTGTTCGACCTTAACGTAACATCCGCCAGCACCAGTCTCGCCGTGGCGCGCGGAGCGGTTCTGTTGAAGCCGGTCGGGTCGCCCCAGGCGGTCACTGTGCGTGCCGGTTGGCAGAGCCTCGTCCACGACACCACCGTCGACCGCCCCAAGCCGTTCGACGCCTCCCGTCCCGACTGGCGGGAAGGATGGATCGATACTGACGGCATGACGCTCGGCACGCTGGTCGAAATTCTGAACCGGCAGGGCGGGATCGTCATCAGTGCTCCGCCAGCGGCGCTGGCGGCGATCCCGATCATGGGGCGCTTTCGAACGGATCGGCCGGCCGCACTCCTCTCCGTCATCGGCAAGGCGAACGGCTTCGATGTACGGGCCGATCAGGGAATCTTGCGCTTCCACAAGGCATTATAAGAAAATTCTGCCTGCCAGACTATGGGCTGAAAAAACAGTGTCCGGCTTTGGCGATCCCCGCGTCTTTCGAAGGAGAGCACATGATGGTGCTCGCAAGGGGATACGACATGGGGTCTCACATTTCTCACCGTGCATTGCACGTCGCCATCGCCATTGCCGCCACGGCGGCGCCCTGTTCAGCGCATGCGGAAGCGGGGAGCTTTGCCAAAAGCTTCCAGTTCGCCATTCCGCCCGGAAATCTGTCCGCCGCCCTGTCGGCGTTTTCCGCAACGACCGGGCTTCAGGTCGTCGCCTCGTCCGGGGACGTCGGCTCCCATATGAGCGCCGGCATATCGGGCAAGTACAAGGCGTCCGATGCCATCGCCCGCCTCCTCGCCAAGTCGGGCTACACCGCCAGCCTGGTCGGCGACATGGTCGTTCTGCAGCAGGCCACGGCGTCGCCGCGCGCGATGCCGATCGCCCTGCAGAGCGCCGGCGGCGCCGGCACGTCCCGCCCCGACGCTGACGAGAGCGAAGCGGCGGAAGGCGATCGGGACATCATCGTCACGGCGGAGCGTCGCGAGCAGCGCCTGGTCGACGTCCCCGTCGCCCTGTCGGCCTTCGGCGGCGAGCAGCTCCGCAATCGCGGCGCCGACCGCCTTGTCGACCTGGCGAGCCAGACGCCCGGCGTCCTCGCCACGGTGCAGGTGTCGGGTGGTGACATGCCGACCTTCACCATCCGCGGCGTTGGCTTTGACGATTTGCGCCCCAACGGCAATCCTGCAACTTCGCTCAACATCGACGGCATCTACCAGGGGTCGGCCATCCTCGCGACCGGCCAATTTTTCGATATCGAGCGGGTGGAGATCCTGAAGGGGCCGCAGGGAACCCTCTATGGACAGAATTCGACCGCAGGTGCGATCAACATCCTGTCCCGCCGTCCGGGCGACAAGCTGAACGGCTATGTCAGCACCGAACTGGCGACCTTCGGCACGGCCCGCATGGAGGGCGCGGTCGGCGGCCCGATCTCGCCGATCGTCAGCGCCCGTATCGCCGCGCTATACACCAGGACGGACGGCTACATGACGGACATCGGCAATGCCAATGCCGTCGCGACCTTCAGGCCGCCTGCCGGCATCCCGCCGCTGCCCGTTACCGGCATGAACCGTGACGTCGCACGATCCGAAAGCATCGCCGGCCGCGCCATCATAGAGATCAACCCGTCCGACCGGACCGAAATATTCCTGAAGGTCAACGGTACGAAGCAGACCGGCGGGGCATTGCAGCCCAGCCGCAACGTCACCCAGAACGGCTTCGCCCCGAACGCGCGATATGAAGTCGATTCGGACGTGCCGACAAAGCTGAACGTTTCCGGCTATGGTATCACCGGCAGTCTGCAGCAGAGCGTCGGTGACGATTACACCTTCGTCCTGACAGGCGGATACAGCCATGTCTCGCACCTCGCGATCTACAATGGGGACGGGGTGCCTATCCGTTTGATCAATATCCTCTACGGCGACAAAGACGATCAGGAATATGCCGAGATTCGGTTCCAGAAGAACGACACGTCGCGGTTCAGCTGGATCGTGGGCGCGACGGCATTTCACGACGACGTTCGCATCGACCAGACCTTTACGATGCTCGACACGACGCGCGGCATCATCCAGGGCGATTACACGCAAAAGCGGACAAGCTTCGGCGTCTTCGGGGATGGAACCTGGGCGTTCGACTCCGGATTCAAGATCGGCGGCGGCCTCCGCTACACGCATGACAAGGTCGACTTCAATGGCCTGACGCAGGGCCTCGATCCCTATGGCGTATCGCTTCTCCCGGCCATCTTCCCGCTTTTGCCCTATAAGTTCGATCGTAACATCCGAAAGTCCCAGGTGTCCGGCCGTATCTACGGCAGCAAGAATTTCGGCCCTTCCTCGTCGATCTATGCGTCCATCAGGCGCGGGTATAAGGGCGGTGGCTTCGATGCCACCACGCCCAGCAACGACCTCGAATCCGCGCCGTTCGGTGCCGAGACGGTCTGGTCCTATGAGCTGGGCTTCAAGATCCTTCCCCGCCGTGCCTTCCTTCAGCTTGAAGGTGCGATCTTCTTCAACGACTACAAGGATATTCAGACGACGGCGGTCACGCAGATCACCACTGCCGCGGGCGTCCTGTCCGGCGGCACGCGTGTCAATGCGGGCGACGCCCAGAGCTGGGGCGCGGAACTGTCCGCGACCATCAGGCCGACCGACGATCTGAAGCTGGAAATCTCCGGCGCCTATCTCGGCAATGAGATCAAGAAGGTCATCTCGACCAATCCCGTCGAACGCCTGCGTCGTGCGGATGCGCGGCTTCCGTTCACACCGGGCGTTAGCCTGAACGGTGCTTTCGAATATACCATCCATGCCTCGGATACGATGGATGTCATCCTCGCGTCCGACGGTCAGTATCTGTCCAAATATTATTTCGACATCGACAACTTCGCCGTGACCAAGTCGCGCTTCATAGGCAATGCGCGCGTAGAACTACGGTATCAGAACAATATCTCCGCCACGGCCTGGGTCCGCAACCTGACCGACACATACTATCCGCTCTCCCGATTCAACTCCGCCACGACCAGCACCGACCTCCCGGCGGCCCCGCGCACCTATGGCATCACGCTTGGATACAAGTTCTGAACCCAGCGCAATGTGGGTGCGGTGAATCTGATTTCACGACCGATATCAAAGCCCATTCATCAAACACCACCTTCATCAGGAGATCTTATGGTTAAGCATAGAAACTTCCGCGCAATGGTTTCCGCTCTCGCTATGCTCGCAGGGCTGTTCACCGCCGGAGAAGCTTCCGCCGAGTTCGTGACGCAATCCGATCAGCGGCCGCCGTCGCCCGCGCGTCTGATCTTCCCCGATACGAAGGACGGACATCATATTTTCGCCGGCGACCTGCACCTGCACACCGTATTCTCGGACGGCTCGGCCTGGCCGACGCTTCGCCTCGCAGAAGCGGCGCATGACGGGCTTAAGTTCGTGTCCTTCACGGAACATGACATCATCACGCCAAAGATCCGCGACACCGGCACCAACAAGAACCGCAGCTATGAAATCGGCCGCGCGTTCATCTCTTCGGGCATGCTTGGCCTCGGCGGCATGAAACTCTCGCTCGGGTCGGAGATCACGCGCGCGATCGGGCATTTCAATTGTCACTTCCTCAAGGATGCAAATGCGCTGAACCCGGGGAAAGTCCATTACAGCACCTTCAAGCAGACGGGCGGGCAGCTCCGGGTCGACTGGAACCGGACCAGCGCGGACGAGAAAGATCTGGAAGCACGGTTCCGCGAAGCGAAGCGGCAGGGCGCCATCTGCCAGTGGAATCATCCGACCATCCCCTCCTCCTCCCCTGGTGAGGCAGTGGTGACGCCGTTCCTCGAACGGATGTTTTCAGAGGGTCTGCTGTCGGGGATTGAGGTTGCGCAAAGCGATTTCATCCACCCCAGCGCGATGGACGTGGCCCTGAAATATAACCTCTATATCGCGGCGACTACGGACGCTCATCTCGGGACCGCGTTGGAGCAGGAGGCGGCGGGGATGGATCACCGCGTCGCCACCCTGTTCCTGACGCAGGGAGAGGATGAAGCGGCCTTCAAGGATGCGCTGGAAAAGCGTCGTACGGTCGGCCTCTTCCGCGACACTTTCTTCGGCACGCGCGAGAATGTTCAAACGGTGATGAACGCGGTCCTGAAGATGTCGTTCACCAAATATTCGCCGTCAGAGTTTCTGATCGGAAACTCAGGCGAGATGGAGATCGCGAATGCTGGCCCGATCGACGTCGAGCTTGAGATCGTTCAGCCGGACTTTCGCCTGCTGAACTATCCGCGCTTCGTGAAGATACCGCATGGATCGAAAGTCACGCTGAAGGCGCTGCGCATCGACGGCCCGAACTTCAAAGGCCTGAAAGTCCGCGTGATCAATTCGCTTGTGACATCGCGTGACCAGCTGGAATTTTTCCTGGAGGCGCAGCCGTTCGATCTGAACGCCATCACCGGCAAGGGTACGCTGAGCAACATCCCCGACGATCTCGACGGCTGGATGTAAGACGGCTGAATGTTCGGCGGCCATGGGTCTTCGGATCCATGGCCGTTTGCATGTCATGCAAGCTCGCGCACCGCTTGCTGCCTCTTCTCATGCCGCGCAAACTCGCCGAGGGCATCCGCAAGAGACGGCAGGTGCGCCCCGCGCCCCGTCGCGAGCGGTACGCGGGAGGGGCGTGGCGCCATTTGGTTCAGGCGGGCGCCCGGCACGGCGCGGATCAGATGCCGGGGCAGGTTCAGGCTGTCCGCGACGGCTTCCGCGAACTCTGCCCATGATAGCTCCGTCTCATTGGTGAGGTGCCAGAGGCCCTGCTCACCGTCGATCAGGAGGTCGAGCGCGACCCTGACGAGATGCGGCACATAGGTCGGCGTGATCCGCTGGTCCGCCGCGGCCTCGAACGGCTGCCCCGCCGTCAGGGCGCGAGCGACCGCGACGGCAAAGTTGAACTCGTCATGGGGAGAGAAGAAGGCTGCGGTGCGAACGATGAGATGCGTCCCCGCCAGGGCGAGAAGTCCCTCCTCCATGCGCGCCTTGCTCTCGCCATAGACGTTGCGCGGGTCGGGCGCGTCGGTTTCGACATAGGCCCCTTCCGCCTTGCCCCCGAAGACGAGGTCGCTTGAGACATTGAGGGTGGCAAGCCCCCGCTCCTCCGCCATCCGCGCAAGGCGGACCGGGCCGTCGCTGTTCGCCGCAAAACAACGGGCGGCATGGCTTTCCGCCTCGTCGACCCGTACCCAGCCGGCGGCGTTCACCACTGCCCAGGGATCGTGCCGGTCCAGCGCAGCCCCGATGCTGGCCTCGCTGGTGATGTCGAGCGCGTGCCGCGCCGTCAGCACATGCGGTATGTTGCGGAGCGTACAGGCCCGCGCGAACGCTTGCCCCAGGGTTCCTGTCGCGCCCATGATCAGGAGGGGCCGACCCATGGGCGCACGCTCCCTGCAACTGTCCGCCCGGTGCTGCACGGCCGGGGCAGGACGGCGGACGGCGGGATATTCAAGCCGGATCGGCCGACGCCACCAGCCCGGCTGCGCTGCAAGCGGATGCCGTGCAGCGCCAGTGGCCAGAGCCGTGCCGAGCGCTGCGAGAGCGGTCGCGCGCGGCGTTCCGCTACTGACGTCGAATATGCCCGGCTCATAGATGCCGGGGGCGGTCAGCAGCGTGTTCCATCCGCTACTGCCGAGCAGCGACCAGAGCGTGATCGCTCGCACGTCCACGCCCTCATTGCGCAGATCCTCGGCGCAATCCCACGCCTCCGCCAGCCAGCGCAGCTGCTCCTCGCGCGTGCAGCCATTATGGACTTCGGTGACCGCGATCGGGGTCGCATAGCGGTCCCACGCCTCCTCTATCACGCCCCTCAGACCGGGCGGGGGCGGCTCCAGCACCCGGATCGCCTCGACATCGGCATAGCGCTGCCCGTCATTGCCGCCATGCGCATGGGCGGGATAGCGCTGCATGCGATGGTCGAGGAACCGCTCGCTGGTCAGATAATGGTTGATGCCGATGATGTCTGGCGGACAGGGATCGGCCGCAATGGCCTCCAGCCTGTGCTCCAGCCCGTGCGCGGCCATGCGCCGCCACAGCGGATGACCGCGCCGTACGCGCCCGAACAGCAGGTCCCATGTCGCCCAGCGCCGGATATTCTCGAACGCAGCCTGCTCGCGCAACTCGGCAGTGGCGAAGGTGCGGCCGAGATCCTCCGTCTGAACGAGCCGCGCGGCGGGATTGACCCTGCGAATGGCCTGCATCGCGAGCCGGGTTCCGTCGATCTGGTTGAGGAGCGCGCGCCAGAACGCGCCCTCGTCGCGGACATGCGGATACCAATGGCCATAAAGCGCCGAAAAGCGCGCCGTGGTGAGCGGCTCATTGACCGGCGTCCACTGGTTGATCCAGGAATAGCGCTCCGCAACGCGGGCCGCGAAATCAGCGAGACCCCGCGCGAAACCGTCATCGTCGAGGAGATGCGTGTAGGAGGGACCGCTGCCGTGATGGACAAGCCCGGCAATGACGTCGATGCCATGTGCGCGCAGCCGGTCGATCCGCGCATCCACGCCCTGCCAGAGATGCTGTCCGGGCCGATCAGGCGCAATGCATTCCCATAATATAGGATAACGGATCGTCGTTATGCCGATGTCGGCAAATAGATTCAGATCGTCGATCCGATCATAGTGGCCGCATCGCTCGAACTGATCCTGATATGTATCCCGAACCCTGTTGATGGTGCACTCCGGCCCACCCCATAATTCCAGATGCCTCTTCATCGTACATATCTCCCAGACCTTCGCCAGAACGACTGACATGGATCAGGTTTCCGCTCTCGACTTGATATCTTGTGTTATCTCTTTGAACTTGGGCCGGTTTGTACAGGAACCGGAGCGATGAACGGCGTGTTGCCGATGTTCATCATTCAGCAAGGTTCCAGACATGAGCGGCATTCCAAGCGACGTCGACGCCATCAACCCCGACAGCCCGACGGAGGGCGGCGGCACGCTCATCTGCTTCAGTCACCTGCGCTGGAACTTCGTCTATCAGCGGCCGCAACATCTGATGAGCCGCTTCGCCCGGGACCGGAAGGTCATCGTTTGGGAAGAGCCGATCCACGATGCGCCAAGTGCGACGTTGGACACCCATGTCTGCGACTGTTCCGGCGTCACCATCCTCACCCCGCACCTCCCCGCCGGCCTCAGCCGGCATGAGGAGACGGAAACATTGCGCGCCCTGCTCGACGGCGCGATCACCCGCGATCCGGCGCGACCGCTCATCTGCTGGTACTATACGCCGATGATGCTGCCCTTCTCCGACCATCTGGCGGCGGACTGCATCGTCTATGACTGCATGGACGAGCTGGCGAACTTCAAGGGCGCGCCGTCAGAGCTTCTCCCGCTTGAGCAGCGGCTGCTCGACAGCTGCGACCTCGTCTTCACCGGCGGGCACAGTCTCTACGAGGCAAAGGCCGCGCGCCATCCTTCGGTCCATGCCTTTCCATCCAGCGTCGACGCCACCCACTTCTCGACCGCCCGCGCCGCTGGTCCGGAGCCGGAGGATCAGGCGGAGCTCCCCTCCCCGCGCCTCGGTTTTTATGGCGTCGTGGACGAACGGATGGACCTCGCGCTGCTGGAAGGTTTGGCGGACGCGCGGCCCGAATGGTCCATCGTCATCGTGGGGCCAGTGGTGAAGATCAGCGACGCCGACCTGCCCCGCCGCCCCAACCTCCATTATCTGGGCGGCAAGGGCTATGCCGAACTGCCCGACTATCTACGCGGCTGGGACGTCGCCCTGATGCCCTTCGCCATCAACGAGGCGACACGCTTCATCAGTCCCACGAAGACACCCGAATATCTCGCCGCGGGCTGCCCCGTCGTCTCTACCCCGGTGCGTGACGTCGTGCGCGGCTATGGCGATGTCGAGGCGGTGCGCATCGCGGACGGGCGGGACGCTTTCGTCGCCGCCTGCGACGCGGCGCTTACCCTCTCCCGCACAAACGGCTGGCTGGCCGCCGTCGACGCGCGGCTCGCAGGGGAGAGCTGGGATCTCACGCAATGCGCGATGAGCAACCTCATTGACGAAGCGGTGCAACGCAGCAGCCACGTCTATCCCGTGGTGTCGCCTATTGGCGCAGACGGAGACCGCCCGCAATCCTATGACGTCATGGTCGTCGGGGCAGGCTTTGCCGGCGCGATCATGGCGGAACGGCTCGCACGCGACGCGGGCAAGCGGGTGCTGGTCGTGGACAAGCGGCCGCACGTCGCCGGCAACGCCTATGACCGACTGGACGATGCCGGCATCCTCATCCACCAATATGGCCCCCATATCTTCCACACCAATTCGGCCGACATCTTCGAGTATCTCTCGCAGTTCACCGAATGGCGTGGCTATGAGCACCGCGTGCTCGCGGCTGTCGGCGACCGCCTGGTACCGATGCCAATCAACCGCACGACGGTGAACAGCCTCTACCATCTTGATCTGCGGACGGAGGAGGAGGCCGCCGCCTTCCTGGCCTCCCGCGCAGAGCCCGTGGATATCGTCCGCACGTCGGAGGATGTCGTCATCTCGGCGGTGGGACGCGAACTCTACGAGACTTTCTTCCAGGGTTACACCCGCAAGCAATGGGGAATGGACCCGTCGGAACTGGACAAGTCGGTGACCTCACGCGTGCCGACGCGAACCAACACCGACGACCGTTATTTCACCGACACCTACCAGGCCATGCCGAGAGACGGCTTCACCCATATGTTCGAACGGATGCTCGACCATCCGAACATCGACCTGCTGCTCGGCGTCGATTTTACCGAAGTGCGGCAGGCCTATCCGCATCAGCACCTCGTCTTCACGGGACCCATCGACGAATATTTCGGCTATTGCTACGGCAAGCTTCCCTACCGCTCCCTGCACTTCCGGCACGAAACGGTGGATCAGGAACAATTTCAGCCCGTGGCCGTGGTGAACTATCCGTCAGAGGACGTTCCGCACACCCGCATTACCGAATATAAGCATTTGACCGGCCAGACCGCGCCGCGCACCAGCATCACCTATGAATATCCGAGCGGTGAGGGCGATCCCTACTATCCCATTCCACGCGCCGAGAACCAGGCGCTGTTCAAGCGCTACGAAGCGCTGGCGCTCGCCCAGCCCGATGTGAGCTTTGTCGGCCGGCTGGCGACCTATCGCTATTATAACATGGATCAGGTGGCCGGTCAGGCGCTTGCTACCTATCGCCGCCTGAAGCAGCGCTGGGATGCCGACCGCCAGCCCGCAGCCACCGGCGCGCGCGCCGGAACGACCGTCGTTGCCGACGCATGATATTGATCCGGCTCCCTTTTCCGTCTCGCGCGTTGTGAGCCGGACCTTTCACGAGCCAGATGGACGTCACGCGTGCTGGAACCGCAGGATGAGGTGTCCGAACGGGAGGTACAGCAGGGCCTGAGGGCCTTGCTGGTCGACGCCTCCTTCGCCACCGCCATAGGCGCCCTTAACAGCGGCGTGGTGCTCCTTGCGCTCGCGCTGCATGTCGGCGTGAGTACGGTCCAGATCGGCATATTGGCCGCCATCCCCCTGTTCACCCAGATCTTGCAGGCACCCGCAGTTTCGCTGGTGGAGCGGTTGCGCACGCGCCGCCGCATCTCCGTCATCAGTGTTTTTCTCGCGCGGCTCGCCCTGCCCATCTACGCCGTCGTGCCGTTCATCCCCGACCGTAATGTCGCCGCCGCATCCCTGATGGCGGCGGCCCTGTTGCACTACGGCCTCAACGCGGTGGGTGCGTGTAGCTGGAACAGCTGGATGCGCGACCTCGTGCCGGAGGA
Source organism: Sphingobium naphthae (assembly GCF_020782235.1). Taxonomy (GTDB): domain Bacteria; phylum Pseudomonadota; class Alphaproteobacteria; order Sphingomonadales; family Sphingomonadaceae; genus Sphingobium; species Sphingobium naphthae. The sequence goes on from NZ_JAJGNO010000021.1 coordinate 14,510, forward strand.
GGAGCTTGGGCGTTTCTTTGCCCGGCGGACCCTGTTCGGCACGGCGGTTAGCGCGGTCGCTACTATTGTCGGAGCCTACGCGCTCCAGCAGGCTGGGACGGACCGGGCTTTCGGCAACAGCATCTTCTGCGGCCTCTACCTTTTCGGCTTCGCTTGCGGTCTCGTCAGCACGGTCGCGCTCGCCCGCGTGCCGGAGCCACGTATGCCCCCCGGCAGTGACGATGTGCCGATCCGGCGGTTGCTGACCGGGCCGCTGCGCGACAGGAACTTCCGGCAGATGCTGCGCTATCTTGCAAGCTGGCAATTCGCCGTGAACCTCGCAACGCCGTTCTTCACCGTCTATTTCGTGCGCGAACTCGGCTTCGGCATGGGGTTCGTGCTGATCTTCAGCTTCATCAGCCAGATCGCGAACCTCGCCGTCATCCGGGGATGGGGCCGCCTGAGCGATCATTTCTCCAACAAGTCGGTGCTGAGCGTGGCCACGCCACTGTTCATCTTCTCCATCGTCGCCATGGCCTTTGCCAGCGATGTGGACGGCATGACAGCCCGGTCCGCCTATCTCGTCATGCTGCACATCATCATGGGCGCGGCGGCGGCGGGCGTGGGGCTGGCTTCCGGCAATATCGTGCTGAAGCTCAGCCCCGGCGGCGCGGCGACCGGCTATCTCGCCTCCAACGCCATTATCGGCGCAATCGCCGCCGGCATGGCGCCCATCATCGGCGGCTGGGCCAGCGACTTCTTCGCCGCGCGCAAGCTCACCCTTGCCGTGCGATGGACCAGCCCTGAGGGCGCGGCCGAACTCGGCGTCATGTTCACGCACTGGGAATTCTTCTTCCTCGTATCGGCCGTGATTGGCCTCTATGCCCTCCATCGCCTGAGCCTCGTTCAGGAAAGCGGCTTCACCGGCCGCAGGGAGGTGGTGTCCCACATCGTCTACTCTGCCCGCCGCAACCTCGGCAACATCTCCTCAGTGACGGGACTTCGCGAAGCGATGAGCTTCCCCGCCGGTGAACTCATCAAGCTGCGCGAGCGCAAGATGGCGATCATCCAGGGCCTGCAGGAGCGGCTGCGGAGCAGCCTCAGCCTCAGCACCAGGCGGCAAGTCACGGGATGGGTGCTGGAGGCGGGCTATGCGGTGCCCCCGCCTGATCCTTCGCTGGACGATCTGCTCGACAGGATTGCATGACGGAGGGAAGCTGCCCGCCGGCGCGACGTGGCCGAACCCGCATGGCACGGAGGATCGCAGCATGACCGTCACTGACATCGCGACACGCACCTACAACCATAATTTCCGGCTCGACCCTATCGTCCGCAGCCTGCTCGACACGGATTTCTACAAGCTCCTCATGCTCCAGATGATCCGGCACATTCATCCGGATGTGGAGGCGACATTCTCCGTCATCAACCGCACCCGCTCGGTCCGTCTCGCCGACATCATCGACGAGGAGGAGCTGCGCGCCCAGCTCGACCATGCGCGGGAGGTCCGCTTCGCCAAAAAGGAGCTGATATGGCTGACCGGCAACAGCTTCTATGGGCGGCAGCAGATGTTCAGCCCGGAATTCATTGCCTGGCTCGCCGATTTCCGCCTGCCCGACTATCGGCTGCGCAAGGTGGACGGTCAGTATGAACTCTGCTTCGAGGGTCCATGGACGCACACGACCATGTGGGAGATTCCCGCGCTCGCCATCCTCAACGAACTGAAATCGCGCGCGGCCATGCGCAACAAGGGCAGGTTCGCGCTCGACATCCTCTATGCGCGCGCCAAGACCAGGCTGTGGGAGAAGGTGGAGCGGCTGAAGCTGCTGCCCGATCTCGTCCTCTCGGACTTCGGCACCCGGCGGCGGCACGGCTTCCTGTGGCAGCGCTGGTGTGTCGAGGCGCTGAAGGAAGGGTTGAGCGACCGCTTCATCGGCACGTCTAACGTCCTCCTTGCCATGGACAGCGATCTGGAGGCCATCGGCACCAACGCGCATGAATTGCCCATGGTCGCCGCCGCGCTGGCCGGGGACGATGCATCGCTCGCCCGCGCGCCCTATCAGGTGCTGGAGGCGTGGCGACGGCATTATAACGGCAATCTGCTTATAGCCCTGCCCGACGCCTTCGGCACCACCGCCTTTCTGCGCGATGCGCCCGGCTGGCTTGCGGACTGGACCGGCTTCCGCCCCGACAGCGCCCCGCCCATCGAAGGCGGCGAGCAGATCATCCGCTGGTGGCAGGATCAGGGCGTCGATCCGCGCACCAGGCTGCTGATCTTCTCCGACGGCATGGATGTCGATACGATCGAGGCGACATACAGGCACTTCAACGGGCGTGTGCGGACAAGCTTCGGCTGGGGCACCAACCTCACCAATGATTTTCGCGGCTGCGATCCCGACGGTGACGAAGGGCTGGAGCCGATTTCCCTCGTCTGCAAGGTCACAAGCGCGAACGGACGTCCGGCGGTGAAGCTGTCCGACAATCCCGCCAAGGCGACCGGCGATCCCGCCGAGATCGAGCGCTATCTGCGGGTCTTCGGATCCGCTGGCCATGCCCCCTCGCCGGTCGTGGTTTAGCGGCGGATTTCCGTTCGCTGTCTGCGACCGGACGTGGCGCCATCAGGAATGAGGGAGGGCAGCCCCCTCCTTCCTTTTACCCGACGTGTTGATTTCCACTGAGAAGTGACCCGGGTTTTCCATCGAGAAGTGACCCGTCTGCGGATTATGTTTCGGGTGTC
>NZ_JAJGNO010000022.1 GCF_020782235.1 Sphingobium naphthae
GGACGAGTTCAACATGGGTCAATTCTCAGCGGAAATTTACGCCCTACCCGGGTCACTTCTCAGTGGAAATCAACACAGCATGGTCATAGCCTTGCGTATCGGTTGGCGCCGCCGCCAGCAGGACAGCGCCACCCGCCAGGAACAGCGTGACCCGGCTCTTCATCCGGATCGTGTAGCTGGCATAGGAACCGGCCGGGAAATAGACCGTGCCGCCACCCAGCCCGGCGACATGATCGATCGCCCTGTTGATCGCGCCGCTATCGATCGCGATGCCGTCGCCCTTGGCGCCGAACTGGCGAACATCGACGATCCCGCCAATTGCCCCTGCAGCCGATCCCAAGCCCGCATCGGCGGCCGCAAAAACCGGATGCACGATCCCGGCCATGCCTGCCAATGCGCCGCCGTGCAGGAAGCTTCGCCGGTCAAAACCCATCATCCATTCCCTTGTCATGATGAAGGCGGGAACAGCTCAACTGCCCCCGCCATCCTGCCTCGTCCTCAGAATTTCAGCGATGCGCCGATGAAGAACTCGGTTCCCAGCACATCATAGGTCGCCGAGAAGGTGTTGGCATTCGGCCCCTGGGTGGTGACCGGCGGCTTGTTGTTGAACATGTTGTTCGCGCCGCCGAAAATTTCCATTCCTTGGCGCAACTTGTAATTGAACGACAAGTCGAAATAATTCTGATCGTTCAGCACCGGATAGGCAAAACTGTCGAGACTGGGCGCATTGTCCGCCCCTTGACGATTTGGAACGACATAGCGGTCGGTCGTGACCTTGCCGATATAGCGATGCCGCAGGCTAAGGCTCAGATCCTCAATATTCCAGGTGACGCGCGACGTCGCGCGCCATCGCGGCAGCGGCTGGCCGCAGGTCGGCCCATAGGCGCCGGCACATTCATTCTTGATGTCGGGCAGCGCCGCGACCGGCGTCGACGTGAACTCGTCCAGATAAGTGAGGTTGGTGCTCAGATCAAAGGAACTGTTGGTGCCCAAACCCGGCAAGGCAAAGCCCACATCGAAGGAGTAACGCATCGCGAAATCGATGCCTGATGTCTTGAGCTTGCCGGTATTGGCATTGCGGATCTGCGCCACATAGGGATCGTTGATCTCGCCCGTATTGGGATTGCGGACGATCGCCTGACAGAACTCGCTATTGGCGTCCTGAATGACGGTGTAGCACAGGTTGAGCGTATTTTGCAGACCACCGCCCAGCGACGAAATGGCCCCGTCGAGCGAGATATTGAAATAGTCGACGCTGATGTAGAGCTTGGGAGCAAAACTCGGGGTGAACACGGCGCCCAGCGTGAAGGTATCGGATTTTTCGGCACCCAGATTGACGTTGCCGCCAAAATCAGCCGGCATGATGGCGTTTGGCTGGACCGCATCGGTGAATACAGCGCCGGCCGGGACCCCTGTTGCAACGCAAACTGCACGAACTGCGTCGGTCTGCTGGGCGGCCGACGCGCGCGAGGAACAAGGATCGGTCGCAACGCCGACAACGCGCGTCACGCCGCCATAAAGCTCGTTCACATTGGGCGCCCGGATCGCGCGCTGATATTGGCCGCGCAAGGCCAGATCGCGGTTTACCCGCCAGTCGAGGCCGCCAAGATAGGTCCATTGGCCGCCAATGCCAGACAGGCTATAGTCGGAATAGCGGAAGGCCCCATTGGCGATCAGGCTTTCAACCAATGGCGTATCGTGGATCAACGGTACACGCACTTCGCCGAAAATCTCGTTGACCGACACGCTGCCCTTGGTGGGCAGGCCAGGATTGAAGCCAGCGACGTCGCCCGAGGCCAGGAACGAGTCCGGCGTGAAGGTCGCGCTGGTCTTGCGCCATTCATAACCGCTGGAGAACCCAACCGGACCGGCGGGAAGCTGGAAGAGGGTGCCGGTCACGCTAGCCTGTGCGACCTGCTGGGTGGCGATGGTGGAGTTGGTGGCATTGATGCGGATCGCGCTGGCACAGGCTTCGGAAATATTCTGGCCGAAGATGTTGCAGACCGGATCAGCGCCATCGACCGACAACAGGGCCGCCTGCAACCGGCTGCGCGAAATCGCATTCTGCAGCAGCAACGTGTCTTCGCTGCGCGCATAGGTGTAATAGGCGTCGAACTTGAGATCGGTCAGGACCTTGTCCGACACGCTCCCCAGATTGCCCTTGAAGCCCCAGGCACCACGAAAGACATTACGCCGTTCGCTGGCCAGGCGAGCGCCTACCTCGCGATATCGCCGCCCGGCGGTTAGCACAGCGAGACCATCCCCTGCCGTTGTCGTCTGCGTCGCGGTGCCGCTCGTGACAGTGGTCGTCCCGGTTTCAGCGAGATCAAGCTGGCGGAGCACTTCCTGCAGCTGCGGCGTCAGATAGGGATTGTCGACGTCAAACAGCGTCGGCGACCCGACATTGGTTGGCGCCAGTCGGGCGTTCACCACATTGCTGCTATAGTGAAGCTCCATATAACCGGTGATGTCATCGGTGAAATCATAATGGCCAAAGCTGTTGATCATCCAGCGTTCCTGCGGCTGGATCAGATAATTATCGGGTCCGAGATTGAAATCATCCTGCGGCGTGATCTGTGGCCGCGCCACTGTGCCTTCATCATTGAAGGTGAAGCCTCGGGACGTCATCGATGCAAGACCCGCATTGGCATAAGCTGCATTCAGTGCAGCATTGGAGCCACCGGCTGCGGGAATGCCGGAGAAGCGTCCATTGGGAATATCGCCGCTACCGCCGGCGACGAACCCAAGCTCGCCGCCGCCCGCCACGCAGCCGAGGCCAGAGGGAGGCGTGAAGGGCGTACCAGCTCGGTCATGGCCTCCGCTTCCCGGCACAATACATCCGTCGTTGAGCGAGTCATAGGCAAAGCTGCCCCGCTGTCCGCGCGTGATCGATCCGCGCTTGAGATAATTGCCCGACACGACCAGATTGCCACGACCATCCGCGAAATTACTGCCCATCGTCAGGTCGACGGTGTAAACGGGCGTCCCGGTGGGACGATCCATGTTGAGCTGGGCGCGCGCTTCCACGCCCTCGAAATCGTCGCGCATGATGAAGTTCACGACGCCTGTGATGGCATCGGAGCCATAGACGGCCGACGAACCACCCGTCACAATTTCCGTGCGCGCAATCAGGCTCGACGGGATCGTGTTGAGATCGGTGACCTGCTCCGGGCCGTAAATGGCATAGCGCCGCCCATTGACCAGCACCAGATTGCGAGTCGAACCAAAGCCGCGCAGATTGACGTCCGCAAAACCGCCAGGAACGGTATTCGAGGTAGCGCTCCCTAGCTGCGAGCCGACCACCTGCGGCAACTGCGCCAGCGTCTTTTCGACGTTCACATTGCCTGAGAGCTTGATGTCTTCGGAGCCGACCACGCTAACCGGGGTAGATGCATCGAAGCCATTGCGCGCGATGCGCGATCCGGTGACGACAATATCCGCAGTCGCGGCATCCGAACCGCTCTGCACCGGCTCGACGACGGCGGCAACCGGCGTCTCGGCGGAATTTTGCGCCTGTGCCAGCGCTGGCACAACGGGACAAAAAATAAGCGCGGCTCCCGTCAGGAAATGCACGCGCAATGATTGCATCTGCTTCATTCCATCCTCCCCTTCTTCTTGCAAAGGCCAGTTGGAGCCTCGATTTGCTCCGCCGTAAAATGCTCGAAACGCTTTAGTTAGCGCTATCATTTATTGCCGGGATTATGCCTATCCCACCCGCGCGTCAAGTCTATAGACGGGCATGATGATGGTAGCGCGTGACAGACGCGATCCGTCGGCATAGCGTTCGGCTATGGATAGCGATGCTTCGTTCAACAATGGCCACGAGCCGACCATTTCGGATGTGGCGTATCGCGCCGGCGTTTCGATCCGCACGGTTTCGCGCGTCCTCAACAATTCGCCGCGCGTCAGCGACGACACCCGCGCTCGCATCGAGCAGGCCATTACCAGCCTGAGTTTTAGGCCAAGCCTGCGCGCACGAGCGTTGGCGACGGGCCGGTCCTTCCTGATCGGTATCGTCCATAATGATCGCAACGCTCTGGTCCTGGACACCGTACAACGGGGCGTAGGACGAGAAGCGACACGGCGCGGCTATGAGGTCATCTGCCATTCCACGCCACTGGAAGAAGAAGGCGCGATCGAGGATGTGCTTGCCTTTACCCGCAGGTCTCGCATCGATGGCCTGATCGTGCTGCCGCCGGTTTCCGGGATCATCGGCTTGCCCCAGGCCCTGCAAGCCGAACAAGTTGCCGCCGTGGCACTCTCGGCCGTGCCGATCAATGGCTATGGCAGCATCATATTGTCCCGCGAAGCCGACGCAGCCGGTGCGGTCGCAGATTATCTGGTTGCGCTCGGCCACCAGCGGATCGCGATGGTCACTGGTCCCCAGTCCATGATATCCGCCATTGAACGGCGTCGTGGCTTCATCGAAGCGCTCGATCGCAACAGGGTCGCCTTGCTTCATGAAATCGAGGGGGATTACAGCCTGGCTTCCGGCGTGGCAGCCGCCGAGAAGCTTCTTTCCCTCTCGCCGCTGCCCACGGCTATTTTTGCCGCCAACGACATCATGGCAGCTGGCGTGCTGAAGGTCGCATCGGAACGTCGCATTGCCGTACCAAGCCCCCTTTCGGTTGTCGGCTTTGACGGCAGCCTGGTTGCCGAATTGCTGACCCCCGCACTGACCACCGTAGCGCGACCATTTGGCGAAATGGCCGAGATCGCAACCCACCAGCTGATTAATCTTGTCGAGGGGCAACCACTGCCGCAGGCAGCACCGCCCCCACTCCGGTTACTGATCGCTCAGTCAACTACCGCCTCTCCAATAGGAGACTGTCCGGAGTTCTAAATGACAAATCAGGAGCAGAGCGTCCACAATGGGTGGATAATCCGATTCGACCGATGGTTTGCCCTGCGACGAGACTAAACCGCTAAGCTGGTTTGTTTCAGCAACGTAAGTATCTCGTCAACCAGAAACGTGCCGGGAGGCGGTGTGACGATCAGCTCCTCCTTCTCCACGGCATGGCTCGGCCACTTCTACGCGTTCCGCCTTGCGATCCTGGCCCCATGCCGCGCCTGATAACTTGGAATTGGCGTCGACCTCGATGATCCGGTAGCTGACCGGCCAGCCTCTCATTGCTAGCTCGCAGTTCGCGGCGAGGCAGAAGACGTTGCCGTCCTTTCGGTACGCCCGGAACGTATTCTCGCCGTTACGGCTGTGGCATTTGGACGCCGCGAACCGAAAGCGTTAGGTCTGAAGAGTCGCCCCCCAGAGCGCGGATGAATGTGTAGCTGACGCTATCGCGGAACCAGGGATTGGAACTCCAGGCCGCCTTGATCATCTCAATCCTTGAGAATTTACCGGGTAAAGGCGGATGATCGCACAACGGATCGCAATGGCCGTCATGTCGCAGGGTGTGGCTTTCGAGTACTGGGCCGAACATATAAAGAACGACTGACGGGAGCAATTGATGTGCAATGACTATCGGCTTTTGGTCGATCTGGCCTCGATCATCGAGGACTTAGAAGCCCTGTCGATCAAGATTACAATCCCGGAAGGAGCGCCCAACGTGCCTGCGCGCGAGGACATCCGCATCACCGACATGGCGCCGATCGTTCGCGCTGCCGAAGGGCAGCGGGGAATGGCTGAACTCGTCAATCGCCGCTGGAGCTGGCCAAGTCCTCAAGGCAAGCCGGTCTATAATTTCCGCAGCGAGGGTCGCAAGTTCGAGTCGCATCGCTGCCTGATCCTTGCCGATGGCTTCTACGAGTTCACCGATCCCGCCGAGCCTAAACAGAAGCGGCTCGATAAATGGCTCTTCACCATGGCCGACCACCCCTGGTTCTGCATCGCCGGCATATGGCGCGAGAGCCCGACAGGCGAAGCCTTCACCATGCTGACCATGGATGCCGGCCCCGACGTCGCCCCTTATCATCACCGCCAGATTATTCCTCTGACCCGCATTCAGTGGGCTGACTGGCTGGATCCATCTGTGCCAGCGAGCCAGGTGCTGCGCTGGCTTCCAGAGGGAAGCCTGCCCGTTACCCAAGTTCATGGCACGCCGCCGGCGCAAGGAGCCCTTATCCTGTGACGACGGATGATCTCTCCCGCTTTGTCGATGCGCAGGCCGACACCTACGCCACCGCGCTCGCCGAAATCCGCTCGGGGCAGAAGCGCTCGCACTGGATGTGGTTCATCTTCCCACAGTTGCGCGGCCTCGGCTACAGCGAGATGGCGCAATATTATGGCATCGCCTCGCTCGATGAGGCCTGCGCCTATCTGGCCCACCCTGTGCTCGGCCCCCGCTACCGCATCTGCGTCGAGGCCGTGGACGCGCTCGGCACGAACGATCCTGTCGCCGTCTTCGGAACGACAGACGCCATGAAGCTGCGATCGTCCCTTACCCTCTTCGAGGCAGCGGCGCCATCGCCGCTGATCGACAGGATACTAAGCCGCTTCTTCAATGCCGATCGAGACGCCGCGACTCAGCAAATGCTGTCGGCTGCCAACAATGCAACGGATTAATGTCGAACGCCGGCAAAATTGCCGCCTTGACGAATCTCATTCACGCAAGGAACATAAAGGGAACATTTGAGTCGATGTCCTATGCCCGCCATGTCGCCCCTTCCCGCCTCGGTGGCGGCCGATCCCCTTGCAGAGCTGCGTGAAGCAGTCGCGCAGACACGTGGCCCGTCCATGCCAAGCCTGTCCTTCGGCATCAAGGTAATGGACGACAGGCTTGCCACCGGGGGCATCGACGGCGCTGGTCTTCATGAGTTTGCCGCCGCCTCGTCCAGTCTCAATGACGATGCCGCCGCCACGCTCTTTCTTGCCGGCATAGCGGCGCGGTTCGCTGCGGACCCTGAACGCACCGTCTGCTGGGCGATGACGGTCTTCGATCTCTATGCGCCGGGGCTTCAGCAGGTTGGTCTTGAACCCGATAAGCTGCTCTACGCGCAGGGCCGCAAGGATGTGGATGTCCTTGCCATCGCAGAGGATGCGCTTCGCGATGGATCGCTGGCCTGCGTGATCGCGGAAGTGAAGTCTGCTGACATGACAGCGACCCGCAGGCTGCAGCTTGCCGCCTTGGATGGACAGACCCCTATGTTGCTCTATCGCCGTCACCGCGCGCGCGAACGCTGCCCATTCACAGCGCCTTCCTCCGCCATGACACGCTGGCGGATTGGTTGTGCCCCATCGGAGCCTTTGCTCTGGCCGGGCGTCGGCCGTGCGCGCTGGCAAGTGGAGCTTGTGCGGCAGCGCAATGGTGCTCCCTTCTCACTCGAACTGGAGGCGTGCGATGCCCAGGGTCGCCTCGCTCTTCCTGCCGCATCTGGCAATCGAGCGGCTGCGCCGCGTCGAGCGGATGCGCGGGAGAGCGCCATCAGCCGCGCCGCCTGACGAGCGCCCCCGGCGACGCTTTGCGGCCCCCCTCGATGACAACCCAGGCGCCTGCTCCGTGCCCAGGGGCGGCGGATGGCGGCCGGGCGCGCGATGGGCGCGGGATGGAACCACGAGCGGACGTCCATCGCAGGCGGCGATCGATGCGTTGCCTGCGCATCAGCGGCCTACCATGCGCGAGATGGGGCGGCGGAGCGAGCATGCCGAGCAACCCTTCAAGGCAATGCCATCGGATGAAGTGAGTGGTGCTGCGTCCCCGCCGTCGCTCAGCTGGGCAAACCTTTGGGGGAAGCCAACCGTCCTGGTTTTGCGGACGGGGCAGCGCGATGTGATCACGGCTGCCTGCCCGGCAGCGCTCGATCTTGGCCTGCGGCCGGGCATGGTCGCCGCGCACGCCCGCGCGCTGGTGGCTGATCTCGACGTGAGAGCCGCCGAGCCGGATGCGGATCGTGCTCTGCTTGATCGGCTGGCGCTCCATGCCGCCCGACACTGGACGCCCACGGCAAGCATCTCAGGCGAGGATGGCCTTTGGCTCGATCTGACTGGCACGACCCACTTGTTCGGTGGCGAAGAGCGCTTCTGCCGTCGACTGCGCGCGTTCCTCAAGCGCCTTGGTTTTACTGCACGCATCGCCATCGCCGGCACGCCCGGCGCTGCTTATGCTCTGGCGCGGTTCGGCCGCGAGGACATGACGCTGCTCACCGCTGGCCAGGAGGCGCAGGCCTTGGCCGACTTGCCGCTTGTAGCGCTCCGGCTTGAACCCGAGGCTCTCGTGTCGGCGGTTCGGTTCGGGCTCGAAAACATCGCCGATCTCTATTCGATGCCGCGCGGACCACTGGCCAGGCGCCTTGGCCTGAAGACAGTCGAACGTCTCGATCAGGCCCGTGGGCTCGTATCGGAACCGATCATTCCGGTCGCGCCAACAGATGCTCTAGTCGTGACACGACACCTTCTCGAGCCAATCGGCACGGCGGAAAGCATTACGCAGGTCATCTCCGACTTAGTCGATGACCTGGTCATTCTACTCCTCCAGCGCGGGGTCGGCGCGCGTACGGTCCTGCTCACAGCGGTCCGAGTGGATGGCGAGCCGCAGCGGCTCGGCATCGGCGCATCGCGGGCGACGCGCGATGCCAGGCACCTGAAGCGCATGTTCGGCCTCAGGCTCGCGCAGGTTGACCCGGGCCTCGGCATCGAGACGATGCATCTGGCTGTGCCCCATCATGAGCCGCTTGGCGCCGAGGCAGCAGGCGCCCTGCTGGAGACGTCGCGCAAGGGGGGTGATCTCGGCCCGCTGGTCGATCAGCTAAGCGCGCGTGTCGGGGAAGCCGCGCTGTTCCGATTGTCCGCCCATGAAAGCGACGTTCCCGAGCGAGCGGTTCGGCTCATCGCACCTCTGGATGCGCCTCGAGCCTGGCCATGTTGGAAGCGCCCGGTTCGGCTGCTGCGCCGACCCGAGCTTTTGTCCAATGTGGTGGCTTTGATGCCCGACCATCCGCCGCGACGCTTCTCCTGGCGACGGCAGGATTATCGCGTGGTGGCTGGAGACGGCCCCGAGCGCATTCATGGCGAATGGTGGCGCAGCCAGAGCGAGAAATGGGCGTTGCGGGACTATTTCCGGGTCGAGGCGGAGAGTGGCCAGCGCTTCTGGCTGTTCCGGCGCGGTGATGGCGTCGACCCCCAGACCGGTGACTTGAGCTGGCATATGCATGGACTGTTCGGATGAGCGCCAGCATCATCCCTGCGACCACCTATGTCGAATTGCAGGTCACCAGCCACTTCTCCTTCCTGCGCGGCGCGTCCTCGCCTGAAGAGCTGTTCTCGGCGGCGGCGCTGCTGGGGCACAGGGCGATGGGGCTTGCTGACCGCGGTTCGGTCGCCGGGGTGGTGCGTGGTTGGGCGGGTCAGAAGGCGACGGGCGTGCGCATGATCCCGGGCAGTCGGGTCGATCTCACCGACGGACGTGCGCTGTTGCTCTACCCCCGGACCCGAGCCGCTTGGTCGCGGCTGACGCGGCTGCTCTCGATCGGCAAGGCGCGCGGCGGCAAGGGCTGCTGCATCCTCGAATGGGCGGATGTCGCGGACCATGCCGAGGATATGGTCGCGATCCTCGTGCCGGACATGCCGGACGCAGTGATGGCAGAGCAGCTTCGCGACCTGCGCACTGTCTTCGGCGATCGGGCCTTTTGCGCGCTCTCGCTTCGTCGGCGTCCGGATGATCTCGACCGGCTGCATCGCTTGGATGCGCTGGCGCGTGCGCATGGCATTCGCTGCGTCGCCACAGGTGACATCCTCTATCACAGCAGCGAGCGGCGGCCATTGCAGGATGTCGTGAGCGCCATCCGCGAGCGCTGCACCATCGACGAGCTGGGGTTTCGGCGCGAGCGCTTCATGGATCGGGATCTAAAATCGCCCGCCGAGATGGAACGGCGCTTTGCCGCTTTCCCCGACGCTATCCAGGCGAGCGCCGACATCGCCGCGCAGTGCAGTTTCGACTTGGGCGAAATACAGTATCAATATCCCTATGAGCAGGTGATGCATGGCCGCACCGCCCAGCAAGCGCTGGCGGCATTGACGGAGCAGGCAGCGAGCGCCAAGTTCCCCAATGGCGTGCCCAAGCGTTATCGGCAGCAGATCGACCATGAGCTACGGCTCATCGGCGAGCTCGATTATGCGCCCTATTTCCTGACCGTATATTCCATCGTGGCCGAAAGCCGACGCCGCGGCATTCTGTGCCAGGGGCGCGGCTCGGCGGCCAATAGCTGCGTCTGCTATCTGCTGGGCGTCACCTCGATCGATCCGATCCAGCACGAGTTGCTCTTCGAGCGCTTCGTCTCTGGCGAACGGCGCGAGCCGCCCGACATCGACGTCGATTTTGAGCATGAACGGCGCGAGGAGATCATTCAGTGGATCTATGACAGCTATGGCCGCGATCGTTCGGCGCTGACAGCGGTGGTGACGCGCTACCGCACTCGCGGCGCGGTCGCTGAGGTCGGCAAGGCTCTGGGGCTGCCGCGCGATCTCACCAAGATGCTGACCGGCCTTGTCTGGGGCTGGTCGATGGACGGCATCCCGCAGGAGCAGATCGAAAGCCTCAACCTGAACGCCGAGGATCATCGCCTCAAGCTCACCCTCGATCTCGCCCGCCAGCTGATCGGGACGCCCCGCCACCTCTCCCAACATCCTGGCGGCTTTGTTCTGACGCAGGATCGGCTCGACGACCTGGTGCCGATCGAGCCTGCACGCATGGAAGACCGACAGATCATAGAATGGGACAAGGACGATATCGACGCGCTGAAGTTCATGAAGGTCGATGTCCTGGGTCTGGGGATGCTTGGCTGCATGAACCGCGCCTTCACGCTGCTCGAACAGGACAAGGGCATCACGAAGACCATGGCTGATCTGCAGGAGGATGATCCGCAAGTCTTCGGCATGATCCAGAAGGCCGATACGCTCGGCACATTCCAGATCGAGAGCCGGGCGCAGATGTCGATGCTGCCGCGCATGAAGCCGCGGGCGTTCTACGATCTTGTCATCCAGGTCGCGATCGTTCGCCCCGGCCCCATCCAGGGCGATATGGTCCATCCTTATCTGCGTCGCCGGGAAGGCAAGGAGAAGCCCGAATATCCAAAGCCGCAGCTTCGCGCGGTGCTCGAGAAGACGCTGGGTGTTCCGCTCTTTCAGGAACAAGCGATGAAAGTGGCGATCGTGGGCGCCGGCTTCACCCCGGTCGAGGCCGATCAGCTGCGCCGCGCCATGGCGACGTTCAAGCTCACCGGCGGGGTCAGCCACTTCTACGACAAGCTGGTCGGCGGGATGATCGCCAATGGCTACACGAAGGCGTTCGCCGAGCGCACCTTCAAGCAGATCGAGGGTTTTGGCAGCTACGGCTTTCCCGAAAGCCATGCCGCCTCCTTCGCCAAGATCGCTTACGCATCCTGCTGGATGAAATATCATCATCCTGACATTTTCAGCGCCGCGCTTCTGAACGCCCAGCCGATGGGCTTCTATGCGCCAGCCCAGATCGTGCGGGATGCGCGCAATCATGGAGTCGACGTGCGGCCGGTCTCGATCAATCACAGCCATTGGGACTGCACGCTGGAACAGACGGGCGGACGCTATCTTGCCGTGCGTCTGGGCTTGCGCAGCGTGCGTGGTTTGGCCAATGCCCATGGCGCGACCATCGTCGCCGCGCGTGGTCCAGCGCCGTACGAAAGCGTCGAGGATGTCTGGCGCCGCGCCAGGGTGCCCCGCGCCGCGATCGAGCGCCTAGCCGAAGCCGACGCCTTCCATTGCCTCGCCCAGGATCGGCGGCAGGGCCTCTGGAAAGTGAAGGGCCTTGGCGAAGCGCCCCTGCCCTTGTTCGCGGCGGCAGACGGCCGCGCCGCCGCCTTCTCGCCTGAAGGGCTGGAACCCGATGTCGCGCTGACTCCGATGACTGCTGGCCGCGAAGTGGTGGAGGACTATCGATCGACCCAGCTTTCCCTCCGCGGCCATCCGCTGCAGTTCCTGCGCGCCGAACTGGACGCCATGCGGATCGTGCGCTGCGCCGATCTTTCCTCGATCCGTGACGGCCGCAACATCGAGGTAGCGGGCGTCATCCTCGTGCGCCAGCGACCGGGCTCCGCCAAGGGTGTGTTGTTCGTCACGATCGAGGACGAGACCGGTGTCGCCCAAGGGATCCTCTGGCCCGACCGGTTCGAGACCTATCGCCGCCAGGTCATGTCCGCCTCTATGATCGCCATGCGCGGGCGGCTGCAGAAGGAAGGCGAGGTCATCCACATCATCTGCGATCGCATCGTCGACCATGACGCGATGCTGCGCTCGATCGGGCGGACGGACTTTACCGTCGCCCCCGGACGGGGCAATGGCGCCTCGCATGGCGGTGGCCCCGATCCGCGCGACCCGGCGTTCCCCAGTGGCCGCACATTGTCCTCGCCGCCGTTCCCGACGCGTGCTCCACAGGATGAGCTCCTCCCCATCCGCAGTCATGACTTCCACTGACATGGCGGTGAGCCCAGCAGGAACGATTACGCGCGCGCTCGACGTCCTGCGCGAAGCGGCGGCCATGAAGGGCGAAGCGCGCACACGCGGTGTGGCGCTCGCGCTCTGGGTACTGCGTGGTCATTGCCCGGACGAATGGCTGGTCGCCTTCTGGGAGGCGGCAGGCTCCGATCATGAGATCGGTCGGAGCCAGGGCATGCATGCCGCCTATAATGGAATCGTTCGCCAAGTGCGGACCCGGGGCGGCCTGTCTCAAACGGCTCCGTCCCTCAAATCGTCAGCCGTCCGCCCTATATGCTCATGAGCGACATGAATCCGCCTGTCCCCTACGCCGCCACACGATGGCTCAAATGAACGCAATGTTCGATTTGTTCGACACACCTGCCGTTCCCGGGCTAGCTATGCGTGACAAGGTGCTGACCAGAGCGGAAGAAGCTGCGCTCATCGCGCATGTCGATGGCAGCGACCTCACCCCCTTCCGCTTCCAGCGATGGACGGGCAAGCGCCTCACCTGCTCTTACGGTTGGAACTACGACTTCGAGCATGCCCGATTCGCACCAGCAGAGCCGATGCCGGATTGGCTCCTCGGCGTGCGAAGCCGCGCAGCCGCGTTCGCTGGGCTTGCGGCAGACGATCTCGTCCAAGCTCTGCTGATCCGCTACGATCCGGGCGCTGGCATCGGCTGGCATAAGGACAGGCCAGTGTTCGAGCATATAATCGGCATCTCGCTTGGCGCCGAAGCTGTCCTTCGCCTGCGCCGTGGGACAGGCGCCGGGTTCGAACGCGCCAGCGTCGCGCTTCCCCCGCGTTCCGTCTACCATCTATCAGGTGAAGTGCGCCACGGTGTTGATTTCCACTGAGAAGTGACCCGGGTTTTCCATCGAGAAGTGACCCGTCTGCGGATTATGTTTCGGGTGT
>NZ_JAJGNO010000023.1 GCF_020782235.1 Sphingobium naphthae
TGACACCCGAAACATAATCCGCAGACGGGTCACTTCTCGATGGAAAACCCGGGTCACTTCTCAGTGGAAATCAACAGACGGTGACCAGGTCGACCGGGCTAGCCTTCAGATCGGGACCGTACAGCCGGGCGCGGATCGCGCCATCGGGCGTCATGATCGCAGAACCATGCAGATCACCATAGGCCTGAAACAGGCTCGACATGGTGATTGCATCGCTGGCGTCATCGACTTCGGAAAAGGCGAAGAGACCACCGGGGTGCGAATGCAGCAGGATGATAGCCAGCCCTTCGACGTCGCCCTTGTCGATGGCCTTTTCCAGATAGGCACCCGGCCAAGTGATAGCGTCTCTTACCCGGCGCGCGCACGCGTCGTGCGGCACGGGAATCATTTCACGCACAACAAGTTTGAGCCGGGGACCAGGCGTCCGAGCGCACAAGAGGATGGTCGCGGCTTCGAAGCCATCGCCCGGAAAAAGGTGGCTGCGGGCCTCGCTATGCTGGATGCCGGCGAGGGCCAAGGTGCTCGCCGGCATCATTCGCCAACTTCCTTCGCCAAGGCAGCTTCGACCAAAGCGAGTTGCGTCACGACGTTGTCGACGGCCGGGTTCCAGCCGACTGCGCCGCGATTGCGCGACCAGCCGTGGAACTCCTTCTTGCGGATCGTACCGCGCATCTGCGTGCTCGGAATGTCGCGCCCCGAAGTCAGCTGGAGCGGCGGATAAACGTAAAAGCCATAGATTTGCGCAGCCGGATAGGTCGGCGGCACTTCCAGCGCGAGGAGCGTGTGCGAAACCGCATAGCCCGCCGGCACGGGATAATTGTGGATGACCAGCCAGCGGCGCTGGTCACCCTCTTCAATTGTTTCCCAGCGCAGCTTGAGGCGGTCCAGATACTCGGCATCCGCGTCCAGCAACGCAAAATCCCGGCGAGGCGCCGGGGGCGCCTCCCCATTGCCGACATCACGCGGGCTCAGACGCAGCTTCTCGATGCCTGGGGTTTCGAGATCGAGGACCGTATCGAGCTGGACCTCACGCTTGGGCCCGCCGGCCACCTTGAAATAGATGTGCCACGGCTTGGTCGTGTCGAACCCGGCCTGAGCCATCGCCGCTTCAGCGGTGATGGTCGACGTCGCAGCCTCGATCACGACGCCGTGAACATTGAGCTTCCAGTGCTGCTTGCGCGAGATGAAAGACTCGATGCCCTGGCGATCGAGATCGACGAGATCCCGGTCATCGATCAGGCGATCGGGCTCATCGATCCGTTCCAAGTACAAGGCCTCGTCGCGCGGCACCTTGCCGAGCTTGCGCACGACAGCGCCAGTCGCGACACGCGCCGGCCAGTCAAAACGCTCACGGTTGACCGAGAACAGATAGAGGCGATCGCTCTCCACGATGATGAAGCGGCCATCGTCATGGCGCAGGTCGACCACCTCGTCCGGGCGGATCGTTTCCAGGGCGCCATCGGCGAGCATCTGGAGGACGATGGCCGTGTCGGGCGGCTTGAAGCCCGCTGCCTTCGCCAGCTGCGTGCCGGTCGGCGTCAGGTCGGTGATCGCCACCGACCGGAAGGTGAGGGTGTCGTCCGCCACTTCGATGGTGTGACGGTTATCGCCGCGGCTGAACGCGGCATCTGCAGTGGTGCCCATATTAAATCTCCAGAGCATCGCCGGGCCATTCGCCGGTGCCGCTAATGATATTGAGCGGTTGCTAAGTATGTCAAGCACATCCTTAGCGGATCGCTTGACAAAATTAGCAGACGGCTTAAGGTGTCATCGTTCGGACTCCGCGTCCGGCGATCATCAAGGAGGACAGATGAGTGATGAAACAGACAGTGATGCGGGGCGGCCCAACAAGCTGGGCGACTATCTCAAGAGCGTGAGACAATCGCTCGGCATGTCCCTTCGCGACGTTGAGGAGGCGACGGAGAAGGAGGTCAGCAATGCATATTTGAGTCAGTTGGAGACAGGAAAGATCACCAAACCCTCGCCGCACATATTGTTTGCTTTATCGTCGGCATTGGGTGTGGCGTACGAGGCGTTGATGCAGCTGGCGGGCTATATCGCACCCACAGGCGATCGTGCTCCCGGCGTGAAGCACGGCCGAGCGGCCACCTTCGCGATCGAAAACCTCTCAGCAGATGAGGAAAAGGCGCTTCGCGATCACCTCGCCTTCATTCGTTGGAAAGATAAGAAATGACCTTGCGCCCGGACGATTGCACTTTGACCCAAGGTGAGTTTGCGAAAGTCCGGGCGGAGGCCGAAAGGGCACTACGCGAAGCCGGCGCGTTGGGCGTGTTCCCGACCCCGATCGATCACATCCTGAAAGTGGCGAAGGTCGAAGAGGTCAAGGAAGATGTCCTAAACCCAAGCTTTGTCGAAAAGATGCGCGCCAAGGCGGGCGGCTTTCTGAAAAGCGCGGTCAGCAAGGTGATTGGCCTGTTTGACGCGGTCGCAGGCCTGATCTTCCTCGATCACTCGCTCTACCTGCCGAAGAGGCGCTTCGTCACATTCCACGAAGCTGCACATGGGTTCCTGCCCTGGCAGCGCGGCATGTACAAAATCGTCGAAGATTGTGAGATGGCGCTGGAGCCGGAGACGGCCGAACTTTTCGACCGGCAGGCGAATGTTTTTGCCGCCGAAGTGCTGTTCCAGCTCGGCACCTTCGCGACGATGGCGGCCGACGAAAAATTCAGCATCTGGACGCCGATCGGATTGGCAAAAAAGTTTGAGGCGTCACTGTACGCCTCGATCCGCCAGTATGTGTCGAAAAACCATCACCGCTGTGCCGTGCTCGTTCTCAACAAGCCCGAACTTATCGAAGGCGACGGATTCCGCACTACTTTACGTCGCGCTATCCAATCCCCGACGTTCACTGAAGTCTTCGGCCAGCACGCCTGGCGTACCGTGTTTACGCCTGACGATGCATTTGGCGCATTGGTGCCGCTTGGCTCACGACGGGCGTCGGGAAAGCGCGGGATGTATCTGACCGATGCGAACGGCGATCGGCATGACTGCGTGGTAGAAGCTTTCACCCAGAAACATCAGGTCTTCATTTTGATCCACTGTGTAAAGACCCTGGGTCCGCCTGCGATCGTCCTTTGATCGGAGTGGCGGCATCGTCCGGCAAATCCGATCTCATGTCGGCGCGGCAGCTTGCGGCCAGTTGGGAAGCTATAAGCGGCCGGGCATGATCCGGCCCAGATGTCGCTCGAATTACTGGACGGTAGGATAAACGCCGAACGTCGGTTCCTGACGGGAATGGTCATTCGGCATGTCGCGAAGGAACGACTGCTAAGTCCCAAGCGCCCGTATCCGGCTCTCCACCGGAAACGGGCGCCATCGGGTTTAGATCTCCGTATTCTCGGCGAGGGCGAGAGCATCCTCCACGTCGATTCCCAGGTAGCGAACCGTATTCTCGATCTTGCTATGGCCGAGCAGGATCTGAACGGCGCGAAGGTTGCCAGTAGCCCTGTAGATTATTGACGCCTTCGTTCGACGAAGCGAGTGCGTTCCATACTCGCTTCGCATGAGGCCGACACCTGTTACCCATTCGTCGACAAGCCGCGCGTACTGGCGGGTGCTGAGATGCCCATTATGATCAACCCTGCTGGGAAAGACATAATCGTCCACCGTGCCGCCACGCCGATCGAGCCAAGCCAGCAGGCTCGCCCGAGCATCCGGCAGCAGTTCGAACTGAACGGGCCGCCCCGTCTTCAGCTGCATCACTATTGCCCGCGTTCGGATCTGTCCGCCGCTGACAATGTCGCCGATCTTCATCTGCACCAAGTCACAGCCGCGAAGCTTGCTGTCGATAGCCAAATCGAACAGCGCCCGATCTCGCAGTCGGCGGCGCTGATTGAGATAAAAACGGATTTCCCAGATCTGCTTGGGTTTCAGAGCCCGCTTTGCACCCACGGTCCTTCCGGCATTCCAGGCCGCACGCTTGGTGGCGGTGAGTTCGGTTTCAGGCATCTCCACGGTCGTTCTCCTATGGCCACGTTGGCCACCTGCAGAACGCTTGCGGGCGAGGTCGCGGACGAATGGCTTGGGGCTTGTGCCGACCAGATTCAGTCGTTCCCTTTCGCGGTCTAAACGGCAGCATCGTGCCAGAAGCGGCCATCGTCTTCGGCCAAGCCGTCTGGGAGAACGCTTCCCATGAGTTTCTATTTACCCTCAGTCGATTCGGTCTGAAAACGCGACTGCGCCGCCACCGCTTTGAAAATCGTATCTCGGGCGCAGACGCTCGTGGGTCGCAACCGACCGCCCGGCTCGTCAATCCGGCACAGCCTCCTCGGTGACCCGCTTGATGGCGGTGCTGGGCGGCAAGGTCTAGCTCGAGGGGGGAGTACGCGCGACCCCGGGCCCCGCAAAGCATTTTACGAGGCCAAGGCCCGCATCTTTCATCGACGGACGCTATGATTGAAATGCCAGGTCGTGGCGCTTCAAGAAAGCACGCCGCTTTGAGCGATAGCGCCAAATATGCGCGCACTTGGTTTCGTGTGTCGGGCAAAGCTCTTGCGGTCGACCGACACCAGCCCGAATTTCGGTCCATAGCCCGACACCCATTCGAAATTGTCGAGCAGCGACCAGTGGGTGTAGCCTAGCACCGGCACGCCTTCTTCCATCACCGCCTTTAGCCCTTGCAGCGATTGCGGGATATAAGCTTGGCGCAGCCTATCGTCGCTGGTCGCGATGCCGCTTTCGGTAATCAGTACCGGCTTGCCGGTGCCCTGGTGAGCGTAGCGCACGCTGTTGCCGAGCGACGCTGGATAGATTTCGCGGCCGTCGCTCGCCATCGGTGCACCGGGGGGCGGCGGAACCAGGCCCTTGGCGTCATAGCGGCGGCGGGTGTAGTTCTGCACGCCGATGAAATCGCCATGGCTGCGGGTCACGTCGAACCAGGGGGCATAGACCGTCTGGCGCTTGGCCGCCCGATAGCTGTCATCTTCGCCGACAAGCTGGTCGTCCTCGACCGCCAGCCCGACGCCGACCGGCAGTGCGGGCCGCACCGCCTTGATCGCCTGATAGGCCTTGATATGCGCGGCCACCATCGCCGGTGTCACATCCTGTTCGCTGAACAGCGCGCTGGCAAAGGCGGGCATGCCCGAAGCCTTGGCGGCCGCACCCAGCATAGCCTGGACCCCGCCCATGAAGGCGGGTGGCAGCGCGACGAAGCGCAGCAGCGCCGAGACATTGGGTTCATTGAGCGTCACGACATAGGCGATGCGATCGCCCAGATGGCGCATCGCCCGATCGCAGAAACGGGCGAAGAGATCGGCGCCGTCGGGTGACATGAAATGGCCCTGACCCGCAAACCAGCGCGGCACGCTGAAATGGCTGAAGGTGATGATCGGCGCTAGGCCCCGTTCCAGGCAGCCATCGATCATGCGATCATAATGGTCCAGCATCGCGGTCGAGAACAGGCCCGGTTCCGGCTCGATCCGCGCCCATTCGATGCCGAAGCGATAGGCAGTGAGGCCCAGCGCCTTCACCAGGTCCAGATCCTGCGCCCAGCGATGCAGGCTGTCGCAGGCGTCGCCGGACGGCTCGGCGAACAGGGTCGGCTTCACATGCTCCAGCAGCCACATGTCGGACGCGACATTATTGCCCTCGACCTGATGCGCGGCGGTCGCCGATCCCCAGAGAAAGCCTTCAGGAAAGTCACGCCTGCTCTTGGTCTTGGACGCGGCCAGGGCCGGTGCAGCTACGCCCGCCGCGCAAATCCCCAGCAGCGTGCGGCGGGACAGATCGGCCTTCGTCATTTGCCTGCACCGCACCTGGCGACGACGCTGTTGCAACGCCAGCCATGGGCGAAGGGCGCCAGATGATAGCCATTGGCATAGACGTTGGGCGCGCTTAGATAATCGGTGGAGATGATCTGTGCCCCGCTCGCCAGCGCGGCATCGCGGCGGCGGGCGTCGTCATTGCGGGCATCGACGGTATCGATGTCGGCACGGGCCCGCACCAGATAGCCCTTCTTCACCGCGTCCCGGATTTCCGCGCCATGGCTCAGCGCATTGTCGAACAGCATGAAGGCAGTGTGCGCCATGCCCGGCTTGCCCTGAACAAAGGCCATGCGCCCCTGCAGCGACGGGCGGCCGTCCAGATAGGGAGCGAAAGCCGGCAGGTTCATGCCCGGCACCAGGAACAGGAAGATGAACTTGCCGCGCGCGGCCTTCACGCTCGGCCAACGTTTAGCCAGCGCCGCAGCCTCCAGCGTCGGCATGGTGCCGCGCAGATCGTCGGGTGCGAAGACCTTGTCGCGGCCCAGGATCGTGCGGATGCTCTCGTCCACCTCGTCGAACGCCGCCTTGTCGAAGGGCGGGACAGTCGCCGCACCGGGAATGGCGCGATCAAGGCCGGACAGTTTGGGCTCGAGCAGGATGAACACCGGGCTATGGTCGGGCTCGCTGTCGGACCATTGCTTCAGCAGGGTCAGGCAGGACCGGAAGCTGGGGCACTGGCTGCGAAAATCCAGGTCGGCGACATGGAAGACCTTGAGGCCGGGCTTGCGCAATTCCTTCGCATAGATGGGGGCCAGATCGGTCGCGCCCTGTTCGCGCAACTGACGATAGGGCAGCGGATCGGCAAAGGCGCCGCCCTTGGGATCGGGCTGCAGGTCCAGCTCGATGCTGCGCACGCCGCTGCGCAACTGCGCCTGCAACGGCATCTGCACATAATCCAGCGTCTTGGCCATGTCGGTCAGGCCGCCGGGATGCTCGTCGTCCATCGCTGCGCGCTGAGCCGGCGTCATCGCCAGCCCCATCTTTTCCATCAGCGCGGACAGGCGCGGCGCCATCAGCGCCATGACGCGCGGGTCGGCGGGTATGGCATAGCTGTTGTGCGTACCCACCACCTGGATCTGGTTGATGGACAGCGCATCGTCCGGCGCTGCGCTGTCCATCGCCTTTTCTCCCCAGGCCGCGCTCGCGATGAGCGCGGCGGCGGCGATGCCGCCAGCAATCTTCTTGTTCATGACTTGGCTTCCCCGAAGGCTCTGTGGGAGATCAGAATCTGACGTTGACGAAACCGCCGACCGTGCGCCGCGCATTGGGCGAGGTGTAGTGGAGCAGGCCCAGCGCCCCATATTGCTGCCAGCCGGTCGAGAAATATTTGTCGAACAGGTTGCGGGCATAGACGCCGAACTCGACCGTCTTGCTCGGCAGGCTGAAGGTCAGCCGGCCATTGACCAGACCATAGCTCGGGACATTGGAATAATCGGGCTGGCCCACCACGGTCCAATATTCGCTGCGATAGGCATAGTCAGCATGGGCGCGCACGCCAAAGCCCGATCCGAATTCGGTTTCATAGTCGATCGCCGCTGTACCGGCCCATTCGGGCGAGTTGGTCAGGCGCGATCCGGTATAGTCGGTGGTGCTGTTATAAACATAGTCGGTGAACTTGGCGTCGGTATAGGTCAGCGCCCCCGACAGGGTCAGGCCGCGCAGCGGCTGGACCGCGACATTGCCTTCCACGCCCTGGGTGCGCAGGCCGCCGGCATTGCCGATCACCGTCGCGTCGAGCAGGCCGCCGGCGCCATCGGGGATCTTGGTCAGGATCGTCGCCTGGAAATCCTTGAAGTCGGACCGGAAGATGTCGAGGTTCAGGCGCAGGCGGCGGCCGAACCATTCCGACTTGATGCCCGCTTCCAAGGCCTTGACCGTCTCGTCCTTGTAGGGCGCATATTTGTTGCCGACAAAGGCGATGCCGGCCGGCTTGTAACCGGTCGAATAGCTCGCATAGAGCATGACGTTGTCGCTGACCTGGAACTGCGGGGCGACGCGATAGGAGAAATTGTCGCCCTTCGCCCGGCCAAAATCGATTGCCGGGGCTGCGCTCGATCCCACGAAGGTCGGGGTGTAGCCGGCGATCGGCAGCGGATCGACAGTGATGAAGTCCAGGCTCTGCGAATTATTGTCATGGGTATAGCGGCCGCCCAGCGTCAAGCTGAGGCGCGGCGTGACGTTGAACTTCAACTGGCCGAACGCGGCCATCGTCTCATTCTGGGCGTTGAACAAAGAGGCGTTGGCATCGACGCCGATCGCGCCGGTCAGTGCATAGAGGGTCGACCGCGGCACGCCATTGGCGTCATAGAGCGGCGCGCCCAGCGTACCCCATTGCAACTGGGTCTGGCGTGCCTTGAGGTCATTGTAGAAGCCGCCGACCAGCCATTCGACAAAGCCGCCGGTCGGCGAGGCAAGATGGATTTCCTGACTGAACTTCTCGGTATCCAGATAGCCGTTGTTGAACGGGATATAGGCAAATTGATCCGCCGGCGTCAGGTTGGCCGGCGTCGCATTGTCATAGCGGGTGCGGCGATAGGCGCTGATCGAGGTCAGGTCGAGATCGCCAAGCTTGGCATTGATGCGCAGCGACGTCCCCCATTCCTCGGTCGTTATCTCGCCGAAGGAGGAGTCGGCGGTGTCGGCGCTTTCCGGGCCGGGATAGACGCCCAGCGCATTGAGGATCGCAGTGACATCGGCCGGCTGGCCCGACACCGGCGTGCGCACGCTGCTGTCCCAATGATAGGCATAGTCACCCGACAACATCAGGTTGAAGCTGTCGGACGGTTCCAGATAGAGCTTGGCACGGCCGCCATATTCATGCTGCGATCCGACCAGCCGGTTGAGCGTCACATTGCGGCCGAACCCGTCGAATGCTTGGTCGAAGCCGGACACGCGCAACGCCGCGATCTGTCCCAGCGGAATATTGACGGTGCCGTTCAAGATGCGCTCGTCATGCTCGCCGAAGCTGGCGCTGGCGCGAACCGACAGGTCGCCGATCTTCGGCTTGCCGGTGGTCACCGCGATCACGCCAGAGGTCGCATTCTTGCCGAACAGCGTACCCTGCGGTCCCATCAGCACATCGACGCGCTCGATATCGACCAGGCCAGTCAGGCCGTTGGCGCGCTGGCCGTCCATCACCACATCATCGACGACGACGCTGACCGATTTGGCATTGGAAAAGTCGAACGAGGTGCTGCCAACACCACGGATCTGGAACGCCGCGCCCTGGGTCGGGTCATATTGCACGCCCGGCATGGTATATTGAAGGTCGGTGACCGAGGTGTAACCGGTCTTGGCCAGCGTATCGCCGCTGATCGACTGGATCGCCAGTGGCACCTTCTGGCTGCTCTCGCTGCGGCGCTCGGCCGTCACCACGATTTCCGGCAGCGTCTCGCCCGAACCCGCCGACTCCTGCGCTTGCGCAAAACCCGCGCCGAGCGGCAGGGCGCCGCCGACCAGCATCGTCGAAAGCAGGAAAAGGCTGCGCTTTGTCTTGTACCCGAACATTATTCTTGCTCCGTCCCATCGAACCGTTGGGTGGCGCACTAGAGACGTAGTCTTACGGTTTTAAGACGATTGTTCGATCCAATATGCCATCATGGCGCGCTTTTAGGACGAGTGTTCGTATCCAGAAAAATACCGTGACATGTCCACAAACGGCTCGGCAAGCGCACCGCGCACAAGAATTTCAAGGCCATGGCCGATCAGCGCAATGACAATCGCCTGCACCCGCGCGCGATCGCTGTCGACCGGCACGCCGATCCACTGCGCCACCTGCATATGGACATTTTCCGCCCGCCGTCGGCGCATGTCGATTGCGAATGGCAGGAAGGCGGGATTGCGATTGGCAAGCAGGGCGCTCTCATGAGTCAGCTGGATGATCGTCCCGCTGCCCGGTGCGGTACCGTTGGACGCGCGGATATCCACCCGCATCCGCCGATAGATGGCCTCTACGCCGCCAAAGACGATGTCGCGATGGGTCGGGAAATGATGGGCGACGCTGGATGCCGCCATGCCGGACGCCTGGGCGACGGCGCGATGCGACAGCGCACCGACGCCGTCGGCAATGATCAGGTCGGCGATATGGTCGGCCAGTGCGGCCTTCGCCCCCTGGGGTATGATGTCGGCGGCGTACAGCGCTTCGGCCGACGGTCCCGCCAGCCGATCGACCAGCGCCATATGCCATTGGCTTGCCGCCGGTGCGGGCGCTTCGCCCGGATTGCGCAGCAACGCCCGGATCGTCGACTGGCGCAGCAGCCGATAGTCGGCCATGTCGCCAAGCGCGATCGAGAAGGGACGCTCGTCAAGGCAATAGGCGTGGATCGCGTCGGCCAGTCGGTCGCCGTCCGGTGACGCCTGCAACATCGTCCGCCACATGGCCGCGGACCGGTCGAGCAGGCGGGGCACGTCCGGTACGGTCTCGGGCATTCGGCTGGCGAACAGCGCCAGTTCGCAGGTGACGATGGCGGATATGCGCTGCTCGCCTGCCAATAGGTCCAGCCAGGCGCCGACCAGATCGGGCAGCAGGCCGGCCATGACCGGTTCGATGCCATCCAGCCGTGCCAGGAATTTCTGTGCCGCCACGTCCGCCAACGCCATCTCGCGATCGATCACCGCCGCAACCAGCGCGGCCCGATCGCCGATCCGGTAGCTGATCGAACCGACCGACATGTCAGCCTGCTCAGCGACGGTCCGCATGCTCATGCCAGCGAGGCCCCGCTCGGCGATCACCATGCGCGCAGCATCCACGATCGTGATATTGGCCTCGGCATTGCGAATGGCTGTGCGGTCTGCAGGAGCGTTCATGGCGCCATCCATATCGCGCCACGCCAAACAGTCCAGTATGCGCGCATCGGCAGGGCTGCGCTTGTTCTCGATCGGCGTAGCGGACTTGTCATGCAAAGGGATTATCGGCGCGCGGGTGAGCCATGGACGCCTTCCCCTGATCGCCTTCGGCATGGCGCATAGCGGCAAGAATTTGCTGTGGTCGGGCGTCGACGGGCTCAGCCTCTACATCCTGATCAAGGTGGTCGTGGTGTCGCCGATCATAGCGGGCATGCTGTTTGTTATCTCATCCTTCTGGAATGCCGCCATGGACGGCATCTGGGGCTGGACGATCAGCCGGTCATCGATGATCCGCCGGATGTTGCCCGGCGTTTCGGCAGTCGCGGTTATCATCGCCTGTCTGAGCTTTGCGCTGTTGCCCAGCCTTCCCACAGGTGCGATCTGGCCGGCTGCCACGGCGTTGATCGCCTTTCGCACCAGTTTCGCGCTGCTCGACGTGCCGCACAATGCCGCGACCACACCGCTCGCGCAGGTCCATGGCCATCTGGCCCTGTCGCGCTGGCGTGCGATCCTGGGCGCGGGCATGAGCGTGCTGATCGCCGTCGCCGCCAGCAGCACCCTGCTGGGGACACCCCAATCGGCTGCAAGGGCCGTCATCATTTTCCCGCTGCTGGCCTTGTCCGCACTCATCCTGCTGTCCCCTTTGCCATGGCTCATCCAGGCGCTGGCGATGGATCGGCCAACGCCGCGAAGCGCATCGGCAGGGCCACCAGCCGGTATGCCCTCACGCGCGCTCGTCACCTTCTGCCTGATCCAGATGATGGGATTTGCGGCATTGGCATCGATCGGCAAGTCGGTCTTGCACATAGACATCATGCCCCGCTGGGTGCTAGAAAATGCTCTGCTGCTGCTCAGTCTGATGCGCCTGGCAGGAACCTGGCTCTGGTCGCCGGTGGCGACACGTTTCGGCTCGGCGACCGCCCTGTCGATAGCCTATATATTTTGCGCGGCTGCGATCCTGTCTCTGCCCATCGCGATCGGCTGGGGGCCGGTCTGGTGCGCGGCCATCCTGTGCGTGCTCGGCGCATCCTTTGGCGGAATCGCCCTGTTGGCTTGGTCGACCTTCTCCGAGCTTTTGTCTCATTCGGAGAATGGCGCGGCTAGGTTTCGTGGACAAAGCTTGACTGGGTGACTCCGGATTGATTCAAGGCTGCTTTTTGGGAGGCAGACTTGGGCG
>NZ_JAJGNO010000024.1 GCF_020782235.1 Sphingobium naphthae
GTCAAAGCTGATCCGAGGGCGGTGTCCCGCGAGGGAACGCAGGGACGAACGATCTGCGAAGGTTACCGGATGGGCCAACAAGCCCGCTTCGAGTCAATGCAACGTTCGCCTCTGTGAGACCCGATACAGCACGGCCAGGCCTAGCCTCGGTCAGTGCGGACAGATCCATGAAACCCTCAAGGGATCACACCGCCTAGCTCTGCAATTACAGATCCACGCCCTAGTGAAGTTATGGCGAGGTGAGCATAACTTCACAAACGGCTTTACATAGATCCGCGGTATCAGCTGAACTTCATGAACTTCTGCGCCGGCAAATCGGCCCCAGAAATGGCTCGTCATGCAGGCTTCCATAGCGACAATACAGCGGGGCTCCTCTTTGAGCAGTGCCTCTAGTTCAGACCGGGAGATTGTCCGTTTATATAGAACCCGACCCTGCTCGATCAGTCGCGTAGACCTGGAAGCTGCGCTTGCCGGGGGTGGATCGACAGCGTGTGTGCATTCGCCATATGCTCCTCTTCATGCGCCGCATGGCGCTACTAAGCATCATACGATACCCGATGAAGGGAGGCATCCACCGCATCAGTTCAGGGAGAGGGACGCATCGGACGTGAAGCGACCAGATGGAGAGGGAGGCAGCAGCGCCAAGGCGCCAGAACACAGAAAATTGAATACATGAGTATTTCTCATGAAGAGAATAAAGTTAACGGAAAGTTTTCTAGATTTTCATGGCAATAGATTATCTAGATATTCTAATTGGAACACGAAAAACGTCGCGCTTCACCCCGTGGTCATGCCTCTGAATATAATATAAATACGGATTGCCATCGACAGTATCGAAGTTCATACTTTTACTTTCACTATCTATAATAGAAAAATACGTCTTGCTAGGTATTCCGCCTCCTACGCGCTTGCTATTCTGTGAACTGACGTACATTTCCTTTCCACCCGTATTCTCATCCTCATCGATACCTCGCAAAGTTTGACGTTGAGACCAGTGAATTAGATCTGGAGAGAACGAATATAATATCCTTTCTCCGTGGTTCCCTATCGCAATAAACTGATTAATGCTAGAAACGTATTTAAGACTTCGAACCGAGAAATTTAACACGCTGGCGCACTGGCGATTGGAATTGCGCTGAGCATACGGGCTTCCCATTGCTAAGTTGAAGCCGGAACCATCCCACCCTCGCCAATCTGTTAATTGTTTACCTGACCCTCTAAGTAGGCACTGACCTATAGGCCTCTTCTCATTCTGATCAACATAGGTGACCATGACATACACCATACCATCTTTTGGGTTGCCGACCACTTTCGGAGAAAACAGACCCGCTCTACGCTGTCCAAACTCAAATTGCCATGGGAGACTTGCTAGTACATTGTCAGGACTCTTCGGAGCTTTGAACGTGAAACCGCCATCGGTTGATGTCACAAGCGTAGTAGAAGCATACCAGCATTCAAAGTTGGCCTGACTCGATCTTTGGCATGCGCCAGGCGAAAAATCATCACCATGATATTCATTGTGCACAAATCCAATTATTAAGTTATAATCCTTTCCGTAGGCACCAAACATCCATCGTCTAGCATTATACCTTGATGGCTCCGGATCATTTACGGGATGAATTAGCTGATCGCAATTCAATCTGCGCGCACTGTCGACGGATTTTCCGACCAGATAATAATTGTTTTGATTTCCTGAAAAGACAATTACAGTTCCGTCCTTTCGGCGGAAAGCATTGATAGGAATGTCGCTTATATCGGAGCGCGCCCCGATATCCTCGTCGACTCCTGGACACCTCATGTCATCAGCTGACAGGTAAAGCTCCGGCGGCCCCATCACCTCAATCAAATACTCCGCTCTGGAAGGTTTAATATCGTTCCCGCCTGCTTGCCTCCCCTCCCGAGCAGGGGAAGCTGGCGAAGAACACGAACCTAGCACCCCGCCCAGTGCAGCCATATATAGCCATACTGTTGATCGCGGGTTTTGATGGAAAAGGCTCGCATGCTCTTTACTTGTAGGGGAAAACCGGGAAAGCAAGTATGCGACCAAGCTGTAGGGGAAAATATGTCCAAGCTCATTCTTCATGTAGGAGCTCCAAAGACGGGTACGTCCGCCCTCCAAAGTGCCTTCGCACGCAACGCCGGCGCTCTGCGCAGTGCAGGCTTTATATACCCCGAGATGTCCAATAGCGATATCGCGAGGCGTGGCCATGTCACTTCCGGTAACGGTGTCGGGCTGGCAAAGTTCCTCAACAGCAGCATAGCATATAACGGGCCCGTCGAGCCCATTGAAGAGCGCCTGGACGAGGCCGTGGGCAAGGAAATGAACCTACTATATTCGTCAGAGGTCATGGGAAATTTTCGGCCGGCCTCTATGCGCGCCCTGCGTGAACTAGCGGCCGAGCGCGGGATGGGAATCCACGCGGTCATGTACGTTCGCGCTCCGGTCGATCACGCCGTATCTGCATACCGGCAATTTGTTAAATACGGTTATACGGAGAGCCTAGAACATTATGTATTAAACGATTACAAGCTTCCTTATATGCAGATTATCCGCAAATTAAATGACTGCCTCGCGCGCGACGAAATTTCCTTAAGGAACTATGACTCGCATTCGGGAGATTTATTCAGTGATTTTCTTTTAAATATATTGGAAATCAGAGACGGTTGGGAATTTGATGTTCCTCCTGGGAAAGTGAATAGGTCTCTAACGGAAACCGAAATTTCTATACTTAGAACTATGAACAAAGTATTAGATAATTCAAAGGTTGCGGCGCAAATTGGGCGTATTCTCGTTAATGGAGATCCGGAAAGTTCATATAATCTATACGCTTCAAGAGAAGTGCTTGAGATTATGGAGAAAAGATATTCTGCCGATTTGATTGCGACCAATCAAATGCTTGGAGACGATCCAATACAGATGTGCAGAAAGGTTGAAGTTCTAGACGACATCGAGCACCATCTCTCAGAGGCAGAAAAGGTGTTGGCTTATCTCGTAGGCACACTGTTCAAACAGGGTTTGACGGGGGGAGCGCCGAGACAAGCGCCTGGGGGCGCGCGGCGAACTGCTATGCAGGTTGAAGATGCTCAATAATTAATTTTTCTTGTAGGTGAACCGCGCCAGGTCTGCCGGAGGCGTTGGGTTGTGAGTCACGCCGCCATATCGAGGTTGCTTGCGGTAGCATAATATTGATCTTCGGCTTCGGCAGGCGGGATGTTGCCGATGGGCTCCAGCAGCCGGCGATGGTTGAACATGGGGGTAATCGCGGTGCGACTCGGCCCCGCCATCCTGCTTTGGTTGCGAGGTGGTTGCTCCCCGATAAGATGGAAAAACGGGCTCTCGATTGGCACCGGGCCCAAACATCGGATGGAGAGCAACCATGGAGCAGTATATCGGCTTGGACGTTTCACTGAAAGACACTGTGATTTCAATCCGGCAGGGCGGGTCTCGAATTTGGCGGGGCAAAATACCCGTCAGATCCGGCGTTGCTGGCAGAGATTATCCGTAAGCGGGCGCCATTGGCAAAGCGCGTAGTCTTCGAGACTGGCCCCCTCTCAACATGCTTCTATCACGCGCTGACATCAGCAGGTGTGCCGGCGATCTGCATCGAAGCGCGCCACGCGCAGAAGATTCTGAGCGAAACGCTGAACAAGACCGACGCCGATGACGCTGATGGCCTGGCGCAGTTGGCGGAGGCAGGCTTTTACAAGGCCGGTCGCGTGAAGAGCTTCGAGGCCATGCTGGACCGCACATTGATCGGCGTCCGCAAGCAGGTCGCCGGCATGTCAATCCAGCTCAGCAACCAAATCCGTGGGGTCATGAAGACATTCGGCCTTATCGTGCCCAAGAGCAAAGGGCGGGTCTTCGAAGGGCACGTCAAGGAATTGCTTACCGGGAATGACAGCCTGGCAAGGATCATACTGCCACTGCTCGGTGCTTGGCGAGACATCCGCAAGCATGCGGCCCAATCTTGACCGCCAGTTGCTGGCAGCAGCCCGCAATAGCAGGGCAACGCGGCTATTGATGACGATCCCGGGCATCGGCGCCATCACGTCGCTGTCGTTCTCGGCGGCGATTGAGGATCCGGCCAACTTCAAGCGTTTGCGTTCCGTCGGTGCCTGGCTCGGTTTGACTACGCGGCGCTACCAGTCTGGAGAAGTAGATTACGACGGGCACATCTCCCGACGGGGAGACAGTCACCTGCGCAGCCTTCTTTATGAGGCAGCGGTGGTTATGCTCACGCGAACCAAGTCTCGGCATGACAGCAGCCTCAAGGACTGGGGACTCAAGCTCCGAGAGCGCATTGGCATTAAACGCGCTGCGGTCGCGGTGGCGCGCAAGTTGGCAGTCATCATGCACAGCATGCTGAAAACGGGAGAGCCATTCAACAAGTTGGCTAGCGTTCCCGCCTAAACCCGACCTCGCTTCGATGATTCCAACGCTCCCATAGCCGTAGCGCGGGAGGTCCATGCCGCGGACGTGGGTCTGGCCATTCCATTAAGACTGGATGCAGTTCTTCGGATGCTGCGTGTTGAACATAGGAAGGCCATTCCTGCGAAGACCATCATGCGGCGGCTTTTGCCGACCGCGGAAACAACCCCGCTCCCGGCACAAGGTCTCCCCTGCGCGAAATCTCGCTGCTGCGGAAGTGCTACGGCGGCTGCCAAGCAATACATCAAAGCCGTAGGCCCCACGCGCGCCGTTACTTCTTCGAGCTGGCCGATGTCGCCGCACAGCTCAAGAAGCGTCGCAAAAAGGCCGTCATCTCGCCGCTGGCAGTGGAGGCGGTCCGCCGTATCGACGCGATCTTTGATATCGAACGCGCCATCAACGTAGGCCTTCGGTGAAGGCCTACGCTGGAGCCCATGGGCCGAACGCCTGATTGACGCTGTTCATTTCAGTCATTGGCGAACGAAGACATTCATCGCGGGCTGGCGCTCGACCGGCATCATTGCGCCGCTCGTTCTCGACAGCCCTATGACCGGCGAAATCTTCCGTGCCTATGTAGAGCAATTCCTCGTGCCGACCCTGTCACCGGGCGATGTCGTCGTGCTTGACAATCTGCCCGCCTATAAGGTTGTGGGGCACCCGAGAAGCTATCGCCGCCCTCGGCCAGCATCTCTATCTTCCGCCCTGTAGCCCGATCTCAATCCGATCGAGCAGATGTTCACCAAAGTCAAGGCGTCACTGCGCAAGGCCGTTGCCAGGATCCGCGACGCGCTGCGGGGTGCCACGCCTGCTCCAAGCCTTCAATCCGGACGAATGAACCGCTAAGCGCTTGCACCACGAGCGCCATGAGCAGTTACGGACGCATCTTGCCGATTTCATCGCCGCCTAGAAATTCGCCCGCCAATTCGAGACGCTCACCGTTGCAATTATATAAATTCGCTGATATGGAAACCTTCCCTAGCTAAATTATGACATATCCATCGAGCATGCTCGATATAGTGATCTTTTTCCGCCAACCATATCTCTTGGCGCCGCTCTTGGGAATGCAACTCTTCCCCCGTGCGCAGTTGAGCGCGAAACAATGCCACTGCAATTCTACGCAGCGTTGCTGGGTCGAGTTCTTTTTCTTTACGCACTAGCTTTGAAGCTCCGGGCAGTGGTACACCACTAAGCATCTTGCCGAGCATCTCAGAAAGATCAGGATATTTATTGTTATTCTTTTTTGCTTCAATTATGTTAGGATAAAGAAAAAAGGGAGGCGCATCCGCGTCCGCCGATACGTTCGCCAAATAACGCTCTGCATTCTGAGTTAGAAGGTAATCAGGTCTAGAGAGCGAAATAATCTCGCCATGGGCGAAACGCGTACGAAAGAACATCACTTCGCTAAACAAGCGGCTAAGACAGCTTCCCATAGCACGCGCAAAGGAATCACCAAAGATCACCAAACGCCCTTCACGTATCGCCTCCGGATTGACGTAAACATCTATTAATCCATCATTTCCGCTCAAATGGTTCGAATATAGTTTTCCCCATTCCCTTTTCAGAAAAAGCTCTTCGGCACCTATTTGGGGAGTAAGCTTACTACCCAAATCCCCGATGTGCCTCTTTCGAACTATCAAATATTCTTGAAGGTTATCCACTTCATCACTGAGCTCTTCACCCGTGAGTTCAGTAAAAATAAGGCGGCTAAGAAGTATGTTGGCGATGTCGGCGAGATGAGTATCAGTCCGCATAAACACCGTTTCACCCAAACCTTGAAGCTCCCTAAGAGGATAGAGAATCTCGGGAAATCCAGTGAACGTTTTGTGTTGCTCCCCTAGCCTAGTGGACACTTCCGCACCATTAACGAGGTCATTTAATACAGACTGTTTATCTGGAACGATAATATGACGATAGGAACAACCAAAGGCATCTGCACAATTCCGGCGCGATGAAATATTATTCTTGAAATTAACCAAGGACTGTAGCTCCACAGTCTTTCTACCAGTCGCATATTCAAAAACCGCATGAGCTCCAGATGCAAGGAACAAATGTCCACCTTTACCTATATGAACGCCATTCACCATAGGCACTGAATCGTTCATAAAATAGTGTTCCAAACTATATTTCGAGACTAAAAATTGAAGCTGACCATTGAATAGGAAGAGGAGGGCTTGTTTTTAAGCAAGCCCCCACTCTTCTTGCTTCAAACTAGGAAACTAAATGGTAGCTTCTTCTTGCAAGGTCAAATTTACGCCCTCCCGCTCCAGCGCGCGGTAAAGCTTACGTGCCCGCTTCACATAGTCCGTCTTTTGCAACGCCCAAGCAGCTTTTCGCTCATCGGGCGTCTTCTTTTCAGCGCTATCACGTAAGTCAGCACGAAACATGGAGGATGCGACACGGCGGATCAGCTTTTGATCCATGCTTGAAGGGGCGGGCTTCGGAGGAGTATCAACCATATTGAATTCCTTTCGCATTGTGCAAAAATTTCATATCATAAAATTCAAAGTGGTGCAATACGCTATATTTTCTGGGTAGGTTCGGCATTCGGTGATTTTTGTATTTCACGTGATGTGGGAGCTGACGAAAAGAGTCAGTCAATCAGGCACGACTGATTGTTGCTGCTTCTGCCCGAGAGAGCAAGCCTCAGAAGAGGGCTGACGCTTGCGGTTTGGCATAGGCTTGATGTTGGCCCATGCACCGCGTGCGACCACCTCGATCTCGAACGCGTCACTATCGTATTCGCGGCCGGCGAGCAGGATGTTGCCCTCGCCGAGATTGAGCTCGGCAAGGGCCGCCGCCAGCTTCACATCGGAGAGCTCATACCAGAACGACAACAAGAGCGCTTGAACATCGCCAGGGGTGGCCAGGCGGGCTCACCTTTGATGGCAGGATAAAGCGGATCGAGAAGAGGCGCGACCGGGTGCCAATCGATCAGAGACACAGGCGGATTCAGCGATGACGTCGTGCGCTCCGAAGCTGAAAACCCAAACCGCTTTTGGCCAATCTAGCGCTGCGCCACGGTCGCATTCCTTCTTGAAAAGACCTTAGAATCAGCATTTTACGCGCCTGTCTACGCCCACCCGCGCACAGGTCTCATTGACGCATCGCGCCCTATTGCGGCTTAAGAAAGATTGCGTTCTTCGTGACATACGTTTTAACGTCTTTCGTCCGGAGAAGGGGGTCTAATTTTGTGAATAAGGATCAAGCTGGTTCTACTACCGCGCGTGATGCCCAAGGGCTTCCCGTGGCGAAGTCATCGGGGACAAAAGCCGAGACGCCTGGTCGTACAGCTCTATCTGAAGGGCTCGAGGTGCATACAGCTTCACCTCCTCCATCTTTGCTTCTGCAGAACGTCAAGGATCTCCACGCCCCGCCCGCTTGGAGGGGATCTGTCGACATGTTCAATGAATGGGAGATTCGAGGCTGGGTAATCTCCACCGAGAATGTCATGGCACCAGTCGGCCTGGATTTCTTCCTGTGCGGCATAAACATCACCTCGACAACCAGCCGCTATAGTCGGACTGATATCGACAGAATCGTCGGCCTGCCGGTACGAGCAGGATTTCGGATTAGCGCTTCCGCGATCAGTACCGAGGCTGCTGTCCGGGTGTTCGAAGCATTGAAACGTTTGGCAGATGTTCCGCAGCCAATCGACAAGATACTCTCTGTCAGGATCGCCGGGACAGACCTTTGTCTACCATTCACAGGTAAACTTAGATCGGAAATGATCAATGTCGGGAGCCTTCTTCCCGTGCTGGATGCCATTATAGGAACGCGAGCAAGGAGTGAATATATCAGCGTCCGAGATCAACTGATCTCCGCTCCTGCGGCTTCTGACACAGATGCTGTGGGGGTGAAACCGATCGCATTTTACCTCCCACAGTTTCACCCATTTCCTGAAAACAATGAATGGTGGGGCGAAGGATTCACCGAATGGACGAATGTGGTTGGCGCCAAAAGCGTTTTCCCGGGGCACTATCAACCGCATGTGCCAGCGGATTTTGGGTACTATGATCTGAGGGTTGAAGACATTCAACGCCAGCAGATCGACCTCGCCAAGCGCTATGGGATCGAAGGTTTCTGCTACTACTATTATTGGTTTTCCGGCAAAAAGCTTATGACGATGCCGATCGACCGTCATGTGGAAAAAAGCCTGGACATGGATTTCTGCCTTTGTTGGGCGAATGAAAATTGGTCCAGACGTTGGGATGGGTCAGAATCAGATGTACTCATCGCCCAGCGACACGTCGAAGAGGATGATGTTGAGTTCATCAGATCATGCATCAAATTCTTTAAATCCGAAAGATATATCAAAATAGATGGGGCTCCTCTTCTGCTCGTATATCGCGTTTCATTACTTCAAAATCCAGAGGCGACGGTAGCCCGCTGGCGTAAGATCGTGAAGTCGCACGGTTTCCCTGATTTGCACGTCAGCATGGTGGAAAGCTTCGGCCTAACCGATCCAAACAGCTACGGTTGCGATAGCAGCTGTCAGTTTCCTCCGCATGGCGTTGTTGTCCCAGAGATAACTACGAAGGTTGAAGGGCTGGATCCCGCATATCGCGGCAAGATTTACGACTATCGAGAGGTGGTTCGATCCGAAATTGCCCGGCCTATACCAGATTATATGCAGTTCAGATGCGCAATGCCTTCTTGGGACAACACTAGTCGGAAAGGCAAAGACGGCAACGTTTTTGCTTATTCTTCGCCAGATTTATTCGAAGTCTGGCTGGGCTACCTCTGTTCGCAAGCCAGGGAGAATTTACCTCCAGCATCTCGATTCGTCTTCATCAATGCATGGAATGAGTGGGCTGAAGGAGCACATCTTGAGCCTGATGCCCAAAATGGTCATGCCTTCCTCGCCTCGGTGAGAAGCGCGTTAACTCACGATAGTGGCATAGTAGCTTCGCTTCAATCTCTACCCGAAGATGATAAAGTGGGGACCATCAATGTTGGTGAGATCAAGAAACTGATTGGAAAGCTGCGCAATGCCAACCAGCAAATGCAACGCCTGATCAAGAACTACGATGGCGCTATCGGTGATCGTCCTTCACCATTCGTACCGATAAAAAATCAGTGGTTTGAGGTAGTATCAGGAGGCCCTGATGATAGGGCGTGGCTTGATAATATCAATGGTCGACCCAGCCATGATACAAAGCTGGAGTTACTTTCTAAGCAGCAGACCCTTTCTCTCAGAGGCTGGATTCACTGCCCAACTATCCTTCTTAGCCCGTCATTCCCTGTTTTTGTCAGCTTGAGTGAAAATGCTCCTGAAGGTCAACGTTATTTCGCTAAGATTTATGATCGACAAAGGCGAGAGGACATCGTCAATTCTCTCGGCCTCACCGAAAGTTCGGTGTGGTGTGGCTTCTCAATCAAGTCTGCGCTCAACGGAGTTAAGCCGGGCCGGTACAGACTTGATTTTATGCTCTCTCAGGCAGGTAAAATAAAGGATATAATAATTGTTCCTTCGCATGTTGAATTGGTAGTATCATGACCTATACATGTGCTGCATGGATGAAGTCTGATAATCCTTTGGTCAGCGTTATTGTGCCGAGCTTCAATCATGAGAATTATCTGTATGAATGTTTAAACTCCGTTCGCGATCAGGATTATGAAAACATTGAGATAATTGTCGTCGATGATTGCTCAACGGACAACAGTTTTACGTTCGCACAGAATTTGCTTCGCACTCCGTTTGGTCGTCGCTTCAAACGCGTAGACGTCTCGCGTCACCCTAAAAATATTGGCGCGCACGCGACCATCAACGAGGGTATCGCGAAAGCCCAGGGCGATCTTATAGCGATCATCAATTCTGATGACCGTTTCATGCCTAGCCGCATTGCGAGCATAATCAGCGCAATGCGAGAACAAATGGCGGACGTCGGATTCAGCTTGGTCGATGTCGTGGATGAAGGAGACGGCGCGTTCTCAGCCGAAGAGCTCGCCCCATTTGTTCATTTTACGATCCGACAGCTGGTAAATATTAAGAGAGATATTACAACTGGTTTTGGCTTGTTAAGAGAAAATATCGCTGTTTCTACCGGAAATATAATATTTAGCCGAGGTATATTTGATATCTTGGGTGGATTTATTATGTTGAAGTATTGTCACGACTGGGATTTCGTTCTCCAGTCGCTATTCTATTGCGAACCGGCTGTGGTATTGGAACCGTTATATAGTTATAGGCTTCACCCTCAAAATTCCTTCAAGGGCTTGAGCCATATGGCTGAACTTGAAACCGAGGTGGTGATGCGGCGCTTTTTCCGTCAGGTCATTGACCGTGAACCTCTCAACCCCCTGTGTCCTAGTCCTTGGACTTGGCCGGGCTATTTTGAGACTTTCGTTCACCAGAAAGGCATGGTTCGCTTCTTCGACAGGGAAATGGGACACGGTATGAAAAGCTGGCGCATATACGACCGGAAGGGCGCTGCTTGAAAGTCCATCCCCGCCTTATCCAGCCGACTTGAGAATGTCGATTAGAGATATTGAACAGAGGTGATGATGCAAAAATTTTTCGTAGCTGGTATGCCAAGGACAGGTTCTACGTTACTGGCGACCACACTGGATCAGCATCCGGACATAAAGATGCTGGGCGAGCTGTTTCATCCAGTCTTGCAGGAGCGCTCGGGTCCTCACGCAATTGTAAAATCTGATGGACAGACTCGTTTCTTTGATCCTGGCGTTGAAGACGCTATCGAATTTTTGCGCAATGAAATTTGGGGTTCGTCGGCACAGGATCTCGGTGCTGTCGGATTCAAGCTGTTCGGAGATTACCTGAAAGCGCCTGCCACAGACCGCCTATTCATGCGTATTCTGGCAACCTTTCCTGATACCAAATTGGTCACGATTTGGCGGGATAACCTTCTCGACTGCCTCATCTCTCGTCAGGTTGCGCGAGCATCCGGTAAGTGGATGGAGAGCGCAAAATCGAAAGGCGACATGGCTCCAGCGGCTGTCGTGACAATCGACCCCCCCGTCGCTGAAAACTTTTTCAAAAGCTATTTAGAAGTTAAGCGATTTTTGGATACATTGTCCCAGCAGATACCATCCTTCGATGTTAGCTACGATTCGTTAGTATGCGATTTCGAAGAGGTTTCAGCGAAGCTTTTTGATTTTTTCGGACTAGAGCAAATTTCCGTTCGTCAGGCGCTAAGGAAGCAGGCGCAGTTTTCTCAGTCACGATATGTCAAGAACTGGGGACAGCTAAAGGAGTATTTTTCAGGATCTAGTTATTATGGATTTTTTAGAGACTAGGTTTCGTGGACAAAGGGGAGCCAGAGCAATGCTGAGGCGAGGCTGACGAAGCCGAGGTAGGAGCTTTTGCTCT
>NZ_JAJGNO010000025.1 GCF_020782235.1 Sphingobium naphthae
GACACCCGAAACATAATCCGCAGACGGGTCACTTCTCGATGGAAAACCCGGGTCACTTCTCAGTGGAAATCAACAGCCCATGCCCTTTGGGCTGGCGGGGGTGCTGGCCCCGGGCTTTGCCGCCTGCGTGGCGGGAGTCTGGGAAGAAGTCTGGCCGGGCCTTCCGGCTGATTTTGCAGAACAGCCTTTCGCCAGCATGATCGCGGCGTTTCTGGTTGGCGATCTTCTGGGGGTCTTGCTCGTTGCGCCGCCGCTCCTATGGCTCGCTTCCGCTTCGGGGCGGGCCGAACCGGCCGTCATGACCCGCGCACGCGCTGTCGAGGTGAGCCTGGTCTTCGCTATCGGCTGGCTCATGGCGGCAGGACTGGCGTCCAGTGCGCCGCAGATCGCCGTGATGCCAGCATTGATCGCTGCCATTTGGGCGGGGCTGCGTTGCGGACAGGCTGGGGCTTGGGTCGCGATCATCGTTTCTGCCGCAATCATCCTCCCCTGGTCAGCCGCGCTCGAAGCCGACGAGATGCGCTTTTCGCTGCACATGGGGCTCGCTGCCATGGCGATTGCGGCCTATCTCGCGGGCTGTTTCGCGCAGGCGCAGGTATCGGCGCGACAGGATATCGCCCGGCGTGACCGCATTCTCTTCCAGGCGGAGCGGCTGAAGACGTTGCGCGCCATGTCTGTCGCCATCATCCATGAGATCAGCCAGCCCTTGTCCACCCTCGCGATCGAAACCCGACATCTTTCGGCCTTGGCGCAACAAGATGAGTGGGATCGACCGGACTTCAAAGCGACCATTGCGCTGGTTGAACGCAAGACGACCCTGCTGGCGGACATGGTCCGCCGCCTACGCCGCTTTGGCGGCCGGGCCGTCGATGAACCATCTCCTATTCCGGTCTCGCGTCTTCTGCGGGAAAGTATAGCCATGCTGGAAAGCGAGGCGAAGCGGCAGGGATGCCGGATCGAGCTTGAGACGATTGACGGCCATGTTCAGGTTTACGGCCATGAGATCGAGCTAACACAGGTTCTTATCAACCTCCTACGCAACGCCATGCAGGCAGCACGGGGAACGGCGATCAAGTTGGCGTGGCAACGCAGCGGCGACACTGTTGCAATCAGCATCGAGAATGGCATTGGCGTGGCCGCGCCGAACGCGGGAGGCATGGGCATCGGCCTGCTGGTCGCGCGGGCTATCGTGAACGCGCATGGCGGAAACCTGCGCGAAGATCAAAAAGCAGGCGTCATCTGCTATACTATCTCCTTGCCGCTCGGGGGAGACCCTGCATGAGCGGCTCGGATTGCGGCATTATCCATGTCGTCGATGACGATGCGGACCTTGGCAAGGCGGTCGCCCGTCTGCTGGGCCGTCATGGCTATAGGAGTTGCGCCTTCGAAACCCCTGTGGCCATGCTCGCGCATCAGTCGATTGAAAGTGCGCACTGCCTCATCACCGACGTCATGATGGCGCAAATGGATGGCTTTGCCTTTGCCGAGCAGATGCGTGCGCGGGACCCCGCCATGGCGATTATCTTCATGACCGCCTGGCCGACGACCGCGAATGCGGTCGATGCTGTGAGGCGTTATGGTGGTCTCGACTATCTCGAAAAACCGCTCGATGAAGAACGTCTGCTTCATGCCGTAAATGAAGCGGCGCGCTGGAGCCAGGCGCGCCGCTACGCTCTTGAGCGCCTGGCGCCCCTGACGCCTCGCGAAAGGGAGGTGCTCGCCTGCCTCGCTCAAGGCCTGAGCAACAAGATGGTGGCGGGTGAGCTGGGCCTCAGCCCCAAAACCGTCGAGGATCACAGAGCGGCAATCATCGCGAAGACAGGCGCCACCAGCGCCGCCGCGTTGATCGCCCTGATCCGAGAGGCTGAAGCTTGAACCGCCGGGATTATAGCGTCGACAGCATAGCAAAGAAAACATGAAAGAGATAATCAGTCAGCATATACTCGGTATCCTGGAGAGAACGCCGCAATGGATCAGAGCCGATCTGGAGTCGAAAGACGTGTCGGCGCGCCGCCGGGCGGAGGAAAGTCTGGCAGCGATGATCGCCAATTCGCTTGAAGCGGCCGATTGCACATCGCCGGAACAGCAGACTTAAAGACCGGCTTATCCACATTCGCCCGTCCCGTTGCATATTTAACATAAGAAATATTATCAAGCTTTTATCGTTTTATGTCAATCATTTATCATCTGAAAAAGCAAGGGTCATTTCGGTGAATTGATATCCGCCCAATAGGTGATCTCTTCGAAAAGGTGCATTCCTTCCGGATCTTCCCAGCCCTTGCGCCCGTCATCCCATCGGCCGATCACAGGGCGATCTCCTTCCCACAGCAGGATGAGGCGGCCATCTCTTCGGTCGGCGGGCATCGCGCCAATCGGATCCCACGGGATGTATTTCGCGGTGATCATACTGCACTTTCCTCCTATGGATCGTCGGCCGGCTCTCGTGCGCATCAACACACAGGGTTTGTAAATCTCCCTGTATGTTCACGTTGAATGAACTTTAAGCGGAATCTGCAAACCCCTCGCTTGCGCTCAGTTTATAATTCTGCGATTTTGTTTATTATGACTGAACAAACGCCGCCTCCACTAAACCGCCTCCTTGCCGAGCTGGCCCCTGGCCAACTCGTCGATAGCGCGTGGCTGCAGGCGCAAAGCATATCGCGTCCATCGGTTCACGCCTATGTAAAGAATGGCTGGCTCGAACGGGTGGCGCCGCGGGTCTATCGGCGCCCTGGCGCCGCGCCCGCCCTGCCGGTCCGCTGGGATGCGGCAATCCTGTCAGCGCAATCGCTGCGGCCCTCGACCTTCTATGTCGGCGGCGCCACCGCGCTCGATCTCCTCGGACGCAGTCACTATCTGCACCTCGGCGCGGATGCGACCGTTCACCTCTACGATCCCGAGAGGACAGCGCCCAGCTGGCTGCTCCGGCTACCGGTCAATGCGACATTCGCCGTCCACACACGCGCCCTTTTCGCAGACTCGATACTCGGCGTCGAATGGCGACGCTATGATCTCGGCACAGGCCGCCTCGGGGCGGCAGTTTCCGAGCCGTCACGCACCAATCCCTGGGATCATTTCCTCCGCATGGCCGGCGAAGAGCGGGCGACGATCGAGATGCTCGATCAGGTCCCGAACGAGGTCGGCTTCGACCATGCCGACGAAACGTTCCAGGGCCTCTCCAATCTCCGGCCACGCCTTGTCACCCGTCTGCTCGTCAGTTGCCGTAGTGTCCGGGCGAAGCGTCTCTTCCTCTTCTATGCCGAACGCCATGGCCATGCTTGGCTCAGGCATGTCGATCGTGAAGCCGTCGATCTCGGCACAGGCAAGCGGCAACTGGCGCCGGGCGGGAAGTTCGATGCGCGCTATCAAATCACCGTCCCGGCTTCGCTTATGGGACACCCGGGAGACGATACGTGACCGCCGAACGCTATCTCGACCAGGTCGATCTCCTGATGCGCGTGATCCCGGAAATAGCCCCTGAAGGCGATTTCGCGCTCAAAGGCGGCACAGCCATCAACCTGTTCGTGCGCGATCTGCCTCGCCTTTCGGTCGACATCGACCTTGTCTATCTGCCCGTCGCCGATCGCGAGGCGTCGCTCGCCGCGGCTCGCGATGGCTTCGAACGCATCGCCCAGCGCCTTGAAACCCGTCTCGGTTTCAGGGTCGATCGCCACCTCCTGAGCGACGGTAAGCGGCTGATCGTCCACGTCGAGCGAGCCACCATCAAGGTCGAGATTTCCCCGGTCCTGCGCGGCACGGTCTTCCCGCCCGAGATCAGGGCCGTGAGCGCTGCCGTCGAGGACCGCTTCGGTTTCGCCGAAATGCAGATCGTCTCCCTGCCCGACCTCTATGCGGGCAAGATGGCGGCCGCGCTTGACCGCCAGCATCCACGTGACCTTTTCGACATCCATCATCTGTTGGAAAATGAAGGCATCGACGAGGATCTGTTCCGGGCCTTCCTCATCTATCTCGCCAGCCATCCCCGCCCCGTCCACGAGTTGCTCTGTCCGCATAAGCTCGACATTGCCGCGCAGTATGACGAGGAATTTGTCGGTATGACCGTGACACCCTTGCCGCTCGGCACCCTGCTCACGGCCCGCGATGCGCTGATCGAAGCCGTCCAACGACGTGCTGCGGAACCCGCCGCGCGCCGGTTTCTCGAAAGCTTTGTCGCGACCGAACCGGATTGGTCCGTACTCGGCCTTGGCGA
Source organism: Sphingobium naphthae (assembly GCF_020782235.1). Lineage (GTDB taxonomy): Bacteria > Pseudomonadota > Alphaproteobacteria > Sphingomonadales > Sphingomonadaceae > Sphingobium > Sphingobium naphthae. Next base: position 4,211 of record NZ_JAJGNO010000025.1, read on the forward strand.
GGCGATCGCCGAGTTACCGGCGTTGCGCTGGAAGCTGATGAATCTTGAGCGCCTTCGCCAACAAAACCCTCACAAGTTTGCCGCCCAGGCTGAACAGCTCAATCAGTGTCTGAATCACGCAATCTGAAGACGAGCACTTAGAGCCCCGCGGCAGCATCGCCGATGCCTCAAAAAAAGTGCCCCGACGGTTTGCAACGCAGGGACCGCCGGGGGATACGCAGGAGATATGGCGTAAACGATCTGAAAAATCGAGAGAAAAGGTCTTGCGAATCAGCGCCCCCGTCCGCGATCGGGCGGAGGCCTCTCGGGACCGGCTCCGCCCTCCGGTTCGCGCGCCAGCTGTGTCGCTTGCCGCCCCTTTATCATTTCGCGGGCCAGCGCGAGACGTCGAGAAACCGCCGGCGGCATCGCCGCCAGGAAGCCCGCGACCTCCTCCGAGAGCGCCTGGTCGTCCGCCTTGCCGGTGCCGGCGAGCGCCACGGCCGCCTCGGCATAAGCGCCGCGTATCTGTTTCTGGCGAACCAGCGCCAGTACATCCTGCGGGCGCCGCGCTTCGTCGGGCGACCGCACGAAAGCCTGGGCGCGCAGCGCATTGAGGTCATCCACGGTGAGCCGCCCCCCGTCCTCTCCGATCCGCGCCCCGAGATGAAGGGCGGCCGAGCGCACACGCTTCTGGACGTGACCGCGTGCGCGTCTGGGCGTCGCCTCGGCCGCGATGCCACGAGCCCGCAGTTCGTAGGCAAAGACCTCGCGCATATGATGAAGGTCCGCCTTGCGCGGGTTGAACCGGGCGCCGTCCGCACCTTCGGTGGCCACCGTCAGATGGACATGCGGATGATCGGTGTCGGTGTGGAGGGCCAGCATAGTGGCGTGATTGTCCTCGAACAGAATTCGGGCGAACGCTTGGGCGGCATCCTGCAGCGTCTCGGGATCGGTCGAACCACCCGGCATGGAAAGGACCAGCGACAGCGAGGTCGGCCGGTCACGGCCATGCTCATTCATCGCCTCGTCGAGCATCGCCCAGTCCCGCGCGATCTCCTTCAGCCGCTTGGGGTCCTCGATGATCTCGCCCTCGCTCGAGCGCACCGCGAGCTTCCCATGCCGCGCGACATAGCCGAAATGCTCGGACAGATGGTGCGCGCCATATTGCTTGCCCGAAATCTTGACCATGACCTCCGGGGCCTTGCGCACGATCCGCTCAAGCTTGGCCCGAGCCTCGGCCTGGCTCAGCGGCACGGGCCGCGCCTGCCCTCCCCGGCCCGGCCCGCCTCGCCCAATGCGGACATAGGCCCCCTGCAGTGTCCGCTTACCGCCGGTGGGCGGCCTCCATGCCTCTATAAGGCTGGGCAGCGGCAGGATGCCCTCCTCCTCAACCATCGAGGCCATCCCAATAGGCAAGATCGCCCTTGAGCGCGGTGCCGAGACCGGCAAGCGCCGTCCGGATTTCCGCCCGGAAGCTTGCGACCCGCGCCGCCTCGCGCGCGACATCGAGCCCGGATTCCACCATCACCGAGGCATTGAGCGCACGCGTTGCCTGATTGAGATTGATGCCGATCCGGTTGAGCTCGCGCCACGCGTGCGCCACTGCCGCCCGCTCTTCAAGCGGCAGCGGTGCCGCCGAATACAGGCGGCGGCGCACCAGCCTCGTCACCCAGTCGGTGCGCTTCATACCCAAAGCATCGGCCTCGGTATCGAGCGCGGATATTTCCGCATCGCTCAGCCGGATCTCAAACCGTCGCGTCGCTCGCTCCCGCCGGCGGGCCGGCCCCGACCTTTCGCCCTCCTCCGCGTCCACTGTATTCATGACAAGGCGCCGCAGCAAAGCCGAGCGGCCGCCGGCGCTGTCCGCCACAGCATCGAAGCGTTGGGCGACTTCATCGTCGAGACGAAAGGTGAAGACGGGCATGCATCAAGGCTATTGTCATACATCCCCGGCGTCACGCCTATCCGGCCCTCACCTTCACTCAACTCATCGGATAGTCTGCTTGAGCAGACTTCGACTATATTTGGCAAAATGCGCCTCTCACGCCTTATCCATGGAGGGGCGGCGCCAAAGGCGCCGCCCTGGCTCGGACCTACGCAAAAGGGCCGCACCCCGTCTGGGGTAGGGCCGACATCCACTAGAATTCAAAATGCAAACGCGGAGGAGGGGAGGTTAGGCGACGGCGACGTCGGCAAATTCCTTCGACGCGAGCCAAAGCCGTTTAGCAGCGATCTCCCGCCGCATCCTGTCGCCGAACAGCATGGTGACGTGGGCTGCAAGAATGAGGCGTCCCGGTCGGCCATCGACATCAACCGCTAGGCAGACCCGCGGCACCTTTTCCGCCGATCCAGCAACAAAACCGAGTGCCACATGCACTTCGGGGCGGACAGCGCGAACCGTTGTGATCGGGATGGGCAGCGCGCTGACCGCCCGCGCTGCCCTTTAACCCGGCCATGATCCACCCTCCGCCAGCGTTGCGCCTTGCTCGCTTCGAATCGGCCTCTATTTCCGTCAGACAATCCCGCGACACGCAATGTAGATCGTAAAGCAACCGGATGGGCGCACGCGACAGCGCGTTCGTGAGAGGAGGCGATGTCACCACAGCAGTATAGAGAGCGAGACAAACGGCTTGGACCAGTAAAGCGAGGCGGAGATTTCGACCTGACCCATGCCGCTTTTGAGCATGCGGGCAGCCGCGGGCAAGTTCGATCGAAGAGAGATTGGTGCGCTGATCGTCCTGGACAATCTTGTCGGCCAGCAGGTGGTCGGTTCGCCCTCTGTCACGATGATGCCGGGATTGCCGCACGGCCGGCAAGCTGCGGTGCGCGGAAACGCCGGTCGCCCAGACGAATGCAATAGCGCCTGTCGGCGCCCGGCGGGCGCGACAGTGAGAGGCTGCAAGTGCCTGCGCGCTGCGACCGAGGAGTGCGAGTTCGGGCAGTGTATCGTCATCGAAACTGCACCGGGTACTGCAGGGATCGGGGACCACCAAGGTCAACGCCAGGTTCTCAAACCCGTTCGAGGGCCGCTGACGATACCGTCATTGCCAAATCCGCATGCTCACCACCCATGGACGAGGCACGGCCGAGGCGATAGGCGCAATCTCATCTACAACAGGAGCATGACGTCTCATGAACAACAATGACCTTGCCGAAGCCATCGCCGCTGCCCACGACCTCCCAAGGTCAGACGCTCGTAAGCTGGTCGATGCGGTGGTTGGCGCCATCATTGACGCCGCTATGAGGGACGAGGAAGTGTCGCTCAGCGGCTTCGGCAAGTTCAAGGTCAAGGAAAGCGCTGCGCGCGAGGGGCGCAATCCCGCGACCGGCGAGACCATCCAGATAGCCGCTGCAAAGAAGCTCTCCTTCACGCCCGCCAAGGCAGTTAAGGACAAGCTCAACAGCTAAAGGTGCATCTGCCCTGCCCTGGCGCTCTCGAACGGGCCGAAGCGGGGCAGGGGTTTGCCGATGCCCTCACATTTAACCAGAGCCCACGAGGCGGCATGCTCGCTTCATCAGAGGGTGGGTTATAGCTTGATATAAAATCGGTAGAAGTTTCACGCGCAGCCGGTCCAGAACAGCCTGTTTCATCGAGAGCATCATCACAGGTTGTCGAGAAGAATTGAACGGTGCAGGCAGAACCGTTGTTTTACGCTTTCCAACTCGTCGTCTTCCACATATGTGGTGCGCAGAAAATAATCGGGTAAAGAAGGGACACGCCTGTGACGGATCGACCATCCGCTGACGAACTGTTGGTCACGCTGACCGCCGATATCGTCGCAGCTCATGTTGGCAATAACAGCATCGCTTTGAGCGATGTGGCAAACCTCATCGCCAATGTTCATGCAGCACTTGCGGGCCTCAACAAATCGGTCGAGCCGGAGGAGAATAAGCCGAAGGGGGCCGTATCCATCCGAGCGTCCATCAAGCCGGATCATCTCGTGAGCATGATCGATGGCCGACCCTACAAGATGCTGCGGCGGCATCTGTCGCAAAATGGCTATACCCCCGAAAGCTACCGGGAGACATTCGGTTTGCCTCATGACTACCCTATGGTCGCCGCCAGCTATGCCGAGCAGCGCCGCGAGCTTGCGAAGAAGATCGGACTTGGTCGCAAGCCCGGTACGAAAATCAGGAAATCTGCCTCTGAGGTCGTCAAGGAGCGCAAGAAGAAGGCCACTGCTGTCGCGACGGCGGAATAGGATGGAACAGGATGATATAGCCTGGGGAGCAGCCCTCATGCTTCTCAAACGCCATCAGAATGGCGCGCCCTTTATTGTCGCCGCGCGAATTGGCGAGCTCGCGCTTGCAGGGGACAGAGAGGGCGTGGCCGTGTGGAAGTCCGTTGCCGCATCTATGGAGCAGATCATGCGCACGCATCAAGGTACGGCAAACTAAGGCGCCATCTGGCTATTGCAGATTGAATTTCCACCCCTTCCAATCGGACGGCGTCTCTGCCCTGGTAGCAATGACTTGCGGAGCTTGAAGGCTGGATGGTCGGCGATGAGCCAGGGGTCGGCCTGCGACTACTAGGTTTCGTGGACAAAGCTTGACTGGGTGACTCCGGATTGATTCAAGGCTGCTTTTTGGGAGGCAGACTTGGGCG
>NZ_JAJGNO010000026.1 GCF_020782235.1 Sphingobium naphthae
TCCTGCTCCTTGATCATCCCGATTATCTGTTCCTCGGAAAAACGGCTCTTCCTCATTCGTCTGCTCCTTCGTTGGGGCAGACTCTACATCAGATCGAGGGCGCCAGCGGTGGGCAGGTCACACCTCATCGCCATCGCCTACAATCTCAAGCGCACAACGAATATCCTCTCCGTTCCTGCACGATATCCTCTCCGCCCGCAAAGCGCAGACCGGATCGATAAGTCATCGAATATCTGCGCGATTACAGATCTGTACGCCCACCCGTGCACAGGTCTCACTACACCCGCAGAATATTCTTCTTCTCCAAAAAAATCGATTGGCAACCCGCCATTGCAGCCGCGGCTGGCCAGAGCCGTTCGATCAAATGAAACTCGCTACCATCGTTCGGTAGCGGTTCACTTGACCAATTGAAATGAGCAGGAAAGATCTTATTCATCTCGGCAGCGACGCTTCCCTTTATCCAAAACATGTTCCCAACGGGAAAAAGGAGAGGCTGGGTAGGAAGCGGAGTTGGAAACCGGTCTTCTACGGCAGAAAATAATCTGTAACTTGCTCCCCAGTTTACAATGAATGGATCAAACGCTGTGACTAGCCCAACATCCTGTTTATTAATCTCTGTAAATGCAGACGTAACTGAATGTTCATCGCCAAGAAGGATTCTGGTGAGGTACTTCCTCCATACCTCACCCGACGCAGCTGAGCCGATCGACTGCTTTTGATGAACGTGACACCAAATATCGTCGTTCTGCCCTTCCTCCCGCATGATGTTGAGGAAAGGCAGTATATCCCTTCCTTTGTTCGGACATACCCTTATATCGAGATCTATATTTAACCGCTCTGAAATTTCCCGCAATTGACTCCGTTTAACTGCCGTATCCGTCGTGACGACGATACGATGCGCATGACGATAGATGGCATGCTGTTCCAAATCTTCTTCAACGCCGTCAACATAGTAGGCGTGCATATGTATATAAAAACTCGGCATTGGCAGAATAGCATTATCACTTATGCTTACGTCTTCACAAATCTTTATGTCCATTTTACTGTGATACCAACTGTCAGACGATTTTATGCGATCCTTGGCCTCACTACTGTTCCTCCACACGTAATCTCGTTCGTACGACCATATTTTATCTCTTTCTGCCTTTCGTTTCTCTTTATCTTTTTCCCCCTTTGAGTACATTATAGGAACGTCATATTCAGAGGAAATTAATGATGTGGCAACCGGAGTAATCACGTCAGAAATGCGGTCACGAATAACATCAAAAATTTCGTACTCCTCATTCTCGGAACAAAGTAATCCATCTGTAGAAGCAACCTTATTTCTCAAAGCGGTCATAAGTCTTGTGGCATATGCAACATCAATATAAGGGACACTCCAAATTTTTTCTACGCCATTATAAAATGGATCACTGAAACCGGTGGCATTCTCAAACATGACAACGTCGCAACCATATTTGAGAGCATCAAAGACCACGTTTGGTAACGGATCAAGCCGCGACGACAGAAAAAGACAATCAGCCGCTTGACAGAGAGGTTTATAGGCCGGGCCCGCTGGCAGAAAAAATATATTTCCATCACTCCTGTTAAAACCTAACTCTCTACACTGCTTATCCAGCCATACACCAAATGTCAGATCCTCATGGTTTAGACCATCACCTATCCATATATAAATTGTGTTGCCATCGCTCCGTCGGGATATCTGAGAAGATATGACAAATAAATCAGTTCCTTTTCTGAACTGAACATGTCCTGCACCATAAACTATCTTTTTATTTGTACAATCAACTCCGATTAGGGAAGAAATCTCCGATCGCGCCGCCGTATAATCAGGTTGCGCTACACCGCAGACCTTAGCTTTCGCCTGTGGAATAATCATGCTGTCGCGATCGATGTTGAACGCTATATCCCTAAAAATTGGCTGCCAAGACTTTCTTACTTGACCAGACGAGAATACTATTAGATCCGAAAATAAGCCAGTCCATATCGATTTCCATGTTGGCATCGTGTATTCGGTATATTCATGTATATAGCTACAAAATTTAATATTTCTTTCTACCATTGAAGGAGCAAATTGAATAGACTCAACGGAGTTCAATATCGCGAAAGAAGCAGAATTGAGGCGCTCTGAATTTATGTATTTTAGCTCGCTCTTCGGATCGGATACAATGATTACCTCCGTGGATACCTCGAGAAAATCATCTAGAAGTATCCCGCCTTTTAGAGAAATCACTATAACGTTATGACTTTTCCTTGCCCCCCTTGCCAGTTCGAGGCCGACGACCGGCGCCCCCGTACGGGACATTTCATGAACGCAGATTAGACAAGTTTCCTGCGCAGGGTCATATTTTATTCCCCCACTGAGATGGCGCTTGCGCAAATCGCCCAAGGAACTTCGTCCTTCAAGAATGCCGAAGCAAATAAAGTGCGCAAAAGGGTCAATCTCCGAATCCCTTATATCCGGATATCGATCAAGATAATATGAGCTAGAAAAGTCTGATACATTTAGATCTATACCATCGCCAACAGCGATCAACTCGAACAAGAGCTCGTGAGCTCCTTCAATTTTGTCCTTAAAACACTGCAATAAGCGATAATCATTGCACAATTTTTCGAGATATATATTTATAGTAGGAAAACTCAGTACAGTAGCGGAGTAACTGTTGGGATGCCGGCCTTCATTTCGTCCCCAGTTATCATAATGGTTTTTTAAATCAGGTAGGCTCGAAATATCATTATAGGTATGTGCATAAAACGTGGGATCAAATCTAAAATCAGGACGCATAGTCAATATATCGTTCCGACCAAGATTTGTTAATATATCATGCCAGATGTAAGTCAGATCCATATTTCATCCCCGGTTATAATTTCAGTTATATGCCAAAAGTAGTACTTGTAGCCGTGCGCCTTAAGCCTAGCGCGATCTGCTGAAAATCGGTGTTCTACTCCATTAATTCATCGGGTTTGGTTAGAAGGCTTGGCGGGAGTGGTCCAAGCAGTTGCTTTGGAGTAGGAAAATGGGTGTCGTAGTCAATCCTGCAATGAGGCAAGAAATGCCAAAAGCGACACCCGCCGAGAATGACGATAGCGCACCGGGATTTTCGTTTCCAGCGCTCGGGCGCAAGAAAGTCACTGAACTGATGAGGTCGTCTAATCGCATCTTCCATTGCAAGCAGATTTTGAGCTGACCTTATGCCGGGTTCAGGGTCGTCTTCGGGGTCGGCATGAGCCGCCGCACGGTGGGTCTTCGGCGGACAGAACCTTCCTATGTGGACGGCCCACTCGGCAGATGCCGGTGCATCCCATCAAGCGGACTGGTTCAGCCATCGTACCGGCAGAGACGGATCCGCTCGCCGGCTGCCTATGGCGGCAAGCGCTGGGTCGCGCTCACGCGCTTCCTTGATCATGCCGCTCGACACCAGAAGTCTGGACGGTCTGACGAAAGCCCATGCGTCGTGGTGGCAAGCCTAGCCAAGTTGTTGACGGCGGCCGCAGGCATCTCGGACGAGGAGACGACCAATGACGGGCGGTAACCTCTTTCCGATGGCCCTGCTGAGGCGCAAGGCAGTTGTTTACGTCCGGCAGTCGACGCCCCAGCAGGTCAGCGGGAACCTTGAGAGCCAACGTCGCCAGTATGAACTCGTCGATGTAGCGCGCCGGTTGGATTTCGTGACGTCGAGGTGATCGACGAGGATCTTGGACGCAGCGCGAGCGGTGCCGTGGATCGCCCCGGCTTCGAGCGTCTGGTGGAGGATCTGTGCACGGGCCGCGTCGGCGCTCTATTGTGCCTTGAGGCCTCTCGCCTTTCCCGTAACGGACCCGACTGGCACCGGCTCCTCGAGCTCTGCGGCCAGGTCGATGCTCGAGTCATCGACATCGATGGGGTCTACGATCCGGCCAAGCCGAACGATCGGCTGCTGCTCAGCATGAAGGGCAGTATCAGCGAGCTCGAGCTTTCTGTCATCCGTGCCCGCATGTACGAAGCTGCACGGCAAAAGGCTCATCGCGGCGAACTTCGCATAATACCAGCCTTCAGTGATGCTGACTCACGAGGGGGATTCCCAAGGGCGCCGAATTTCTGAATCTATGGCTTCCTGATGGAGGGCATGGCCATGGGTGCAGCGATTGGTTTGCGGGACGACTTTGACGCGGCGAGCTTGAGGTGACTGGCGCGTGCGACAAGGAGCGTGTAGCGCGAACCAGGGCCGGCGGCTGCTGGCATTGGCGGAAATTTATGATGGCGCAAGCCGCAGCGATGCCGCGCGTACCGACGGACCGGTAATGACGGATGTAGTCGCGTTTCTCGGCCGCGGTGTGTTTTGCAGAGCCCCCTTTAGAAACTCGAGCTCGAGAGCCTGCTTGCCGACCAGGCGTTCCAGCGCAGCGATGCAGGCCTCATACTGCTGAATGAGCTCAGCTGCCTGGGCGTCATCGTCAAACTCTCCGACCTCGTACTTCTCAAGCCAGATGACCTGCCCCCCGCTGGTCCCGCGGTCATAATGAGAGTCCGCCGGTTTGATATTCGTGCTGCGCCACCGGCACAAGCGCGCCGGGTGTGACGCCTCCATTTAGCAGGAGCGCCCGGCGCGCTTGTGCCGGTGTTCGGTTCCCCAGTGACGAGTGCGGCCTGACGTTGTTATAGTCGTAGCGCCAGACCGCCAGCTTGCGCCGGGCGTCGGGCAGTCGTCGGAACGCCTTTCTCTTCAGGCCGATCAACTCGAGCTGACGCTAGAGGATCTCGAGGCCGAGCATGCCCATGCCGAGTGCGTGATCGAGGGGCATGTGCCCGAAGATGCTTCGGCCAAGGCTGCCCCTCGCAAGCCTCGCCGTGCTCCGCTGCTCGACCATCTCCCTCGCGACGAGGTTATGCACGCAGCCCCGGATGCTGACGGCTGTTCTGACTGCGGCGGCACGATGGGCAAGCTCGGCGAAGATGTGACCGAAGTGCTGGAGTATGTCCCCGGCCGCTTCCGCGTCGTCCGTCATGTCCGGCCCAAGCTTTCGTGCAACCGCTGCGATGCAATCAGCCGGGCACCCGCCCCGGCGCTTCCCGTGCCGCGTGGCCGCGCTGGTCCCGGCCTACTGGCCCACGTTATCGTTTCCAAGTTTGCCGATCATCTGCCGCTGTACCGCCAGTCACAGATCTACGCTCGCGAGGGCGTGGAGATCAGCCGTTCGACCATGGCGGACTGGCTCGGCCAAGCAAGCTGGCTGCTGCAGCCGCTGGTCGATCGGATCGCCGATCACGTCATGGCCAGCGTGAAGCTCCACGCCGACGACACTCCCGTCCCGGTGCTGGCGCCGGGGACCGGGAAGACAGCAACCGGGCGGCTATGGGTGTATCTGCGCGATAACCGACGATGGAGCCACTTAGATAAGCCGGCCGCGCTGTTCCGCTACAGCCCCGATCGCAAGGGTGAGCGACCGCGCGAGCATCTCAAGACCTTTGTGGGCTTCCTGCAGGCGGATGCCTATGCCGGTTTCGAGCGTCTCTACGCGAGTGACCGCCAGCCCGCGCCGATCACGCCGGTTGCGTGTTGGGCCCATGCCCGGCGCAAGCTGAACGATGTCTACAAAGCAGACCCGAACTCGGCTGCGCTCGATGGGCTGCAGATGATCGGCGAGCTTTATGACGTCGAGCGGCAGATCGTGTGCGAACCCGCGGATTTTCGTCGCAAGGCTCGGAAGCTCTCAAAGCTCAAGGCGCTGGATTTCTTCGCCTGGGCGGATGATGTGCTGTCCAAGGCCTCGGCCCGGTCGCCGTTGGCGGAAGCGCTGCGCTATGCCGCAAAGCTCAAGCCGCAGCTGCTTGCTTACACCGACGACGGCAGGCTGGAGATCGACAACAATCCGGCAGAGAATGCCCTCCGGGGCATCTGCCTCGGCCGCAAAAATTGGCTTTTTGCAGGTGCCGACTGTGGTGGTGAACGTGCCGCGGCCATGTATTCCCTACTTGAGACCGCCAAACTTAACGGCGTCAATCCGCAGGAGTGGCTAGGTGTTTGATCCCACGGTTTGATGGTGCGATCCTTTCGTTGGAATGGAAGGAAGCATTATGGGGCAAGTACGTCACGGGAGCGCCACGACCACGCACGCCGTCCGAGCAGCAATACAGCGATCGCAAGCTTCGCTCGCGACGCTGAGCCGGGAACTGGGGATTAACCCCAAGACTGTGGCGAAGTGGCGCAAGCGGGCAACGGTCGAGGATTTGAAGACCGGGCCGAAGGCCCCTCATTCCACCACTTTGTCCGAAGCCGAGGAGGCGATGGTTGTCGCGTTCCGGCGACACACACTGTTGCCGCTGGACGACTGCCTCTACGCCTTGCAGCCGACGATACCGCATCTAACGCGGTCGGCCTTACACCGTTGCCTCCAGCGGCATGGCATCTCGCGTCTGCCAGACATCGAAGGTGACAAGCCCAAGCGCCAACGCTTCAAACGCTATCCGATCGGCTTCTTCCACATGGACATCGCTGAGGTGCAGACTGCCGAAGGCAAGCTTTACCTGTTCGTCGGCATCGACCGCACCAGCAAGTTCGCTGTCACCCAACTCGTCGACAAAGCTGATCGACGAACGGCGTGGGAGTTTCTCGAACACCTGCTGGAAGCCGTTCCCTATCGTATTCACACCATCCTGACGGATAATGGCATCCAGTTCGCTGACCAACCGCGTAACCGCAACACAGCGTTCTCGCGTCAGATGCGCTTCGACATGATCTGCGAAGCCAACGACATCGAGCATCGGCTCACCAAGCCAAACCATCCTTGGACCAACGGCCAGGTCGAGCGGATGAAGCGCACCATCAAGGAGGCGACCGTCAAACGCTTCCACTACGAAAGCCACGGGCAATTACGCACGCACCTCGCAGACTTCATGGCCGCCTATAACTTCGCGCGGCGGCTCAAGACGCTCAGCGGCCTCACACCATATGAATACATCGCAAAAATCTGGACTTCAGAGCCAGACCGATTCATCGTCAATCCGATCCACCAGATGCCGGGACTGAACACCTAGCCGATGTGCTCAACCGCATCGGCAAGGGGCATCCGATCAATCGGATCGACGAGTTGCTGCCTTGGAACTGGACCACCCCGCACGCGTGAACGCGCATTTTGGGTGGTCAACTGCCATTCCGATTGTTCGCGCATACGTGCTAAGACGGTGCCGCCGGCATGACGGAATAGGTGGACGTATTGCTAGAGCGATCCCCGGCGACGGGGTGCGGGTTCGATCCCCTGCCGCTGGCAATACGGAGGAGGCATCATGGAGTTTGAGAACCGCGATTTCACTCTCTTGGTGAAGAGAACGCGGGAGAAGTTCGGTGTGAGCATCGACGGCGCTCATGACCTGATTTTTGCCGATCCCGAAATGAAGCGTCTCGTCGCCTGGCGGATCAACCATAATGCCGAATGTCGAAAGCAGGTCCTTTGGGATGTTCGGCACAAAGGAGATGGTTCGCGGTTCATCGTGGACGGCGACCGCATCAGATTTCGCGAGCACGCCTGCTAGTGATAACGTCCGCAATCGGGGCGTTTTCTTCCGCCAACGGTCCCGGTCGGACGCTTACGATCATTCGGGCGCAGCGGCACAGGCATCGGCGTCCGGCTGCCGCGAGCGCGTTTGCGGCCCCGCCGCCGGCGCACCGACAAGCCCTCCTCCCGGTACAGCCGGTTGAGCTTCTTGTGGTTTATGATGTGGCCTTTGCGTTCGACCATGACGCCGACACGCCGGTAGCCAAACCGGCGGCGTATGGCGGCGATCTCGCGCATCTCCTTGCGGATCTCGGCATGGTCAGGCGGACGTTCTCGCCGGACCGTCTTCGGGTCGACGCCGATCAGCACGCAGGCACGGTGCTGCGAGACCTGGTAATCCCGCATCACGCCGAGCGCCGCGTCCCGTCGCTGGCCTGGCGTCGTCAGACTTTTCCCAACAGGTCCTTCAGGATCGCATTGTCCAGCACGCTTTCCGCCAACAGCCGCTTGAGCTTGCCGTTCTCATCCTCGAGGTGGCGCAGTCGTCGGGCATCGGACACCTCCAGGCCGCCGTACTTCGCCTTCAGCTTGTAGAACGTTGCCGGGCTGAGGCCGTGCTTGCGGCACACATCCGATGTCGGCAGCCCAGCCTCCTGCTCCTTGATCATGCCGATGATCTGTTCCTCGGTAAAACGGCTCTTCCTCATTCGTCTGCTCCTTCGTTGGGCAGACTCTAAATCAGATCGAGGGACCCAGCGGGGGGCAGGTCACTGGCGTTAAGCTAGGTCGTAGACTCATTAGCGCGTAGACTCATTAGCGCGTAGACTCATTACGCGTTGCACCAGAGGCGAACGC
>NZ_JAJGNO010000027.1 GCF_020782235.1 Sphingobium naphthae
TCAAACCGGGATGAAATACCGCATCATCTACAGGTAGATGTAGGTGCTTGCAATCGTAGCGGCGTTTGCTTGCAAACAGAGCCTTTTTTTGCTCGGATTATCTGACAACCGGCTCGGCGATCTGCTCGCGCTATCTGCCAATGTGCTCGACATCATCCTGCGCTGCTCGCAATCATAAAGGTCTGCTCACATCCCCTGCCAGCGAAACAGGGCGTCAGCGCGGCACCCGGATGGAACCTTCCGCGATCCCCTCGGCGACATTGGAGAGCATGACGGCGTAGCGATGCAAACCGGGGAAGCGACCTGCGTTCTTGTCGATTTCACCGCCGTATCCGGCGTCGAGCAACGCCTTGAAGTCGGGCATCACGTCGAACATGCCGCCGAGCAGATCGATATCGGAGGCCCCGGTAAGCAACAGGGCGTTCGCATGGGCGTCGAGACGCTTCATCGTTTCCAGCATTTCGGTCCTGGTCATCGCATCCTGTCCGCTTGCGGGGTTCCATCGCCTAGCACGACGCGCCGGCCCTGTTCGCGAAAACCTTCCTTTCTGACGACCTCGCGGGCGGGCCATGACGACAACGCATTTCTGCGGCCCGCCGCTTGTCAGAACTGTTCTGGAAACCTGCTTCGCAAAAGCGCTTGCCGGCTACGGGTTTGGAGAGCCCATTGGCACGGAGCGTGAGCACAACGCCCCGTTTGCAAGCAGCGCCGGATGATGGCGAGCACACTGGCAGATAATTCGAGCAGGACGCTCCCCGCCAGTGGCAGAAAGCGTGAGCAGGAAATCAGGCTGTTTGCGAGCACACGCCGCTATGATTGCAAGCGCCTACAGGTAGGGGTCGGTACATAGAACGGACCCAGATATACGCTAAGCGCCGACAGGTCTGCTTGGGTGTCCGAAATCACCTGTTTTCCGCACAACGATGGAATTATCGTCTTTTTTGGCCGATTTCGGAATGTCTGCTTACCGATGAGTAAGAGGCGATAGTCGCCGGTCCTCTCTTGGGCAGGCGACACGTTCGTCGGCGGAAAATAGCGGCCTGTCGCCCATCGACCAAGGTGCGACTTCTGTCCCTATCGATACAAGCATGCCACCGTCAGCCCAACGATCCAAGCGTGACCGCGCGTTCGATCCTGCTATGGCCGAGCGCGGGCAGTGTTCAGTCATGGCGTGGCCCAAGTAGGAGAATACACATGCTTTTTCACACGATGGTGGGGTCGAACGACATCGACCGAGCGAAGCGCTTTTACGACACGGTGCTTGGCACCCTCGGCGTTGGGGAGGCGACGATCAACGTGGCCGACAGTGGCCACACGCGCCTGATGTACAACAGTGGAAATGGGGCCAATTTCATTGTCACCCAGCCGATCAATGATGAACCAGCAACTGTTGCGAACGGCAGCACCATTGCTTTTTCTTGCGATTCGCCAGAGCAGGTGAAGCAGTTTCATGATGTTGCAGTTGCCAATGGTGGCACGTCGATCGAGGTAGCGCCCGGTCCTCGCGAAACAGCGTCTATGGGTACGATCGTACTCGCGTATTTCCGCGATCTAGATGGAAACAAACTATGCGGAATCCACTTTCCCAAATGACGCGGCTTTGCATCGCATAGCCTGAGTCAGTTGCCCGCCAATGCTTTGGCGGGCAACTGGTCGCTCTTTTCTCGTCCCGTTTTGGCCGGTTGCGGAATGTCAGGTTTGGGATGGTAGAAGCAAATAGCTGCCCGTCAGCTATCAAGCGCCAAGCTGGGTGGCAGGCGCAGTAGCGGCATCATTCAAGTCGCTCTCTTGCCGTCATCGCTTCGGTTGTTAGTTCGACCTGCGTGTTGTCGCCGCCCAAAACGCCGCCGCCGCGAACGCAATCCACATGAAGGCCATACCGTAGTCAGGCCCCATGACCGTCACGGTATCGCCCACGCATTCATATCCCCCCTGACCGTCTCTCACCGTCTGGGTACACTCCCCATGATACTTGGCTGTGGCTGCTTGATAAGCCGCGACCGTTAGCATTCCTGCGATCGCCGCCGTTATGCCGCGATTGAGGCGATCATTGTCGTCTGGGCTTAGATCGAGCTTTTCCCCGCCATAACGCAGGGCCAGCCACAGCAAGACAGGAGTTGCCGCCAAATAGACGAAGCGGATGACCAGCCCATATGGCTGAACAGGCCCAAAGACGAGCAGCGCCACAAACACGATAGTCACGATATAGTTGCGGTTCTTCTCGTTTAATCCGTAGACGAAATTGTCGTTCATTCATCTGCCCCCAATGGCTCAGCCTATGCGCGCCCTACATCGTCACCTTTTGCTGCACCACCTGGCAACTGCTTAAGGACTTTCGCGCTTCAGACTTGGAAAAGCTCGGCGTCAGCGCATAGGTCTTTAAAGACGCGTGCACACAGGTGTGGCACATCGTGCAGCCGACCATCCGGTGTGTCCACAACCACGGCTTCCGGCATGTCAGACCAAGTTACATTGTCCGCGAAATAAGACCCGTCGCTAAACGCCGCGCCTTTCCCTCTGACCATGTGCTCAGCACGCAGCCCTATCAACTCAGACTTCGGATGGCGGGTCAGCTCTACGTGCTTACCTGCGTTGGCAATCGCCCGAACCGTGTGAAAGTCAGGGACCTTCGCCGCGATCTCGTCCGCGACTTCATGCGCCTTACCGCCGCGCACGTGGGCCACCACATCAGCAAAATGGTACAGAATGATGCATGTCGCAATGGCGAGGTCGTAGGCGGTTGGCTCCGCCTCAAGGCGACGGCAGAGCGGCCCCGCCAGTTCGTCCATGTACACTTGAGGGTTCGAGAAGGCCATGCATGAGGCATACTCGGACCCAACCAACTATTCCACCGGGCAGTATCACCGCCGTCCAATCCCGTAAGTCACGATGTCCGCTGTCAGGAGATCGGCAGGGTTACCCTTATGACCGAGATTGGCGCAAAGCCGCCTGTCGTAATACACATGATTCCGCGCATGGCTGGCCTGCCCGGTTACGACCGCGCCGCCGCCGCGATCTGGCTGCACGAAAAACCCTGACGGATTGGAAATCCGCACGAAAACCCCGATTTCAGGGTTTCCCGTCACCCTCATAGGCTCATGCCGCGATCCCGTTGCAGGACCAGCTCGCGCTCGTGGAGCAACTGCCCCACCGCCCGCGCCATTTGGGGTTCGCGCTGGATCTGCTCGATGTAGAGATCCTTGGTGTGCTGGTTCGCCCCGTTATAGGCGTCCACCGCCTTGCGGAGCGCCTCCGGGGTCGCCTTCCAGTCGCTGTTATGATCGCCATATCCGTGGGCGCCCGCCTCGCGCTTCCCGGCTATGCTCCTGAACTTTTCGGCCACCTTCTCCCGTTCCTGCGCCTGCTGGCGCTCCTGTGCCTGCTCACGCGCGCGCTCTGCGGCAAGCTGCTCCTGACGCTGCGCCTCGGCGGCATCGCGCCGATCGCGATCGACCGCGCCGCTCAAGGTCGCCGCGAACGCATGGAGTCTGCCCGATATGCGCTGCCCCGCATCGCGTAGCCACTCGGTCCCCCGCTCGATATACTGGCGCAGGCCGCGCCGCTCGATGACGCCGGCGTTGTGCTGGCCCACCATCGTCACCGGCTCATAGGCCCGCCCCTCCCGCATCGCCTGATGCTCGGCGCGGCGTTCCATCGCCGTCGCGCTCGGCCCCATATGCACGGTCGCCTCCTGCTCGATCCCCTGCCGCTGGTGACTGCGATGGTCCACCCGCTCCACGCTACCGGCACGCTCAAGGGCGACATTCTGCATCTCGGCCCACCGGCCCCGCCAGCGCTCGACCTCCCCGCTCGTCTTCTGGTCCAGTTCGCGGGTCTTCTCGCCCAGCCCTTCCGGGCCGATCCGCCGCGTCGTCGTCAGCAGATGGGCATGGTGGTTGCGCTGGTCGCCCTCGCGACCTGGTGCGTGGATTGCCACGTCCACCGCCACCCCATGCCGCTCGCTGATCTCCCGTGCGAGGCCCAGCGCAAGCTCGCGCCGCGCCTCGGCCGACAACTCGGCCGGAAGCGCGATTTCATATTCGCGGGCGACGGTGGAGTTCTTGCGCGTCTCGGCCTGCTCGGCGGCGTTCCAGAGCGCGGCGCGGTCGTTGGCCCATGCCGGGGCGTCGGCGGGCACGACAAGCGCGCTATGCTCGACGCCCTGCTTGCGGGTGTAATCATGGACGAGGCCGGTGCGCTCGTCCGTGATTTCGACGCCCGCACGATAGGCCGCCGCCGCCGTCGCACTGCGACCGGCTGAACGGCCTATCGTTTTCACCGCAAGATGGAAGCTCGCCATCGCCGCGCCCTACCTTAGCCATGCGGGAGCATGGCGCGGGCGATAGCCCGCTGGGGTTCAGGGGTATCCCCTGACGCACGCAAACGCAAGTTTGCATAAGTGCGCCCTTCCTCTCTTTCGTTCAGTCGGGTCCGGTGCTATCAATATCGCGTAGCGAAAGGATTGACCATGGCCGCTCCCACGCCAGAGGCTATCGAAAGCGCACGTCGCAAGGTCCAGCAGGCCAAGGCACGGTTGCAGGCATTGGAAGCCCGCGCCGCCACCCTGAACCGCAAGGCCGATGCTCGCCGCAAGATCATCCTCGGCGGCCTGCTCCTCGATGCCGCCATGAAAGACCCCGCATGGGAATCCCGCCTCAATGACCTGATGAACCGCATCAGCCGCGATCAGGACCGCAAGGCGTTCGAGGGCTGGACCTTCAAGGGAGGCCCCGCCGATGCCTGATCCCTTCGACCCCGCCGAGTTCGACGCGCCCCCTCCCTCCGACCCCGGCGCGGACTATCGCACCCTGCTCGACGCCATGCGAAAGGCCGGGGCCGAAGGGGTCGCCCAGCAGGTCGCCGCCCTGTCCCGCCAGATCGAGCAGGACGCCCGCCAGCGCGCCGAATGGACCGCACAGGCAGGCGCGGGGGTCGATGCCCTCCACCGGGCCGCTGGGGAGCTTCAGCGGATCAGCGCCGGGGTCTGGTGGGATCGCCTGAAGGATTGGATCACCGCCGCCCTGATCGGGCTGGGCCTGATCTTCGCCGCGGCCCTCGCCTACCGCTGGGCGCAGGAACCTAAAATCGAGCGCCAGCTATACGGATGCACCGCAAAATGGGACGCCAAGGCCCAGACGTGCAGGGGCAAGTGGGTGCCCCTCTATGAGCAACAACCCTGATTTAGCGGGATAATTGATATTCGCGGACAAGGACTGATGCAGGGACATGCCATGCCCGTTCGATTTTGCGGATCATGTGGAGGGTCAGTCCCCGCTTGCGAGCCAGAACCTCGGTCGCGCGCGATTGTCCGATCAGGGACGCCAGATCAGCACGGGTGCGCCCTTCCGCCTCCATAGCCGCCTCAATCGCTTCCACCGGGTCCAGCTTGTCGACCGGCCACCGCTTCCGCTCATATTCATCGACCAGTGTTGCCAGCACGTCGAGACGATCCTCGTCCGGGCTGCCCGCTTCCGCGTTCCAAAGCGCACGGATTTCGTCAAC
This sequence comes from Sphingobium naphthae, assembly GCF_020782235.1. Lineage (GTDB taxonomy): Bacteria > Pseudomonadota > Alphaproteobacteria > Sphingomonadales > Sphingomonadaceae > Sphingobium > Sphingobium naphthae. Next base: position 5,503 of record NZ_JAJGNO010000027.1, read on the forward strand.
CGCCGCCCGATGGTCGTCATCGTTCCTGATAGGTCTGATATCCATTTGCCTGTCCTTCAAAACTGATCGACGGTCGCGGCGTCGATGCGGTCATATTCAGCGTGTGTCCCAATAAACTTTATGAAAGCGATCCCTCGCCGGAAATGGAATGCAACAATCATTCTATGATCGCCGCCCGCTACTTCGAATCTGACCCGCTCCGCCGTCACTGTTTTTGCTTTTGAAAAGTCCGCTATGACTTCGCTCGTCGAAGACCATGCCGCATTTTCCGCAACCTCTAGCCAATGGGTCAGCGACGCACGGGTCAGGGGATGCGTCGTGAAATAGGCCACGATGTTTTTGCGGGCGATGATCCTCATGGCCGCTCTATGCCATTTCCCAATATGGGAAACAATCCTTATTTCCCAAGACGGGAAGCTGCATAGGTCAGTCCCGTTTGCCCTCTGGTGCCCGTCAGGGCACCGCCAAGCCCTTGGATGGCACAAAACACCCCAAAGCGCCTCCCTGCGTTCTATGGCCCGGAAATCGCCTCCTGCACCCCCTGATAGCCCAATTGCGACCTTGCAGCGTGTGCGACGTGGAAGGGATACGGATTCCTGTCCGTCATACGCCTAACGTGTGCCGCGACTAGCGGCACTCATTGTTCACTTTTTGTTCCTATCTAAAGGGGCTGCTTCGCCAGCGCTTAGGTCCGCGCTTGCACCCCCTTTAGATCATATAGAAGGGGAAGAAAAAACAATCTTATTAATCAATATGTTAGCAGGGGGGGGTGCGTCACCAGCTATGACGCACCCCTGCGTCACCAGCTATGACGCACCCCTGCGCCATTCTTGGCAATCCATTTACACTCTGTGTCCAATTTATTGACTTGAAATAGGTCATGCAAACCGCCATGCGTGTCAAATTATTGGACACAGATGACGCACCCCTGCGCCATCTGCGGAGGGTTTTTGGAAATGTCCGAGTTGGCGAAGCGACAACCACCAGGTCACTGGGTTCAAACGGAGCGAGCAGCCCATGAAGCATGGGCTAGTTTGATCGAGAAAGCCCCTAAAGCAGCCCAGTTAATGCACATCCTGACCGCACGAGTTGGTGAGCATAATGCTGTTGTCGTAAGCCAAAAGACCTTGGCAGCATTGATGAAATGCAGCCGTCGCACGGTCCAACGCGCCGTGGATGTTTTGGCCGAGGATCGCTGGATAGAAATTCGCCAGATTGGGGAAAATGGCACCGTAAATGCCCACATCATCAACGACCGGGTAGCATGGTCCGGTAAACGTGACGGCCTGCGCTACTCGTTGTTCAGTGCTGCGGTCATCATATCGGAAGCAGAACAGCCAGATTCTGAGGAACTGGGCCAACAAGCGCCATTACGGCGTTTGCCCTCCTTATTTCGAGACGAGCGCCAATTACCAAGCGGCCCCGGCACTCCCCCACCAGCGCAGCCGTTCCTTGATGGTATGGAACCAGACTTGCCTGCCACCCAACAGCAGGAACCTGACCCAGCGGTGCAGCAGGAACTCTCCCAACTTGTCACTGGCCTAGGTAACAAGCTCCGTGCATCCGATACATCGCCCGATGACGATGCAACCGGTATATAGATACTATACAGGCCAATTTAACAGCGAGTGACACTATGGGTATCACCCTAAGAGAAGCGTCAGAGAAGGTCGGTGTCACCCGCCAAACGCTTATGAAGGCAATCAAGACAGGACGTGTTTCCGCCGAAAAGTCAGACAATGGCGAGTGGCGCATTGAACCTGTCGAACTGTTCCGCGTCTGGCCCCCTGTAAACGGGGTGCAGCAGCCTTTACAGCCCGAATTAACAGGTGGTGACACCCCTAGTTTACAGGTTGAAAACAGGCTGTTGCGTGAGCAAGTTGCGGAACTGCGTGAAGAACGGAACGCTTGGCGGGAACAGGCGCAACGGCTTGCCCTGACCGATCAGCGCGCCGCCCCTCAACCTGCCCCCCAGCGCGGATTCTGGTCGCGTCTGTTCAGCCGCCAGGGCGACAGCCCTAGCGGCGAGGAATAAACGGTGGATGCTCTAACCGGCCCTTTATGGTCCCAAGAACAGGCCATTGCTTACGAGGTCGCGCTGGAGGCCATCAACGATGTGATCGCGGGATATAGTGAGCAGATCGCGCTAGAGCAGGCTCGTCCCTCGCCGAACACAGCCCGGATTGCTTGGCTGGAAATGCGGACCGATCAGGCCGTTTCAGTCCACCGCTCGCTCAACGTGTGCGATGACGGCAACGTGCAGCAGGCGATTTCCGAATTTAGCGCCATCGTCCGCGCAAGGGATGAAGGGCGCTGATCCTATAGCCCCCGTCGCTTTTCACCTGATTGTCGGCCATCAAACCGGGATGAAATACCGCATCATCTACAGGTAGATGTAGGTGCTTGCAATCGTAGCGGCGTTTGCTTGCAAAC
>NZ_JAJGNO010000028.1:0-2500 GCF_020782235.1 Sphingobium naphthae
GGATGCATCCGCATCCTTGGGCTGTCCTCCCCGGCTGATGCCGGGTCCAGGCGGCCATTTGGCCTTGCGGGCCTTGCGGCCCGTTGGCGTTTTGCCCGGGAGGGGTGTGAATGGGTTTATGGTCAAAAGCGCGAGCTTCAATGCCTGGCGACGCCCTACTCTTCCGGGGCTTGAGCCACAGTACCATCGGCGCAGTCAGGTTTCACGTCCGAGTTCGGGATGGGATCGGGTGGGTCACTGACGCTATGGTCACCAAGCAATGGAGCTGGCGCTTTTGGGGTTAATCGATGCCCGTGCGTAATGGGTAATGCGTTATCTGGCTGTGTTGCCGACCACTTGTCTTGGACAGTTTTCAAGGCTGTCGTTGATGGTGGGGCTCTAGGTTCCTGCAAAAGTATTACTTTTGTAGGGGACCTTTAAGCGCGAACAGAGCAATTAGGATCGGTTAGCTCCACGCATTACTGCGCTTCCACATCCGACCTATCAACGTGATGGTCTATCACGGCTCGATGAAATCTTATCTTGAGGGAGGCTTCCCGCTTAGATGCTTTCAGCGGTTATCCCGTCCATGCATAGCTACCCTGCTGCGCCCTTGGCAGGACGACAGGTACACCAGAGGCATGTTCAACCCGGTCCTCTCGTACTAGGGTCAACTCCTCTCAAATTTCGACGCCCACGGCAGATAGGGACCAAACTGTCTCGCGACGTTCTGAACCCAGCTCACGTACCACTTTAATTGGCGAACAGCCAAACCCTTGGGACCTGCTCCAGCCCCAGGATGTGATGAGCCGACATCGAGGTGCCAAACGATTCCGTCGATATGAGCTCTTGGGAATCATCAGCCTGTTATCCCCGGCGTACCTTTTATCCGTTGAGCGATGGCCCTTCCACGAGGGACCACCGGATCACTATGACCGACTTTCGTCTCTGCTCGACTTGTCAGTCTCGCAGTCAGGCGGGCTTATGCCATTGCACTCTAACAGACGGTTTCCAACCGTCCTGAGCCCACCATCGCGCGCCTCCGTTACTCTTTAGGAGGCGACCGCCCCAGTCAAACTACCCGCCACAGAGGGTCCCTGCACCGGATAACGGTGCGAGGTTAGACATCAGAAAACAACAGGGTGGTATTTCACCTATGGCTCCACGACAACTGGCGTCATCGCTTCAAAGCCTCCCACCTATGCTACACAGTTCTTTCCTAATGCCACTCTGAAGCTGCAGTAAAGGTGCACGGGGTCTTTCCGTCTAACCGCGGGTACTCCGCATCTTCACGGAGAATTCAATTTCGCTGAGCATATCCTGGAGACAGTGGGGAAGTCGTTACGCCATTCGTGCAGGTCGGAACTTACCCGACAAGGAATTTCGCTACCTTAGGACCGTTATAGTTACGGCCGCCGTTTACCTGGGCTTCAATTCAGAGCTTGCACTCCTCCTCTTAACCTTCAGGCACCGGGCAGGCGTCAGGCCCTATACGTCGTCTTGAAGCCGACTTAGCAGAGCCCTGTGTTTTTGCTAAACAGTCGCTACCCCCTGGCCTGTGCCCCCCACAAGTGCTTGCGCATATGTGGGGCCTCCTTCTTCCGAAGGTACGGAGGCAATTTGCCGAGTTCCTTCAGGATACTTCTCTCAAACGCCTTGGTATACTCTACCATTCCACCTGTGTCGGTTTAGGGTACGGTCTATACGGTGGGGCTATTTCCTGGGACAACTTCCCTGCCCGGACCAATCCAATCAGGCCGAACAAGTTACGCCATCCGTCACACACCACCAGGCCCACGAATATTAACGTGGTTCCCATCGACTACCCCCTTCGGGCTCGTCTTAGGGGCCGGCTTACCCTGCTCAGATTAGCTTTAAGCAGGAACCCTTGGAATTTCGGCGAGAGGGCATCTCACCCTCTTAATCGCTACTCATGTCTGCATTCGCACTTCCGATACCTCCACGGTCGGTTACCCTCCCGCTTCAACGGCCTACGGAACGCTCCGCTACCGCTCAGTCAAAGACTGAACCCTAAGCTTCGGTGCACGTCTTGAGCCCCGTTACATCTTCGCCGCAGGATCTCTTATTTAGACCAGTGAGCTGTTACGCTTTCTTTAAAGGATGGCTGCTTCTAAGCCAACCTCCTGGTTGTTTTGGAAATCCCACATGCTTTCCCACTTAGACGTGACTTGGGGACCTTAGCTGTAGGTTAGGGCTGTTTCCCTTTTGACGACGGACCTTAGCACCCGCCGTCTGTCTGCCGGACTAGACTCGTTGGTATTCGGAGTTTGGTTAGAATTGGTAGATCTCGCGACCCCCGCATCCATCCAGTGCTCTACCCCCAACGGCAATCATCCGACGCTCTACCTCAATAGATTTCGCGGAGAACCAGCTATTTCCCGGCTTGATTGGCCTTTCACCCCTAAACACAACTCATCCGATAATTTTTCAACATTAAACGGTTCGGCCCTCCAGTGCGTGTTACCGCACCTTCAGCCTGGTCATGCCTAGATCGCCGGGT
>NZ_JAJGNO010000029.1 GCF_020782235.1 Sphingobium naphthae
CAAACACCAGCGCTTGCACCGGTGCCATCTCGAAATATCAGCCGATCACCGCAAGGCGGCCCTCACCGGAGCGATACTTCCCAAGGCGCTGAATTTCTGAATCTATGGCTTCTGGTTGGAGGGCATGGCCATGGGTGCAGCGATCAGAATGCGGGACGACTTTGACGCAGTGGGCTTGAGGCGAATGGCGCGTGCGACGAGGAGCGCGAACCAGGGACGAAGGTTGCTGGCATTGGCTGAAATTTATGATGGCGGAAGCCGCAGCGATGCCGCGCGCATCGGCGGAGTGACGTTGCAGATCGTGCGCGACTGGGTGGTGCGGTTCAATGCCAACGGTCCGGACGGACTGCCCGACGGGAAGGCACCAGGCAAGTCCCCGTTGTTGAATGATGCCCAGCGCCAGGCTCTTGCAGAGATCGTTGAAAGCGGCCCAATCCCGGCGATCCATGGGGTTGTGCGCTGGCGGCTGATCGACCTGGCGAGTTGGCTCCATGACGAGTTTGGCGTGTCCCTGACGGAAACGACGGTGGGGCGGGAGTTGAAGAAGCTGGGCTATGTCAAACTGACGGCGCGCCCGCGCCATCATGCCCAGAACGAATATGCGATGGAGGACTTCAAAAAGGGGGCTTTACAGCCGAACTGGCAAAGGTCAAGGCCGCGCTCCCGCACGGCACGCCGATAGAAGCCTGGTTCCAGGACGAAGCTCGGATCGGCCAAAAGAACAAGATCACCCGCCGCTGGGCCAGGCGCGGTACCCGGCCGTCGGCACCCAAGGACCAGAGGACGAAATCAGCCTACATCTTCGGCGCCATCTGCCCAGAGCTTGGTAAGGGGGCAGGTCTGATCCTCCCGTTCTGCAACACCCAGACCATGTCGCTGCACCTGGCGGAGATATCGCTCGCTATCGAACCCGGTGCCCACGGCGTTCTGTTGATGGATCAAGCCGGGTGGCACATGACCGGAAAGCTCGAAGTGCCAGAGAATATCAGCATCATTCCGCTGCCGCCCAAATGCCCCGAACTCAACCCGGTCGAAAATATCTGGCAGTTCATACGCGACAACTGGCTGTCCAACCGGATCTTCACATCCCACGACAACATCATCGACCTTTGCTGCGAAGCATGGAACAGGCTGATCGATCAGCCGTGGCGCATCATGACGATCGGACGCCGCAAATGGGCGCGTGGGTCGTGATCAATGCAGGTTGGTATCAGGCGTCAGGGTCGCACGCGAGCTGGACACGCTGGTGCGGCTTTACGGCAAACCGGCTTGCATCGTCAGCGACAACGGAACGTGTGGCTCAGGCACTATGCTTCTCTCCCTGATCATACAAATTCGAGCTCAGCGGGCATCTGATCAAGAGCCTCTATGACACTTCCGCCCACCATATGGAAGTCCGACGCAACCCCTCGTCTAGCGAAATTAACGGCTCCCACGCCAACTCAGCGCGAGCGAGCGATATATCCAATCTATTGCATTGCACATCGATATCCCGATGCTCATCATAAATAATATCAATATTGCGTCCGGAAGCCTCTACCACCTTTTCTAAAACTCTCGACAAGGGTATGCTAACACCGGAACCAATATTAATCACGTGACATGATCCGCGGTATTCGCATGCTTGAGTGAAGGCGGCGGCCACATCGGATATATGAATAAAATCTCTCTCTACCGAACCATCGCCCCATATGAGCATTCTCGTACCGCGATAGGCATGCTCCATGGCAGCAGCCACAACTCCTTGTGCGCGCGTGGCTTTCTGGCCCTCGCCATAAGGGTTTGATATCCTCAAAGATAGCGTCTGTATGTGCCGATTTTTCGACAGTAGGCGAAGGTAATGTTCAATAGCGAGTTTGGAAACGCCGTAGGCGTTCCGCGGGAATGTACCTTGGTCTTCCCTCAATGAACCGGCAGGGTCCGGCGAGTATCCATAGACAGTGCCTCCTGAAGAGGCAAATATAAAAGATTTCACACCTACGCCTGCAGCCATCTCCGCTACATTGATCGTCGACAAAACATGCGAAGATATCTCCGCAGACATATTGGCATGAGAGGAACTGGGTAAGCTGGCGTTAGCGAGAAAGACAACGACATCTACTCCCACCACTGCGGAAGCAACAATCGATAAATCAGATAGCGGCCCAACAATCCATTGTACGTTGGGTTGCGACCCTACTAAAAGGTCCAAGACCGACACCTCTGCACCAGCAGAGACTAGCGCCTTTACTACGGCGCTGCCTATAAATCCGGCACCGCCAATTACAAGAACCTTGAGATTCTTCATTTAAAGCGCCTCCCTTTGCCCAGCCAGCATGATCTAACAATACAATTAAGACCCGTTACCAGAATTGAACAACACTTCCTCCAAGCGCGTAATTCTCCAACTTTGTCGCATTACAATTTGAACTAGATAATCCAATGCCCTGTCACGGACTTGTCGCTTATCCGTGAGGCTGCTTTCTTTAACCTCCAAGCTAAGAGGAATATGCATTTCCTCTTGTATATACTTAAAGATGTCTATCTGACTTTCTATTATATCAGTTATGCTGTCTCTATCTTCAAATGAGGAGACTATTTCCTCTATAGCCTGCACCATTCCTGGCTGAGCATCTCCCCATATCGCTTTATCAAATTGCGAAGGCAGGACGGGTGATAAGAAAAGATTATTAAACTCACGTCGAAGTATGAGTTCAGCAGGTTCATCTCGTGCAAGTTTCCTTATGGATTGTGTAGGCAGAAAAATTCCTATCTCTTTAGAAAAATCCTGAACTACGTCTGATTTTGCATCGAAATACCGGAAATTGATTATGCTCGCAATCTTCTCATGATACACCGCTGCGCAGGCATATTGCTTCAGAAGATTGGGAGCCATAGTGGAAAACGGCCTTATAGGCCCCTCCACGGTTTTATGCTTCAAGCCCCATTGGGCATAAGCTGACTTCAACCACTCTGCCGGATTTCTCAGATAGGCATAAGCCTTCACATTTACATCCGAATCCATTTCAAGCGCCCTCAGGAAAGGAATGATTCCCCCGGGGCGCTCGAACAATCCCTCATTAGATAGGATAAATGTCGTCGCGCCCGTTGCAGCGCTGATCTCCCGAACATGATTTAGAAATGCCCCAGCATAGCCCGCCTTGTTTCCCGGCGGAGCTAAGAGGAATTTGACGGTTCCCCCCAGTCCCTCAAAATCCGCCTCGATCATATCGAACCACATGCCTAGATAATGCGTACCCTGCTCGGCTAATGCAGCTCGATTATTTTCCAGTGCCCATTGGATGGATGTGGTGCCGGTTTTGCCCATCCCAATGTGGAATATCAGATTAATTTCATTCATAGTTTTCTACTGCCCTTCGTGCACTCATTGCTTGCACCCGAAGACCGCTACCTCCCACATAAAGCGCTATAGCGCTAGGCAGAACTTCCCACCCTGAGAGCTCTCAGCGGCATCCCTCAGCAGCGGCCACCGCTTGGGGGTGACATAGAGCAACAGCCCGTCGCCATCGGCGAGTTTATAGGGCTTTGTGCGGCCCTTGGCCTTATTGATTGCAACAGCGGCATGGGCGCCAGCAGTGTATCAAAGACCCAGGTCAGCCGTTTGGTTGCCGAGATCGATGAGCGGGTGAATGCCTTCATCACGCGGCCCATTGAACGCGAGTGGCCCTTATCTATGGATCGACGCAACCTACCTCAAAGAGCGCGAGGGCGGACAAATTATTTTGATGGCGGCGATATTCCCGAATGACGCTGCCGTCGTTCGTCTCATCGGAGCGATCATGCTGGAGCAAAACGATGGGTGGGTCGTATCACGCCGCTACATGACTCTGGAAATCCCCTGGTTAGGCCGTAGATCTGCAATTGCAAAGCTAGGCGGTGTGATCCCTTGAGGGTTTCATGGATCTGTCCGCACTGACCGAGGCTAGGCCTGGCCGTGCTGTATC
>NZ_JAJGNO010000002.1 GCF_020782235.1 Sphingobium naphthae
GTGACACCCGAAACATAATCCGCAGACGGGTCACTTCTCGATGGAAAACCCGGGTCACTTCTCAGTGGAAATCAACATCGGGTGCTTACCGAAACCGGCGCAAACGACGGTCATTCGGTTTGGACGCACGATAACAAGATCCTCTATTCGAGCGGCATGTACGGGTTCCGTGATGAGGCCGCGATCTATGATTTCACTTTCCAGCCATATGGCCAGATTTTCGTGATGGACGCGGACGGAAGCAACAAGCGCCTGCTGACCGACAGCCTGTGGGAAGATTCGATGCCGCTGTACATCCCTGCCGAATTTCTCTGACTTTTCGAACGGATGGCTACGGCGATCGCGTCGCAGCCATTCGTCAGCCTCAACCCAAGACAGCCATTATCCATCGCATCGCCAGGAGGCACTATGGCGCAGATCGTATTCGGCATGGCCGTGCCACACAGCGGGATGCTGGGCCAGGCTCCAGAGGACTGGTTGAACAACGGCGACCGCGATCGTAACAACCCGGAACTCTGGTACCGCAACCGCACCTGGACTTACGGAGAATTGGAGGCCGAGCGCGGCGCTGCCTTTGCCCCTTTTCTGACGTTGGAAGAACGTACCGATCGCGCGCGTCGCTGCCGCGCTGCTCTGGATGAGATGGCAAAAGCCTACAAGCGCGCCAAGGTCGATGTCGCCATCGTGCTGGGAAAGGACCAGAAGGAAATCTGGCCCGGCCAGTCACCCTCGATCACCATCTATACGGGCGAGGAAGTTCATAACGGCCCCCCGCAGCGCCCGGTCTACGCGCCCGATCACCATGTCGTGCATCAGGCCTATCCGGAGCTCGCGACCTATTTGATCAGGACATTCCAGGAACAGAATTTCGACCTCAACGACCTCCAGCAGTGGCCGCAGAACATCTGGATGGAATCGCGGCAAGGCTATGCGCCGGACTATCCGGTCGTCCCGCACGCCTATAGCTTCGTCTACCACCAGATCATGGGTGACGACGTGCCCCGCCATGTGCCGGTGTTGTTCAACTTGTTCTACCCTCCGACGCAGCCTTCGATGGCGCGTTGCATCGAATTCGGCCGCGTGCTGCGCGAGGCGATTGCGGCTTGGCCGGAAGACGTGCGCGTGGCGGTGATCGCTTCGGGCGGCCTCTCGCACTTCGTGAATGACGAGGCGTTCGACCGCGATGTCATGGAGAAGCTCGCCAGCTACGACTATGAAGGTCTAGCCGCCATCCCCAATGGCTACTACCAGTCGGGCACGAGCGAGGTGAAGATTTATTCGATCGTGATGATGGCCCTTCAGCACACGGGCGCGAAGATGACGCTCGTGGACTATGTGCCCTGCTGGCGCACCGAAGCGGGAACGGGCGAGGGAATGGGTTTCATGTATTGGCTGGCGGAATAGGACGCCTTTCGCCCGCGCGGGACTGCGCGCTTAACCGGGATTTGCAGGAACTCCTCGGGGCTCTTCCGAAGACTCGCTCAGGCAAGCCAGCATAAAGGCAGGTTCATTAGGGCAGCAGGCGCTCTGAGCGCCTGGAGGAAGAAGGGAACCCGTTAGTTTATCGCGCCCTCTTTGATCGCCTGTAGCGTGGCGCCGGCTAGTTGTAGATGCTCTCGTACAGCAGTTGGTTGGCCAGCGGCCGCCCGGCCGCGAAATCCGCAATATTGCCCAATGTCGTTCGCGCGATCGCCGTCAGCGCCTCTTCGGTCAGGAACGCCTGATGGCCGGTCATCAGGACATTGGGGAAGGTCAGCAGGCGCTGGAGCATGTCGTCCTCGATTATCTCGCTGGATAGATCGTCGAAGAAAATACCCGCTTCCTGTTCATAGACGTCCAGCGCCACGCCGGCGACCCGCCGCTGTTTGAGCGCTTCGATCAGCGCCCGCGTATCGATCAGCGCGCCGCGGCTGGTGTTGACGATGACGAGCCCGGCTTTGGCCGTGCGCAGGACCTGCTCATCGATCAAGTGCCGGGTTTCGGGCGTGAGGGGGCAGTGCAAGCTGATGATCTCCGCCTCGCGCAGCAATGTTTCGCGCGGGACATAGTCCACTCCCAGCTTGACGAGATCGGCGTCGATCACGGGATCGCTGGCGAGAACCCTGCAGCCGAAGCCCGCGCACAAGGCCTTGGCCACCAGCGCGCCGATCTGGCCGGTTCCGACCATGCCCACCGTGCGCCCGTGCAGGTTGCGCCCCACCAGGCCATCGAGCGCGAAGTTATTCTCTCGCACCCGCGACCAGGCGCGGTGAATCTTGCGATCCAGTGCCAGCAGCAGCGCAATGGTGAATTCGGACACGGCATGCGGCGAATAGGCCGGGACGCGCACCACCGTGATGCCCAGGGATCGGGCGGCGGCGAGATCGACATTATTATAGCCTGCGCATCGCAGCGCGAGGAGCCGCACGCCCGCGTGCGCCAAGGCGGAAAGCACCGGGCGGTCGGCGACGTCGTTCACGAACAGGCAGACAGCCTCATGCCCCTGCACCAATGTCGTGGTGGCAGCCGTCAGCGATGTTTCGAAGAAATCGAGGGCGAAGCGATGGTCGACATTCGCCGCGCTCAAAAATTGGCGATCGTAACTGCGTGTGCCGAAAACGGCGATGCGCATGGCGATGATCCTCATCAACTGGGCTTGCCAGCGTGCCTCGTGCGGCGGCTCCTGTCCATCCGGCCGGATGCAGGCACTGGATTTGGCCAGTATTTCCTATAGCATGCTGCTGCCACCATAGTGGGAGCCGCTTGATGACTTACGTCTCGAAGCCTGACGATGATGATCCAGAGCATGGCTGTCCATCCACGCGCCGCGACATTTTGGGCGCGCTGGCTGCGACGGGGATCGCTGGCGCGATGGCGATGACGCCTGATGCTGCGGCCGGCGCGACCCTGGCGGAAAATGCGGCGCTGACGCCGGACCAGGCGCTCGCGGAGATCATGGCGGGTAATGCCAGGTTCGTGGCGGGCGCGCCCGTCGCTCATATGCGCGACCTGGCGATCATCCGCGCCAAAGCCGCCGAGGGTCAGTGGCCGATCGTGGGCGTGCTGTCCTGCGCCGACTCGCGCGTGCCGGTGGAAATGGTGTTCGATGAGCCGATCGGCCGGCTGTTCGTCACGCGAGTTGCGGGCAATATCACGACCCCGGAAATCATCGCGAGCCTGGAATATGGCGTGGCGGTCCTGGGCATCAAGGCGATCGTCGTCATGGGTCATTCCAGCTGCGGTGCAGTGAAGGCTGCGATCGACAATCCCGAAGTTCCCGGGCAGATCAGCGCCCTGTTCCCCGCATTGCTGCCCGCCGTCTATATGAGCGAGAGCCGCGATCCGATGGCCGTCACGCGGCAGAATGCGATCATCCAGGCCGCAACGCTGATCAATGCCTCTCCCGTGATCGAGGCGAAGGTCAAGGCGGGTGAACTAAAGGTCGTGCCTGCCATCTATGACGTTGCCACCAGCAAGGTGGAAACATTGCCCATTCCGACCGCCATGAGCGAGCAGTCGGCGAAATAGGCGGAAGGGCAGGGCGACTCCCGCGCCTTAGCCCGCTACAGCAAATATTATGTCGTGGGCCGGGCGAGGAGGGCGTGCGTCGGCGCATCGGCCGACAGATCGGCGCCGCCCTCAATCAGCCAGCATTCGCCCGCCTGCCAGGCCTGCCCGTCGATCAGGCCCGATCCGCGCAGGGGAACGAACCAGCATAGGGGGTGGTCCCAGCGCAGCGTGTCGCCGGGCGCCGCGATGACGCTTTCCAGCGAGAAGGGGGCGTCGGGCTCATCGAGCAGGACGCTGCCGGCGTCCTCCGCCACATGGTGGTCGGGCCGCGCATAAGGTTCGGCGCGGCTCACCGACAGGCCGTCGTCCAGATGCAGTTCGCGCGGTCGGCCATAGTCGTAGAGCCGGTAGGTGACGTCTTCATTCTGCTGCACCTCGACCAGGGTGATGCCGCCGCCGATGGCGTGGATCGTGCCGGCGGGAATGTAGTAGAAGCTGCCGGGCTGGACAGGCTTCCAGTCGATCATCTGCTCGATCGATCCATCGAGCGCGGCGGCCCGCAGGGCGTCAGTGCCGATTTCGTGCGTCAGGCCGATGCCGAGCCGTGCATCGCCTTCCGTCTCCAGCACATGCCAGCATTCGGATTTGCCGCCAGCAAGGCCCCGAGCCTGCGCCTGCCGGTCATTGGGATGCACCTGGATCGACAGCCGCTCGCTGGTGAAAAGATATTTGATCAGCAGCGGCTGCGGCATGTCGTCGGGCGCGGTGAACCAGACTTCGCCGATCCGCTGGCCCGGCGTCGCGCCGTAGCGCGCCGGAACGTCCGTTCGCCCCCAAGGCTTTTCGACGACATGATGCGCGAGGCGATGGCAGGTCATGCGCGTGCTTCCTCCAATGCCGTTGCCGCGAGAGCAATGGCGCCCAGGGGTCCGGCCTGAGCGCCCAGTTCGGGTGCCACGATATAGGGTTTGGTGTCCGGCAACGCCATATAGCCGTTGAGGCTGTCGAGCAGCGCTGCATTGATGCGGGGCAGAAGATGAGGCTGGTTCGCGAGCACGCCACCGCCCATGGCGATGCGCAAGGGGCCGGTGCTGCAGACCAGGGCATGGGCCATGCTCGCCAGGGCATGGACGATCGGCGCCCAGACGGGATCATTATGCGGCACGTCGCGGGGCGCACGGCCCTTGAGCCGAGCGACGAGCGCAGGCCCGGATGCAAGGCCTTCCACGCAATCGGCATGATAGGGGCAGCAACTGACGAAATCATCGCCCGCCATGCGGGGCACGCGGATATGGCCCACTTCGCTGTGGCCGATGCCACGCGTCGGCGCGCCATGGACAATCAGGCCGACGCCGATGCCGGTGCCGACCGTCACATAGGCGAAGTCGGCCAGGCCTTTCCCACTGCCCCACAGCATCTCCGCCATGGCCGCACCATTCACGTCGGTGTCGAAGGCGACGGGCACGCCAAAGGGCGCCGACAGCGTCCCCGCAATGTCGGCATCCGGCCAACCGGGCTTGGGCGTGGCCAAGATATGACCATAGGTCGCGGACTGAGGATGAATGTCGACCGGCCCGAAGGATGCAAGACCAAGAGCCGAAAACCCCCATTGCGCCTGCCATTGTCCCAGGATCGTCAGGATCGCCGGCAATGTTTCGTCCGGTGTGGTCGTGGGAATGGTCTGCTGGTCCAGAATGGCGCCCGGCGCCGTCGCCAGCGTACAGATGCACTTGGTGCCACCCAATTCGACACCAGCAAGCGGGCGGCCGTCAGAATGATCAGCTGACGGATCAGACATGCGCATGGCTTTGTTGTTGAGGAAAGGGCATGATGGGGCAAAGCCTGTCTTTACAGAGTGCGAGCGGCGCGTCATCCTGCCGCAAATTCCTCTTCCCACATGCATTCTCCTTCTTGCCGGGCAAGAGCAAGCTACAAAGCGATTGCCTCTGCCGCGGGCTGCTGCAATTAATACATTAATTTGCATTATTCAATGAGAATGCGCGGGTAGGGGAGGGGCAATGCAGCAGATAGCACAAAGGCGCAGCCGCGGGAGCGCGGCGACCGCCGCAGCGCTGGGCGGTTTGCTGTTCGGCTTCGACACGGCTGTCATAGCGGGGGTGACTCAGGCGCTTACCGACAGCTTCGATCTGACGCCTGCGGGGTTGGGCGCAGCAGTATCGGCTGCCCTGGTGGGGACGCTGGTCGGCGCGCTTGGCGCGGGAAAGCCCAGCGATCGCCATGGCAGCCGCGTCATACTGATCTGGATTGGCGTCGCCTATATCCTGTCGGCGATCGGCTGCGCCTTGAGCGGCAATCTGATCCTGTTCGTCGCCTTTCGCTTGCTCGGCGGTCTGGCGATCGGCGGATCCTCGGTGGCCGCGCCGGTCTATATCGCGGAGATCAGCCCAGCGGCGAAGCGAGGCCGCATGGTCGCCGCCTTCCAGCTCAGCATCGTCATCGGCATATTGGCAGCGTATCTCAGCAATGCGCTGATCGGGATGAGCAGCGATGCACCCGAACTTTGGCGAGTGAAGCTGGGCGTTGCGGCAGCGCCGGCCTGCCTGTTCATCATGCTTTTGCTGCTTATCCCCGACAGTCCGCGCTGGCTGTTGCAACAGGGGCGGGCGGAGGAGGCGCGCGCGGCGATCGACCGGCTGGCGCTGGAGGATGCCGCAGCGCTGATGGAGACGCCTCACACCGTCCCTGCGACGGCGCGCAGCGATCGCCTGTCCTGGCGCACGCATCGCCGGCCGATCCTGCTGGCCATCGCCATCGCTGCCTTCAACCAGCTGTCCGGCATCAACGCGATCCTCTATTATCTGGGCGATATCTTCGCCATGGGCGGGTTCAGCAGCCTGTCCGCGGACCTGCAGTCGGTTGCGATCGGCATCGCCAATCTGGCGGCCACGCTGATCGGCATGGCGCTGATTGATCGGGTGGGACGAAGGCCCTTGCTGTTGGTCGGCGCCGTGGGAACAGCCGTGGCGCTGGCGGGCGTGGCGACCATTTATACCATGGGCCGGGGCGAAGCCTTGCTGTTGCCGATGCTGATCGGCTTCATCCTGTTCTTCGCCGTCTCGCAGGGCGCGGTCATCTGGGTCTATCTGTCCGAAATCTTTCCAACTGCAGTGCGCGCGCGGGGGCAGGCGCTTGGCAGTGGCGTGCATTGGGGCTTGAACGCTCTCATCGCGTTCGGCTTCCCGATCGTGGCGCAGCAGTCGCGCGCCTTGCCTTTCTGGGCCTTCGCGGTCGCGATGGTGGCGCAGGCGCTGGTGGTCTGGCGCTATTTTCCCGAAACGCGGGGCCGAGCGCTGGACGAGGCAATCAGGCCATTGACCGGTGCTGCCGGGCATGGGAAGCCGGCTTATGATGATCACGCGCTTTGAAGAGGCCAAGGCCCAGGCGTCCAGAAGGGGCCGAGCATGACGCAGACATCTCATCAGCCGCGCTTGTCGGGCACCAATTTGGAGCGCGCCGCCGATCATAATCAGCGCATCACATTGCACGCCATTCGCGTGGGCGGCATGCTGACCCGCGTCGAACTGGCGCGCATCACTGGCCTCACTGCCCCGGCGATCGCCAATATCACCAAACGGCTGTTGCAGGACGGGTTGATCGAGGAAGCCGGCCAGCGGCGCGGCGGACGCGGCCAGCCGCCCACCAAGCTGGTGATCCGCAGCGACGCTTGTTACTCGGTCGGCATCAATATCGACCGCGATCACATCACGATCGTGCTGGTCGATTTCGCCGGCAGAACCCTAGCGCGGGTCAGCGAGGAGATCGACTATGCGCTCCCGCCGCAGGTGGAGGCTCTCTATCACAAATCCATAGCGGGGATGCTGCAGCGATCGGGCGTTACTGCCGACAAGCTGGTCGGGATCGGTGTGGCCGTGCCGGATGATCTGGGTTCTGTCGACTTGCCGGGCCGGCCCGCTGCCTATGGCGAATGGAACAGCGTTCAGATGAGCGCGCTCTTTTCCGGCCCGCATGGCCCCCCGGTCTTCGTGGAAAATGACGCCGCCGCCGCCGCCATGGGGGAATTGCAGCTGGGCATGGGGCAGAAGATCAACAGCTTCTTCTACATCCTGCTATCCTCGGGCCTGGGCGGCGGCCTGGTCATCGACGGCAATTATGTGCGGGGCGCCAATGGGCGCAGCGGCGAGATCGGCTTCATGCCCGCGCACCGGGTCGAAGGCGGCGCGGACGCGCAGTTGCAGAATATCGTGTCGCTGTCCGCCCTGTCCAAGGCGCTGGCGGAGGAAGGCTATGGGCTAGCGGATGGCTTGGGCGGCCGCGCACCGGACGCCGCCGCTTGCGTCGAACGCTGGATCGCCCTGGCGGCGCGCCAGTTGGTCGAACCATTGGCCGCGGTCAATTGCCTCGTCAATCCTGCCGCCGTGCTGGTCGGCGGGCGCTTGCCCGCGCCACTGGTCGAGCGGCTGGCCGAACAGACCAATGCGCATCTTCAAGCGATCGCGTCCGGCCTGCCTTCGCTCGCTCCGGTCGCGCGCGCGACCCTGTCCGACGATGCGCCGGCGGTGGGCGCAGCCATATTGCCGTTCAGCCATTTCCTGCTGCCCAAGCCCGGCGCCCTGTGGAAAGTGCCGCACAGCATCGGCGCGCAAGCGGACAGCTGAGGCGTCAGCTGCGCAGGCGATCGAACGAGGGCGGGCGCTCGGCCGGCGCGACCCCGAAACGCGATGGTTCAGCGCCCATGTCGAACAGCAATTCTCCACCCTGGATCAGCTGGTCATGACTGATCCAGTTGCGCTCATGCGCGCGGCCGTTCCAGCGCACAGACTGCACATAGGGACGGCCGGGCCCGTTCCCCGTCGCCCGCACCGTCAGCCGCCGGCCGCGCCCGAGCTCCACGGTCGCCTTCTCGAACAGCGGTGATCCCAGCACATAGAGCGCGCTCACCGGATCGACCGGATAGAAGCCAAGCGCGCTCAGCACGAACCAGGCGCTCATCTGCCCGCAATCATCATTGCCGATCACCCCGTCGGGTTCGGCCTTGTACATTTCCGTCAGCAGTCGGCGCACCATGGCCTGAGTCTTGGCCGGGGCCCCGCAATAGGCGTAGAGATAGGCGGCATGCTGGTCGGGCTCATTGCCGTGAGCATATTGGCCGACCAAACCGCTGATATCGGGGGGCGCATTGTCGGGCAGGGTCGACGGAGCGCTGAAGAAGGCGTCCAGCTTCTTCTCGAACGCGGCATCGCCGCCGAAATGATCGATCAAGCCGTAAATGTCATGCTGGGTCAGGAAGGTCGCCTGCCAGCCATTGGCTTCGGTATAGTCACGGTGACGCTTTGGATCATGGCCGATCTGAATTGGGTCATAGTCCCGCCACCAGCTGCCATCGGCAAAGCGCGGCCGGGCAAAGCCGATCGCCGGGTCAATGACGTTGCGATAATTGCGGCTGCGCGCCTTCAGCTGCGCGGCATCCTCCGTCGCGCCGGACGCCATCGCCAGCCGTGCCATCGCCCAGTCGTCATAGGCATATTCCTGCGTGCGACTGACCGACTCCCAGATTTTGTCTGCCGGGATATAGCCCAGGTCATAATAGAAATTGCGGCCCAGCGTGCTGTCGATGTCGGGCATGGCGGGGTCGAAGGCGCGGCGACGGATCGCCGGCCAGGCGGCGGCATAGTCCGCCTTGATCCCCTTGGCCTGCGCCTCCGCCAGCACAGACACGGCGTGCCAGCCGATCATGCATCCGGTCTCCTTGCCCTGAAGCGGCCAGACCGGCGGGCCATAGGGGCTTTGCTGCGTCTGGCGGATGAGGTCGCGGGTCATCAGCGCGGCGCGTTCGGGCTGTACGATCGTCAGCAGCGGATGCAGCGCGCGATAGGTGTCCCACAGCGAATAGGCGCTGTAGGCGCGCTCGCCCGGCGGCAGGCGATGGACCGCGCCATCCAGTCCCATGGTGCGGCCGTCGCGGTCGACAAACAGCTGCGGCGCCAGCAGGCAGTGATACAGGGCGCTCGCCATGATGGTGCGCTGCTCCGCCGTGCCGCCGCGCACGCGAATGGCGTTCAGTTCCTTGGCCCAGGCGGCCGCCGCGTTCGCCCTTGCGCCCTCGAAGTTCCAGTCCGGCGCCTCGCCAGCCAGCGCGTCCTGCGCGCCAGCGGTATCGACGGCGGAAATGCCGGTGCGGATCTGGATCGGTTCGCCGCCCGCTTCGTCGAAGAAGAAGGCGATTTTCAGCCGCTGCCCCTTCGCCGAGCGCGCGCTCTTCGGCAACGGCCTGTCGCTGTCGGCGAAGAACTGAACTCGGTCAGGCTTCCGCGACATCTGCAGGGCAAAATGGATATGGCGGCCCTGCGCCCAGCGGAACACTTGCCGGCTGCCTGTCAGCGTGCCGTCATCGGCAAGGTTCAGCGACGCATTTTCGATCCGAATGGGCTCGTCGGGCTGCTCCTGCTTGCAATGAGCGAAGTCGATCAGGATATGGCCCGGCCCGGCGGGAAAATGATAGCGGTGCAGGCCCGTCCGCTCCGTCACGGTGAGTTCGGCCAGCACGCCGGATTCCAGCTTGACCCTGTAATAGCCTGGTTCGGCCTGTTCGTCGGTGAAACGCTGGCGATAGCCTGTGTCCGGCTGGCCGACGGGGCCGGGCTGCAGCACCAGTGGTCCCCGCAACGGCACCACCAGAACGTCCAGCATGTCGCCGATGCCGGTGCCCGACAAATGGGTGTGGGAAAATCCCATGATCGATCCGTCATCGACATGATAGCCCGAGCAGGCGTCCCAGCCGGCATTGTTGGTGTCGGGGCCAAGCTGCACCATGCCGAACGGCATGGAAGGGCCGGGAAAGGTATGGCCATGGCCGCCCGTGCCGATGAACAGATCCGGCTGCGCAGGGGCGTCGTCCTGCGCGTCGGCGATCCGCGGCAGCGCGGCGTTCAGCGCGGCCATGGCTGCGCCTGCCAGCAACTGGCGGCGATTGGCGGTCATCATCCTGTCCTCTCCCTCGTCCTTTTACGCGAAGCGTTCCAACAGCAGGGCAGGCCTGCGCCGCTCCAGATCCAGGATAAGATCGCCGAACAAGCCGTTGGCCCATGCGAACCAGGACCGGGTGAAGTTGGTCGGATCGTCCTTGTGGAAGCTTTCATGCATGAAGCCTGTGCCGCCATGGGTGGCGCGCAGCCAGGCCAGGCACTGACGGATGGTGGCGTCGTCCGCGCTGTTGAGCGCGCGGGTGATGATCGACATCGGCCAGATCATGTCCATGCCGATATGCGGACCACCAATGCCCTGGGCGGCCGAACCGGTGAAGAAATAGGGATTGCGTCCGCTCCAGGCGAGCGCCGCCGTGCTCTGCCACAGCGGATCGCTTCGCTCCGCCGCGCCGAGCAGCGGCAGTCCCGACAGGCTGGGCACGTTGGCGTCATCCATGAAGATCGCATTGCCATAGCCATCCACTTCATAGGCCCAGACACGGCCGCCCCGATCATCGTCCATCTGCCCATGCGCTCGAAGCGCGGCGTCGACCTCGGCTGCAAGCGCCGCGCAATCCTGCGCCGCCGCCGCGTCGTCGCGCGCTTCATTCAGCACCTGCGCCAGCATCCGCAGTGCCGACATCGCGAACAGGTTCGACGGGATCAGGAAGGGATAGAAGCAGGCATCGTCCGATGGACGAAAGCCCGAATGGATGAGGCCGACCTTGCGCGTGGGCGCGCCATGGCCGTCGAACATCAACGTCTCGGTCGGCGACTTGTCGATCCGCTGGAAGTGATAGGGGCCGGGCCCATCCTTGCGCTGCTGTTCGCGCAGGGTCGCGACCGCCCGCGCCATCGCCTTGGCCCAGAGCGCGTCGAAGGGCGCCTTGTCCCGCGTCGCGGTCCAATAGCCATGGGCCAGGCGCATGGGATAGCAGAGGCTGTCGATCTCCCATTTACGCTCGGCAACGCCCGGCTTCATGTCAGTCCGGTCGGATATCGCCGGCAGGCTCGACCGCGCGGCCGGGTCCTTCATGAAGGCGTTGGCGTAAGGATCGATCAGGATGCAGCGCGCCTGCCGCTGGATGAGGCCGTGGAACAGCCGGCGCAGCGCTGCATCCTTGGGCGTCAGATGGACATAGGTCTGCAATTGCGCCGAACTGTCGCGCAGCCACATCGCATCGATGTCGCCGGTGATGACGAACGTGTCGGGCTGTCCGTCGATCGTCCCCAATTCAGCCGTGGTGTCGAGCGTGTTGGGATAGCAATTTTCAAACAGCCAGCCGATCTGCGGGTCCGCGATCTTAGCCTTCACCCGCGCGATCTCGGCTTCGACCGCCGGGCTGGTGAAGCGTCGCTGACCCTTCGGTGGGCGCTTGGACGGAAATGCGCTGGCACTGGCGGCACCGAGGGGGGAGGTGGGGCAGGTGGCGGCCAGTGCCAGCGCTCCGGCACCGGCGATGACATCACGGCGACGGAAGCTCATCATTCATTCCTCTCTTGTCTCTTATGCTTATCGTGGCTTGCTCATGGAAAAGGGCGCGTCGGCCTTGGCTGCCCCCCAGCTTTTGTTTGGCGTCGGCCCCATGACGAAGCGCAGCGTGCCGCCCTTCTGCAATTCCTCGCGCGGCAGCCAGGGCTTGTTCCAGGGCTTTCCGTTCAGCGTCGCCGACTGGATATAGACATTGTCCGGGCCGTTATTCTCCGCTTCGACGAGCAGCTTGCGGCCACCCGGCATGGTCAACGTCACGCGACGGAACAGCGGGCTGCCGATCGCATATTGGCCGACGGTGGGCGTTACCGGATAGAAGCCCAGTGCCGAGAAGACATACCAGGCCGACGTCTGGCCATTATCCTCATCCCCCGGATAGCCGTCGGGCGTGGGAGCGTAGAGCTTGCGCATTACGTCGCGGACATGGCGCTGCGCCTTCCATGGTTCACCGGCCCAGTCATAGAGGTAGATCATGTGCTGGATCGGCTGGTTGCCATGGGCATACTGGCCCATGTCGACGATCTGCATTTCGCGGATCTCGTGGATCACCTGGCCATAATAGCTGTCGTCGAAGCCAGGCGGAGTGGTGAAGATGCTGTCCAGTCGATCGACGAATTTCCGGTCGCCGCCCATCAGGTCGATCAGCCCCTGCACATCCTGCATCACCGACCAGCTATAATGAAGCGCATTGCCTTCGGTGAAGGCATCGCCCCATTTATACGGGTTGAAATCGGCGCTCCAGGACCCATCCTTGTTGCGGCCGCGCATCCAGCCGCTCTGGGCATCGTAGAGCTTGCGATAATTCAGCGCCTGCTTGGTAAAGCGCGCGGCATCCTCGGTCTTGCCCAGCTGCGCGGCGAGGCGTGACAGGGCGAAGTCGGCCGTCGCATATTCCAGCGTCCGCGCGGCATTTTCGTTGATGCCGACATCATAGGGCACATAGCCAAGCTGGTTATAATGTTCGACGCCTTCGCGGCCGACGGCGGTCAATGTGCGTCCCTTGGCGTCGGTCGGCCGCCCCTTTGACGTCGTCGCATTCTTGACCATCGCTTCATAAAGCGTGTCGACATCGAAGCCGCGCACGCCATTGGCATAGGCGTCGGCGATCAGGATCGCGCTGTTGGATCCGATCATGACGTTGCGATGGCCGGGGCTCGCCCATTCCGGCAACCAGCCCGATTCCTTGTAGGTGTTGACCAGCCCCTGCATGATCTCGCCGTCGCGTTCCGGATACATCAGCGCGAAAAAGGGAAAGACCGCGCGCCAGGTGTCCCAGAAGCCATTGTCGGTATAGAGCGGGCCGGGGTGCACCTTGCCGTCATAGGGGCTGTAATGGACCTGCTTCCCCTGCGCATCGATCTCATGGAAATTGCGCGGAAATTGCAGCATCCGGTATAGCGCTGAGTAGAAGGTGCGGCGAGTGTCGAGGTCGGGATCATCGACCCGGATGCGCTGGAATTCCGTTTCCCAGACCTGTTTCGCCTTCGCCTTGGTCACGTCGAAATCGTCGCTGCCGACTTCGCTTTCCAGATTGCGCAGCGCCTGCTCCAAACTGATGAAGGACGAGGCGACCTTGACGCCGATCTGCTCGCCCGCCTTCGTGCGGAAGCTGATGACCGCGCCCACATGGTCGCCCTCGCGCTGCGCCGTTGCGTTCAGCGCGCCATCGTCGCCCCAGGTTCGGCCGACGGTGAAATCATGGTCGAATTGCGCGACGAAATAATTGTGGAAATTGGCGGGCACGCCGCCCTTGTTGTTGCGGACATAGCCGGTGATGCGGCGGTTGGCGGCGTCGACCTTCACCATCGACCCGCCGGCATAGGCGTCGAGCAGGATATGCGCCTGGTCGGTGGCGGGGAAGGTGAAGCGAAACTGCGCCGCGCGATTGGTCGGCGCGACTTCCGCGGTGACGTCATAGTCGGCCAGATAGACCTTGTAGCTGTAGGGCCGGCTCTCCTCCGCCTTGTGGCTGAACCAGGATGCGCGCTCCTCTTCCTTGATCTTGATCGGGCCGGTTTCGGCGAACAGGGCGAAGGCGGCATAATCCCCCATCCAGGGGCTGGGCTGATGCGTCTGCTTGATGCCGTTCAGCTTGTGCGCGTCATAGGTATAGCCCCAGCCATTGCCCATTTTTCCGGTCACGGGCGTCCAGAAGTTCATGCCCCAGGGGACGGCGACTGCGGGATAGGTGTTGCCATAGGACAGTTCGAAGCTGGAATCGGTGCCCATCAGGGGATTGGCGAGATCGACCAGCGCCGGCGCGGCCGGTTCGGGTGCAGGCTGGCCGCTCGCGATCGACCCGATCGCCAGCAGCGGAGCCCCCAGGGTCAGCCCAATGATGCCGCGCACGCGCCTTGCTCCCACGATCATCCCCTTCTTTCTCACTTTTTCGGCGCCTTCTGAGGCGCTACGCCCTCATTCGTCATCACCACCGGTCGGATGCTCCCGTCCGCCTCGAACACCAGTCGGTCAATCGCGACCTGCCGATGTTCGCCGACATCGTCGCCCAGCGGCCGGCGATGATAGGCGATGAACCAGTCGTCGGTGCCCGGGATGTTGAGCACGGAATGATGACCCGCCCCGCGCGCGACCTTGAAATCCTGCGCCAATATCTTGCCGCGCGGGGTGAAGGGCCCGGTCGCGGTGGGGCCCGTCGCATAAGCGACGCTATAGTCGGGGCCGGTCCAGCCGCCCTCGGACCACATGAAATAATAGATGCCCTTGCGTTTGATCAGGAAACTGCCCTCGACATAGCCGGGCGGGGTGATTTCCTTGTAGGTGGTGCCATCGGCGAAGGGTTCGATCCGTCGCAGATCGGCGCTCAGCCGTACGACGTTGCAATGTTTCCAGCCGCCATAGAAGAGGTAAACCTGCCCGTCTTCGTCGCGATAGGCGAAGGGGTCGATCGGCTGAGCGCCATTGTGAAAGGCACCGATCAGCGGCTTGCCGATCGCATCGCGGAACGGGCCGCCCGGGTGGTCGCTGACCGCCAGGCCTATGCCGCCTATCTCACCGTCGCTCTGAATATCATTGGCGCTGAAGAACATATAATAGCGCCCATCCTGCTCGATCACGGACGGCGCCCAGATCGCCTTGTTCGCCCAGGCTATGGTGGCGACGTCCAGCACATGGCTGTGCTTGGTCCAGTGCACCAGGTCGGGGGAGGAAAAGGCGTTGAAGAAGGTCTGGTAGAGATAGGAAGGGCGCACCGACTGTGCGCTGCGCGCCTTTTCCTGCTCCGGCGTGAAGCGGGTCGTCAGGTCGGGCGGGCCGTCATGATCGGAATAGGTGGGATAAATCCAGTATTGGCCATCGAACGCGCGCAGTTCGGGATCGGCATACCAGCCGGGCAAGGCAGGATTGTCCGCCCGTGCGGCCGACGGCAGCAGCGCCGCGACGATCAACGCAAGGGCCTGTTTGTGGCCGATCACCATCTGTCCTCCCGATAAGCGAATGGAGGTGGGCGCGTGCAGTCGCCCACCTCCTGCGGTGCGACCCGATCAGAAATTATAGGTCACCCCGACATAGGCGCGGCGGCCGGCATAGACGTTCGAATAGAAGCGATCTTTCGTGTCGTTGCCAAGATGCTGCCGCTGTTCCGATTTGGTGAGATTGATGACCGACGCGGTCAGCGAAAGTTTTTCGGTAATGTTGTAGGAGGCGTTGAGGTCCACCTGCTCATAGGGATCGTCATAGATGTTGAGGCCCGATGCAATCCCGCGCACCACCTTGCCGCGCTTGTTGTAGGAGGCGCGGACCAGGAATTTGTCCGTTTCCCAAAAGACGGAGGCATTGAGCTGGGTCTTGGCGCTGCCGACCAGCGGCGACGTGCCGACCGTCTGCCCGTCCAGCGAGATATCGGCGACCGACGTGTCATTATACGTGAAGTTGACCTGTGCGCCCAGACCAAAGGGCAGGGTGTGCTGCGCATAGACCTCCACGCCCTGCGACTTGGCCTTCGACCCATTCGCCTGGGTCGAATATTGCTGCACCAGCACTTCCTCTCCCGCCACCGTCTGGGTGAGATCGAGCACCAGCGGCACGATGAAATCCGACACATCCTTGCGGAACAGGGTTGCGCCAACGACCGAGCCGGGGTGGAAATACCATTCGATGCCGAGATCATATTGCCAGGCGGAAAAGGGCTTCAGGTCGAAATTGCCGCCATTGCCGAACCAGCCGGGCCGGGCGCCGAACTGCTGTCGGTCATAGACGAAGGCATCCGAATTGAACGTCAGCGATCGCGCGCCCGCCAGATCATTGTAAGATGGCCGCGCGATCACCTTCGACACTGCCGCGCGCAGGACCAGATCAGGCTGCACTTCCCACGACACATTGAAGCTCGGCAGAAAATCCGTGTAGCTCTTCGATTCGTCCACCGGGCTGAAGACGCGCCGTTCACGATCGTCGAGCGGGATCACCAGGCAGTTGCCGTCCGCGCCCTGAGGCGGCGGGGAGAAGGGCCCGCCGGGACCATTCACACAATAATCATCCTGATAATAAAGCGTGTCGGTCGACGTTCCGGTCTGCTTGGTGTTGACGACGCGCAGGCCCAGATTGCCCCGCAGCGTATCGGTCTTGAAGTTGAGCTGAGCATAGCCGGCCCAGATCTTTTCGCCGATACGGTAGAGATTCTGGTCCTCCTCCACCCGAACGGAGTCGCCATAGCTGCTGTTGAGATAGTCGAGATAATTGTTGAAATCGATCCCGGGAAAGGAACTGGCGGTGAAGCCGCCGGGAATATTGCCGATCGCCTTGTCATAGAAGAATTCCGGCAGGGCCACCGCGCCGCCGGGCGTGTCCTGATAGCGGACCTCATTTTCCGCATCGGCATACCATTCCCGGCGACCGATCCGGCGGGTGATCTTGCCGTCGCGCCATTTGACGCCGACCTGCACGGAATCGATGAAGCCGTCAAAGGACCGGGTAAGGTCGAGCTGCGCATATTTCTGCTCGATCATGCTGTTGGTGTAGCTGCCGCCGGTCGATCCCACGTCGATCTGCGCGATGCCGTCCATCAGATTCTGCTGCAGTTCGGGCGAAAACTGCATGTCGACCGAACCATTCTTGAACGCCCAGTCGCTGACGAGATTGCCGCTGATATTCTGCGTCGCCGTGGTCAGGCGGGGCTTGGCCGCGACGCTGAAGCGCATGGACGGACCGCCCGTCGCGCGCGTCTTCCCGACGACGAACGATGCCTTGAACCGGTCATGCTCATATTCGCCGCTGACGTCGAACGTGTTGGAGGTGATCTTCTCGCGGCTATATTGGCCCGACAACTGCGGCGTTTCCATGGTGCAGGGCGTTTCCTGCGCCAGGCATCCGGTCCCGGCGGCCGGGACGGCGAAGTTGGCGCCCTGCAGGATGGTGCCGCTCTCGTCGAAAGTGCCGCCGGTGAAGAAGTTGCGATAGCCCCATTCGGGAATCTTCAGCACGTTGGACGTGAAGTCGTTCTTGATCTGGAAGCGGAAATAATTGGCTGTCAGCGTCAGTTCGTCGGTCGGCTTCCACTGCGCCGTCGCCTGGATGCCCAGGCGCTTGCGCTGCTGGTCGAGAATGGACTCGCTCACCGCCTGGGGCGCCCAATATCCCGAATAGCGAGTGCCGTCCTGCGTCGTGGTGCCGGTATTTTCCGACCAGTAGCTGATCGCGCTGTCATTGGCATAGGGATTGCCATCGACATCGGTCGCCGGCTCGTTGGCGCGATCATAGGTCCACCAGGCCCAGCTTTCGGTCCCCGCCGACAGGGTGCGGTTGCGCCGCTCCTGATAGGTCGCGCCGACCAGAATGCCAAAGGTCTCGTCCGGGTTCCGCCAGCTCAGCTGACCGGAAATTTGCGGCTCGAATTTTTCCGAGACATCGGCATAGACGCCCTCGGCAGAAAGAAAGCCCGACCAGGGGTCCAAATCCAGCGGGCGCCGCGTCTTGAGGATCACCGTACCCCCGACGCCGCCTTCGTCGAGCCTCGCCTCGGGCGATTTGAACACGTCCACGCTCGCGATCATGTTCGCCGGCAGCAGCGTATAGTTGAAGGAGCGGGACGGGTCGCCGCTGTCGGCCGACGCGATGAAATTGCCGTTGAGCTGCGTGAGCGTCAGGTCCGAACTCAGGCCGCGGATGCTGACGCGCGAGCCTTCGCCGCCGTCCCGCTCGATGATGACGCCCGGTACGCGCTGCAGCGAATCGGCGACATTCTTGTCGGGGAATTTGCCGATATCCTCGGCCGTGATGACATCGACGAAGGCGTTCGCCTCTCGCTTCTGCCGCAGGCTCTGCTCGATCGACTGGCGATAGCCGGTGACGACAATGTCGGCTGGAGCGGCCGAGCCCGGATCCGCCCCGGCAGGTTGCTGTACAGCAGGCGCCGCATCCTGCGCCTGCGCGGCGGCAATGCCTCCCACCAGGCTGGCCGAAAGCATCAGGCCGCGTAGCATCCGACGGCGGCTCCAGTCCAATGGACGTTCCTCACGAAAATTCTTCATTCTGACACCCTCCCAGGGCTTGGGCGATGTTCGCCCTTTCGCTCTTTTGCAGGGCGGATGAGGAGCGGCGCCCCTGTCGCCGCGCCCTAAACCCAACCCACCCTCATATCAGATTAAAAAAAGCAATTTGTCAATTAGATTGAAGCGCAGCATCGTGTGGTGATCAAATCCTTGTGAAAACATGCTTTTACTCGGCGGCCGATGCGGCGCGGAACAATGGTGCTGCAATAGCGGCAAGCGCTTCCGGCGTCGCTTTGGACTGCGCGCGGTCATAGGTGAGCAGGCCGTTGATCTCGTCCTCGACATCGCTGGTCTGGGTGTAGACCGCTGCGCTCAGACCATGCTCCCTGGCCTGGCGGATCACCTCCGCCATCTTACGGCGATAGCGGGTCAGATAATCGCCGTCGCTACCGGCGACCTGATAGCTCCAAAGCGACGTGCCGGGTTTCCACAAATGGCCCCGCACCGGCAGGCCGACGCCGCCATATTCCCCCAGAACAATGGCGCGATCCGCGTGACGAGCCGGCACGTTCGGCTTGTCCTCATAGCTGTGGATGTCGAACACGTCCGAAGTGCCGGGCGCCACGTCCATCCAGCCGCTGTTCGCGTCGACCAGTCGGCTGGGGTCGAGTCCCTTGACGGTGCGCGCCAGGGTTGCGCTGTCGAACTGGCCCCAGCCTTCATTGTTCACCACCCACATCACGATTGACGGAAAGCCGCGCAGGGCGCCGATCATCCGGCTGAGTTCATGAATATGGTCGGCCATGGTGGTCGACGGGAAGATGGCCTGACCCTGGCTGGTGCCGGCGACGAACTGGTCCTCACCGCCGCCCGATGGCATGTCCTGCCAGATCATCATCCCCAGATGATCGGCATCATAATAATAGCGTGCCGGCTCCACCTTGATATGCTTGCGCACCATGTTGAAGCCGGCCTTCTTCAGGAAGAGAAGGTCGCTCTTCATCGCCTCTTCCGATGGCGGCGTCAGCAATCCATCCGGCCACCAGCCCTGGTCCAGCGTGCCGTTGTGAAAGAGCGGCTTGTTGTTGAGCAGGAGCACCGGCTGGCCCCGCACGGGCCCGGGCCCCAACGAGATCTTGCGCATGGCAAAATAGGTCCGCACCGTGTCGCGCGGCGCGCCGACCGGCTGCGCGGCGGCGTAGCGGCGCGTCTCACCCACGGTGAAGCGCGCGTCATAGGCCTGCCGGTCGCGATCCGCCAGGCCGGCATAGGGATCGCGCACATCGATCAACTCGGCCTTCAGGTCATAGAGAAAGGGATCGTCGGGCGACCAGAGATGCGCGTCCGGAATGGCCAGTGTCGCGTGGCGGTTGCCGCGCAGGATCGTGCTGGCGACAAGCTTGCCGCCGCTGCTGGCCGTGAGGCGCACAGCGTCGGTATCGCCTGCCCAGTTGCTGAGCGCCACATCCACTTCCACCACGCCCCTGTCGATGTCGGGCGTGGCGCGGACATCGGCGATATGCAGCTTGGGCACCGGCTCGATCCACACCGTCTGCCAGATGCCGCTGACCGCCGTGTACCAGATGCCGCTCGGCGCCAGCGATTGCTTGCCGCGCGGCTGGGTGCCGGCGGAATTGGGGTCGGCGACCTGCACCATCAGCTCATTGGCGCCAGGCTTCAGATAATCGGTGATGTCCAGACCGAAGGCGTCGAAGCCGCCCTTGTGGCCGCCCACGATTGCGCCATTCACCATCACCTGCGCCGCATAGTCGACGGCGCCGAAATTGAGCATGATGCGCTGGCCCGCCCAGTCCGCAGGCACGGTGAAGCTGCGCCTGTACCAGAGCCGCTGCTCGGGCGTCAGCTTGCGCGCCACACCCGACAGGCGAGACTCGACGGGGAAGGGGACCAATATCTGCCCGTCCATCCGCGCCGGCCGGCCGACCGCCGGATCGGTGATGGCATAGTCCCATAGCCCGTTGAGATTGCGCCATTGCTGGCGCTGCAATTGGGGGCGCGGATAGCTTTGCCAGGCATTGTCCGGCGTCACTCCCTTGCCCCAGCGCGTGACCAGATCGCTGGTATAGACATGATCGTCCTGCGCCCGCGCGACCGGCGCGATCGCCATTGTCACGGTCAGCAGCATCGGCGCGAGACAGCGCATCCTCATTCTCCCTGGCCCGCTGCGTCGGACATGGACGGCGCCATATCGGCCGGCGCGCTGCCCCAGGTCCTGTTGGGCTTTGGCCCCATGACGAAGCTGATCCGCGCACCCTTCTTGATGTCGGCATGGCGGAACCAGGGCTTGGTCCAGGGCTTGCCGTTCAGCGTCATCGACTGGATGTAGATATTGGCGGCGCTGTTGTTGCGCGCGTCGATCTCCAGCAGTTTGCCGCCGCCCATTTCCAGGCGGACATGGTCGAAGATCGGGCTGCCGATCATGTAGACATCGCTCGATGGATCGACCGGATAGAAGCCCATGGCGCTCATCGCATACCAGGAGGATGTCGCGCCCTGATCGTCCATGCCGGCATAGCCATAGCCGGCCGCATCGCTGCCATACATGTCGTTGAGAATCCGTCGCACCAGCGCCTGCGTCTTCCACGGCTGGCCGGACCAGTCATAATAGTATGGCACCTGCTGGTCGGGCTGGTTGCCATGGACATATTGGCCGATCAGGCCCGTGCAATCGCGGCAAATGCCCTTGGGCGTGTAGGGCGTCGAGAAAAAGGCATCGAGCTTCGCGTTGAACGCCTCCCGCCCGCCCAGCAGCGTCATCAGCCCCTTCACATCGTGCGGCGCCAGCCACAGCGTCGACCAGCCCGACGCTTCCTTCATCATGAAATTATAATAGGGCTCCTGCGGGTCGAAGGGGGCGATCCATTTCCCGTCGGCCGTGCGTCCCCTGACGAAGCCGGTCGAGTGGTCGAACACATGAGCATAATTGCCCGCGCGCTGCAGGAAACGGCGCTGATCCTCTGTCTTGCCCAGCCGCGCGGCATAATCGGCCAGGGCATGATCGTCCCAGGCATATTCCAGCGTCGTCGCCGCGCCCGCCTTGCCCCCGGCATAGGGTGGGCTGGGATTTCCCTGCGGCATGATATCGGCGATCCAGCCCTGCCGATCATATTCCGCCAAATAGTCGCGCGGTCCCTTGGGATCGGTGGCGTTCTTGCGCAGATAGGGCCACACGCCCGCATAGTCGAAGGGAATGCCGCGCTTCCATGCGCCCAGATACAGGAACACCGCATTGTCGCCATGGAAGGAGGTGTTCATATACCCCTTTTCCTGCGCCATCTCATATTCCGACTGCATAATGTCCTGCACCACGTCGGGCTCCATCAGCGCGAGCAGGACGATCTGGTTGCGGCCGGTGTCCCAGAAGGGCACCGGCCCGTAGCGATCATGCGTGGCCACCTGCACCTTGCCGTTGCTGTCGGTGAAGCGCTCGCCCTTTTGCGCGATCAGGCGCGGGCTGGCGAAGGACTGGAACAGGGTGGAATAGAAGAGCGACCGCTGCTTGGCTGTGCCGCCGCTGACCTGAACGCGTCCCAGCAGCCGGTCCCATGCGCTGCGGGCGGCGGCGCGGACTGCCGCGAAGTCCCAGCCGGGCAGTTCCTGACGCAGCCGTTGGGTCGCCTGCTCATAGCTGGTGCCGTGCGCCATGCGCACAAGTACCTTGTCGCCGGGCCGGGTCTGATATGTGACGTAGGCGCCGGCATAATCGCCTTCGATGCTGCGGCTCGCCGGCGCCACATCCTTGTTGCCGATGCCCCAGCCCCTGTCATCCCCCGGCGACCGGCGGAATGTTCCGAACTGGGTGAAAGGGCGGGAGAATTCGGCAACGAAATAGCGCCCGTCGATGGACTCGCGGCCCTTGGAAACACCGCGAATGCTGTGATCGTCGATCACCTCGACCGTGCCCCCATGACCGAGCAGGTTGAGCAGGATATTGGACCGCTCGCTTTGCGGAAAGCTGAACTGCATCAGGCTCGCCCAGCGCGTCGCGGTCAGTTCGACCTTGGTTTTGAAGCTGTCGAGATAGACCGAATAATAGCCCGGCGCCGCCACCTCGCGCGTCTTGTCATAATAGGCCTGGCTGTAGGCAGGCGCTGCCGACCAGTCGCCAACAACCGGCATGATGACGGGCTCGGCATTGCCGCCATAGGTCTGGCCGCCGCCACCGGTGAAGCCGATCATCGTGGGATTGGTGTAATAATAGGGTGTGGGCACGCCATTGGGGTAGGTCAGCGCGATATTGTTGTTCATCGGCGCCGCCTCGACCGAACTGTGCGGCAGCCGCGCACCCGGAGAGGTCTGGCCTGAATAGACCGGCTCCCCTGGCGGTGGCGCATTGCCGATCAGTTCCTGGCGATCGAGCGGCGCCGTGCCCACCAGGGGATTGGCGATGTCGACCCCGCGCAGGCTGGGCGCTTGAGCGATCGCGGCGGGCATCGTCGTCGCCATGAGCAAGATAGCGCATGGTGATGCCAGGCTCCGCAGTGCTGACCATTTGTCGATGGATGCCATGGCCATGCCCCTCCTCTGCTCGCGTGGCGATCTTCAGCCGCCTCTCACGCAATTTATTAAAGCAATTTTCTTTGTCAATTAACATTTGTCGAGGGGGCGTTAGACTGGGACTGAGCGACTGGTCGTCAGCCCAGAAGCTTTGATACCGCCCGCGGGCAAGACCGAAGGGGGAGGGCGCTCAGGCCGCCCTCGCCTCACGATTACAGCGAAGAGCTCGCGCACGAGCGATCACCTGGCCCGTAAAGGCTAGCGCGGCATCGCGCCGCGCGCTTTGCATCAGGAGGATGGAAAGCGCGGCGTTCGGGCGAAATCCTCCTTGCCGAACGGGGTGTCGGTGAAGAGATAGCGGTAGTAGAATTGGCGCAGCGTCTGGTGATAGGCGCGAATGCGGTCCTGATAGGCAAGCTGCGCCTGCATGTCCGTGTCCGCCAGACGGGCCAGCGCCGCCTGCACCCCGACCGATGGCAGCACCCATCCCAGCGCTTGCGCCGCGCGATCGCGCGCTTCTATGCCGTTGCGATAGGCTGCCGCCCTGGGCGCGACGCTTTCGTCGCCCACCTGATGAAAGGCGAAATACCATTTCCAGTGGAAAGCCGGCGGCAGCGGCGGGCTGTTGCGCCATTCGGGATGGCCTGCATAGAAGCGCGTCATCGTTTCCTCGCGCGGGATGTCCCAGGCGCGGTTGACCGCCTCGCGCTGCGCCATGCTGAGTTCCACGCCCTGGCCGACCGGAATGGCTTGGTTGATGGCGACATGCGCGACGGTCGGCAGGATCAGGGTCAGGACCAGCCACAGTCCGGCGAGCGTCGCGGCGTTGGCCACGGAGCTCCAGCGCAGGCGGCCCACGAGCAGGGTAAGCCCGATCCAGAAGAGGAGATAGGCGCCGGTCAGCCCGAGCACCGCCAGGCACTGGCCCACAGGAACGCCTGACAGCAGCGCCCCCGCCAGAAGCGGCAGCGCCAGCGCCGCATAAAGCAGGCCGCCGCGCAATGCCACGCGCCGCACCCAGAGCCGCCGTGCGCGACCCGGTAGCGCGTCGAGCATACGTAGCCGCCCTGCCTCCCGCTCGCCCGACACCAGGTCATGGAACAGCGCGATCACGAACAGCGGCGCTAGGTAAACGAGCACGAACGCGAAATCGAACCGGCCGGGCAGCGCCAGTTCGGGGTTGAACGCCTCGCCATCATAAAGCTGCGCCTCCAGCCCGAGCGCCCGCACCCGCAGGATGTAGGGCGCAACATCCCGCAGGCCCAGCGATGCAAAGGCGAGCGGTTCGGGCGCGTCCCAGGTGGCATGGAAGCTGTAATAGGCCGCATTGCCAGGATCCTTGCCCTGGTCCACCCAGGAAGCGATCGCGGCGAGGTCGCGCTCCTGTTGCGGCGCGATCCTGGCGATGACGTCCCGCTGGCGCGCGACTTCGGCCATGCCGGCCGCGACCGCTGCGATCGACAGCAGGGCGACCAAGATCAGCGCGAACATGGCCATGCGCGCCCGCAGCAACAGGGTGAGTTCAGTGCGGAGCAACATTATCGACGGGCCTTCTGGACATGGCGGGCGATGGGGATGAGCGCCAGGGCAGCAATTGCCAGCCAGACGAGCAGCAGCAGCAGGCCCGGCAGGCTGGCGCGCAGCAGGTCGCTGGCCGGGGCGGGCTGGAACCGGAATTCCGGAACGGCCTGCCAATGGTCGGCGGAGATGCGCTTGCGCGTGTCGGCGCCGGCATCCTGCGCCACATCGTCGGCATAGGTCACGGCATCGGCCTGCAATTGGTTGAGCTGCTGGACCATGGCGAAGCGATAGGCTTCGGCTTGCTCGAGGAAACGGTGATGCCCGTCGAGATCGGTGCCCGCCGCTGCCATCGACAGCCGGCGCAGCGCCACGGTCGGACTGATCATGCCAAAGCCGTTCATCAGCCCGCTTTGCGCCGCCTGGACAGCGAAGCTACGATCGGCATAGTTGTCGAACAGGCGGGATGTCAGCTTCTCCCCCTCGACCGCGAGCAACCCTTTGTAATTGACCGGCAGATCCTCGACGCGGCTGACACCATATTGGCGCAACATCTTCTGCTTGAACGCGGTGAAGAAGGGATCGTCGGGATTGTGGCTGTCGCCCAGGCGGCGCAGGTCCTCCTGGATCGCAATGTCGGTTTCCAGCCGGGTGGGCAGGGCATGAGCGTTGGCGGCGATGTCCGGCGCGACGCGCGGAACCAGGATCACCAGCACCGCCCAGAGCGCCAGCAGGGCCAGCAGCGCGTCCCGGCCGCGGCGCATCATGGCGGACACCAGAATGACGATGACGGCCCAGAGCGCCAGATAGGCGGCATAGCCCAGCGCGATGACCGCCATGGGGCCAGCGAGTGCGTCCGGCTGGCCCGCGATCAGCAGAAATGCGATCATCGCCGGCAGGCCGATCAGCGCCGCCACGGCGGCAAGCGCCAGCAGCTTGCCGGCCACCAGCTGCCGCGCCGACACGCCCTGCACCAGCATCTGGCGCAAGGTGCCCCGTTCCCGTTCGCGCGCGACGGCGCCATAGCCCAGGAAGATCAGCAGCAGCGGCGCGATGACTTGCAGCACGAAGGCGGGAGTCAACTGGCCGAAGCGGATCAGCAGCGACGATTGCCGGACGTCGCCGAAATTCGCCGTATTCTGCCGGTGCCCCTCCAGGAACATGCTGTTCCCGGTATAGGCGTCGACGCCCGGATCGAAGGCGGCGAGCGGCCCCAGGGGTCGGAAGATGAAATTGCCATAATGCACCATGCGATGCGGATGGCGGTCGGGCTGCGCTTCGAATTCCTTCGCCGCCTGCGCCTGGAAGCGCGCGCGGGTTTCGGCGATGGCGCGCTGGTGCGACCAGCTGATGAATGCGGCGGCCAGCGTCAGCAGGACCAGCAGCGCGAAGGCGACGACGGCAACTCGGTTGCGGCGCATCAACCGCAGTTCATCGCGCGCGATCAGGGATATGGCGCTCATGCGGCGACAGATCCCGCCGTGAACTTGCGGTGCAGGTCGCGCACGTCGAAGCGATCCGCGCCTTGCGCCGCGGCTTCGTCGACGATCCGCCCCGCCTCCAGGAAGCCGATGCGGTCGGCGATGTCGGCGGCCGACAGCAGGTCGTGCGTCACCATCAGCACGGCCGCGCCCCGGCGCGCGACATCATGGACCAGCCGGTTGAAGTCCGCGGTTGCCTTGGGGTCAAGGCCCGAGGAAGGCTCGTCGAGCAGCAGCACCGGCACTTCGCGCAACAGGGCGATCGCGATCGCGACCTTCTGCCGCATGCCCTTGGAAAAGCCGCCGAGGCGCTTGTCCCAGGCGGCTTCCTGCAAACCGGTCGCCTCGAACGCGGCGTCGATCGCCTGCGGCTCGGGGCGGCGACCGGCTAGCGCCAGCAGATAGGCGGCATTTTCGCGCGCCGTCAGATGATCGTAAAGCGCGACATTTTCGGGCACATAGGCGATCTGCGCCCGCGCCTGGTCCGCCTGCGTCGCCGGGTTGTAGCCTGCGACCTCCACCGTGCCGGCGTCCGGCCGGACAAAGCCCAGCAACGCCGACATGGTGGACGATTTGCCCGCGCCATTGCCGCCAAGCAGCGCATAAATTTCCCCCGCCGCGACGTGCAGCGTCAGCCCGCGCAGCACGGCGTGGCTGCCATAGGAAAGATGAACGTCGTTCACGACAATGCGCTGGCCGTTGGCGGTCAGAGACATGGATGGCGGCTCCCTGGATGATCGTCCTCCAGCATTTCGGCAACGCAGCAACTTGTCAATGCAATGTTATAACGTTGTTGACCTTGCGCGCTCCCGCTTTGTAAGGGCGGCGTTCAATGAGACGCTGTCTCATCCTGACTAGGGGGAATCATGTCCAGCATCCGCTTGCAGCGCAGCCGCGCTGTCTCCACGCGCGTCCAGCACCTTTGCTCCGCCGCGTCGGCCCTGCCACTGGCGATCGCTCTTTGCGTCTCGCCCGCCGCCGCCCAGACCAGCGATGCCGTGCATCATGGCGATGCCATCACCGTCACGGGCGTGCGCCAGGCCTATCGCGGCGACTTCGCCTTGCGTGAAATCCCGCAGTCCATCGCCGAGATCGATGCCGAGACGCTGCAGCAGAACAATATCCTGCGCCTGACCGATGCGCTCGACATGAATGCCTCGGTCGCGCGGCAGAATACGCTGGGCGGCCTCTGGGACAGCTTCGCCATTCGCGGCTTTGCAGGCGACGAAAATCTGCCGAGCGGCTATCTCGTCAACGGGTTCAACGCCGGGCGCGGCTTTGGCGGCCAGCGCGATGTCGCCGGCATCGAACGGGTGGAGGTTCTCAAAGGTCCTGCCGCGGCCCTCATCGGCCGGGGCGAGCCTGGCGGGACGATCAACCTGGTCACCAAACAAGCCGAGGTCGGCCGCAGTTTCGGCACCGCGACGCTGCAATATGGCAGCTATGACCGGGTCCGCGCCGACGCCGACGCCAATCTCGCCCTGACAAACGGGGTCTCGGCGCGGCTGATCGGCTATTATGAGGAAGGCGACAGCTTCCGCGACTATGTTCACCAGACGCGCTGGGGCTTCCTGCCCTCGATCGGCGTGGCGCTCAGCGACCGTACGCGCCTGACCTATGATTTCGAATGGACGCGGGTGGAAGTGCCGTTCGATCGCGGTATCGTCGTCTTGAATGGCGATTTCGACACGGTGCCGCGGTCGCGCTTCCTGGGCGAGCCCGGCGACCGTGACACGGTGGCGCGTGCGACCGGCCATCAACTGCGGCTGGAGCATGATCTGAACGACGATTGGAGTCTGCTCGTCGGCGCAAGCCATCGCGACACGCTGCTGACCGGCTTCTCCTCGGATGCCGAAACCGTGGCATCGCGGCAGATGCTGTATGTCGATGGCCATTCGCTCTCGCGCCAGCGTCGGTCGCGCCGCTATGATGCCGAACATAGCGTTTTGCGCGCAGAATTGTCGGGTCAGTTCGAGACGGGAGCGCTGCGTCATCGCATCCTGATCGGCGGCGATTTCGACCAGTTCGAATATGATAATTATTTCACGCGCTTCCGCCCGCCGGCCGTCAGCAGCGTGCCCAGCAATGAAGCGGGCTATGTCATAGACATCGACAATCCTGTCTATGGCCAATATCCGCTCCCGGACACGACCGTCATCACCAACCGCCTCGATACGCAGCGCAGCTTCGGCTTCTACGTGCAGGACCAGATCGAACTGACCGACCGGCTGCAAATCCGCATCGGCGGCCGCTATGACAATCTGCGGCTGGAGACGGACAACAGCCTTTCCGCCGTGCTGAGCAAGCGCAGCCGCAGCCGCTTCAGCCCGCAGGCCGGCATCGTCTACGAACTGAACGACCCGCTGACCTTGTATGCCGCCTATGGCCAGGGCTATCGCGCCAATGTCGGCACGGACGCGCAAGGCGTCATCTTCGATCCCGAAACCAGCGAGTCGATCGAGGCTGGGCTGAAGCTGACGGCGTTGGGCGGCAAGCTGACTGGGACATTCGCGCTCTATCAGCTGACCAAGGACAATGTGCTGGCGAGCGACGCCAATAATCCCGGCTTCTCGGTCGCCATCGGCAAGGCGCGCAGCCGCGGCGTAGAGCTGAACCTCAACGGCCATCTGCCCGGCGACGTCGATGTACTGCTGAGCTACGCCTATACCGATGCGGAAGCCCGGTCGAGCGTGCTCGACCCCAATTATTCCTTCCAGATCAACCCGGGCGATCGGCTGATCAACATCCCCAGGCACAGCCTCAATGTGCAGGCGGCCAAGCATTTCACGATTGCGGAGCGCGAGGGGCAACTGGGTGCCGGGGTGCAATATGTCGGCAAGCGATCGGGCGAAACCGGAACCGACTTCATGCTGCCTTCGCACACGCTGGTGCGTCTGTTCGGCCATGTGGAGCTGATCGACGGACTGGAACTGTTCGGCACGGTCACCAACCTGTTCGATGAACATTGGTATGCCAGCAGCTATGCGTCCGTCTGGGTCCAGCCCGGTGCGCCGCGCACCGCGACCATCGGTCTGCGCGCCCGCTTCTGAGGGTGGAAAAGACGACATGAACAGGAAAATGCTCCTTCCCGTCATCGCTGTGCTGTGCGGCACTCAGGGCGCAACCGCGCAGGATGCGGAGCCCCTGGCGACGCTGCCGGCCGCGATATTGCCGCCCGCTTTGCCTTGGTCGGGCGCCAGCGAACAGCTGATTGTGGCGAAGTCCCATCCTTGGATTACGCCGGCGGAGCGATCGGACTTCGCGACCACGCCCCGCTATGACGAAACCTGGGCGTGGCTGGAGCGATTGGCCGCCGCTTCTCCGCTTATCACGGTCGAGCGTTTCGGCCGCACGGGCGAGGGGCGGGATCTGCTGATGGTGCGCGCCAGCAAGGGCGGGGCGGGCAAGCCCGTCGTCCTGGTGCAGGCGGGCATCCACGCCGGCGAGATCGATGGCAAGGACGCGGGCCTGATGCTGCTGCGCGATATCGCGCAGCGCGGCAAGGATGGGCTGCTCGACCAGGTCGATCTGGTCTTCGTGCCGATCTACGATATCGACGGGCATGAACGGATGAGCCGCTGGAACTTCCCAGCCCTGCGCGGCCCGCTGGAAAAAGGCTATGTCGGCAATGCGCGCAACATCAATCTGAACCGCGACTATGCCAAGGCGGATGCCCCTGAAACCCGCGCGATGATCGCGCTGCTGCAGCGGCTCGACCCCATTCTCTACATCGACTGCCATGTCAGCGACGGCTTCGACATGCAATATGATGTGACCTTCACCTATGCGGGTTGGGGGCGCTACGCCTATCATCGCGCGACCGCCGACTGGCTGATGGGGCGGTTCGGCCCGCATGTGACGGCGGCGCTCGACCAGGCGGGGCATGTCCCGACCATCTATCCCAGTCCGGTCGACACGCGCGATCCCGCCAAGGGCATCCGCCAGGCGCCCGAAGGCCCGCGCTATTCCACCGGCTATGGCGACTTTATCGGCGTGCCGACGGTGCTGGTCGAAAACCATATGCTCAAACCCTATCGTCAGCGCGTGCTGGGCACCTATGTTCTGCTGGAAGCCGCGCTCAAACTAGCGGGCGAGGACAAGGACAGCATCATCGCGGCGAAGGCGCGCGACCGGGCGAGCCGACCCGCGACGATGCTGGCACGCTGGAAAATGGCGACGCAGCCGGTCGACTGGATCGAGAATTTCAAGGGCGTTGCCTTCACCACCTATCGCTCGGCCGCGACGGGCCGGCTGGAGCAGCGCTGGACCGGCAAACCCATCCAGTTCCGCATGCCGATCATCGGGCAAGAGCCGGTGGAGACGGTCACGCTACCAAAGGCCTGGTGGATCCCGCCTGCACAGACCGACGTGATCGACCGCCTGCGGCTGCACAATATCCGTTTCGAAACCATCGCGGCGCCGCGCACCCTGACGCTCGATCAGGTTCATGTTCACGAACCCGCGCTGCAGCGGGCGCAGGACGGGCGCTTGCCGTTGAAAGCGCGCTTCACGCACGAAAATAGGACGCAAACCATGCCCGCCGGCACGATCCGTGTGCCGTCCGACCAGCCGCTTGGCCTTCTCGCCGCTGCGCTGCTGGAACCCGAAGCGCCTGATTCCTTCCTCGCCTGGGGCTTCTTCCCCGAAATGCTTTCACCCAGTCCCGGCGCCGAGGATTTCGTCCGCGCGCCGCTTGCCGAAGCGCTGCTGGCGCGGGATGCGTCGGTCAGGCAGGCATTCGAAGCCAGGCTCGCCGCCGATCCCGCCTTCGCCGCCGATCCGGACGCACGTCTCGACTGGCTGACCGATCGCCTGCCCGACTGCAGCCCCTTCCACCATCTCTACCCGATCCGACGGGAGCCCTGACCCGCGCATCTTCCCGCATATCGACCCGGCACTGCTTCCAGCGGAGCCGGCGCAGTGCGAATTTAGTTGCTGACATTTCGGCGCGCCGAATATGTGAAGGATCGCGAGCAGGATTGAAGGAAGAAAAACGTGGCCGAGTCCGCCCTGAAGAAGAAGGAGAATGGCCGGGGGACGCGGGCAACCGATGCCGAGGAGACGCGCTTCAACATATTGGAGGTCGCAACCGCGGAATTTGCGGACAAGGGGTTGAGCGGCGCGCGCATCGACGAGATCGCCGAGCGCACCAATTCGTCCAAGCGGATGATCTATTATTATTTCGGCAGCAAGGAAGGCCTGTATCGCGCGGTGCTGGAGCGGGCCTATACTGCCGTGCGTGAAGTGGACGCCGACAATCGCCGCGACGATTTGGATCCCGACGCGGCGCTGCGGGATGTCGTGGGCGTCACCTTCGACTATCACAACCAGCATCCCGAATTCGTCCGGCTGGTGATGAACGAGAATATCCTGCGAGGCGCGCATGTGGGGGAGGTACCGGGCATCCGCGAGCGCAACCGCAAGGTGATCGATCAGTTGCGCGCGATCCTCGCGCGCGGCGTTGCCAGCGGCCATTTTCGCGAAGGCGTCGATCCCGTCGAGCTGCATATGACGATCAGCGCGCTCTGCTTCTACAATGTCTCCAACCGCTATACTTTCTCCTTCGGGTTCGAGCGCGACATGAGTTCGCCCAAGGCGCTGGCACGGCGGCGGATGAGCGTGATCGACGTGATCGAAAGCTGGTGCCGCGCCTGAGGCGGGTTGCCATCCAGCGCTGTCTGGCCTATTTGTGTACGAAATGGTTCGCTCAATGAAGCTGTAGACCATGTGGGAGAGAGATATGCGCCTTCATGCCGCCAAGACCGTCGCTGCGTTTCTCATGCTGGCCGGGGTCATCGCTCCAGCCGCGGCGCAACCTCCCAGTCCCGCCACCTCTCCGGAACCCGCTTTGGGCGATCCGATGCCCGACCGGGTCCTGACCCTGGCGCACGGCGTCAGCGTCAGCGCCGACGTCACCTATTCGACCATCCCGGGCTACCGGCCCTTGATCCTGGACCTCTACCGTCCGGTCGAACGATCCACCGCGCTGCCGCTGATCATCTATGTGCATGGCGGCGGCTGGATGAATGGCCATACGCGGCAGTCCGGCGCGTTCAGCGATTTCACCGCCGTGCTCGCCGATCTGTCCGCGCGCGGCTATGTCGTGGCCTCGTTGGAATATCGGCTGTCGAAGGAAGCGCCTTTCCCTGCCGCGATCGATGACGTGCGCACCGCCATCCGCTTCCTCAAGGGCAATGCCGCGCGCTATGGCATCGATCCGCGCCGCGTCGCCATCTGGGGCGGTTCGGCGGGCGGGCAGTTGGCCGCGCTCGCCGCGCTGGATTGCGGGCGCGAACCGAGCGGTGAGGACAAGTCTCATGCCGAACAGAGCGACTGCGTCCAGGCCGCTGTGGGCTGGTATGGCGTCTATGATTTTTCGACCATGCCCCAATCGGCCATTCCGCGCGCGGAAAATGCCTATCTCGATTGCGAGAAGGGCGCTTGTCCCGCCGACCGTGTCGCGGCCGCAAGCCCTGCCGCCCATGTCGATGCCAAGGACCCGCCGATGCTGCTGATCCATGGCGCGCAGGACAAGGTCGTGCCCGCCAGCCAGTCCCGCGAACTGGCGGCGAAGCTCGAAGCCGCCAAGGTGCCGGTAACGCTGGAAGTCATTCCCGATGTCGGCCACAGCTGGATCGGCGCGGATGCCGCCGCCACCCGCGCGGCGAGCCTGCGCGCGCTCGATCTCAGCGTTCGCTTCTTCGACGCGCAGCTCAAGGCGGCGCGCTGATGCGCGCCTGGTGGGTGGCGCTCGCATGCGCCGCGCTGGCGACGGGTTCGGCGCCAGCGCAGATCGTGGAGCGTCCTGCTGCGCCGCCGGTGCAGACGCAGGCCGGCCTGGTCGCGGGCAAGCAACTGGCCTCGGGCGTGCGCGCCTGGCTGGGTGTGCCCTTTGCCGCGCCGCCGCTGCGGGACCTGCGCTGGCGCGATCCGCAGCCGCGGGCTGCCTGGCAGGGCGTCTGGAACGCCGATCGGCCCGCGCCCGAATGTATCCAGTCGCTGCGCGGCCGCACAATCAATCATTATTTCGGTGAGGAGGCGACCAGCGAGGATTGCCTCTACCTCAATATCTGGGCCTCGCCCGCCCCGCCCCCCGCGGGCAAGGCCTATCCCGTAATCGTCTGGATCTATGGCGGCGGCTTCAATGTGGGGTCGGCGTCCATGGCCAATTATGCGGGCGAAGCGCTGGCCGCCAAGGGCGCAGTCTATGTCAGCATCGCCTACCGGGTCGGCGTGCTGGGCTTCCTCGCGCACCCGGCATTGAGCGCGGAAGGAGGAGGCGGATCGGGCAATTACGGGCTCAAGGACCAGATTGCCGGGCTGCAATGGGTGAAGCGCAATATCGCCGGCTTCGGTGGCGATCCAGGCAATGTGACGATCGCCGGTCAATCGGCCGGGTCGATGTCGGTGTCTCTGCTGCAGGCCAGCCCCGCGGCCAGGGGGCTGTTCCATCGCGTGGTGGGCATGAGCGGCGGCGCCTTTGGCGGCCAGATGGCGCCTGCCCCTCTGGACCAGGCGGAAGCGGAAGGACTGGCGGTGCAGCAGGCGGTGGACGCCCCCTCGATCGAGGCGATGCGCGACATGGCGGCCGATCGGCTGGTCGCGCTGTCGGCTACCGTCAGGCGTCGTCCGATCGTGCTGGATGGTCGGGTGGTGACGCAGGATCCGCAGGCGATATTCGCCGCTGGCGCACAGAGCGACGTTCCGACCATGATCGGCTTCACCAGGGATGAAAGCTTCCGCTCGCTGGGGCCGGTCCATTCGGTGTCCGATTATGAAAAAGCCGTGCGCGCGACCTTCCCCGCCACAGCGGAGCGCGTGCTCGCTGCCTATCCCGCGACCTCGACGGAAACCGCGCGCCGCGCCGCGCGCGATGTGGAGCGCGACATGACGCTGGGCCTGCAAATGGCGCAGTGGGCCAAGGGGCAGGGTGCGACGGGCAAGGCGCCGGTCTACGCCTATTTTTTCACCCGGACTCATCCCTATCGGCCCGGCGTCCGCTTTGCGGATCATGATCCCGCCACGGTCGGCGCCTATCATACGGCTGACGTGCCCTATTGGCTCGGCACGCTCGACAGCCTCAACCTCTTCCGCCCGACCCGCGACTGGACCGCGGAGGATCGCGCCCTGTCATCGCAAATGATGGCGCATCTGCTGGCCTTCGCCCGCTCGGGCGACCCAGGCGGGGATTGGACCGCCTGGTCGCCGGCGCGGCCGCGAGTCAGACGGCTGGACGTGACGGGCGGCATGGCCGACTGGCCGCATTGGCGCGCGCTCCCGCTGCTCGAAAACCCTGCGCCGGCCGCGCCGGCCGCGCCGGTCGAACGTCCGAGGGTACGGGATTGAGCGCCGGACCGATGGTCAGCCGTCGCGGCCTGATCGGCGGCGGCGTGGCGTTGCTCGCGGCGCCGCTTGCGGCAGAGCCGCCGCGCGATGACGAGCCCGGCCTGATCTTCGTCTATGAGGCGATCGTCACGCTGGAGCCCATGGTCGAGATCGGTCGCACGCCGCTCGGTATGCGCCGGCGCGTGCCGATCACCGGCGGCTCCTT
Source organism: Sphingobium naphthae (assembly GCF_020782235.1). Taxonomy (GTDB): domain Bacteria; phylum Pseudomonadota; class Alphaproteobacteria; order Sphingomonadales; family Sphingomonadaceae; genus Sphingobium; species Sphingobium naphthae. Next base: position 34,437 of record NZ_JAJGNO010000002.1, read on the forward strand.
CGCTGGTCCGCGGATCCGGGGCACGGTGTTGAGCGGCGGTGCGGACTGGCAACTTCAACGCGCCGACGACTGGACCGTGATCGAGGCCGATTATATGATGCGGGCGCAAGACGGCGCGCTGATCCATGTGCGCAATGTCGGCCTGACCAACAGCCGCGTTGCCGGCGCGACATCCCGATACTTGCGCACGGTGCCGCGCTTCGAGGCGCCCGATGGCCCGCATGGCTGGCTCAACCAGGCGATCTTCATCGGCACGATCGGGCGGCCGCCGGCGGACGCGCCCAAGCCGTCGGTGCGCATTCGCGTCTATCAGGTGACATGAAGCGGGCCGCGCTCTGCCTCGCTCTCGCCCCGATCGGCGGGTGCGCCAGCCTGCCGAACGAGACAGCGAAGGCGACATGTGCGGCGACGTCGCAATTCGCCTTCGTCTGCGGGGCGACGAAGCCCGAGGATCTGGCGGTGGTGCCCGGAACGCGATGGGTGATCGCGAGCGGCTTTGCGACCGGGGCCGGGCTGAAGATTGTCGATGGCCGCGCGCGCCGAGCGCAAAGGTGGTTCACCGGAGCAACGGACCAGGTTGCGCCTGATGCCCGCTATCCCGATTGCGCAGCGCCGCCCGATCCGGCGCTGTTCACCGCCCGAGGCATCAGCCTGCGGGTGGTCGCGCCGGGGCAGGCGCGGCTGTTGGTCGTCAATCATGGCGGGCGGGAGGCGATCGAGATATTCGCGGTCGATTTCCGCCGCCCCGATGCCGCGCCCTTGCTGCGTTGGCAGGGGTGTCTCGCCATGCCCGCAGGGCATGTCGCCAACAGCGTCGCATCCTATAGCGACGGGACGGTGATCGCGACGGTGCTGACGCGGCCCGGCACCAGCATCACGGACTTCGTGATGGGGCGCGATACCGGCGGAGTCTATGAACGCGGGCCGCGGGATCGGGCCTTTCGCTTGCTGCCGGGCACGCAATTGCAGGGCAATAACGGGCTGGAGACGGCACGGGATGACAGCGGCTTCTACGTCATCGCCTTCGGCCCGCGGCAGGTGGTCGCCTATGCCCGGCGGAACACGCGCCAGCCGCTGTGGCGCCTGACCGCGCCCGACTTCATGCCCGACAATATCCACTGGGATGGCGACCGTCTGCTGCTGGCCGGCATGGCGCGGGACGAGCCGACCTGTGGCGGGACGCGCAAGATCATCGATGGCGTCGCCGACGCCATGGCCTGCCATCGCGGCTGGACGGTCGCGCAGCTCGACCCGGTGGCGCGGCGTTTCACGCTGGTCGCGTCCGGCCCGCCCGACCTGCTGTTCAACGGGGTTTCGGCGGCGGTGATCCTGGACGGCGCCTTGTGGCTGGGCTCCTATCAGGCGGAGCGCATCGCCATTCGAAGCCTCACTCATGATGACATGAACTAGTTAGTACATTTTGCTTGCCTCGCTTTTCGGCGGCGGCTATAGACTGATCTGCAAGATCGGGACGCGCATCCCGGCGGCTTGGGGAGGATGGGCCGATCATGGGCCAGAAAGTCATTCATGTTCTGAACGGACCCAATCTCGACCTGCTGGGTCAGCGGGAGCCCGCCATTTACGGCCACCAGACGTTGGCCGATGTGGAAGCCCTTTGCCGGGCGGAACTGGACGGCCGGGATGTCGGCCTGATCTTTCGCCAGACCAATGCCGAACATGAAATGGTGGGCTGGCTGCACGAGGCGCGGATCGGCGCCTATGGCGTCATCCTCAATCCCGCTGCTTTCTCCTATGCCGGCTATCCCATATTGGACGCGCTCAAAATGTGCGATTGCCCGATCATCGAGGTGCATATCTCCAACATCCATCGACGCGACGAACCCTGGCGCGCGCAATCGATCATGACCCGATCGGTGACGGCGATTTTTTCGGGCGCAGGCATTGACGGCTATGCGCTGGCGGTGCGCCACCTGCTCCAGATCGACCGGCGTAAAGCGGCATGAGGACGCCGTCGCTCAATCCGCGCCGCACTCGCGCGCGCATCGGCATATTGGCGCTGATCAGCATCGCCACGCTGCTCAACTATATGGACCGGGCGGTGATGGGCGTGGCCGCGCCGTCGCTGACGGCGGAGCTGCAGATTTCGCCCGAGATGATGGGATTCATCTTCTCCGCCTTTTCCTGGACCTATGCGGCCGCTCAAATTCCCGGCGGACTGCTGCTCGACCGGTTCGGCACGCGCATCACCTATGCCGGGTCGCTGATCCTCTGGTCCTTCTTCACCCTGCTCCACGGCATAGCCGGAAATGTGGCGATGCTGTTCGGCTTCCGCCTTGCGCTGGGCGTGGCGGAAGCGCCTTGCTACCCGTGCAACAGCCGCATTCTCAGCAGTTGGTTCCCGCAGGATGAACGTGCGCGGGCCAATTCGGTCTATGCCGTGGGGCAATATGCCGGCCTGGCCTTTTTCAGCCCGCTGCTGTTCTGGATCGTGGGCAGTTTCGGCTGGCGCGCGCTGTTCCTGATCGCCGGCGGCATGGGCGTCGCCTTCGGCCTGGTAATGTATGCCCGTTATCGCGATCCGGGCGAGAGCGCCCGCGTCAATCAGGCGGAGCTGGACTATATTCGTGCGGGCGGCGGGCTGACCGCGACCCGGCAGGAAAGCGCCGCGCCCTTTTCCTGGGCGAATGTCCGCACGCTGCTGGCGCGGCGGCAGATATTGGGCGCGTCGATCGGCCAGTTCTGCGGCAATTCGACCCTGGTCTTCTTCCTGACCTGGTTCCCGACCTATCTGGCGACCGAGCGCGGCATGGACTGGCTGAAATCCGGCACCTTCGCCGTGCTGCCCTATATTGCGGCGTCAGCGGGCGTACTGCTGGGGGGGCAGGTGTCGGACCTGCTGATCCGTCGCACCGGATCGGCCAATATCGGGCGCAAGCTGCCGATCGTGGCGGGGCTGCTGCTCGCATCGACCATCGTCGCGGCCAATTTCGTCGAGAGCAACACATTGGTGATCGCGATCATGTCGATCGCCTTCTTCGGGCAGGGCATGGTCAATCTGGGCTGGACGCTGATTTCCGATGTCGCCCCGCGCCAATTTGTCGGCCTGACCGGCGGGGTGTTCAACCTGTGCGCCAATCTGGCGGGGATCGTCACGCCGATCGTCGTCGGCCTGATCGTCGGGCAGACCGGCTCCTTCTACGGCGCGCTGGCCTTCATCGGCATTCTCGCGCTGATTGGTGCGGCCGCCTATGTCTTCATCGTGGGTGACGTGAAGCGGGTCGAACTCGACTGAATGAACGGGCAAGGGCGCGTCACAGCGCTTGTTAGTGAACGAACCAGTTAGTAATAATAATGGGAGGATAGGATGAGTTCAATTGTGCATGTGCAGCTTCGCCTGGGCGGATCGCTCGCCGCCCTGGCGCTGAGCGTAGCGATGGCGCCGGCCTTCGCGCAAGGCCAAGCCCCGGCTGAGGACGCCGCGACCGCGCTGTCGCCGCAGGTCGCCGACGCCCCCGTGGATACCGCCGCACAAACGCCCGCCGACGTCGCCAGCACGGCCGATATCGTGGTCACCGGATCGCTGATCGCCCGCCCGAACAATGTCGCGGTCAGCCCGATCGTCACCGTGTCGGACGAACTGGTCCAGCAGAGCGGCCAGATCACGCTGGAGGACTCGCTCAACCAGCTGCCCGGCTTCACCCCGTCGGGCAATGCCGGCACCGGTGGCCAGGGCGGCGGCGGGCGCGCCACGCTCAACCTGCGGGGCCTTGGTTCCAATCGCAACCTCATCCTGCTCGACGGCCGCCGCCTGCCGCTGTCGGACATCAACGGCAATGTCGATATCAACATCCTGCCGGAATCGATCATCGGATCGGTCGACGTCATCACCGGCGGCGCATCAGCCATTTACGGGTCGGACGCGATGTCGGGCGTCGTCAATTTCAAGACCGACAAATATTTCGACGGCGTGCGCGCGGACATCCAGAATGGCGACAGCTTCCGCGGCGACTATGGCAAGTTCAACGCCTCGCTCGCGCTGGGCACCAAATTCGCCGACGATCGCGGCCGGCTGATGCTGGCGCTCAGCTACGCTCAGCGCGATCCGCTGTCGGGCTCGCAGCGCAGCTTCTTCGATGACAAAGTGCCTTCCAGCTTCATCGGCACCGGGGCGTTCGTGCCCGATGCGCTCAACCTGCCGAGCCAGGCGGCGCTGAACGGCGTGTTCGCGCAATATGGCGTGACCAATCCGATCAATCCGACGCTGAACCTGGGCTTCAACGATAATGGCTCGCTGTTCGTCCAGACTGGCGCGATCAACTATCAGGGCCCCACGACCGGCGCCTATGCCGTCGTCGGCGGCAATGTGCGCATGCCGGTCGGCCCGCAACTGCAGATATTGAACGCGTTCGAGCGCAAGTCCGCTTTCGCCAAGGGCGAATTCGACCTGACCGAGACGCTGACCGCCTATGGCCAGTTCCTCTATGTCGATTCCACCGTCACTACCGAAAGCGGCGGCAGCCTGACGCAGTTCGCGCCCTTCACCACCATTCCGGTGACCAACCCCTTCATCCCTGCGGACCTGCAGACCTTGCTCGCCTCGCGTGCCGATCCGGCTGCGCCGTTCCGCTGGAGCGCGCGCTATGTCGGCATCCCCGACAAGGGCTGGGACGAAAATTACCGGGTCCAGCAATATCTTGCCGGCCTGAAGGGCACGATCGCGGGATCGTGGAAGTTCGACGCCTTCGCCTCCTATGACGAGACCGTCCACAACCAGTCGATGTTCAACGCGGTGCTCAAGAACCGGGTGCAGACCCTGCTCAACGCGCCGGATGGCGGAGCGTCGATCTGCGCGGGCGGGTTCAATCCCTTCGGCATCGCCAATGCGACCAGCCTGTCGCAGGAGTGCCAGGACTATATGACCGCCACCGTCAACAGCCGCGAACGGCTGACGCAGACGCAGGTTCAGGGACAGATTAACGGCCCGCTGTTCAACCTGCCGGCGGGGCCGGTGCAGCTGGCGCTGCTCGCGGGCTATCGCAAGAACACATATAAATATGATCCCAGCCCCGACCTCGTGAGCAACAATGTGGAATCGGTGGTCGGATCCAACCCGGCCCGCGGCGAAATCAGCGTCAAGGAATTCGCGGCGCAGCTGGACGTGCCGCTGCTGTCGGATACGCCCTTCTTCCATGAGCTGGGGATCGGCGCGGCCTTCCGTTATTCGGACTATAAGCCGAGCGGTAGCGTCGAAAGCTATGAGGTCGATGCGCGCTGGCAGCCGGTCGAAGCGCTGCTGATCCGCGGCAGCTACCAGCGGGCGGTGCGCGCGCCCAATATCGGCGAGCTGTTTTCGCCGGTGACGGGATCGCAGCTGGCGATCGGCACCCCGCCCGCTGCGATCGGCGATCCGTGCGACATCCGGTCGGCGGCGCGGACCGGCGCCAATGGCGCGCAGGTGCGCGAACTGTGCCTGGCGCAGGGCATTCCGGCGGCGGCGATCGACGCCTATCAGTTCGCCACCACCGCGACCGGCGGCAATATCCAGGGCAATAGCAGCCTGACGCCGGAAAAGGCCAACACCTTCAATGTCGGCTTCGTGCTCAACCCGCGCTTCGCCTCGCCCTGGCTATCGGGCTTCTCGCTGTCGGTCGACTATTACAATATCAAGATCCGCAACGTCATTTCGACCATCAATGGCCTCACCGTGCTGGCGAAATGCTATAATCTGGATGGGTCGAACAGCAGCTATTCCAACAGCAACGAATTCTGCCAGCTGATCCAGCGCGATCCGACCGGCCAGCTGGTCGCGATCGCCCAGCCCTATCTCAATCTCGGCGCGCTCGACACCGATGGTATCGACGTGCAGGTCAACTGGTCGCTCAAGCTGGCTGAGGCGGGGATCGGCGACGGGTCGGGCAAAATCTATGCCTCCTCGGCGATCGGCTGGCTGAACCATTACAAGGTGCAGACGCTGCCCGGCACCGCGGCGCAGGATTTCGTCGGCACCAGCACGCCTGGCCGGCCGCTGCCCAAGTGGAAGGCGCTCACCACCGTGGGCTACAGCTCCGACGTGTTCGGCATCGGCCTGCGCTGGCGCTACCAGGGCAAGCTGCGCGACATCAGCGCGATCACGACGCCGGCGGCCGAGCAGGTCGGGGTGAAGCCCTATAATCTGTTCGACATCTTCTCGACGGTGGATGTCACGCGCAATTTCCAGCTGCGCGGCGGCATCACCAACCTGTTCGACAGGGACATTCCCTTTGTCGCCAGTTCGCAGAACGGCACCGACGCGGGCACCTACGACATGGTCGGCCGGTCCTTCTATGTCGGCGCCAAATTCAATTTCTGACACCCTCCCCTTGCCGCCCCGGCCTGGCCCGGGGCGGCGCCCTTTCTGCTTTTTGGATCCTACGGACTTGACCCAGCCCCGCTACCTCACCGGCCTTATCGGACGCGACATCCAGGCGTCGCTGTCGCCCATGCTGCATGAAAGCGAGGGTGATGCGCAGGGGCTGCGGCTGATCTACCGCCTGTTCGATCTCGCCGCCGACGGCATGGGCGTGGAGGATTTGCCGCGCCTGCTCGACGCCCTGCAACTGGCGGGCTTCGCCGGGGTCAATGTGACTCATCCCTACAAGCAGGCGATCACCGCCCATCTGGACGAACTCTCGCCCCAGGCGCAGCAGATCGGATCGGTCAATACGGTGGTGTTCAGCGCCGGGCGGCGCATCGGCTACAATACCGACATATACGGCTTCGCCCAGAATCTGCGCGCCGGCCTGTCACCCGACGCGCGCTTTGGGCGCGTGGTGCAGATGGGTGCGGGGGGCGCCGGGGCCGCGACCGCCCATGCGCTGATGGAGCTCGGCGTGGGGGAACTCACCCTGTTCGATCCCGCGCAGCAACGGGCGCGGGAACTCGCCGCCGCGCTCAACGCCGTGCATGGCGCGGGCCGGGCGATCGTGGGCGACGATCTTCCCGCCTCGGTCGCCGCGGCCGACGGGATCGTCAATGCGACCCCCATCGGCATGAAGGGCTATCCCGGATCGGCCATTCCCCAGCCGTTGCTGCGCCCGGCGCTGTGGGTGACGGACATCGTTTATTTCCCGCTGGAAACGCAATTGCTGCATGACGCGCGCGAAGCGGGTTGCGCGACACTGGATGGCAGCGGCATGACCGTGTACCAGGCGGTACGCGCGTTCGAGCATTTCACCGGACGCGCGGCGGACCCGCAACGGATGAGCCGGAATTTCCGGGCCGCACTGAAGCCATGATCGAGGAGACGCGCGTGACATTGGGCATCGCAACGGTTTCGCTCAGCGGCACGCTGGAGGAAAAGCTGCGCGCGGCCGCCGCGGCGGGTTTCGACGGGGTCGAGATATTCGAAAACGACCTGATCGCCTCGCCGCTCAGCCCGCGCGCGGTGCGCGCGATGATGGACGATCTGGGTCTTGCCTGCCTGCTCTACCAACCCTTTCGAGATTTCGAGGGGATGCCCGGCGCGATGCGGCAACAGGCGATGGATCGCGCCGAAGCCAAGTTCGACCTGATGGGCGAACTGGGCGCCGATCGCATCCTGGTCTGCTCCAACTGTTCGCCCCATGCGCTGGGCGAGCGCAACCGCATCGTCGCGGATCTGCGCGAGCTTGGAGAGCGGGCGGCCAAGCGCGGGATTATCGTCGGCTATGAAGCGCTTGCCTGGGGCCGGCACGTGTTCGACCATCGCGACGCCTGGTCGATCGTGGAGCAGGTGGATCATCCCGCGATCGGCATCATTCTCGACAGCTTCCATTCGCTGTCGCGCGGCATCCCCAGCGACAGCATCCGCGCCATTCCCGGCGACAAGATCGCCTTCGTGCAGCTGGCCGACGCGCCTCGGCTCGACATGGACCTGCTTTATTGGAGCCGCCATTACCGCAATTTCCCGGGCCAAGGCGGGCTGCCGGTGGACGATTATGTCGCCGAGATCCGCAAGACCGGCTATGCCGGGCCGCTGTCGCTGGAAATCTTCAACGATCGCTTTCGCGGCTGGTCGGCCGATCTGATCGCCGCCGATGGCCTGCGGTCGCTGCGCCATGTCGAGGATGCCGCCGGGCGCCTGCTCGGCCGCCCCTCCGTCGTGCCGCCGCCGCCCGCGCAGATGCGGCCGGAATTTGTCGAATTCGCGGTGTCGCCGGATGACGAGAGCGCGTTGGAAGCGATGTTCCGTTCGCTCGGCTTCGCGCGCACCGGGCGACATCGCAGCAAGGCGGTGACGCGCTGGCAGGCCGGATCGGTCAATCTGGTCATCAATGCCGAACCGGCGGGCTTTGGCCACAGTTTCCAGCTGACGCACGGTCCGTCCATCTGCGCGCTCGGCCTGGTTGTCGCCGATCGCGATGCGGTGGCGGCGCGCGCCGCGCATCTGGGCATCAGCCAGGTCGGCGATGAGGAAGCGCCCGGCAATCTGGCGGTGCCCGCGCTGCGCGGCATTGGCGGCAGCCTGGTCTATCTGGTGGGGGAAAGCGATGTCGCCGCCATGTGGGCGGATGAATTCGCGCCGACCGGCGAAGCGCCCGACCCGCGGCCGCTGACCATCGATCATCTCGCCGCCGTCGTGCGCATCGAGGAATATCTGTCCTGGCAGCTCTACTGGCGATCGCTGTTCGGGCTGCAGCAAAGCGCGCAGGCGGACGTCATCGATCCGTCGGGCCTGGTGCTGAGCCAGCCGCTGCAGTCCTCCGACGGAGCGCTGCGCCTGACGCTCAACGCGTCCGATGCCGCAGGCACGCTGTCGTCGCGCTTCGTCGAACATAATTTCGGCGGCGGCTATCAGCATGTCGCGCTCGCCGCGCCCGACCTGATGGACCGGGCGAAAGCGCTGCGGCAATCGGGCGCGGACCTGCTGGCCATCAACGGCAATTATTATGCCGATCTGGCCGCGCGGTTCGGCCTCAGCGCTGAAGACACTGCGCGCCTCGCCGATGCGCACATGCTCTATGACCGCGACGAGCAGGGCGACTATCGCCAGCTTTACAGCCGCGCCTTTCGCAAACGCTTCTTCTTCGAATTCGTCGAGCGCCAGCGCTATCAGGGCTATGGCGCGCCCAATGCCGGCGTTCGCCTGGCCGCGCAGGAGCGTTTCCGCACCGATGACGCCCTGATCGACCTCTGACAGGAGCAGGCGGAGGCGCGCGCGGGCGTCAGCCCCCTTCACCGCGCGATTGCGTCGGATCCTGCCCCAGGAACAGCTCGGCGATCAACCGCCGCAGCCACACCGACCCCGGATCATGATGCGACCGGCGATGCCAGAGCTGCTGCAATGGCACGGATGGCGCGTCGAAGGGCAGGGGCAGCAGATCGAGCCCCGCCATGCGTGCATAGATGCGGCCGACGCCAAGCGGCACGGTGGCGATCATGTCCGATTGGGCGACCAGCAGCGGGACGCTCATGAAGTGCGGCGAGCGCAGCAGGATGCGTCGCTGCAGGCCAAGATCGCGCAGCCGTTCCTCCAGCAATTGCTGGCTGCGGCCGGGCTGTTCCACCACCACATGGTCGGCGGTCAGGAACGCCTCCAGGCTCATCTCCGCGTCCCCATCGCCCCAGCCGGCGCGCGCGATGCAGGCGAATCCCTGTTCGAACAGCCTCTGGGTGAAGAGATTCTGCCCTTCCAGCCCCAGGAAGAAGCCCAGCGCCAGGTCGATCGATCCGTCCGCCAGCCCATGCCGCATTTCGGGCAGCGAGGCGGTGACGGATCGTAGCGTGACGCCCGGCGCGCATCGACGCAGGCTGGCCATGAGGGTGGGCAGGAAGGTCAATTCGCCCAGGTCCGACAGGCTGAGGGTGAAGCGTCGTTCCGACTGCATCGGATCGAAGGGCGCAGCGGTCACGATTTCCGAACGGACCGTCGCCATGACTTTCAGCACGGGTTCGCGCAATCCTTCGGCAACGCGTGTCGGCACCATGGCCCCGCCCTGCCGGACGAACAGCGCATCGTCGAAATGAGCGCGCAGCCGGCGCAGCGACAGGCTGACGCTCGGCTGAGTGACGCCCAGCGCCTGCGCCGCGCCCGATACGCTGCGCGCCGCGAACAGCGCCTCCAGAACGCGCAGCAGGTTGAGGTCCAGCGAATCTATTTCCATCGCTTATAGTCTATATAGATCATATTGCTGATGCCTATGGGGTGACTTGGGGGTAAAATCCTTTCTGCCTCGTCCGAGAAGCGGGGCGAATGGAGAGATGCGATGAAACCGACTTCCGACGCCAAGCCGTGGCCCCGCAACGCCTGGTATGTCGCCTGCACCCCCGATGAGCTGACCGACAAGCCCTTCGCGCGCAAGATTTGCGGCGAACCCATGGTATTCTATCGCGGTGCCGACGGTCGCGTTTCGGCGCTGGAGGATTTCTGCCCGCACCGCGGCGCGCCGCTTTCGCTGGGTTTCGTGCGTGGCGGCGATCTGGTGTGCGGCTATCATGGGCTGGCGGTCGGCTGCACCGGCCGGGCGGCCAGCATGCCGGGCCAGCGCGTCGACAATTTTCCCGCCATCCGCGCTTTTCCGGTGCTTGAGCGCTACGGCTTCATCTGGGTCTGGCCCGGAGACCCCGAACGGGCGGACCCGACCGAGCTGCATCCTCTGCCCTGGGCGGAGAGCGATCAATGGGCCTATGGCGGCGGCCTCTTTCATATCGCCTGCGACTATCGGCTGATGATCGACAATCTGATGGACCTCACCCACGAAACCTATGTCCATGCGTCCAGCATCGGGCAGAAGGAAATCGACGAAGCGCCGGTGGCGACCCGCGTCGAGGCGGGGGAAGTCATCACCAGCCGGATGATGGACAAGGTGGAGGCGCCGCCCTTCTGGCGCATGGCGCTGCGCGGCGCTGGCTTGCCCGACGACCAACTGGTCGATCGCTGGCAGATCTGCCGCTTCAGCCTGCCCAGTCATGTCATGATCGAAGTGGGCGTCGCGCTGGAAGGGCAGGGCGGCTATGAAGCCGACGCCAGCGTCAAGGCGTCCAGCATCGTCGTCGACTTCATCACGCCCGAAACGGAAACGTCGCATTGGTATTTCTGGGGCATGGCGCGCCAGTTCGCGGTCGATGACGCCGCGATCACGGATTCGATCCGGCAGGGACAGGCGCAGATTTTCGGCGAGGATCTGGCGATGCTGGAGCAGCAGCAGCGCAACCTTCTGCGCTGCCCCGACCGGCGCTTGCTCAAACTCAATATCGACGCGGGCGGCGTGCGGTCGCGCCTGATGATCGAGCGGGCGATCGCACAGGAAAATGCGGCGCCCGCGCCGCTTCAGGCTGCCGCGGGCTGAACCGCGCCGCGACCGCGACCGAGCGCGAACAGCGCGCCGGCCGCGATCAGTGATCCCAGCGCCATGCCGAGCGCCACCATCGGCAATCCGACATCCAGGCTGAAGAGAAAGCCGGCGACGATCGGGCCGAGCGCTGCGCCGCCGCGGCCGATGCCGATGACGATGCCCGTGCCCCCGCCGCGCACCGATGTCGGGAAGGACTGGGCGATGATGGCGTAGAGGCCAACGACGCCGGCATTGGTGAAGAAGCCGGCCGCCGCCGCAACCATCGACAGGCCCGATAGGCTGGCCTGGCCCTGGCCGAAGATCGTCACCATGACGGTGGAGACCAGCATCGCCGCGATGACCAGCGCGCGGATGCCGATCCGCCAGCTCAGGATGCTCAGCAGCAGCGCGCCCAGCAGCCCGCCGACATTGGCCCAGACCAGCACGCCGCCCGCCGTCGACGGCGCATAGCCCATGTCGACGACGATCTTGGGCACCCATTTGAGGATGAAGTAGAAGGTCATGATGTGCGCGAAATAGGCGGCGGTCAGCAGGATGGTGACGCGCGCCAGGCCCGGCGCGAACAGCGCGGCCAGCGACGCCTTGGGTGCATGATCCTCGGCCGGCGGCAGCGCGTCGACCGGCGCATGGCCCATGCGGCGCAGCAGCGCATTGACCTTGTCGAGCGCGCCCCGGGGCCGCCGCTGGAGCAGGAAACCGATGGATTCGGGCAGCACCACCAGCGTCAGCGGCAGGAACACGCCGGTGACGATCGCGCCGAACAGGAAGACATCGCGCCATCCACCCGACACCAGCAGCATGGACGCGATCGATCCGCCCAGGATCGCGCCGATCGGATAGCCCGCGGCCATGACCGCGACCGCCAGGCTGCGCGCGCGGGCGTTCGCCAGCTCGGCCACCATGGCGTTGGTGCAGGCGAGCATGCCGCCGATGCCAAGGCCGGTGATCAGGCGGATCGCCGACAGGCTGGTGACGCTGGTCGCCAGCGTCGCGCCGAACATGCCGGCCGCCATGATGACGAGGCACAGCAGGATGGTGGGGCGACGCCCGGCGCGGTCGGCCAGTCCGCCGAGCAGGATGGAGCCTACCGCCATGCCGATCAGCTCCATCGACAGCACGATGCCCAGAGCCGCGCGGTCCACGCCCCATTCCGCGGCGATGCCGGGCGACGCGAAGCTGATCGCCAAGACGTCGAACCCGTCGAGCGCGTTCAGCAGGATGCACAGGATGATCGCGGCGATCTGCAGCCGCCCCATCGGCGCTTCATCCAGCATTTGCCTGACATTGGTCGGCTCTTCCATCATCCTCTTTTATCCTTGTCGTTCAGCTTATGGCGAAAATATCCAGCCGCACATGGTCGCTGTAGCGCCCGGCGGTGCAGAGAAAGACCGTGCGCCCGAGCCAGCCATGGACGCTGTCGCTCTCCACGTCGAAGCGAGGCGTGGTGCGGAAATAGTACAGCGCGGGATCGACGACCTGGCCGGCGGCGATCCGCGCCAGCACCTCGGGCGGGCCATGGCGATAGCCGGGATTGGTGACGGAAATGAGCGTGCCGTCCTGCGCCTCGAGCGTATAGCGGGCCAGAATGTCGGCGGTGCCGTCCGCGCGAATCGATTGCCAGTCGGCGCCGCCGGGCAGCACTCGGCCCTGCAGCCGGGGGCCCTCCACCGTGCCGCCGGTGATCGGGATCACGCGCTTGCGCACGCCATTGACCATGCCCAGTTCCTGCGGCGGGCCGATGAGGACGCGCAGGCGGAACGCCAGGCTGAGCGAGGGTGGCGTCAGCGCATCGACGTCCGCCGCCTGCGCCGGCGCCATGGCGCTCGCCAGCGCGACGCCGGGCATCGCGCGCAGCAGGCTGCGCCGCTCCACGCTCATGCGCCCGTCCTCTCGCCGACCGGGGCGATCGGCATGATCCGGATCGTCGCGATCAGCCATGGGTCGGCGCGACCAGCATCAGCGCGTCGAGCGCGACTGCGCCCTGGCCCTGCGGGTAGATGATGACGGGGTTGAGGTCGATTTCGCGAATGGCGGGCTGTGCCAGCAGCAGGCGGCCGAGCGTCGCGATGATCCGCGCCACGGCATCGACGTCGAGCGCCGGCGCGCCGCGAAAGCCCCGCAGCAGCGCCGCCTGCTTCAACTGGTGCAACTCGCGCACGATCGCGTCCAGCGGCAGGTCGGGCGTGAACAATCGGACATCCTGCAATATCTCCGCCGTGACCCCGCCAAAGCCGGCCAGCACGACGGGACCCCAGTCGGGATCGCTCTTGGCGCCGATGATGAGCTCAACGCCGCGCTCGCCCATGCCTTCCAGCAAGGCGCCGTCCAGCCTGAGGCCCGCGTCATAAGCCGCGACATTGGCATGCAGCTGGTCCCAGGCCGCGCGCACCGCATCTGCGTTCGCCAGGTTGAGCAGGACGCCGCCCGCGTCGCTCTTGTGGCTGAGCGCGGCGGCCTGCGCCTTCAACACCACCGGATAGCCGATCCGGTCGGCGGCCGCGATCGCCTCCTCGACGCTGGTGCAGAATGCGCCGCGCGGGAAGGGGATGCCGAGCGGGACGAGCAATGCCTTGGCCTGATATTCCGGGATGACGCCGCCCTGCGCCGGCAGGTCGATGGCGGGCGCGGGAGCGGGATCGGCCGCGCCGAAATCGCGGCGGGCATGGGCGTTCAGCCGCTTGAGCGCGCGGAAGGCGCGTTCGGTCGAGGGAAAATAAGGGATGCCAAGGGCGCGCAGCCGACCGATCCAGTCTTGAGGGATCGACGCGCCTTCGTCCAGCCCGGCAAGGATCACCGGCTTGGCGGGCTTCTCTTCCTCCACCGCGCGCAGGATCGGCGGCAGCTTGATGCCGACGGTCACCGGATCGGTCTGGATGATGCCAGCGACGATGCTGCCGAAGCGAGCGTCGCTGAACAGCGCTGCCAATGTGCGCTGATAGAGCGGCGGGTCGACCAGGCCCTGGGCGGTGAGGTCGAGCGGGTTGGACACGCCGACAAAGTCCGGCAGCGCGGCGCGCAGGGCCGGGGCGTTGCCGTCGTCGACCTGTGGCAGGTCGAGCGCGAGCCCCTCGCACAGGTCCAGGGTCAGCGCCTTGAACGCGCCGCTTTCGCCCAGCACCGCAACGCCCGTGGCCGGCACGGCGGGACAGCGCAGCGCGATCTCCGCGATGTCGCCCAGTTCCTCCAGCGTTTCGGCGACAATGACGCCGGCCCGCTCCACCTTGGCGCGCATGAGCTGATAGTCGCCCGCCATCGCGCCCGTATGGGTCGCGGCGGATTCGCGCGCGGCGCTGGACTTGCCGGGGTGCAGCAGCACGATCGTCTTGCCCAGCGTTCTCGCGCGGCGCGCGGCGGCGAGGAAGCGGCGCGGCTTGCGGAACTGCTCGACGATCATGGCGATGACCTGCGTCGCATCATCGTCCAGCAGATAGTCGACATAATCCTCGACGCTCGACGCGGCCTCATTCCCGGTCGACACCGAGAAGCTGAGGCCAAGGTCGCGGCTGGCGAGGGTGGTGCCCAGCACGCAGGCCATGGCCCCGCTCTGCGACACGATGCCGATGCCCTTGCGGTCACCCAGCGGGACCGCATCCGTTTCCACGAAGGTCAGCGGCACCCGGTCGATGAAATTGGTCATGCCCAGGCAATTGGGGCCTTCGACGATCATGCCGGATTGCGCGGCGATGCGGCCGATCTCGTGCTGCTCGGCCAGGCCTTGCTCGCCGCCTTCGGCAAAGCCGGCCGAAAAGATGATGGCGGCCCCGACCCTGCGCGCGGCGAGCGCCTTCACCGTGTCGAGCACGGCCGCGCGCGGGATGGCGAGCACGGCGGCATCCACGCCTTCGGGCAGGGCGTCGACCGATGGCAGGCAGGGCCGCCCGCCAATCTCCGCCCGCTTGGGGTTGATGAGGTGGATGTCGCCGGCAAAGCCGTTGCGCGAAAGGTTGGAGAGGACCGATGCGCCCAGCGCGCCGGGCTTGTCGGACGCGCCGACGATCACGACCGAGCGCGGCCGCAGCAGCCGGTCGAGCGCCTGATGGTCAGTGCCCGTCGCATCGGCGGCAGGCGGGTTCAGTGTCTCGACCGTCATGGGGTCCGTCTCTCCATTCTTCCATTGCCGACAGGGGCGGGCCGCCATGCCGGGCAGCCCGGTTGCAGGGTCAGGCGCTCTGCTTCGACTTGTCGTAGGCGCCCAGGCCGGGCTTGTAGCTCTTGTCGTCGATAAACTGCCGGATGCCCTCCTTGCGGCCTTCATTGTCGAAGCTGTTGGCCGCTTCCTGGGCGCGGATCAGATAATCTTCGGCATTGTCATAGGTCATTTCGCGCACTCGGCGGATGGCGTCCTTGGTGGCCTTGAGCGCGACGGGGTTCTTGCCCAGCAGGACATTGGCGACCTGCGTCACTCGCGCCTTGAGCTGGTCCAGCGGCACCGCTTCGTTGACGAAGCCCCACTGGGCCGCTGTCCGCCCGTCGACATTCTCGCCCATCAGCGCATGATACATGGCGTTGCGAAAGCTGGTGAGTTCGGTCGCGACCTTCGCCGCGCCGCCGCCCGGCAGGATGCCCCAGTTGATTTCCGACAGGCCGAACTGCGCCTCTTCCGCCGCAAAGGCGAGGTCGCAGGCGAAGAGCGGACCATAGCCGCCGCCAAAGCACCAGCCATTGACCATGGCGATGGTCGGCTTCTGATACCAGCGCAGCCGCCGCCACCAGCCATAGCTTTCGCGCTGCGCGCCGCGTGTGCCCTGAAGGCCCTGCGCTTCGGTTTCACGGAAATATTCCTTGAGGTCCATGCCCGCGCTCCAGGCCGTGCCCTCGCCGGTAAGGACGAGGACGCCGACATCGTCGCGGAACTCCAGCGCGTCGAGCACGCGCATCATCTGCCGGTTGAGGCGCGGCGACATGCAATTGCGTTTGTCGGGGCGATTGAAGCTGACCCAGGCGACGCCATTGTCGACCGTGAAGGCGACGGTGTCGAGTTCGGCCTGGTCGACCCCGTCGACGGGCAGGATGTTGGTCATGACGGCTCCTTTTAATTCGCTTGCCCCAGCATCGTTGCGAGGGCGATCGTGATCGGATGAGGGGGAAGGGGGGCGCGCGCCGGGCTCAGATCGGATAATGGCCCGGCTGCGTTTCCATCGTGATCCAGCGCAGTTCGGTGAAGCTGTCGATCCCGGCCCTGCCGCCGAACTTGCCATAGCCCGACGCCTTGACGCCGCCGAAGGGCATTTGCGCCTCATCATGAACGGTGGGGCCGTTCACATGGCAGATGCCCGACTGGATCTGCCGCGCGACGCGCAGGCCGCGGCCGGTGTCGCGGGTGAAGACCGAGGCAGACAGGCCATAGTCGGTGTCGTTGGCCAGGGCGATGGCATGCGCCTCGTCCCGGGCGCGCACGATGCCCACCACTGGCCCGAAACTTTCGTCGCGGAACAGCTTCATGTCGGGCGTGACGCCATCGATCACATGGGCGGGCATCAGCACGCCCGTCGCTTCGCCGCCGTTCAGCTGCCGCGCGCCGGACGCCAGCGCATCGTCGATCAGGGCACGGACATGATCGACGGTCTTGGTGTCGACCACCGCGCCCAGCGGCGTCTGCCCCGCGCGCGGGTCGCCGACCGCCAGAGTGCCGACCTTTGCCTGGAACTTCTCGACGAAGGCGTCCGCGATCGCGTCGACGACGATGATCCGTTCGGTCGACATGCAGATCTGGCCCTGGTTCATGAAGGCGCCGAACGCCGCCGCCTTGACCGCTTCGTCCAGATCGGCGTCCTCCAGCACGATGAAGGGCGCCTTGCCGCCCAGTTCCAGCAGCACGGGTTTCAGATTGTCCGCGCAGCGCCGGGCGATGATCTTGCCCACTGCGGTCGATCCGGTGAAGTTGACGCGCCGCACGGCGGGATGGTCGATCATCGCGCCCACGACATCGCCCGCGTCCTGCGGCGCATTGGTGACGAGGTTGACGATCCCGTCGCCAAGGCCCGCCTCGACAAAGGCCTGGATGATGAGGCCATGGGTGCGCGGGCATTGTTCGGACGCCTTGAGCACCACCGTATTGCCGCAGGCGAGCGGCACCGCGATCGCGCGCGTGGCGAGGATGATCGGCGCGTTCCAGGGCGCCATCGACAGCACGACGCCGGCGGGTTCGCGGATGGCCATGGCGATGCAGCCGGGCTTGTCGGATGGAATGACCTCGCCGCCGATCTGGGTGGTGAGGCTCGCGGCCTCCCGCACCATCGAACTGGACAGCATGATGTTGAAGCGCGCCCAACCTTCGGTCGCGCCAATTTCAGACATCATTGCGTCGACGAAATCATCGGCGCGGGCGTCGAGCGCGTCGGCCGCCTTCAGCAGCGCCGCGCGCCGGGCGTTGGGGCCCAGCGCCGCCCAGGCGGGAAACGCGGCCTGCGCGGCATCGACCGCGGCGCGGGCGTCATCGACGCTCGCGGCGGCGGCGCGTGTGGCGATCTCTCCGGTCACCGGGTTGGCGCGGTCGAAAGTGGATGCTGCGGCGCGCGATTCGCCGCCGATCATCAGGGAAACGTCCGATGCAGGCATATCCTGACTCCTCCTAATTGATATGAGACATAGCAATGTTGATTGTGGGCGGCAACAGCCTTATCGCCATGGGTCATGGAAAAGCCGCACGTGCCCAAAGAACTGCATGATCCGATCGCGTCGCGCCTGGGCTATTTGCTGCGCCGTGCGTCGGCGACGATGATGGCGGACCTGGGGGAAGCGCTTGGCGCCGTGGGGCTGCGCCCCGTCGAGGGCACGATCCTGATCCTGGTCGGCGCCAATCCGGGGTGCATCCAGAGCGAGTTGGGGCGCGCGCTGGGGATCAAGCGCGCCAATATGGTGCCACTGATCGCGGGCCTCACGGCGCAGAACTATCTGGAAAAATCGCCGGTGGACGGGCGGTCCTTCGCCCTGTCGCTGACGCCGCGCGGGGAAGAGGCGCGGGCGCGGGTCGACGGCATCATGGACGCGCATGAGGCTGGCTTCGCGCGCCTGCTGGCCGATGTGGACCAGCAGCAATTGCGCGCGGCGCTCAGCCTGATCGCAAGCGGACGGGATTGACGCTGCCGTTGCGCGGCGCCGGATCGCGCAGGGCGCCGGCGGGACCGAACAGCCGCGGCTGTGGCCCCGCCGGCGCGGCGCATGAGGATTAGAGCGCCGTCTTTTCGGGCGCGTCGCGCCCGGCCATCGCGGCCTGTGCGGGCGCATAGCGTTCGCCCTCGACCTGAATCTCGGCCAGCGCAGCCTTGATCCGGGCGAGATCATCCGCGCTCAGCGTGATGGCGGCGCTGCCGATATTCTCTTCCAGGCGATGCAGTTTCGTCGTGCCGGGAATGGGAACGATATAAGGCCGCTGCGCCAGCAGCCAGGCGAGCGCGATCTGGGCCGGCGTGGCGTCCTTTTCCTGCGCGATGCGCCGCAGCAGGTCAACGAACGCTTCGTTCTTCGCCAGCGCCTCAGGCTGGAAACGCGGCACATTGCTGCGGAAGTCATTGGCCGCCAGCTGCGTGTCCTTGCTCATCGCGCCGGTCAGGAAGCCTTTGCCCAGCGGGCTATAGGGCACGAACCCGATCTGAAGTTCGTCGCAGGCGTCGAGAATGCCGTTGCTTTCCGGCGCTCGCCACCAGAGCGAATATTCATTCTGCACCGCCGCGACCGGCAGCACGGCGTGAGCGCGCCGCAGCGTCTGCGCCCCGGGTTCCGACAGGCCGAAATTCTTGACCTTGCCTTCGTCCACCAGCGCGTTGACCGCGCCCGCGACATCCTCGATCGGCACATTGGGGTCGACACGATGCTGGTAGAGCAGGTCGATGCTGTCGATGCCGAGCCGCTGAAGCGATCGCTCGACGATCGGCTTGATCCCTTCAGGCCGGCTCGACACGCCATTGACCTGGCCCGTGGCTGGATCGATGTCGAACCCGAACTTGGTGGCGATCACCACCTGATCGCGGACCGGCCGCAGCGCTTCGCCGACCATCTCCTCATTGGTGAAGGGGCCGTAGATTTCGGCGGTGTCGAAGAAGGTGACGCCGCGATCGACCGCCTGGCGGATCAGCGTGACGCCTTCCTCGCGGCTGAGCTTGTGGCCATAGCTGAAATCCAGGCCCATGCAGCCAAAGCCCAGGGCCGACACCTGCAGGCCGTTGGTTCCAAGTTGTCGCTTTTCCATCATGATGCTCCTTATGGTGCGAGTGGTGGTGCCCCCGAAATGGTGTCGCTATGCCGCCTGTTTGGGCAGCAGGCGGGTGCAGGCCAAAGCGCCGATCCCCGCCAAGCCCACGGTCAGACCTAGCCCCCAGGGCGTGCCGTCGGCGAACAGGCCGACCAGCGCGGACCCGATGATGCCGCTGCCATAGTGGATCGCACCCACCAGCGCGGACGCCGCGCCCGCGCGATCGGGCCAGGCGGACAGCGCGCCCGCCAGGGAATTGGCGACGATCAGCCCGTTGAGCGCGGAAAACAGCAGCAGCGGGATGGCGAGGCCGGCAAGGCCGCCCCAGCCGGTCCAGGCGGCGACGGTGGCCAGCAGGCCGGCGAGCGCCGCCAGCGCCGCGCCCAGGACCAGCAGCCGGTCGCTGCCGAAGCGTGCGACCAGCCGGCTGTTCACCATGTTGGCGATCATGATGCCCAGTATCGCCGCGCCGAACAGCAGGCCGTAGAGGCTGGCTGGCACATGATAATAGCTGATATAGGCGAAGGGGCTGCCGGCGATATAGGCGAAGGCTCCGGCGTAAAAGAAGCCGCCGACCCCGGCATAGGCCAGGATGCGCCGATCCGTGAGCAGCTGGCTGTAGCGCGACAAAGCATGGCGGATGGCGTCGGGATCGCGCTCTTCGGGACGCAGCGTTTCGGGCACGGTGAAGAGCGCGGCGAGCGTCACGCCGCCAATGCCGACCAGCAGCCAGAAAATCCAGTGCCAGGACGCGATGCGCAGCACTTGGCCGCCCAGCAGCGGGCCGATCAACGGCGCCACCGCCATGATGACGATCAGCGTCGAGAGCATCTGCGCCGCGCGGTCGCGGGCGAACAGGTCGCGCACCATGGCGCGGGACAGCACCACGCCGGCGCAGGCGCCGACCGCTTGCACGACCCGCCAGCCGATCACCTGAGCCGCGCTGTCCGACAGGGCGCACCCGGCCGATCCGATGATGAAGAGCAGGATGCCGATCGCGATCGGTAGCCGCCGGCCGATCTTGTCGCTGAGCGCGCCCCAGAGCAGCTGACCCAGGCTGAAGCCGATCAGATAGCCTGAAATGGTGAATTCCAGCGCACCATTCGCCGCCCCCAATTCGCGCGCCATGGCCGGCATGGCGGGCAGATAGAGGTCGGTCGAGATCGAGCCGAAGCCCATCAGCGTCGCCAGCAGCGCCATGACGCGCAGGGGGTGACGGTCCGCGCCGGCTGCGTCCGGGTGTGGCGCGACCGGTCGACCAGGGGATGTCGTTGCGGACATCTGGAACTCGCTTTTCGATGGGTGAATGTTTCTCCGGCAATCTAGGGCGCGGCGCGGATCAGCACTAGGTCATCAAATGCGCAAGAGCTTATGACATGTCATCATGAAACGATGATCGATGACCTCATGTCTCGGCAGGAAAGAAGGGCAGATAATCCATGTCTGCGCGCGCAGGCGGCGGCGCGACATGAGCCGAAGATTCGCGGATGAGGTCCGCGGTCGATGCCCGATTGGTCACGAAGTGAAAGTCCGGCAGCGCTGGTGGCGCCGGATCCGCCTGCGCGGCGGCGAGCGCGCTCCTCAGCAGCGGCTGGGCCGGCCGCCAGATGACGAAGCCCTCATTGGCCAGCGCCGCGGCGTTCAGCTCCAGCAGCGCGGGCAGATGCGCCTTGACGGCCGCGTCGTTCACTGCCGCCTCCCGCGCTTCGCTCAGCGTCGCCGCCAACGCCGCGTCGGCGGGCGCGCCATCATCCCGCAGCAAGGCGGGCTGATCGGCCGACCAGGCTTCGGGCGGGCAAAGCTTGTCAGCGGGATCGAGCCGGCGCGTGGGGTTGATCTCGGCGGGATAGATGCGGCAGGCCGCCGGCCGCGTCGCATAGCGCCTGCAGGCGAAGTCGGGCAATAAATTAGGGCAGGGGCCCGCGAATGTCGCGGTCAGCAGCAGATGGACGCTGATCGCCATCGCGCCGCTGCGCGCGGAGAAGGATCGCGCATGGCGGTAGGCCGCCGCGGCATCCGCAGTGGGCATGTCCGGCGCGGCGTCGCAGAGCAGTTCGACGATGCCGCCCGTGTCGATCCATTCCAGCGCTTCGGTCACGGACAGCGGCAATCGCAGCCCGTGACAACAGCGGCCGCACATCGTGCATCCGAACCGCATGAATTTTTCCCCCCCTCTGCAGGCCCGGTCAGGACCGCCGGATCATCGCGGCTTCAGATCGCCATAGAACCAGGAGGCCGTAACCCCGCCGTCCATCAGCACGTCGCTGCCGGTGATGAAGGCGCCGTCGGGGCCCATGAGCAGCGCGCCGATCGCGCCCACCTCATCGGGCGTGCCGGCGCGGCCGACCGGGCTGCCCTCGATCATCCTGTTATAATAGTCGGCGCGCGGCCCCGTCAGTTCGTGCCGGGCGAGCGGCGTGATCACGATCCCCGGGCTGATCGCGTTGATCCGGGCGCCGCGCTTGCCCCAGCGCACGGCCTGCGCCTTGACGCGCAGCACATTGGCGCGCTTGGACAACTGATAGGCCTGCAGCGTGTCGGTGACCTGGTCGGGTTGCAACATCGGCAGCGCCAGCAGTTCCTCGGTCGGCGTCATCGCCAGCGCTTCATCCTCCTGCGGCGAAAGCGCCGGCAGACGATGCCCCGACTGGGATGCGATCACCACCCCCGCGCCGCCGGGCGCGATCACCGCGCCGAACGCATCGAGCAGCAACGCCGTGCCGTAGAGATCGACCCGCAGGATCACCTCCGGCGTCGCCATCGACGGCGAGACGCCGGCCGCATGGATGAGGCCGGTCAGGGGGCCGATGCTGGTGCAGGTTGCAACCAGCGCTTCGACCGACGGGCGGGACGCGATATCGACCACGGCATGGCTCGCATCATAGCCGGCGTCCAGAAACTGCTCGAGCGCGGCCTTGGCCGTCTCCTCGCGCAGATCGGCCAGCACCACATGCCTGCCAGCGCCGATGCGCCGGGCGATCGCAAGACCCAGCGGGCCGGTGCCGACGACAAGGATCACATCTTTCATCGCGATCAACCTTTCAGTGCCAGCGTCGATGGGCCGGCGAAGTGGACGGTTCGACCGCGATGTTAGCGGCGCGGAGAGATGATGATTAGAGGGAGGATTGCGTCAGGCCCTATGAGCAGGAATCATCAATGGTGGCTTTTTTGATGCTGGCGCTCCCGCAACGCGATGGCATATATGATGGCCAATCTATCGAGCGGGGTCATGAATGCAGCGCGACGATCTCATCGACCTCAACGCCTTCATCGCCATTGCCGAGGAACGCAGCTTCACGCGCGCGGCGTCGAAGCTGGGCGTTTCGCAGTCGGCGCTCAGCCACAAGATCCGCCGCCTGGAAACGCGGTTGGGCGTGCGTCTGCTTTCCCGCACCACGCGCAGCGTCTCGCCCACCGATGCGGGCGAGCGGCTGCTTGCGGGACTGCGGCCGGCGTTCGAGCAGATCGAGGATCATCTCGACGTCCTGGGCGAGCTGCGCGAACGGCCGGCCGGGACCATCCGGTTGACCCTGCCGCTTCATGCCGCGACTTCGATCGTATGGCCGGCGGTCGCGAAGCTGATGCGCGACTATCCCGACATCAGCGTGGAACTCAGCATCGATTCGGGCATGCGCGACATCGTGGCGGACCGGTTCGACGCGGGCGTGCGTCTGGGCGAGCAGGTCGCGCGCGACATGATCGCCGTGCGCATCGGCCCGGAACTGCGCATGGCTGCCGTCGCTACGCCGGACTATTTCCGCGCCCATGGCAGGCCGACCCAGCCGCAGGACCTGGCCGATCACATATGCATCAACCTGCGCTTCACCACCGCGGGCGGCCTCTATGCCTGGGAGTTCGAGAAGGACGGCCGGGCGCTCAATGCCCGGGTGGAGGGGCAATTCATCACCAACAATGTCGAGCTGATCATCCAGTCGGCGATCGAAGGCGTCGGCATCGCCTTCGTGCCCCAGGATCATGTCGCCGACCATGTTGCCGCCGGACGATTGGAGCGCGTGCTGGACGATTGGTGTCCGCCTTTTCCGGGCTATCATCTCTATTATCCCAGCCGGCGCCAGCCCAAGACCGCTTTCGCCCTGCTGATCGAGGCGCTGCGCTATCGCGGCGCTTGAAAAGGGTTTCATGAACAGGGTTCATTGGTCCATACGCGATTGACCAGCTAATCTTCGTCCTCCCGACGGACTATCTTTGCCGCAACGCAGCAAAATGCCTGACAGGAGCTTCGATGAAGACCATTGCCTACGCCGCCCGCGACGCCCATTCGGACCTTGCCCCCTTCGAATTCGACTATCGCGCCCTGCGCGCCAATGATGTGGCGTTCGAGGTGCTCTATTGCGGCGTGTGCCATTCCGATCTGCACATGGCCCGCAACGACTGGGGCGGCACCATCTACCCCGTGGTGCCGGGACATGAAATCGTCGGCCGCGTGATCGAAACCGGCCCCGACGTCACGCGTCACAAGGTGGGCGACATCGTCGCGGTCGGTTGCATGGTCGACAGCTGCCAGCAGTGTGACCAGTGCGACCATGGCGAAGAACAATATTGCCGCAACGGCCGCACCGACAGCTATAATTCCCCCGACCGCATCGATGGCGAGCTGACGCGGGGCGGCTATGCCAAATATCTGGTGTCGCGCGAGGAATTCGTGCTCAAGATGCCCGAAGGCCTGGACGTGGCCAAGGCGGCGCCGCTTCTGTGCGCGGGCATCACCACCTATTCGCCGCTTCGCACCTGGGGCGTGAAGCAGGGCAGCCGGGTGGGCGTGGTGGGCCTGGGCGGCCTTGGCCACATGGCGGTCAAGATCGCAGCGGCCATGGGCGCGCATGTCACGATGATCAGCCGCACCCCCGACAAGGAACAGGATGCCGCCGAACTGGGTGCGCATGCCTTCCTGCTGTCGTCCGATGCCGACGCAATGGCGAAGGCGGCGGACGGTTTCGATCTCATCATCGACACGGTGCCGGTCGACCATGACATCAATCCCTACATGCCGCTGCTCGACATCGACGGCACGCTTGTGCTGGTGGGGCAGATCGGCCCCGTCGGCCAGCCCACGACCCTGCCGCTCGTCTTCGGCCGTCGCCGGATCGCGGGGTCTTTGATCGGCGGCATCAAGGAAACGCAGGAGATGCTCGACTTCTGCGCCCAGCATGATGTCCTGCCCGATGTCGAGATGATCCGCATGGACCAGATCAACGAAGCCTTCGACCGGCTCGATCGCAGCGACGTGCGCTATCGCTTCGTGATCGACATGGCCTCGCTCGAGGCGCCCACCGCCTGAGGGCCCGCGCCTGACAACAGCCGGGCCGGCGCCGCAAGACGCCGGCCCGAAAATATCCATGCCGCAGGAAGGGATGACCACATGAAAGGACAGACCATCGCCGCCGCCGCCTTGTCGCTTCTGCCGCTTCTGATCTGGAAGTCGACCCAGGCCCAAGCCCAGGCCCAGGCGCAGCCAAGGGCGTCCGTCGCGCCGCCCGTCATGCAGAAGGTCGCGCCCGACCTCGCGCGCTATACCGACGACGTGCTGTTCGGCACGGTGTGGGAGCGGCCCGGCCTCGCCAAGCGCGACCGCAGCCTGGTGACGGTCACGACACTGATCGCCACCGGTCGGACGGGGCCGTTGCAGGGTCATGCCGGCCGCGCGCTCGACAATGGGGTGACGCCGCGCCAATTGTCGGGTCTGGTCACGCACCTCGCCTTCTATTGCGGCTGGCCGAGCGCGGTCGCCGCGCTTGAACCGCTGGACGCGCTGTTCAAGGCGCGCGGCATCGACACGGTGACCCTTAAGGATGCGCGCGGCCTGCTGCCGACGCCGGCTGATGACGCGCAGCGCGCGGCGGCGGTGAAGGCGGCGCTGGCGGGTACGGCGCCCGCGCTCGCCGATCTGACCAACGACGTGCTGTTCGCCGATCTGTGGCGCAATCCCGCTCTCAGCCCGCGCGACCGCAGCCTTGTCACCGTCGCCGCGCTTGCCGCGACGGGCGCCAGCGACCAGCTGGATTTCCACCTCGGCCTCGCCCAGCGCAACGGCCTGTCGCGCGCCGAACTGGCCGAAGCGATCACTCATCTCGCTTTCTATGCCGGCTGGCCTAAGGCCATGGCGGCGGTGGGGCAACTCGCCAAGGCGGACGGAGCGGATGATGCGCCGGCCGATCCGCTGATCGCCTTTCGGCCGGGGCAGGAGCCGACCCGCGGGCCGGCGGATCGTTTCACCGGCGTCGTGACCGTGACGTCGCCCTTCAAGGGCAATCGCGGATCGCAACTCGCTGGCGCGACCGTCCGCTTCGAACCGGGCGCGCGGTCCAACTGGCACAGCCATGCGAGCGGCCAGTTGCTCGTGGTGACGCAGGGCGAAGGCCGGGTCCAGAATGACGGCGGACCCGTCCGCATCCTGCGCCCCGGCGACGTCGTCTGGACGGCGCCGGGCGTGCGCCACTGGCACGGCGCCGCGCCGAACGCGGCCATGACTCATGTCGCGCTCAGCGAAGGCGGCGCGGTGACCTGGATGGAGCCGGTGGCTGATGTTACCTATCAGGGTAGCCCCGTCGAATGATCGCGTAAAAGCCTACTGATGAAGGCGATTCATGACAGCATGCGTCTGCGGTCATGTGTCGCAATGCCGCGCGCTATGTTATCCTGACGTGGCAAGCTGGCGCTGATCAGCTGGGAAGACGGCACATTATGCGGTCCAGCCGCATCTGCAGGGGAACAGCATGACCGACACTATCGATTGCAACGTGACGCGACGCGGCGTCCTGGCCGGCGGCGCGGCATCGGCGGCGCTCACATCCATTCCCGCGTCGGCGCAGACGCCGGCCCCGTCCGCTGGCGCGGCGCCGGCCGCGATGCCGGTGCGCATGACCGTCAACGGCAAGCCGCAGGCGCTGAACCTCGATCCGCGCACGACCTTGCTGGATGCGCTGCGCGAACATCTGCGCTTCACCGGCACGAAGAAGGGCTGCGACCATGGCCAGTGCGGCGCCTGCACGGTGATCGTCAACGGCACGCGCATCAACAGCTGCCTCAGTCTTGCGCTGCAGCATGAAGGCGATGAGGTCGTCACGATCGAGGGGCTGGGCACGCCCGACAATCTCCACCCGATGCAGGCGGCCTTCATCAAGCATGACGGCTATCAGTGCGGCTATTGCACGCCGGGCCAGATTTGCTCGGCGGTCTCGGTGCTGAAGGAAATCCGCGATGGCATCCCCAGCCATGTGCAGCAGGACATCACCGCCCGGCCGCAGATGACCAACATGGAAATGCGCGAGCGGATGAGCGGCAATATCTGCCGCTGCGGCGCCTATTCTAACATCGCCGAAGCCATGGCCGACGTGGCAGGAGTGCAGGCATGAAGAGCTTCACCTATGAACGCGCGTCCACCCCGGCGCAGGCCGCCGCCGCGGTTGCGGGACGACAGGGCGCGAAATTCCTCGCCGGCGGCACCAATCTGCTCGACCTCATGAAGCTGGAGATCGAAACGCCCACGCATCTGGTCGATGTGCAGGATCTCAAGCTCGACCGGATCGAGAAAACCGAGAAGGGCGGGCTGCGCATCGGCGCGCTCGTCACCAATACCGCGCTCGCCGCCGACGATCGGGTCCGCCGCGATTATGGCGTGCTGACGCGTGCGATAGTCGCGGGGGCGAGCGGCCAGCTGCGCAACAAGGCGACGACCGCGGGCAACTTGCTGCAGCGCACCCGCTGCCCCTATTTCTACGACACCAATCAGCCCTGCAACAAGCGCAAGCCGGGCACCGGCTGCGGCGCGATCGGCGGCTATTCGCGGCAACTGGCGGTCGTCGGATCGTCGGACCAGTGCATCGCCACCTATCCCGGCGACATGGCCGTCGCCATGCGGGTGCTGGACGCCGCGGTGGAGACGGTGAAGCCCGATGGCCAGACCCGCGCCATTCCCATGGCCGATTTCCATCGCCTGCCGGGCGATCATCCCGAACGCGACAATGTGCTGGAACAGGGTGAGTTGATCACCGCCGTCACTTTGCCCAAGCCGCTGGGCGGCACCCATATCTACCAGAAGGTGCGCGATCGCGCCTCTTACGCCTTTGCGCTGGTGTCCGTCGCCGCGGTCATCGGCAAGGATGGCGCTGGCCGCGTCGCTTTTGGCGGCGTCGCGCACAAACCCTGGCGGGTGGAGGCGGCCGAAGCCGCCATGTCGCAGGGCCCGCGCGCCGTCGCGGGGCAGGTGTTCGCCGACGCCCGCCCGACGCCGGACAACCGGTTCAAGATCGCCCTGGCCGAACGCACTTTGGCGTCGGTGATGGCGCAGGCGAAGGGGTAAGCGCCATGAAGTTCGACACGCCCGCAGGCACCAACCCCATCGACCAGATGAAGATCGTGGGCCGCCCCACCGACCGCATCGACGGCCCGCTCAAGACCACGGGCACCGCGCCCTATGCCTATGAACGCCATGATGTCGCCCCCGATCAGGCCTATGGCTATATCGTGGGCAGCGCCATCGCCAAGGGGCGCATCACCCGGATGGACACCAGCCTGGCCAGGGCCGCGCCCGGCGTCCTGGCCGTTCTCTCCACCCTCGATCATGCCAAGCCGCTGCCGCTCGGCATGATGAACATCGCCCATCTCTTCGGCGGGGCGGACATCGCCCATTATCATCAGGCGATCGCCTTCGTCGTGGCCGAAAGCTTCGAGCAGGCGCGCGCCGCCGCCGCGCTGATCCGGACGGACTATGCGCGCGACAAGGGCCGCTTCGACCTGGAGGCGGCCGCGCCCACGGCGCCCTTCGAACCGACGGGCGACGGTCCGGACGCCAAGGACATCGACAGCGTCGGCGATTTCGCCAGCGCCTTTGGCGCCGCGCCGGTGCGGATCGAGCAGCATTACACCACGCCGGGCGAAAGCCACGCGATGATGGAGCCCTTCGCCACGATCGCGGCCTGGGAAGGGGACAAGCTCACGCTCTGGACATCGAACCAGATGATCGCCTGGAGCAAGGGGTCGCTGGCCAAGATCCTGGCGATGAAGCCGGAAAATATACGCGTGGATTCGCCCTATATCGGCGGCGGCTTCGGCGGGAAGCTCTTCGTGCGCGTCGACGCCGTGCTCGCGGCGCTTGGCGCGAAGGCGGCCGGGCGGCCGGTCAAGGTTGCGATGCAGCGGCCGCTGATGGCCAATAATTCGACTCACCGCCCGGCGACGATCCAGACCGTCAAGCTGGGCGCGACGCCCGACGGCCGGTTGACCGCCATTCATCACAGCAGCACCAGCGGCAACCTGCCCGACGGCAAGCCAGAGGTCGCGGTGCAGCAGACCAAGCTGCTCTATGCCGCGCCCAATCGCGAAATCTGGATGAAGCTCGCCGTCACCGACCTGCCCGAAGGCAACGCCATGCGCGCGCCGGGCGAGGCGCCGGGCCTCATGGTGCTGGAAATGGCGATGGACGAGCTGGCGGAAAAGCTAGGCATGGACCCGGTGGAACTGCGCATCGTCAACGATACGCAGGTCGATCCGGCCAAGCCAAACCGGCCCTTTTCGGAGCGTCATCTGGTCGAATGCCTGCGCACCGGAGCAGAGAAATTCGGCTGGTCGCGCCGCAACCCCAAGCCGGGCCAGACGCGCGACGGCAAATGGCTGGTCGGCATGGGTATGGCGGCGGGCTTCCGCAACAACCAGCTGACCAAGTCGGCCGCGCGCATCCGGCTGGAGCGCGACGGCCATCTGACCGTCGAAACTGACATGACCGACATCGGCACCGGCACCTATACCATCCTCGCCCAGACCGCGGCGGAAATGATGGGCGTGCCGTTGGCGCAGGTGCGCGTCATCCTTGGCGACAGCGACTTTCCGGCCTCGGCCGGATCGGGCGGCCAGTGGGGCGCCAATAATTCCACCGCCGGCCTGTACGCGGCCTGCGTCAAGCTGCGCGAGCAGGTGGCGCAGCGGCTGGGCTTCAACGCTGCCGACGTGCAGTTCGCCGATGGCCAGGTGCGCGCCGGCAATCGCGCCGTTCCGCTTGCCGAGGCTGCGCGTGGTGGCGTTCTGACGGCGGAGGACGGCATCGAATATGGCACGCTCGACGAACAATATCAGCAGTCGACCTTCGCCGGTCACTTCGTCGAGGTCGCGGTGGACAGCTATACCGGCGAAACGCGCATTCGCCGGATGCTGGCGGTCTGCGACGCCGGGCGCATCCTCAATCCCAAGGCCGCGCGCAGCCAGGTGATCGGCGCCATGACCATGGGCGCGGGCGCCGCGCTGATGGAGGAACTAGCGGTGGACAAGCGCTTCGGCTTCTTCGTCAACCATGACCTCGCCAGCTATGAAGTGCCGGTCCATGCCGACATTCCGCATCAGGAAGTCATTTTCCTCGATTATCCCGACGACAAATCGTCGCCGATGAAGGCGAAGGGCGTGGGCGAGCTGGGCCTGTGCGGCGTGGGGGCGGCGATCGCCAATGCGATCTACAACGCCACCGGGGTGCGCGTGCGCGACTATCCGGTCACGCTCGACAAGCATCTGGACAAATTGCCCAGCTGGACCTGACGCCGCACCATCGTCGGCGGACGCATGAAGGGCGGGGGGCGCGGTCGGCGCCGCCCGCCCTTTCGCTTCAGGGTGCGGCGGTCGGCGCCGCGTCGTCGCCATGGAACCAGGCCGCCGGCCGCTTGCGCGGTTCGGGCCAGATTTCATCCAGCGTCATCGGGTCGTAGAGCCGCCCATTCTTCATCACCGCGCCGATCTTCATGGCGTTGGCGATGTCGGCCAGCGGGTCGGCATCCAGGATCAGCAGGTCGGCGAACTTGCCCGGCTCCAGGCTGCCGACATCGTCGCTATGCCCGATCACCTCGGCCGATCCGATGGTCGCGGCCTTCAGCGTCTCCATCGGGGTCGCGCCGCCGGCGGCGAAGGCCTGCATCTCCCACTGATAGCCCAGGCCCTGCATTTCGCCATGGCTGCCGATGCCCACCAGCCCGCCGGCGCGCTGGATGGCGACGGCGTCGGCCGCGATCGTCCGCCAGCTTTGCGCCTCGGGCGGCATCCAGTGCCGGTTGCGCAGCTTTTCGCTGACGATGCCGGGCGGCACGAAATGACGGAATTTGGGGTCGTCCTGCGGCCGCTTGTTGATGATGAAGTCGAACAAGGCGGGCGTCGTCCCATAGGCGACCAGAATGGTGGGCGTATAGCTGGTGCGGCTCTGCGCAAACAGGCGGATGATGTCCTGCCGCAGCGGCGACACGGGAATGGCATGTTCATTACCCGAAAAGCCGTCGATGGCATGGGTCAGGTTCAGCACCATGTCGCTGGCGCCTTCGGTCGTGGGCATCATGCCCAGCGCGCTGGCGGCCTCGACCATATATTGCCGCTGCGCGCGGTCGCCGATCATATAGCTTTTGATGTTGCGCGTGCGATAATGGTCGCGATAGCGGGTGAGCACGTCGATCGCGTCCTGCCGGCTGTGGATCTCCGCATTGACGAAGACGCCCGGCCCCGTCGACCAGGCGCGCGGCCCGACCATCATGCCGGCGTCGATCATGTCCTGATAGGCGAAGACGTCGCTGGTGAAGGGCTGGACGTCGAGCGCCGACGTCACGCCATAGGCCAGGTTGGCGGCGAAATCCCAATGGCCGCGTTCCTGGATGCCGCGCCGGATTTCGAACCAGTGGGCGTGGGTGTCGACGAAGCCGGGCACGATATATTTGCCGCTGACGTCGCGCACGCTGGCGCCCGCCGGCACCGCGACCGAGCCGCTTGGCCCCACCGCCACGATCCGATTGTCGGTGATGACGATGTCGGCATTGGCGATCACCGGCTGCGCGCCCGCCATCGGCAGCACGGTCGCGCCGCGCAGCACGATGCTGCCCTGCGGCACGTCGCGGGGCAGCGCGATGGGGAGGGGGTAGCTTTGCGCCATCGCCTCGCTGCCTTCGGCGGGCGCGGCAAGCGCCTGCGCCGTGGGCACCCGGCGAAAGGTCGATCCGACCGACCAGGTGACGGTTGCGCCCTCATCGGCCCAGTCGGTGAAGTCCGCGCCGACGCGCGTCAGCTTGGCCTTGGCGACGATCGGCGCGGACAGGTTGATCGTTGGCGGCTCCGCGCCATTGGCGGGCGGCACGTCGAGAACATAGACCTGGCTGAAGGATTTGACGAGCGCGTGGCGCATGTCGGGGCTGAGGCGCACTTCCTCGACCGGCGCTGGCCCCGGAAAATATTGCCCCAGGCCCGGCGCCAGCACGCGCAGCGCGATCTGCGGGTCGCCGCCCGACAGCGGCACCGACCCGACGCCGGCGGGGCTGTAGAAGAGCAGCCGGCCATCCTGCCCGAAATGCGGCAGCCGCGCGCCCATCGCATGGGTGATCTGCGCCACCGACCCGCCGCGGGCCGGCAGGCGGATGATGTCGGTCGGCCGCGACGGGTCGATTTCCGACACCGCGCGCAGCCGGTCATGCTGGTTCGCGCGCAGGGCGACGATGCTGCCGCCATCGGGAGTGAAGACCGGCTCGGTATAATAAGCGGGGATTTGGGTCATCCGGCGCGGCGTGCCGCCGCTCGCCGGTACCGACCAGATATGGCCGCCCTCGGTCGCGTTCCAGCGGACATAGACGATCGTGCGGCCATCGGGCGACCAGCTGGGCTGGAAGGCGTCGGCCTCGACGATGCGCCGCGGCGCGGCGCCGGCCGCCAAATCCTGCACATAGAGGCCGCCCAGCGCGGTGAACGCGACGCGCCTGCCATCGGGCGACTGGCGCGGAGCCTGCACCACGCGCACGCGCACCGGGCCCGTCTCTTCCTTCTGCCGCACGCGCGTCAGCGGCCCCAGGCCCAGCTTCACCGGCGCGGTGAAGGGAATGTCGGTCATTGCGCCCGTCGCGATGTCCAGCCGCGCCAGCTTGCCGCGCACGCTGATCAGCAGCGCCTTGTCGCCAGGCATGAAGCTGTAGCGCGGCAGCAGGTCGGCATAATAGCCGCCATCCTGCCCGTCCCGGTCGATGGGGAAGGCGATCCACTTGTCCTCGCCCGTCTCCAGGTCGCGCAGGCGAAGCCCGTCCTGCTGCCCCCCATTGGCAAGGCTGCGGCTGGCATAGGCGATCAGCCGCCCGTCATGCGACAGCGCAGGGCGCATCGCGCCGCCCGCCGACTGGATGATCGTCTCGTCCTGCCCTGTCTTGAGGTCGCGGCGCGCGATCGACCAGTTGGGCAGGTCATTTTCGGTCCAGGTATGGCCGCGCTTGGTGGCGTAATAGAGGTAGCGGCCATCGGGCGCATGGACGGCGCCCATGGCGTTCATCTTCTCGTCCCAATTGTCGGGCGATCCCGCCTTGGTGATCTGGATGCCGCTGCCGCCATCCTTGTCGTAGAGGAAGAGTTCGAAGGCCAGGATCGAATGGACGGTGCGCGACACGCTGATGAAGCGCCCGTCCGGCGACCAGGCCGGCGAGGAATAGATGGCGACCTTGTCGTCGTGCGACAGTTGCTTCAGGCCCGTGCCATCGGCATTGGCGACCCACAAATTGGTCGCCCCCGACCGGTCGGACAGGAACGCGAACTGCGTGCCGTCGGGCGAGAAGACCGGGTTGCGCTCGAACGCCATGCCGGTCAGCACCGGCCGCGCCGTCCCGCCCGCCGCATCCAGCGCATAGATGTCGCCCAGCAGGTCGAACAGGATGGTCTTGCCGTCGGGCGCCATGTCCGGCTGCATCCAGGTGCCTTCCTGCGCCGCATAGGCCAGCGTCCGCGTGGGCTGAAGGTCGAGCCTGCTGGTCTGGGCGGCGGCGAGGGACGGCGCGGCGACAAGCGCGGCGCTCAGCATCAGGAAGGCGGGAAAACGCATCATCATCCTTGTGACAGCAAGGCCGGGCAAAGCAAATGGGGTCGCCGGCGCGAAAGGCCGGCGGCCTCCGTTCCGTTACAGGCTCCAGTCGGCGCGCAGGCCGATGGTGCGCGGGCGGATGATCGACCCGGCCGGCACCGCCTGCGACGTGAAGGGCGCGTTGAGGATGCCGAACTTGTCGAACAGGTTGTTGGCGAATGCCATGATCCGCAGATTTTCGCTGAGGCCGATCGACGCGCGCAGGTCGATCACGTTGAACCCGCCCCGCTTGGCGTCGTTGCCGAACGCCACCGGCGCCTTCGACAGGTAGCGATGCGCGATCTCGAAGGTCGGCGCGCCGCCGACCGAGCCAAGGTCGAACTTCAGATTGTTCGCGACCGACCATTTGGACGATCCGGGCAGGGTCGTGCCTTTGGCATAGCCGCCGCCCAGCGCGAAGGTATCGGGCAGGAATTCGGACAGACGCGCATCCTGATAGGTGACGTTGCTGCTGAAGCTCATCATGCGGTTGACGCGGATGGTGCCGGAAAATTCGACCCCGTCGATGTCCGCCCCGCCTGCATTGGTGACGTAGGAATAATAATAGGGGGCGTCGGAAAAGAGGCGGGCCTGGATATTCCTCCAGTCGAGATGGAAGCCGGTAAGATCGAGCAGCAGCCGGTCATCCAGCAGCGAAGCTTTGACGCCGACTTCATAATTGTCGACCTCGTCGCTTTCATAGCTGGTCGGAATGCCTTCCAGGATGGCGGCGTTGGGGTTGGGGCCGCCCACGCGGAACCCGCGCGAGAAGGTGCCATAGACCATCAGCTTGTCCGACGGGCGGAAGGCGAGCGTCACCTTGGGCGTGAAGCCGTCCTCCTTCTGCGTCGTGCCAAAGCTGCTGGATACGGGCGTGAAGCTGCCCGGCGCCAGCGTGCCGGCCGCATTGGTGATCTGCGCGCTGTTCTTGGTGTCGTAATAGCGACCGCCCACGGTAATCTCGACGGTGTCGACCGGCTTGAACGACACTTCGCCGAAAATGCCGAAATCATGGTTGGTGGTATCGGAAATATAGCCGTAGATCGCGTCGTTCGGCGCCAGCACCGCGCCGGAATAGCCGCCGAACAGGTCGGGATTGGCGTCGATATAGGCGGCCGCCCCGCCCTGGTAAATGCGGTCGATGCTGCTCTTGGTCGCCTTCATATAGCTGGTGCCGATCAGCCATTTGAACGGCCCGTCGCCCTGCGATGCGACACGCGCTTCGATAGTGCGGATCAGCGCCTCGGCCTCGCCCAGCGAATAGGCGGCGTCCGCGCCCTCGGTCACGCCGGTGACATAGGCATAGGGGTAGGAGAAGACGGTCGTGTTGTTCTTCTTGGTGACCGATCCCAGCACCGTCAGCGTCGCTGCATCGCCAATTTCCTGGTCCAGCCGCAGGCTGTTCATCCAGTAATCGGTCTTCTGCGGCTCCGCCCGGGGCGTGTTGCGGATATAGGGATTGTCGAGGTCGAGATAGGTCTGGTCCTCCAGCTTGCTGTCCTGATAGCTCGACAGGAAGGTGACCTTGGTCGTCTCGCCCAGATGCGCGACGATTGATCCGCGCAGCCCGCGCGTGCGATAGTCATTGGCGCCGTTGACGCCCGTGCCCGGATTGTCGAGATAGCCCGCATCATAGCGCTGGAGCGCGACCAGCCGCACCGCCAGCTGGTCCTGCACCAGCGGCACGTTGATCATCGCCTTGGCGGCGTAGTTGAGGTCGCCGGACGCATTCTTGGTCGTGCCGATGAGGCCGGACGCGGCCGCGTCGATCTTCGACGGGTCGGCGACATTGGCGACATAGTTGACCAGCCCACCCAGCGTCGAGGAACCGAACAGCGTGCCCTGCGGGCCGCGCAGCACCTCGACCCGCTGCAGGTCGAACGTGTCGACGTCGGGAATGCCGATCGGGAAGCCCGGCTCCACCAGCGGCACTTCGTTCAGATAATAGCCGACCGTGGTCTGGCCCTGTTCATGATAGGTGGTGGCGGCGACGCCGCGGATCACCACTTCGGAAATGCCGGGCTGATAATCGTTGAAGACGACGCCGGGCAGCCGGGTGATATAGTCCGACAGGCTGTTGGCGTTCATTTCCTTGAGCTGTTCGCCCGTGACCGCGCTGATCGACAGGGCGACCTGGCGAATATCCTCGTCGCGCTTGCCGGCGGTGACGATGATCGTGCCATTGTCCTCGCTGGGCGCCTGGGCCAGCGCCGGGGCGGTGAACAGGGTGGCGGCCGCCAGCGCGGCGAGGCTGACCGACTTGATGGGCATAATGGTCTTCATGTCATTTCCCCTTCTGTTGCGGGCGCCGCCGTCTTCGGTCGGCGCCCGGTAATCTCACTTCATGCGTGGAACCGCTCCGTCCCGTTGACGATGGTGCGCAGCACCTTGGTGCCGCCGATCGCGGCGGGATCGATGGCGAACAGGTCGGCGTCCATCACGACGAAGTCCGCCAGCATCCCGGGCGCGATCCGGCCGATGCGGTCGTCCTGGAAACCGGCATAGGCGTTGGTGGCGGTATAGGCGTGCAGCGCCTGCGCCATGGTCAGCTTCTGTTCGGGCAGCCACCCACCGGGATTGGTGCCGTCGATCGTCTGGCGCAGCACGGCGGCGGCGACGCCGGTCAGCGGATCGAGCGGCGCTACCGGCCAGTCCGATCCGAACGCGACTTTCGCGCCCGCGTCGAGCAGCGACTTGAACGCATAGGTGCCCTTCAGCCGCTCGGCGCCCACCCGCTGGATCGCCCAGCGCCCATCGTCGATCGCATGATAGGGCTGCATCGACGCGATGACCTGCTGCCGGGCGAAGCGCGCGATCGCGGCGGGCGCCAGATGCTGGGCATGTTCGATGCGGAAGCGCCGGTCGCGCGGGCCATTCTTCGCGGCGGCGGCGGCGAAGATGTCGAGCGCTTCGTCATTGGCCTTGTCGCCGATGGCGTGGATGGTGATCTGCAGGCCCGCGGCGTCGGCCGCGTCGGTCCATTGCTGCACATCGGCGCGCTTGTGGATCGGTATGCCTTTGGTGTCGGGCGCGTCGTCATAGGGCTGGTAGAACATCGCCGTGCGCGACCCCAGCGACCCGTCATATTGCAGCTTCAGCCCGCCCCAGCGCAGCCAGTCGTCGCCGCGCCCCTCGGCATCGACCAGCGCCTTGACCTTCGCCCAATCCTGCAGCGGCAGGAAGGAATAGAAGCGCATGTCGGTCTCGCCCTTGGCGCGCAGCCGGCGCAGCGCGTCATGCGTTTTCCAGTCGAGCTCGGTCGTGTGCACCTGGGTCACGCCCTTGGACAGGCCATGGGCGATGCCCTTGCGCACCGCGGCTTCGCGATCCGCCTCGGTCGGCGCGGGGATGGCGCGCTTCACCAGGTCCATCGCCGCATCTTTCAGGATGCCGGTCGGGTTGCCCTGCTTGTCGCGCACGATGACGCCGCCGGGCACTTCGGGGGTGTTGCGATCGATGCCGGCCAGTTTCAGCGCCAGCGAATTGAGCGCCAGCATGTGCAGGTCCAGCCGCTGCACCGCGACCGGCGTATCCGGCGTCACCGGGTCGATCCAGCTGCGATCGGGCAGTTCCCCGCCCCACAGCTCCGCGTCCCAGCTGCCGCCCTGCACCCACTGGCCCGGCTTCAGCGTGCGCGCCGCCTCGCCGATGATGCGGGCAAATTCCTGCGGGCTCTTCGCTTCGCGCAGATTGGGCTGGGTCAGCAGGTCGGACCCGATCAGGAAATGGGTGTGGCAATCGATGAAGCCGGGCATGACGAATGCGCCGTCGAGGTCGATCGTCCGCGTCGCGCCCGTGGACGCGGCCTTCACCGCGTCGGCGCCGATCGCGGCGATCCGCCCGTCCGCGACACCGATCGCCGATCGCGCCGGCATGCCCTGCCCGGTCCAGACAATGGCGTTGACATAGGCGGTGTCGAGCGCGCGCCCGGCCGCCCATCCTCGCGTTCCCGCCAGCGCCCAGGCCAGGCCGCCGGCCCCGCCGGCCAGCAGATCGCGACGACTGATGCTCATGCCTTTTCCTCCTGTTCCAGCCGCTCCTGATTGTAGAGCGTCATCCAGTCGCGC
Organism: Sphingobium naphthae; assembly: GCF_020782235.1. GTDB lineage: Bacteria > Pseudomonadota > Alphaproteobacteria > Sphingomonadales > Sphingomonadaceae > Sphingobium > Sphingobium naphthae. Next base: position 71,814 of record NZ_JAJGNO010000002.1, read on the forward strand.
AGCGGCCCTTCGCCCATGCCGCCGACGATGGCGTTGATGTCGCGCCGGGTCTCGTCGCGGCCCAGCTTGAAGCGCCCGTCGACCGCGGTCACTTTCGCGCGGAAGGCGATGATGTGCGGCAGCATCCGGGGCAGGCGCGCTTCGGCATCGCTGACCGCCCACGGCCGGGCGCGGCCCTGCTCCATCCGGTCGGTCAGCTGTTCGATCGACGCGCGCGTTTCTTCGGGCACGAACGCCACCTCCACATGGATGACCGCGGCGGCATAGTTCCAGGTCGGGACCCAGGTGGGATTGTCGAGCAGTTCGGGCGAGATATAGGCTTGCGGACCGTTCACCAGGACCAGCGCCGCAGGCTGGGCGCGCAGCAGCGCGACCTGCGGATTGGCGGTCGCCATATGGCCGAACAGCGAAACCAATCGCCCCTGCGCGTCGCACTCCGCCAGCAGGGGCAGGGGGCTGGCGCCAAAGCCGGCGGCGCCCGCCGACACCAGCCAGCACAGCGGGTTCTGGTCGATCAGGGCGACGACATCATCGGGATCACGCGGGGCATATTTCATTCCCGTGACGATGAGTCGCATTGGACCGGCTGCAAACCTCCAATTCTACAAAGTGGAGGGGTCCAAGCCGATTTCAGGCCATGACGCAGGCGCGCAGGGTCATGAGCACCTCTCGGGCCTCCGCCTCGTCCATGCTGGCGAAGCCCAGCCGCAGCCCGCGCTCGGCCGTTTCGTCCACGGCATAGCTGTGCGAATCGGCGAAGCTCAGCCCGCGGTCCGTCGCGCCCGCTTCGATCCGGTCGAGCATCGCCGGATCGCGAAAGCGCAACCAGAAGGCGAGCCCACCGTCCGGCACGCGATAGTCGATCCAGTCGCCCAGCGCCGCGTCCAGGCTGTGCGCGAAGGCGTCGCGGCGCGCGCGATAGATGGGCGCGGTCTTGCGGATATGGCGGCGCACCTCGCCGCTCTCCAGCAAATGGGCGGCAACCGCTTCGGTGATGCTGTTGCCCATCCCGTCGATCAGCGACACCTGATAGGCAAGCGCCTGGATCAGCCGGGGCGCGGCGACGACATAGCCGATCCGCAGCGCTGGCACGAGCAGCTTCGACATTGACCCGGTATAGATGATACGCGCCGGCGCGTAGCTCGCCATCGGCAGCAGCGGCTGCGCGCCGAAATGATATTCATGGTCATAATCATCCTCGATCACGGCGAAGGCGAATTGCCGGGCCAGCTCCAGCAGCCGCAGGCGCCGCTCGGGGCGCATCGCCACGGTGGTCGGAAACTGATGATGCGGGGTGACGAAGATGGCGCGCACCCGGTGGCGGCGGCAGGCGCGCTCGACATCGGATACGTCGATCCCGTCCTCGTCCAGCCCCACCGTCACGATCTTCGCGCCGCAGGCGCGAAAGGCGGCGACCGCCGGCTCGTGCGTCAACCGCTCCACCAGCACGCAATCGCCCGGCCGGATCAGGATGCGCGCGGTCAGGAACACGCCCATCTGGCTGCCGCGCGTGATGCAGACATGGTCGGCCGACACCATCAGCCCGCGCTGCCGCCGCAGCATGTCGGCGACCGCCCGCCTCAGCGCCGGGGCGCCGCGCGGATCGCGATAGGACAGGCTGCGTTCCTGCGCGCAGGCTTCCGCCGCCTTGCGATAGGCGCGCGGCAACAGGTCGGCGGGCAGCAGGCGCGGGTCGGGCACGCCTTCGTCCAGCTTGCGCCAGCGGCCGGCCGGGATGGCGATCGGTCGGTCGGGCGCGGCCAGGAAGGGAAATTCGGTCTCGTCCGACGCCGCCCGCACCCCGGGCGCCGGCGCATCGTCATAACTTTCCTCGGCGCGGGGCAGCGATGTCGACACCATCGTCCCGCGCGTGCCCGCGCTCACCAGCCATCCCTGCGCCATCAGCTCGTCATAGGCGGTGACGATGGTCTTGCGATTGACCTCCAGCGCCGCCGCCAGGTCGCGGCTGCTGGGCAGATATTCGCCGGGCAGCAGCCGCCCTCGCTCAATCTCGTGGATCAGGCCATGGGCGATCTGCATGTAGCGGGGCGTGTCGGGCGCGATGCCGACACGGTCCTTGAGCGGGAGGGTCCAGGGCCGAAGCATGCGCGCCGGTCTATCAGGCGCGCATCCCTATCGGAAGCAGGCTTGGCCTGGCGCGTCAGCGCCCCGGCGGATCGTGCGGAGCGGGCGCGGTCACCGGGCGCAGCCCTTCGCGATCCTGTGCATCCACCGGCGCCGTCGGATCGGGGCGGAAATGGTCGTCGGCGCGCTGCGTGCCGTCAGGATGAGCATCGCTCATCAGATCCTTGGGCACATGGCCGGTGGCATCGACGTCCGCGCCCGACTGGGCGTCGCTCGGGCTGAAGCGGCCTTCCTTGACGCCTTGTTCGGGCGTCTGCTTGCCAAAGACACGGCTCGCCAGCCAGGCCGCGCCGGCGATCAGGGCAATTTTTCGGATCATGATATCGGGTCCTTTCCTGTCTTCGCCTCAACGGCAGGCGCGAAAGCCGGGTTCCCGGCAGGGAGAAAAAGGGCGATGACGCCGCTCATCCTTCCTTGTGGCCATAATCGCGCGGCTGCGATCGTTCCCCCTCGGTGCGGCGATCCAGCGCCATCCGCACCCGGTCCGCCAGTTCCTCGCGGCGATAGGGCTTGCCGATCACGTCCAGCGCCGTGCCGCGCGGAATGTCGGCGACCAGATCCTCATTATAGCCGGTGGTCATCAGCACGGGGACGCCCGGCGCGATGCTGGCGAACCGCTCCACCAGCTCCAGTCCGCTCATGCCGCCGGGCATGACGATGTCGGTGAAGAGCAGGTCGATCGTCTCCTTCGCGTGCATCTCCAGCGCTTCCTCGCCGCTGCGCGCCAGCACGATCCGATAGCCGAGCGCGCCCAGCACTTCGGCTGCGAGCGCACGAACATCGTCGCTATCCTCGACCAGCAGGATCGTCTCGGTCCCGTGCGCGGCGGCGCGGCCGCCTCCCTGGCGCGGGGCCGGGCGAAGGGGCCGCTGGCTCTCCTCCGTCGCGACCGGGAAGAGCATCCGCACCTGCGTCCCATCACCGGGCGCGGACTCCAGCTCCAGCCGGCCCAGCGACTGCTGCACGAAGCCATGCACCATCGCCAGGCCCAGGCCCGTGCCGCGATCCTGCCCCTTGGTGGTGAAGAAGGGCTCGGTCGCGCGTCGTCGCACCTCCTCGCTCATGCCCGCGCCTTCGTCGGCGATGGTCAGCACGACATAATCACCCTCGGGCAGTTGATGCGCTGCGGCATTGCCGTTGAGCTTCCACAACTGGGTCGAAATGGTGACAGTGCCGCCCTGCGGCATGGCGTCGCGCGCGTTGATGAGGACGTTGAGCAGCGCCATTTCCAGATGCGACGGATCGATCAGCACGTCGGGCAGCCGCCGCTCCAGCGCGGTGACCAATCGGATCTGCGCGCCCACCGTATTGTCGATCAGGTCGCCGAATTCGTGGATCAGGTCGTTGAGGTTGATGCGCCGCGGCTCCAGCCGGGTCTTGCGCGCAAAGGCCAGCAATTGCCGCGTCAGCTTCGTGCCCCGCTCGGCCGCCTTGGCCGCATTGCTCAGCAATCGGTGCTGCCGTTCGTCCAGGTCGCCTGCCAGCACCAGGTCGATATTGCCCGCGACCACCTGCAACAGATTGTTGAAGTCGTGCGCCAGCCCGGCGGTCAGCTGGCCGATCGCCTCCATCTTCTGCGCCTGGCGGAAGGATTGTTCGGACGAGCGGCGCCGCGTCACGTCCAGCTGACTGGCGAAGAAATAGATGAGCTCGCCATGATCGTCGAACACCGGCGCGATGAAGACCGCGTTCCAGAAGGCCGATCCGTCGCGCTTGTAGTTCAGGATTTCCAGCGAGATCGCCTCGCGCCGCGCCACCGCGTCGCGCAGGTCGGCGACCGCGGCGCGATCGGTGTCTGCGCCCTGCAGGAACCGGCAGTTGCGGCCGATGATCTCGCTTTCCTCATAACCGGTCAGGTCCAGGAACGCCTTGTTGGCGAAGACGATGGGATTGTCGTCCTGCCGCGGGTCGGTCAGGATCATCGGCATGCGCGTCATCTGCAGCGCCGCGAAGAAGACGGTGCCGCGCTGCTCCAGCCCGGGCTCGGCCACGGTCGAGCTTTTCCAGTGATGGCTGGGCCGGTTGCCGGTCGGGCTGAACGATGTCGGATCGGGCAGGTCGCCGGCGGGCTCGCCGGATGCTTCGGCCATAGGATCGTCGGTCCGCTCTTCGTTCACTTGAAACCTCTTGTTCGTGGCGCAACTACAATCATCCACCGCGCGTTCGGGTTCCTGCACGTCCGTTTCCGGATGTTCAGATGACAGGGCCTGGCATAGAGCGGCCCGGCGGTCTATGGAGGGAGTTGTATGAGCGGTGTGCAAGGCGTTATCCCGATCGAGGAGACGCTTGCGCGTGTCGATTGGACAGCCTCGCCGCTCGGGCCGCCATCCGCCTGGCCGGCGAGCCTGCGCACCTTGATGGACACGATCCGGGCCGCCCGCGCGCAGATCGTCCTCTTCTGGGGGCCGGACCATGTCGCCCTCTATAATGACGCCTATGCCCCCTCGATCGGCAGCAAGCATCCCGCCGCCTTCGGCCGCCCGGCGCGCGAACATTGGGCGGAGCTGTGGGACGATCTGGAGCCGCTGCTGCGCGGCGTCTACAGCACGGGCGAGACATTTTCGGCGCACGACCGCCCCTTCTACATCGAGCGGGGCGCAGAGGGCGAAACCGTCTATTTCGACGTCTCCTATTCGGCGGCGCGGCTGGAGGACGGCGCGATCGGCGGCGTGCTGTGCATCGTGTCGGAAACCACCAAGCGCGTGCTGGCCGAGCGCGACCTGCGCGAACGCGAAGCCGCGCTGCAGCGGCGCGAGCAGCAGGCGCGGACCCAGGCGGACCAGCTAGCCGCCATCTACCAGGCCTCGCCCGTCGGCCTGGCCGTGCTGGATGCCGACCTGCGCTATGTCCGCGTCAACGACATGCTGGCGCAGTGGAACGGCGCCCCGGCAGAAGCGCATGTCGGGCGCAGCATCGCCGAGATGATCCCCGACCTGTCCGAGCAGGCAAGCGCGCTTTTCCGCCGCGTTCTGGATGGTGAACCGGTATGGGGCCAGGAAGTGGTTGGCCCGACGCCCGGCCGGCCAGAAGGCGTCAGCGTCTGGCGCGAAAATTGGGTGCCGCTGCGCGATGCCGGCGGCACGGTCAGCGGCATCGCCGTCTCGTGCGAGGATGTGACCGAGGAGCGGATGGCGCAGCGCGCGGTCGAAACGCTCAACCGCGTCGGCACGGCGCTGGCGCAGGAGCATGATCTGGAGCGTCTAGTGCAGCTCGTCACCGATGCCGGGGTCGAACTGTCGGGCGCGGCCTTCGGCGCCTTCTTCTACAATATCGTCGATGCCGATGGCGAAAGCTATCGCCTGTACGCCCTGTCCGGCGTATCGCGCGAGGCCTTTGACGGCTTCCCGATGCCGCGCAACACCGCGGTCTTCGCGCCGACGTTCGAGGGGCTGGGCGTCGTGCGTTCCGACGACATCACCCGTGACGAGCGCTATGGCCGCAACGCGCCGGGCAAGGGCATGCCCACCGGGCATCTGCCGGTGCGCAGCTATCTCGCCCTGCCGGTCATGGCGCGCAATGGTGGTGTGCTGGGCGGCCTGTTCTTCGGCCATCCCGAAGCCGCGCGCTTCACCGCGCGGCATGAACAGCTGCTATCGAGCCTTGCGGGGCAGGCGGGCGTCGCGATCGAAAATGCGCGGCTGCTGCAGCGCGTGCGCGAAGCCAATGAGCAGCTGGAAAAGCGGGTCCAGGCCCGCACCGCCGAGCTGGAGGAAGCCCATGCCGTCCTGCGCCAGTCGCAGAAGATGGAGGCGATGGGCCAGCTGACCGGCGGCGTCGCGCATGATTTCAACAATCTGCTGACGCCGATCGTCGGCAATCTCGACCTCATCTGCATGCGCCAGGATGTCGACGCGCGGACGCGGCGGCTGGTCGACGCGGCGCTGCAATCCGCGCAGAAGGCGAGCGCGCTGGTCCAGCGGCTGCTCGCCTTCGCTCGTCGCCAGCCGCTCCAGCCCATGGCGGTCGATCTGTCCCGTCTGGTCAACGACATGGCCGGCCTGCTCGCCAGCACGCTCGGCCCCCAGATCCGGATCGTGCTCGACTGTCCCGACGGCCTGCCCTGGGCGCTGGCGGACGCCAACCAGGTCGAAATGGCGCTGCTCAACCTCAGCGTCAATGCGCGCGACGCCATGCCCGACGGCGGTACGCTGACGATCCGCGTGGCGCGCGGCGATGTCGCGGGCGATCAGGGGGATCTCGCGCCCGGCGCCTATTTGCGTCTGTCCGTCACCGATACGGGGCAGGGCATGGACCCCGCGACGCTGGCCCGCGCGATCGAACCCTTTTTCTCGACCAAGGGCGCGGGCAAGGGCACGGGCCTTGGCCTGTCCATGGTCCATGGCCTCGCCAGTCAGCTGGGCGGCGCGCTTCAACTGGAAAGCCATTGCGACCGCGGCACCAGCGCGACCCTGTGGCTGCCAGTCGCCGCCAATGATCAGGCCGCGCCGCAACAGGCCGTCTCGCCGCGCGCGGCCAATGGCGCCGGGCTGGTGCTGCTGGTCGATGACGAGGATGCCGTGCGGGTCACCACGCGCGAAATGCTGGCGAGCCTTGGCTATGAAGTGGTGGAGGCCCCCTCGGCGCCCGCCGCCCTGCGGCTGATCGATGACGGGCTGCGGCCCGATATGCTGCTGAGCGATCACATGATGCCGGACATGACCGGCACCCAGCTGGCGAAGATGCTGCGCGAACGACTGCCCGCGACGCAGATCGTCATCATGTCGGGCTATGCCGATCTCGGCTCGCTCTCGCCGCTCTTCCCCCATCTGCCCAAGCCCTTCATCCGCGCCGATCTCGCCCGCGCGCTTCAGCGCGACTGGGAGGATGTCGCCTAGGCCGGTTCTGCGGCGGACATCTCGGCCGCCATCGCCCGGATGGCTTCGGCAAAGCGCTGCAGGCTCGCGCTATGCTCGATCCGCTTGCGCGCGGCGGGATCGGCGATCAATCCGATGCGCCGCCGCTGGTCAAATCCCGCCAGCGCCGGCATCGCCATGCCCGGCTGCGCGAAGCAGCGCGGCATCACCGTGATGCCCAGGCCGGCCTTCACATAGCTGACCGCCCGCTCATCGTCGGCAGTGCGCGCCGCGAAGAAGGGTCGGACCCCGCGCCGAGTGAAGAAGCGGCTGACCTGCGCCAGCGCTTCGCAGTTGCGCCGCACGATCATCTCCGCACCGGCGACCGCCTCGGGCTCCAGCGCCGCGTGCCGGGCGAGCGGATGATCGGCCGCCATCGCCAGCGCATAGCCCTCGCTGAACAAAGAGTCGGCCGCGTCCGCGCTCTCGTCCAGCATGCCGATCATCACGTCGATCCGACCTCGCTCCAGCCGCGGCGTCAGATCCCGCATCCGCCCCTCGACAATCTCGATCCGCTCGCCCTCCACCGCGCAGGCGGCGCGGGTCGCCGCTTCCACCCAGCGTCCCGGCAGCGTGGACAGCAGGCCGATCCGCACCAGCTTGGTCGGCGCATCCCCCGCCATCGCCTGCGCCGCCCGCGCGAATTCGGCTTCGATGCGCCGGGCATGCGTGGCGAAGGCGGCGCCCGCGCTGGTCAGCTCCACGCGCCGGTTGGTGCGGTGGAACAGGACATGGCCCACCAACCCCTCCAGCTTGGCGATGCCCACCGACAGGGTCGGCTGCGACACCCGGCATTGCTGCGCCGCGCGCGAGAAATTGCCATGGTCCATCACCGCCAGGAAATAATGGATCAAATAGCGTTCGATCATAGATACTGTCTATGATGTGCTTAGCGCCCGGTCAATTTTTCAGACGGATCGGCTGCTGCTATGCTGGCGTTACAGTCAGGCAGCAAGGAGAGGCTCGTGACGCCCGATTTCGATTTCGCGCTCGGCGACAATGCCGACATGATCCGCGACACCACCGCCCGTTTTGCCGCCGATCGCATCGCTCCCCTCGCCGCGCGCATCGATGCGGAGGACTGGTTCCCGCGCGACGAACTCTGGACCGCCATGGGCGCGCTGGGCCTGCATGGCATCACCGTCGAGGAACAATGGGGCGGCCTTGGCCTTGGCTATCTCGAACATGTGATCGCCTGCGAGGAAGTGAGCCGCGCCTCCGCGTCGATCGGGCTCAGCTACGGCGCGCATTCCAACCTTTGCGTCAACCAGATTCGCCGCTGGGGCAACGACGACCAGAAGGCGAAATATCTCCCCCGGCTCATTTCGGGCGAGCATGTCGGCAGCCTCGCAATGTCGGAGGCCGGCGCCGGCTCCGACGTCGTCTCGATGAAGCTGAAGGCGCGCGAAACCGATGCCGGCTATGTGCTGGACGGGACCAAATATTGGATCACCAACGCGCCCTATGCCGACACGCTGGTCGTCTATGCCAAGACCGGGGAGGGCAGCCGGGGCATCACCGCCTTCCTGATCGAAAAGGGCATGGCGGGTTTCTCGATCGGGCAGAAGATCGACAAGGTCGGCATGCGCGGGTCGCCCACGGCCGAGCTGGTGTTCGACGGCTGCGAAGTGCCGCGCGAGAATATCATGGGCCCGCTGAATGGCGGCGCGAAGGTGCTGATGAGCGGCCTCGACTATGAACGGGCGGTGCTCGCCGGCATCCAGCTGGGCATCATGCAGGCCTGTCTCGACACCGTCCTTCCCTATGTCCGCGATCGCCGGCAGTTCGGCCAGCCGATCGGCAGCTTCCAGCTCATGCAGGCCAAGGTTGCCGACATGTATGTCGCGCTCAACAGCGCGCGCGCCTATGTCTATGCCGTCGCCAGAAGCTGCGACGCGGGGCGGACCACGCGCTTCGACGCGGCCGGCGCCATCCTGCTTGCCAGCGAAAATGCGATGCGCGTCGCGCTGGAGGCGGTGCAGGCGCTGGGCGGCGCGGGCTATACCAGGGACTGGCCGGTCGAACGCTATATGCGCGACGCCAAGCTGCTCGACATCGGCGCGGGTACCAACGAAGTGCGCCGCATGCTCATCGGCCGCGAACTGATCGGGATCGGCCGGTGAGCGGACCGGTTCTCGACACCGCGCTCTCGCCCGACAGCGAGGCGTTTCGGGCCAATGCCGCGCATAACCGCGCGCTGGCCGACCAGCTGCGCGCCGATGTCGCCGCCGCGGCGCTGGGCGGGGGCGACGCATCGCGCGCGCGCCATGTCGGGCGCGGCAAGTTGCTGCCGCGCGATCGGGTGGACCATCTGCTCGACGCCGGCAGCCCCTTTCTCGAAATCGGGCAGCTCGCCGCCCATGGCCTTTATGGCGGCGATGTCGCGGGAGCGGGAATCGTCGCGGGCATCGGCCGGGTCCATGGCCGCCAGGTGATGATCGCCGCCAATGACGCGACGGTGAAGGGCGGCACCTATTTCCCGATGACGGTCAAGAAGCATTTGCGCGCGCAGGAGATCGCGCTCGAAAATCATCTGCCCTGCATCTATCTGGTCGACAGCGGCGGCGCGAACCTGCCTCATCAAGCGGAGGTGTTTCCCGACCGCGATCATTTCGGCCGCATCTTCTACAATCAGGCGCAAATGTCGGCGCGCGGCATTCCCCAGATCGCCTGCGTCATGGGCAGCTGCACCGCCGGCGGCGCCTATGTCCCCGCCATGTGCGACGAAAGCGTCATCGTCCGCAACCAGGGCACCATCTTCCTCGCCGGCCCACCGCTGGTGCAGGCCGCCACCGGAGAGGTCATCAGCGCGGAGGATCTGGGCGGCGGCGACCTGCATGGCCGCAAGTCGGGCGTGGTCGATCATGTCGCCGACGATGACGATCATGCGCTCAGCATCGTGCGCGACATCGTCTCGACCCTCGCGCCGCAGGGGACGCCGTCGGTCAACCTGCGCGATCCCCTCCCGCCCCGCCATGACCCCGCCGATCTATACGGCATCGTGCCGCAGGATGTGCGCGCGCCCTATGACGTGCGCGAAGTCATCGCCCGCATCATCGACGGCAGCGCATTTCACGAGTTCAAGCCGCTCTACGGCACGACCCTGGTGTGCGGCTTCGCGCATATCTGGGGCATGCCCGTCGCGATCCTGGCCAATAATGGCGTCCTGTTCAGCGAAAGCGCGGTCAAGGGCGCGCATTTCATCGAACTGGCCTGCCAGCGCCGCGTGCCCTTGCTCTTCCTCCAGAATATCTCGGGCTTCATGGTCGGCGGCCGCTACGAAGCGGAAGGGATCGCCAAACATGGCGCCAAGCTGGTGACCGCCGTCGCCACCGCCAGCGTGCCCAAGATCACCGTGCTGATCGGCGGCAGCTTCGGCGCTGGCAATTACGGCATGTGCGGCCGCGCCTATGGCCCGCGCTTCCTCTTCAGCTGGCCCAACAGCCGCATTTCGGTGATGGGCGGCGAACAGGCGGCCTCCGTCCTCGCCACCGTCCACCGCGACGCCTCGCGCTGGACGCCGGAAGAGGCCGAAGCCTTCAAGGACCCTATTCGCCGCAAATATGAGGAGGAGGGCAGTCCCTGGTACGCGACCGCGCGCCTGTGGGACGATGGCATCATCGACCCGGTGCAGACGCGCGATGTCCTGGGCCTCGCCTTCGCCGCCGCGCTCAACGCGCCCATCGCCGACCGCCCGTCCTTCGGCGTCTTCCGGATGTGATGGCCATGCGCGTGCGCATCGACGGGTCCGAGATCCAGACCGAAGCCCAGTTCCACGCGGCGCTGCGGCAGGCGTCGGGTGTCGACTGGTATGGCGGCAATCTGGACGCCCTGTTCGATTTGCTGGTGGCGGTGGTCCCGCCGCCGATCGACCTGCACTGGACCAATGCCGCCACGTCGCGGGCTGCGATCGGCGCGCGGTTCGACCGCCTGCTGACCGTCATCTTCGACGCGATCGCCTATCGCGGCGCCGACGCCATCATCTTCAGGCTGGAGTCCTGACCATGCTTGCCTCCCTTCTCATCGCCAATCGCGGCGAAATCGCCTGCCGCATCATCCGCACCGCGCGGCGGCTCGGCATCCGCACCGTGGCAGTCTATTCCGACGCCGATGCACAGGCGCTGCATGTCGCCATGGCGGATGACGCCGTGCGCATCGGCCCCGCGCCCGTCCGCGAAAGCTATTTGCTGGGCGATCGCATCATCGCCGCGGCGCGCGACATGGGCGCGCAGGCGATCCATCCCGGCTATGGCTTCCTGTCGGAAAATGCGCAGTTCGCGCAAGCGGTGATCGACGCCGGGCTCATCTGGGTCGGGCCCGATCCCGCCAGCATCACCGCCATGGGGCTCAAGGACGCGGCCAAGGCGCTGATGGCCGATGCGGGCGTGCCGGTGACGCCCGGCTATCTTGGCGACAATCAGGACCCCGATCATCTGGCGGATCAGGCCGCCGCGATCGGCTATCCCGTGCTCATCAAGGCGGTGGCGGGCGGCGGCGGCAAGGGGATGCGGCTGGTGGAACGGCCCGCCGACTTCGCCGACGCGCTTCTCTCCTGCCAGCGCGAAGCGGCCGCCTCCTTCGGCAACGCCCATGTGCTGATCGAAAAATATATCGAGCGCCCGCGCCATATCGAGGTGCAGGTGTTCGGCGACCGCCATGGCAATATCGTCCATCTGTTCGAACGCGACTGCTCGCTCCAGCGCCGCCATCAGAAGGTGATCGAGGAAGCACCCGCACCGGGTATGGACGCCGCCACGCGCGACGCCCTCTGCGCCGCCGCCGTCCGCTCCGCGCGGGCCGTCGATTATGTCGGGGCCGGGACGATCGAGTTCATCGCCGATGCGTCCGAAGGACTGCGCGCCGATCGCATCTGGTTCATGGAAATGAACACGCGGCTTCAGGTCGAACATCCCGTCACCGAAGCGATCACGGGGCAGGACCTTGTCGAATGGCAGTTGCGCGTCGCGTCGGGCGAGCCGCTTCCCCTCGCGCAGGCGGATCTGTCCATCACGGGCTGGGCGATGGAAGCGCGCCTCTATGCCGAAGATCCGGCCAAGGGCTTCCTGCCCTCGATCGGCCGCCTCGACGCCTTCGACCTGGGCGACAGCGTCCGGGTGGATACCGGCGTCGGGCAGGGCGCGAGCATATCGCCCTTTTATGATCCGATGATCGCCAAGCTGATTGCCCATGGCGACAGCCGCGACGCCGCCCGCACCGCGCTCGCGGCGGCGCTCGACCGCTCGGTGGTCTGGCCGCTGCGGACCAATGCCGGCTTCCTGGTCCGGGCGCTGCGCCACGCCGATTTCGCCGCGGGCGACATCGACACCGGCCTCATCGCGCGGGAAGGGGAGGCGCTGATGCCGGCGACGCTGCCCAGCGAACCTACGCTGGCGCAGGCGGCTGCCCGGATCGGCGGCGCGGGGGCGCTTGCGGGCTTTCGCCTCAACGCCGCGCCGCAGCGGCAGGCGCGCGTCCTGGTCGATGGCCAGCCCGTCGACGTGGCGATCGATGCGCCCCTCGCGCCCGCCGCCGGGGCGATCGGCCCGGCGCCGCTCGCCCGCACCCTCGTCACAGAACAGGGGCGCAGCTGGCAGGTCACCCCCTGGCGCGCGGCGACCAGCGGTGCGACGGCGGCGGGCGACGGCGCGATCCTCGCCCCCATGCCTGGCCGCATCATCGCGGTGTCGGTGGCGCCGGGGGACAAGGTGACAAAGGGGCAGAAACTCGTCACGCTGGAAGCCATGAAGATGGAACATGGACTGACCGCCCCCTTCGACGGCATCGTCGAGGACATGCCGCATGACGAGGGCGCGCAGGTGCAGGAAGGCATGCTGCTCGCGCGCATCGTTGCGGAGGATGCGGCATGAGCGGACGACATTATGACGAATGGCGGATCGGCGACCGGATCGATCATCCGATCCGCCGGACCGTGACCGAAACCGACAATCTCCTCTTCTCGACCATGACGCATAATCCGCAGCCGCTGCACATCGATGCGGAGGCCGCGCGCGCCAGCGAGTTCGGCCAGATCCTCGTCAACGGCACCTTCACCTTCGCGCTGATGATCGGCCTGTCGGTCGGGGAAACGACGCTCGGCACGCTGGTCGCCAATCTGGGCTATGACAAATTGGTGATGCCAAAACCGGTTTTCCTTGGCGACACGCTGCGCGCCGCCAGCGAAGTCGTCGATCTGCGCGACAGCCAGTCCCGCCCCGCCGCCGGGCTCGTCACCTTCCGTCATGACCTGCGCAACCAGCGCGACGAGATCGTCTGCCAATGCCTGCGCACCGCCTTGCTGCACCGGCGGTCGGCATGAGGCTGCGCTCGCTGCTGTTCGTGCCCGGCGATCGGCCGGAGCGCTTCGCCAAGGCCGCGGAGAGCGGCGCCGACGCCATCATCCTCGATCTGGAGGATAGCGTCGCGCCCGCCGCCAAGGACAAGGCGCGCGCCGTCGTTGCCGACTATCTCGCCGCGCCCCTTTCCGGGCCGGTGCGCCGCCTCGTGCGCATCAATCCCGTGGATGGCGGCACGCTGGCGGAGGATCTTGCCGCCGCGCAGGGCTGCGACGCGATCATGCTGCCCAAGAGCGAAGGCGCGCAGACGGTCGGAACCTTGGCCGCGCGCCTCGCGCCCGGCGTGCGCATCCTGCCGATTGCCACCGAAACGCCGCGCGCCATCTTTGCGCTGGGCGACTATGGCGAAGTCGCCGACCGGCTCTGCGGCCTGACCTGGGGCGCGGAGGATCTGCCCGCCGCGATCGGTGCCGCTGGCAGCCGTCAGCCCGACGGACGCTATACGTCCCCCTATGAAATAGTGCGCGCCCTCACCCTGTTCGGCGCGCATGCCGCCGGCGTCGCCGCGATCGAAACCGTCTATCCCGCCATAGGCGACGCGGACGGCCTCGCCGCCTATGCCGCGCGCGGCGTGCAAGACGGCTTTACCGGCATGATGGCGCTTCACCCGGCGCAGGTGCCGATCATCAATGCGGCCTTCACGCCGACGCCCGAGCAGATCATTCATGCGCAATCGGTTATCGATGCATTCGACCGCGCCCCCGATGCCGGCGTGCTGCTGCTCGACGGACGGATGATCGACGCCCCGCATCTGGCTCAGGCGCGTAAGCTACTCGCCCGCGCTGGCCTCGGCTGACGCGGTGCAGTTGTCGCTTTCGCTGTCGCGCTACGTCCGCGCCGCCGCCTCGTAAATGCCATCGATGATCGCGGCCAGCGCGATCAGCTTCTCGCAATCCGGATCATAGCGGTTGGACCGCGCCAGCTGCTGCGCCCATAGCGTCGCCATCTGTCCGCCCCACGCGTCGCCCGGCTCCGTCAGCCGTTCGCGCTGGGTGCCGCGCAGCAGGTCGGCGCTGAAATCGTAGAAGGACCCATTCTGGTTGCGGAAGGACGCACCCGCCGCGCTGCCGTAGAAATCGGCGCTGATGACGGCGTCCTGTCCTGCGGGCAGATGCCAGGAACAGGCGATCCGCACCACCGTGCCGCCTGCAAGCCGGATCGTCGCCAGACCCAGATCCTCGACCTGCGCCGACCGGTCGGCCAGCGGCTGTCCCTTGCAGAACAGATCGGCCTCGATGCTCTCCACTTCCGGGAAGTCGAGCATCCACAGCGCCACATCGATCAGATGCACGCCCAGGTCCATCACGCATCCGCCGCCCGACAGCAGCGGATCGTAGAACCAGGGCTTGTCCGGACCATAGGCGTTGTGGAACACCAGATCGATCGCATGGACATGCCCCAGCTCGCCGGCCTGAATGCGCTCGCGGATCGCGCGCATGCCCGCCGTCCCCCGATAGGAGAGATCGACGCCCAGCAGCCGGTCGGCCCGCCGCGCCGCATCGATCACCGCCGCCACTTCCGCGCGGCTGCGGCCCAGCGGCTTCTGGCAGAAGACCGCGATGCCGCGGTTCAGCGCCCGGATCGACTGTTCGGCGTGAAGCGCGCTCGGCGTCGCGATGACGATGCCGTCCAGCGCTTGCTCCAGCAACGCGTCGACATCGTCCAGCTGCACGGCGCCGGGGGCCAGCGCCCCGGCCTGCGCGCTATTGTCGGGCAGCGCGTCGCTGATCGCCGCCACCGTGATGGCGTCGGAGCCCAGCATCGCCTCCATCCGGTGCCGGCCGATCCAGCCGACGCCCAGAAAGCCGAGGCGCGGCCGCGTCATGACCAGCGCGCTCATAGCGTGATCACGGCCTTGACGAAGCCGTCGGGCTTGTCCCGCGTCGCGTCGAGCGCTGCGTTCAGCTGCTCCAGCGGATAGCGGTGCGAGCAGAGCGGCGCCGGGTCGATCCGCCCCGCCGTCACCGCCGCGATCGCGTCGCGCACGCCCTGCGCATAGATTGCCGGGTCGCGTTCATGGGCATTCACCACGTCGATGCCGCGCCAGTTCCACAGCCACATGTTGATCTGGCGGGGGCCATCCTGATGATAGCCGGCGATGACCAGCCGCCCGCGCTCCGCCGTCAATTCGCCCGCCAGGTCCAGCGGCCATTGCTTGCCGACGGCTTCGATCACGCGCTCGCAAAAGCGACCCTCGGTCAGCGCGCTCACCTGGTCGATGATCGCCTGATGATCGTCCATCGGGATCGTCTCGTGGGCGCCATGATCGCGCGCCAGCTCGAGCGAGGAGGGCCGGCGGGTAATGGCGATCACCCGCGCGCCCGCTTGCGACGCCAGTCGGCACAGGATCGCGCCCAGAAACCCGACGCCGATGATCGCGACCGTCTGACCCGCCTGAATGTCGCAGCGGCGGAAGATGTTGAAGGCGCAGCCGAGCGGCTCGCCGGGAAAGGCCATGCCGTCCAGCGCGGCGGGCAGGGGAACCACCGCCTGCGCGTCCGCTATGTCATATTCGGCATAGCTGGCGTGGGACAGCGTCGCCACCCGGTCGCCGGGTTGCACGTCGGTGACGCCTTCACCCACGGCATCCACCACGCCCCATCCCTCATGCCCCAGTTCGCCGGGGCGAAGCGGGTAGCTCTGCCACTCCGGTCCCGCCCAGGGGGTCAGGTTCGACGCGCACACGCCGCACCCTTCCAGCTTCACCCGCACCTGCCCCGGCCCCGGCTCGGGGCGGGGCAGATGGTCGATGCGCACGGCTCCGGGGCCCGTCACCACCGCCGCCCGCATCAGCGGCGCGTCGACGCTGGCCTGCTTTTCCATCGTCAGAATCTCGCTCATTCCGCCGCCACCGCCATGATCGCGTCTCCCTTGATGAAGGCTTCCAGCGCCTCATGCGCCAGGTCGTCGGTCATCTGGCGCGGCGGGTGCTTGCAGAAATAGGCGGCCGCCGGATCGATCGGCCCGCCCAGCCCGCGGTCGCGCGCCAGCTTGGCGCAGCGGATCATGTCGATCGCCACGCCCGCCGAATTGGGGCTGTCCTCAACCGACAGGCGCAGCTCCAGGTTCATTGGCACGCCGCCGAACAGCTGCCCTTCCATCCGCAGGAAGCAGACCTTGTTGTCATTCTGCCACGCCACATAGTCGGATGGCCCGACATGGATATTCTCGTCCTCGATTCGGGTGTGCGCCACCGACTGCACCGCTTCGGTCTTGGAAATCTTTTTCGACGCCAGCCGCTTGCGGTTCGACATGTTGAGGAAGTCGGTATTGCCCCCGGTATTGAGCTGGTAGGTGCGGTCCAGCTTCACGCCGCGCTTGGCGAACAGGTCGGTCAGCACGCGGTGGACGATGGTCGCGCCCAGCTGCGCCTTGATGTCGTCGCCGATGATCGGCACCCCGGCCTGCCGGAACCGGTCGGCCCATGCGGGGTCGCTGGCGATGAAGACCGGGATGTTGTTGACGAAGGCGACGCCGGCTTCCAGCGCGCATTCGGCATAGAATTCGGTCGCCTGCTGCGATCCCACCGGCAGATAGTTGAGCAGCACGTCGACCTTCGCCTCGCGCAGCCGCCGCACCACGCTTTCGCGCGTCGCCTGGGGCGCATCGGCGGGCAGGAAGGTCCGCTCGTCCGGATAATCCTCCATATGCTCGGCGACGCCGTCCAGGATGCGGCCCATCTCTACGGTCGTGCCGCTCGGCTTGATGTCCGCGCAGAAAATCTGAGTGCAATTGGGCTTGGCCAGCACCGCCTCGGCCACATCCTTGCCGACCTTGCGCCGGTCGATGTCCCAGGCCGCCGCCACCTTGATGTCGCAGGGGCGATACCCCCCCAGATCCCAATGCATCAACCCGTGATGATCATTGCTCTCGGGCCGGTAGAAGGACAGGCCCTGCACCAGCGAACTGGCGCAGTTGCCCACCCCGATGATGGCGATGTTGATGGGGGCTGGCGGCATGGGACGTCTCCTTCTCGCTTCAGGCGGTGCGCGCGACCGGCGCCGATCGGGCGGGCGCGTAACGGTCGATCATCCAGGCGCAGAAATCGGCAAAGGCCTGCGGTTCGTGGACGGCGCTGCTATGATGGGGGGCGATCCCCAGATGCTCGGGGGTGAAGCAGAAGGTGACGGTCACGTCGAAGTCGGCGAGCGCCTCCATCTGCCGGTCGAACCAGTCGACTGCGTTGGGGCGGAAACTGTCGGCCCAGCTGAGCCCGGTGCGCAGATGCCGCACCCCCAGCCGCTTCATCCAGGCGACGGCGTCGTCCAGCCGCGGATCCTCGAAATGGAACCATTGCATCAGGCCCATGTCGCCGGCGTGCTTCGCGAATTCCTCCAGTGCCGGCTTAGGCGTGGCGTCGGCGCGGATCAGCCCCATGTAGAAATGGCGGTAATAGCTGGACCCTTCCGCTTCGCGGTGGCGCGTGGTCGCGCCCCATTCCTGCGGCAGGTCGAACAGCGAATACCAGTAGATGCGCGGCACTCGGCCGATCAGCAGTTCGGCGGTCCGGTTGACGCCGAAGACCTGCACCTCCTCCGCGCCGAAGGAGCCGACGCCCACTTCCGTGACCCACACCGGCTTGTCCGGCACCACCGCCTCGATCTCTGCGATCTTGTCCGGCCAGGCATTGATCGGCCACAGATTCCAGTCGAGCGGAAAGCCATGCACGGCGACCACATCGACGGCGTCGAGCGCGCCATGGCCGCGCATCCGCTCCACCCAGTGCGGGTCGATCGGCGACATGCCACCCAATACCCGCGTCACCGCAGGGTTGATGGCATGGATCGCATTGCCGGCGCGGATCACCATGTCGGCATAAAGCGACCATTCCGGGTCGATCTCCGGGTCCCAATGCGACTTGTTGTTGGGCTCGTTCCAGATCATCGCGGCTTCGATCATGCCTCGTCTCCCTTGGCCGGCATTGCGGGATAGACTGCGGCGCTGCCCATCCAGTCGCCATAGGGGACGGGGGCGGTGCGGCAGAGATAGACTTCCTCTTCGGGCTGGGCCGCGATGGTGAAGCCGGCGGCGCGCAGCATGGCCTGCGAACAGGCGGCGTTGGGCGCCCACCAGTTGGTCCAGTCATGCGCGAACTTGCGTTCGATGAAGTGCATCCTGGGATAGGCAGGATTATCGAAATAGGTCGGCGGCCGCGTCGTGCCGGGCAGGTGGAAGGGGTGATCCTCCGGCACCTGCAGGACGTCCGCCGATCCCTGCTGCATCGTCTGGAACAGCATCAGTTCGCCCGCGACATGCTCGCGGATCAGGTCCAGCGCCAGCAGCGGGTGCCGCAGATGATAAAGCACGCCCATGAAGATGACGAGGTCGAACCGCCGCCCCAGCCGCCCGACATCATAGACGGACAGCTGCTCGAACCGGATGTCGGGAAAGCCGAGCGCGTCGGCGGCGAAGCGCGCCTGCGCCAGATAGCGTTCGTCGCTGTCGATGCCGACGACTTCGGCCGCGCCCCGCCGTTTCATCTCGATGGCGTAGAAACCCGCATTGCACCCGATGTCGAGCACCGACTTGCCGCTGAGGTCGCGGGGCAGCGCATCGGCGAAGCGCGCGAACTTGAACGCGGGATAATCGCCCAGAAAATGGTCGGGCGCGGTCTGGACGCCGCCGATGGTCAGATTCTGGAACCAGGGGCCAAGCGCCTCGATCTCGCGCCGCAGCGCCAGTTCATCCTGCTTGGACGCCACGGCTTTGGCTGTCGTCATGCGGGTACCTCGTTGATGCGAATGATGCGGGCCTGGCCTGCGCCGACCTCGATGGTGCTGACCGATCCGGGATCGATGTCGAAGCGCAGGATATGGTCCAGGCTGAGCCCCAGATAGAAAGCGATGACGCCGCGGATGATGTCGCAATGAGTGACGAGCATCACCGGCCCTTGGTTCGGCCCGGTCGCGGCCTGTTCCAGATGCGCCACCGTGCGTGCGACGGCTTCGCCCATGCGTTCGCCCCCGGGCGTGGCGGCCGTGGCGCGGCGGCTGTTCCATTCATGCCAGAGCGGATCCTCCTCCAATTCTGCGAAGCTGCGCCCGTTCCAGTCGCCGAAGTCGACCTCGTCGAGCGCGTCCACCGTTTCCACTGCCAGTTTCCGCGCCGTTGCGACGATCGTGGCGGTCTGCTGCGTCCGGCGGCGCGGGCTGGCCTGCACCGCTTCCACATCCGCTCGGCCGGCCCAGCGCGCCAGCCGGTCGGCCTGAAGCTGACCGGTCTCGCTCAGGCTCGATTGTCCCGCCCGGCCGCTCAGTCTCTCGCCATATTCGCCATGGGCGCCGTGCCGCACCAGGTAAAAGCGGCGGAGGGAAGCGCTGTCCGAAGGGTCGAGCATCAACATAGAAGCTGCTTAACAGCAGGTGTGATGCAAGGTTCCACCTCCCTTGCGGTGAGGCAATGAATATCCATCAAAATGTCACGTAAAACGGGACAAAAATAACCTGGGTAATTTCAGGATAACCTGAGTGATCACTGCATCACCTAGTTACGACCATTCCCATATTGATAAATATTGCTCGTCTTTTAAGCTGGTTGCTCGGAACATCAGAGTTAAAGAAGATGTTCCTGCCCCGATGACCACAGCTGCCGCCGGCCGCCGTCGACATTCTGTCCGGCTGCAGGCGCCATCCATCAGGGGAATGGCCATGGAAAAGATACTCGTCACCGGCGGCGCCGGCTTCATCGGACGCCAGGTGTGCCGGGAACTGCTCGGCAGGGGGCATCAGGTCCGCGTGCTCGACAGCTTGGTCGAACAGGTCCATGGCGATGTCGAACGGCCGGCGGATCTGCCCGACGATGTCGAACTGATCCGCGGCGACGTGCGCAACGGCCATGCGGTCGAGCGGGCGTTGCAGGGCATGGACGCCGTCATCCACCTCGCCGCCGAAGTGGGCGTCGGCCAGTCCATGTACGAGGTGGAGCGCTATACATCGGTCAATGATGTCGGCACGGCGGTGCTGTTCGAACGGCTGATCGCGCAGCCGGTCCGGCGTGTGGTCACTGCCTCCTCCATGAGCATCTATGGCGAAGGCCTGTATCGCGACGCCGACGGCAATTTCGTCCAGGATGCCGAACGCGGCGCCATTCGCGACGGGCAGAAAAGCTGGGAGCCGACCGACAAGGCCGGCCGCCCGCTGCAGCCGGTCGCCACGCCCGAATGGAAACAGCCCAATCTCGCGTCCATCTATGCGCTCAACAAATATGTGCAGGAACGCACGACCCATATCATGACCGCGCCCTATGGAATGGAGGGCGTGTGCCTGCGGCTGTTCAACGTCTATGGCCCGGGGCAAGCGCTGTCCAACCCCTATACCGGGGTGCTGGCGATCTTCGCCTCCCGCCTGCTCAACGGGCAGAAGCCGATGATCTTTGAGGATGGCGAGCAGCGGCGCGACTTCGTGCATGTGACCGACGTCGCGCGCGCCTTCGCCGATGCGCTGGCGCTGCCGCAGGCGGCCGGGGGCACCTTCAACATCGGATCAGGCGTCGACCGCTCGGTGACTCAAGTCGCGCAGGCACTCGCCGCCGCCATGGGCCGCAATGATCTGGAGCCGGAAATCGTCGGCAAGGCGCGGACCGGCGATATTCGCCATTGCTTCTGCGACACCAGCCTTGCCGCCCAAACGCTGGACTTCACCGCGCGTCAGGATTTCGGCGAAGGCCTTGCCGAACTGGCCGAATGGGTGGCGCAGCAGACCGCCGAGGACCGGGTGGCCGATGCGCGCGCCGAACTGGAAGCGCGGGGGCTGGTGGCGTGAGCGACATGGACAATCGGCCGGTCCTCATCACCGGCGGCGCTGGCTTCATCGGCTCCAATATCGCGGACCGGCTGGCGGGGGAGGGGCATCGCGTCCTCGTCTATGACGCCCTGACCCGTCCGGGGGTGGAACGCAATCTCGCCTGGCTGCAGCAGCGCCATGGCGCGCTGATCGAACCGATCGTCGCCGACATTCGCGACGCGCAGGCGGTGGCATCGGCCGTCCGCGGCGCCAAGGCCGTGTTCCACATGGCCGCGCAGGTCGCGGTGACCACCAGCCTCACCGACCCGCGCGCCGATTTCGAAACCAACGCGCTCGGCACGCTCAACCTGCTGGAAGCGGCGCGGGCCTGCGCTTCGCCTCCGCCGATGATCTTCGCGTCGACCAACAAAGTCTATGGCGGCCTGGAAGACATCGCCTTCGACCTGGTCGACGATGCCTATCAGCCCGCCGATCCGCAGCTGCGCGCCCATGGCATCGATGAATGCCGTCCGCTCGATTTCCACACCCCCTATGGCTGTTCCAAGGGCGCGGCCGACCAATATGTGCTCGATTATGCCCGCAGCTACGACCTGCCGACCGCCGTGCTGCGAATGAGCTGCATCTATGGCCGGCGCCAGATGGGGACGGAGGATCAGGGCTGGGTCGCCCATTTCCTCATCAGCGCGATCGAAGGGCGCACCATCACGCTTTATGGCGATGGCTGCCAGGTCCGCGACATTCTGGACGTTGACGATGCGGTGGACGCCTATCTGTCCCTGTGGCGGGGCATCGATCAGGTGCGAGGCCGCGCCTTCAACCTGGGGGGCGGCGTCGACAATGCCGTCAGCCTGCGCCAGATCATCGCCCATATCGGCGCTTGCCTCGAACGGCCCGTGGCGCTCGAGACCGCCGACTGGCGCGCCGGGGACCAGCGCTATTTCGTCGCCGACAGCCGCGCCCTGGCGCAGGCCGTCGCGCTCAAGCCCCGTAAACCCTGGCGCCAGGGCGTCGCCGACCTTGCCGACTGGCTGATGGCCGAGCGCGGCCTGAGCCTGGATGCAGCGCCCCTGCGAATGAAGGCGTCCGCTCTGTGAATAGCGGCCGCCATCTGTTGCTGACCGGCGACGCGGTGGGCGGCGTCTGGCAATATTCGCTGGAACTGGCCGCAGCGCTGGCGCCGCTCGGCTATCAGGTGACGATGGCGATCCTCGGCCCGGCGCCGGACGATGCGCAACGGGCCTCCGCCGCAGCGATCCCGGGCCTGCATCTGGTTGAGACGGGGCTGGACCTCGACTGGCTGGCGCAGGATGCCGCTTCGGTGCAGGCGGCGGAACGGCATCTGGCGCAGCTGGCGGCCGACATCCATGCCGACATCGTGCAACTGCACAGCCCCGCGCTCGCCAGCCTGGGCGCCTTTGCCATCCCCGTCCTATCCATCCTGCACAGCTGCGTCGCCAGCTGGTGGCAGGCGGTCCGGACGGGTCCGCTGCCTGACGATTTTGCCTGGCGCACCGCGCTGGTCTCGGACGGACTGCGCCGATCGACCCTGGTCGTGACGCCCAGCGCGGCCTTTGGCGAAACGGTGCGCGCGCTCTACGGCGTCCGGCCGATCACCGTCCATAACGGCCGCACCATCTCCGTTCCGGCGGCCCCGATGATGGATCATGTCTTCACCGCCGGCCGCTTGTGGGACGAGGGCAAGAATCTGCGCACGCTCGATGAGGCTGCGCAGCATATCGGCGTGCCGTTCAAGGCGGCGGGGCCACTGCGCGCGCCCCATGGCGAAGCGATCGGGCTGCGCCACATCCACGCGCTCGGATCGCTCGATGGCGGCGCGCTGGCGCGGCAACTCGCCTCGCGACCCGTCTTCGCCTCGGCCGCGCTCTACGAACCCTTCGGCCTCGCCGTGCTCGAAGCGGCCTCGGCGGGTTGCGCTTTGGTCCTGTCGGACATTCCGACATTTCGAGAATTATGGGACGGGGCCGCTCTCTTCGTCGATCCCCGCGATGCGCAGGGTTTCGCGCGCGCGATCGAGGATCGGATCGCGGATCTGCCCGACCGCATTGATGCCGGCCGCCGCGCCGCCGTGCGCGCCGCCACGTATACGCCGGCGCGCACGGGCGCGCAGATGGCGAGCCTCTACGCCCGTCTTGCGCAGAGGAGCGCTGCATGAACATCGTCTATTTCACGCATTCGCTGCTGTCCTGCTGGAACCATGGCAATGCCCATTTCCTGCGCGGCGTGCTGCGCGAACTCGCCGCCTGCGGCCATCAGGTCCAGGCGTTCGAGCCCGAAGGCAATTGGAGCCTCGCCAATCTGCTTGCCGACCATGGCGACGCGGGGCTCGACGCCTTTCGCCAGGCCTATCCGGACCTCCACACGCGCGGCTATGGCGCCAGAGACGATCTGCTGCAGATGGTCGACGGCGCGGACCTGGTGATCGTCCACGAATGGAACGAGCCCACCCTGGTCGCCGCGCTCGGCCTGCTGCGGCAGGGGAATGCGGGCTTCACCCTGTTGTTCCACGACACCCATCACCGCGCCGTGTCCGATCCCGATGCGATCCGCGCCTTCGACCTGTCGGGCTATGACGGCGTGCTCGCCTTTGGCGAGGCGCTGTCGACCGTCTATCGCCGCTGGGGCTGGGGCGACCGGGTCTGGACCTGGCATGAGGCCGCCGACCTGCGCCACTTTCACCCGCCTGCGGAGGAGACCGACCGCAACGGATTGGTGTGGATCGGCAATTGGGGCGATGGCGAACGCACCGCCGAGCTGGAGGACTATCTGCTCCAGCCCACCGAGCGCGCCGGCCTGCCGCTCGACATCTATGGCGTGCGCTACCCCACGGAGGCGATCTCCCTTCTGGAGCGCTATGGCGTCGCCTATCATGGCTGGGCGCCCAACGCCCGCGCGCCTGAGATTTTTGCCCGGCATCTGGCGACCATCCATGTCCCGCGCCGCTATTATACGCAGCTGCTGCCCGGCATCCCCACCATTCGCGTGTTCGAAGCGCTGGCCTGCGGCATCCCGCTGCTGTCCGCGCCCTGGGAGGATAACGAAGCGCTGTTCCGCCCGGGCGAGGACTTCCTCTTTGCCAAGGACGGCGCGGACATGACCCGGCACCTGCGCGCGCTCGCCGCCGACCCGGACCTGCGCACAGCGCTTGCCCGCAGCGGGCTGGAGACCGTCCGCGCCCGCCACAGCTGCGCGCATCGCGCGCGCGAACTGCTCGATATCGTCGCTGGCCTTCGTCAGGACGCCGCGCCCCCCGCCATGGAGCCCGCCGCATGAAAATCGCCTTTTACGGATCCAGCCTCCTCTCCTCCTACTGGAACGGCGCCGCCACCTATTATCGCGGCATCCTGCGCGAACTGGCCGGTCGCGGCCATGACATCCGTTTCTACGAACCCGACGCTTTCGATCGGCAGCAGCATCGCGATATCGATCCGCCCGACTGGGCGCGCGTCACCGTCTATCCCGCCACCGTCCAGGGCCTCGCCGGCGTCATGGACGAAGCCGCCGACGCCGATGTCGTGGTCAAGGCAAGCGGCGTGGGCGTGTTCGACGATGAACTGATCGCCGGCGTCATGCAGCGCGCCCGTCCCGATGCCCTGCGCATTTTCTGGGATGTCGATGCCGCCGCGACGCTGGACGAAATGCGCGCGGATCCCGCGCACGCCATCCGCGCCATGCTGCCGCAGATCGACCTCGTCCTCACCTATGGTGGCGGCGATCCTGTCGTCTCGGCCTATCGAGCGATGGGCGCGCGCGAATGCATCCCCGTCTATAACGCGCTCGATCCCGACACCCATTTCCCCGTCGCGCCCGATCCGCGCTTCGCCTGCGACCTCGCCTTCCTCGGCAATCGCCTGCCCGACCGGGAAGCGCGGGTGGAGGAATATTTTCTCAAGCCCGCCGCGCTGCTGCCCGACCGCAGCTTCCTGGTTGGCGGCAATGGCTGGGAAAGCAAGGCGATGCCCGCCAATGTCCGCCATCGCGGCCATGTCTACACGGCCGAACATAATGCCTTCAACTGCACGCCGCTCGCGGTGCTCAACGTCGCGCGCGACAGCATGGCGCAGATCGGCTTCTCGCCCGCCACGCGCGTGTTCGAAGCGGCCGGGGCCGCTGCCTGCCTGATCACCGACGCCTGGGAGGGCATAGAGATGTTCCTGACGCCCGATGAGGAGGTGCTGGTGGCCCGCGACGGACAGGATGTCGCCGATCATCTCGCCGCGCTGACGCCCGAACGCGCGCGGCAGATCGGGCAGGCCGCCCGCGCCCGCACCATGCTGGAACATAGCTATGCCCTGCGCGGCGCCCAGGTCGACGCCATCCTCAAGCATTATGGCGGCCAGGCCGCGCTCCACCAGCCGCGGATGGCGCGCGCATGAAGCTCGTCGTCCTCGGCCTCAGCCTGTCCTCCTCTTGGGGCAATGGGCATGCCACCACCTATCGCGCGCTGCTCTCGGCCTTTGCCGCGCGCGGGCATGACATCCTCTTCCTCGAACGCGACGTGCCCTGGTACGCCCCGCACCGCGACTTGCAGCAGCCCGACTTCTGCCGCCTCGCCTTCTACCAGGATCTCGCCGGGCTCGACGCCTGGCGCGCGGAGATCGCGGCGGCGGACGCGGTCATCGTCGGCTCTTATGTGCCCGACGGTATCGCGGTCGGCGACTATGTGCAGCGCGAGGCGCGCGGCATCGCCGCCTTCTACGATATCGACACGCCCGTCACCCTGGCGCGGCTGCGCGACGCGGATTGCGACTATCTCTCGCAACCGCTGATCGCCGGCTATGATCTTTATCTCTCCTTCACCGGCGGGCCGACGCTCGACCGGCTGGAGCGGGACTATGGATCGCCCATGGCCCGCGCGCTCTATTGCTCGGTCGACGCCGCCGCCTACCGGCCCGTTCCCGGCCCCAAGCGCTGGGACATGACCTATCTCGGCACCTACAGCGCTGATCGCCAGCCCACGCTGGAGCGGCTGCTGATCGAGCCTGCCCGGCACATGCCCGACAAGCGCTTCTGCGTCGCGGGACCGCAATATCCCGACGACATCGACTGGCCCGCCAATGTCGAGCGGATCGATCATCTGCCGCCGGCCGATCATGCCGCCTTCTATTGCGCGTCGCGCTACACGCTGAACGTCACGCGGGCGGACATGATCGCGGCGGGATGGTCGCCCTCGGTCCGCCTGTTCGAGGCGGCGGCCTGCGGAACGCCGATCATTTCCGACATCTGGCCGGGACTCTCGGACCTGCTGGCGCCCAATCGCGAAATCCTCCTCGCCGACAAGCCGGAGCAGATTTGCGTATGGCTGCATGAGGATCGCTCGGCGGTCGGCGCGGCAGCACGCGCGCGCATCCTGGCCGAACATACGGCCGACGCCCGCGCGGCGCAGCTGGAACAGCATCTGCAGGCGGCGATCGCCCAATCGGGGGCGGATCGGGTCATCGCGGCCGAGTGAACGATACAGGAAAGGACAGGAAGCCGATGAAGAGCGGACAGAAAGTGACATTGGTCGCCGGCGGGGCGGGGTTCATCGGCTCCCATCTCTGCCGCGCGCTGCTGGACCGGGGCGAACAGGTCCTCTGCCTCGACAATCTGCTGACTGCGCGCCACGGCAATCTCGACGCGCTGGAGCATGAGCGCGGCTTCACCTTCCTGCGCGCCGACATCGTCGATCCGCTGCCCGACGCGGTCCTGCGCCGCCGCGACATCGGCCGCATCTACAATCTCGCCTGTGCCGCGTCCCCGCCGCAATATCAGGCCGATCCCGAACATACGATGCTCACCAACGTCGTGGGGACGGACCGGCTGCTGCGTCTTGCCGAACAGACCGGCGCGCGCTTCCTCCTCACCTCGACCAGCGAAGTCTATGGCGATCCCGAAGCCCATCCGCAGCGCGAGGAATATCGCGGCTGGGTCAACTGCACCGGCCCGCGCGCCTGCTATGACGAAGGCAAGCGCGCCGCCGAAGCCATGGCGTTCGATTTCGCGCGGCTGGGCCGCGCCGACGTGCGGGTGGCGCGCATCTTCAACACCTACGGCCCAAATATGCACCCCGATGACGGACGCGTCGTGTCGAACCTGCTCTGCCAGGCGCTATCGGGCGAGGACATCACCATCTTCGGCGACGGCTCGCAGACGCGCAGCTTCTGCTATGTCTCCGACATGGTCGACGGCCTCATCCGACTGATGGAATCGGACATGCCCGACCTCGCGCCCGTCAACCTCGGCAATCCGGAGGAATATACGATCCTCCAGCTGGCCGAGCGCATCATCGCCGAAGTGGGCACCAGCGGCCGCATCGTTCACCAGCCGCTGCCGCAGGATGATCCGCGCCGCCGCCGCCCCGACATCAGCCGCGCGCGCGCGATGCTGGATTGGGAACCGCGCGTGCCGCTGGCGGAGGGATTGCGGCAGACCTGCGCCTATTTCGCGCAGCAGTTGAACGCAGCGCAGCCGGCGACCGCTTTTCCGCGCATCGCGCCGGCGGTCGCGGCCGAATAGCATCGGGCCGGCGGCGCTGGTTGCGTCATTCCACTCGCCGCCAGCGATCGTCGAGTTCCAGATAGGCGCCATCGAACCCGCCCACCGCCGCCAGTGCGTCCCAGTCCGGCACCTGCACGTCGCGGCCCTGCACCAGCAGCAGATTGTCCTGCCGCAGCGCGCGGATCACGCGATTCATATGCACGGGCGTCATGCCCAGCGCGTCGGCCAGTTGCGACTGGATGGCGGACAGCTGGAACGCGGTGCGGCTGCCCAGTCCCGCCTTTTCCATGCGCAGGCCGATCTCGCAGAACAGATGGGCCGTGCGCATGCGCGCGTCGCGCCGGCCGACATTCACCACCCATTGCGACAGGATCGACGCATCGGCCACGCAGTCGCGCCAGAAGGCCTCGGCGACCGCCGGATAGGCGCGGACCAGCTCCAGCAATTGCCGGTGCGGCACCTTGATGATGGTGAGGCGGCTCGACAGCGCCTGCAGCGCCCATTCCACCTTGGGCAGCATCAGCGAATAGAGATCGCACATGTCGCCGGGAATATAGACGGCCGTGATCTGGCGTGTCCCGTCGGGCAATTGCCCGAAGCGCGCGGCCATGCCGGACACGACCAGGCAGGAAAATTCCGTCACTTCACCCGGGCGCACAATGTCGCGGTGGGGCGGGATTTCTACTTCCTGCCCATCGATCGCCAAGATCGCGCGGCGCTCTTCATCGGTCAGGCGCGATCGTTCGCATAATTTGCGCACGAACAGTTCGAATGCGGGGTGGCTGGGCATGGATGTGGCTCCGATGGCTGTTGGACCGCGGGGCTACATCTCTGCAAACCTGACCGACATAGCGGGGTCAGTGCTTGAAATACACGCAGTCGCCGAAGCGAACAACCTTCAGGATGGTTCCATCGCCATCGACTATCTCCAGCCGGTGATTGAGGTCGATCGGCATGCCGTGTCGGACATGTTCCGCGATCACATCGCGGGCGTTGCGGACCGCTTCGCGCTCCGCGGCGTCCAGATCGGCGAAATCCTGTCCCTCCTCGTCCCAGACATCGTCGTCGTTGAAGAGGTTCAGATGATAGACGGTCATGGCTGTCCAAAATGCTGACGCGTTGTTCCGGTTCCGCCTATTAGGTCAGGCGGCGTGATCGCGATGCCGATCCAGATAGGCGATCACCGCGCCGATGTTGTGGCCGACCTGCTCGATCGCATCCTCCAGCTCCTGCCGGGTCGCGCCCAGACGCTGCGACCAATATTGGGCGTCGAGCGCGCGTTCGCAGCGCACATGCTTAAGATCGGCCGGCGTGGGCGGCGCGGCGGTGGGACGGGGAAGGGCTGGCTCCTGCATGGGCGTCAGCTCCCCGGCTCGACATTGACCGGCGGGGCCAGCGGATTGCTGTCCTGCCCGTCCTTATCGGCCGCTTGATCCTTGTCGGCGTCCGCTTCGGCCTCATTATCGGCCTCGCGGTCCTGCTCCTCGTGCGCATCGTCCATGTCGCATCTCCTCCTAGCTTCAGCGCGCCAGCCGGATTTGGGTTCCCGATTCGCCGCTAACCTGCGTCAGCGCCCGGTCTCATCTTTGGCCGCCATCTTTATGAAAGCTTGGTTCAGGTCGCAAAAGCCACGGGCCGTCAGAATTATTTCTGGTTTAGAACATATGTGAATCCATCCTGACGCACTTTGCGTAGGTTGAACGGCGGGGGGCTTTTCAGGGGAAGCCCATGTTGAGCCAGATCGCAGCGAGCGAAGACCTAGTCTTTTTTCGACCGCATCAGTTTCTGACGCGGGAACATGACCGACCCGAAGCGCTCTATGACATATTGGAGGGCTGGGCCTGCCGTCACCGGCTGCTGCCCGATGGCCGGCGGCAGATCACCGCCCTCTATCTGCCTGGCGACCTGTGCGATCCGATGTGGTCGCTGACGCCCACCTGCCATGAGCCGGTGATCGCCCTCACCAATGTGCGCGCCACGCGCAAGAGCCTGGTCGACCCGTCGACGATCGATCGGCACAAGGGGTTTTCGTCGCGCCTCGCCGAAAGCGTGGAGCGGCAGTCCAACTGGCTCGTCAGCCTGGGGCGCAAGACGGCGGTGGAGCGGCTGGCGCATCTGCTGCTGGAATTGTTCGAGCGGATGCGACGGGCCGGCCTCGCTTACGGCCAGCAATGCGCGTTGCCCTTGACTCAGACCGACATTGCCGACGCCACTGGCCTGACCGCCGTCCATGTCAATCGCACGCTGCAATCGATGCGCTCCAAGGGGGTTCTCGAACTCCACTCCAAATGGCTGCGCATCCCCGATCTCGGCGCGCTGCGCGACCTCGCCGCTCTGGGCCCGCATGACGCGCTCTAAGGCGCATCCTGTAAATATTACCAGTGAGTTAGCCTATGTTAGCGTCGGGCCGCAGCGGCTTGGCGCAAGGTGATGCGTCGCCGCCTTCGCGTTCACCGCCGGGCATGGCGGCGGCATCGAACGAGCAGCGCGACCAGACATAGAGCATGACAGCAGCAGGGAATGGGACGGACAGGGGCATGGTCGATCGGCGGCGCCAGCAAGCCGCGCGCGCAGGGGCGCGTCGAGCAGGCGGAATGTCACGATATCTGACACCGTTGACCCCGCGCGCATGACGCCTCAGGAGCCTCTGTTGGCGCCGCTCGTCGCGCGGCTGAATGGTCGCGCGCCCCTGTCGGCGCAGGATCAGGCGGCGCTGCTCGCGTTGCCCTGCCAGGAACGATCGGTCGAACCGGGCGCCTATGTCGTCAAGGAAGGCGACCTGACTCCGGGCTGGCAGGTCCAGCTGGCTGGCGTCGCGCATCGCCACCGCATCTCCGCCGACGGTGCGCGCCATATTGTGGGCATGCATGGCGCGGGCGATTTCCTCAACCTGCCCCTGTCGCCGCCAGCCCCGTCGGAAGATTTCATCCAGGCGCTCACCCCCGTTCGCGTGGCGCTGGTGCCGGCCGACGCCATTCTCGCGCTCAGCCATGGCCGGCTGAGCATCTTCAAGGCGATCTGCGGGGAAATCGCAGCCGACCTGTCGATCTATCGCGCCTGGATCTCGAATGTCGGCCGGCGCGAGGCGCGAGCGCGCATCGCCTATCTGCTGTGCGAACTGGTGATGCGCAGCCATCCCGGCGGCGGATCGGACGGCTGCTCCATCACCCTGCCCATGTCGCAGGTGGAGATTGCCGACGCGACCGGCATCACCACCGTCCATGTCAACCGCACCCTGCGCGCCATGGAGGCGCAGGGGATCATCCGTCGCCAGCGCCGCGACATCATCGTGCCCGACTGGCGCGTCCTCACGCGCATTGCGGAATTCCGCCCGGCGCCCTGGGTCAGCCGTTTGCCGGGCGATCCGTCCGACCGCTAGGCGCTGCGCTCCGGCGCGGGGCCGAGCGCCGCCGCCAGCTCGTCCAGCCACAGCCGCGCCGTGCCGTCCGATGGCGCCCGCCAGTCGCCGCGCGGCGACAGCGCGCCCGCCGCCGAAATCTTGGGGCCATTGGGCAGGGCGGACCGCTTGAACTGGCTGATCGTGAAGAAGCGATAGAGGAAATTGTCGAGCCACCGCCGGATCGTCGGCAGGTCGTAGCTGACCCGCCCTGCCTCGGGATAGCCCGGCGGCCAGCTGCCCTGGTCCGCGTCGCGCCACGCATGCCAGGCGAGGAAGGCGACCTTGGACGGGGGCAATCCCTGCCGCACGATATGGTGCAGGAAGAAATCGTTGAGCGCATAGGGGCCCACCCGCTCTTCCGTGCTTTGCAGCCCCCCCTGCGCGTCGGCGGGCACCAGTTCGGGCGAAATCTCGGTGTTCAGCACGTCGTCCAGCACATGCGCGGCCGTCTCGTCGAACTGGCCGGTTGCGATGCACCAGCGGATCAGGAATTGGATCAGCGTCTTGGGCACGCCGCTATTGACGGCATAATGGCTCATCTGGTCGCCCACGCCATAGGTGCACCAGCCCAGCGCCAGCTCGCTCAGATCTCCTGTGCCCACGACAAAGCCGCCATGCCGGTTCGCCAGTCGGAACAGATAGTCGGTCCGCAGCCCTGCCTGCACATTTTCGAACGTCACGTCATAGACCGGCTCGCCTGCGGCGAAGGGATGCTGCATGTCCGTCAGCATCTGCCGCGCGGCCGGGCGAATGTCGATCTCCTCGCCGCTCACGCCCAGCGCGCGCATCAGCGCCCAGGCATTGTCCTTGGTCCGCTCGCCAGTCGCAAAGCCGGGCATCGTATAGCCAAGGATCGTCGACCGCGGCAGTCCCATCCGGTCGCACGCCTTGGCCGCGACGATCAGCGCATGGGTCGAATCCAGCCCGCCCGACACGCCGATGACCAGGTGCCGGCCGGACGTCGCGCGGAACCGGGTGACCAGCCCCTCCACCTGGATGTTGAACGCCTCGTAGCAGTCCGCGTCCAGCTGCTGCGGATCGGCCGGGACGAAGGGGAAGCGGCGCACCGCGCGGCTCAGCCCCCGGTCTCCCTCGCGCGGCGCGAAGGGGAAGGGGATCCGCCGGAAACGCCGTTCGGGATGGCCTGCGGCCACCGCGCTGTCGTTGAACGTGCCGTTGCGCATCCGCTCCAGCCGCAGCCGCTGCAGGTCGACGTCGGCGTAGAGCAGTTCGGGCGCATCGTCGAACCGCGTCGATTCCGCGATCAGCTCGCCCATCTCATGCACCATCGCCTGCCCGTCCCAGGCAAGGTCGGTGGTGCTTTCGCCCGCGCCCGCGGCCGAATAGGCATAGGCCGCGATGCAGCGCGCCGATTGCGACGCCGACAGAAGATGCCGGTCGCGCGCCTTGCCGATGGTGATGTTGGATGCCGACAGGTTGCACAGGATCAGCGCGCCCGCGAGCGCCCCCATGGTGGAGGGCGGCAGCGGCGCCCAATAATCCTCGCATATCTCGGCATGGACGATGAAGTCGCGCATCCCTTCGGCGGCGAACAGCAGGTCGGTGCCGAACGGCACGGTCTCGCCCGCCACGACTATGTCCAGCTCGGTGATGCCGGCGCCCGGCGCGAACCAGCGCTTCTCATAATATTCGCGGTAGTTGGGGAGGAAGCTTTTGGGCACCACGCCCAGCAGCCGCCCGCCCGCGATCGCCAGCGCGCAATTATAGACCTGCCCGCCCCGGCGGAGCGGCGCGCCGATCAGCATCATGGGCAGCTCGCCGCTCGCCGCGACGATGCGCCCGATCTCCTGCTCGACCCGGTCCAGCAATGCGTCCTGCAGGTGCAGGTCGTCGATCGCATAGGAGGACAGGCAAAGTTCGGGGAACAGGACCAGGTCCGCGCCGCCATCGGCCGCCGCACGCGCCAGCGCCACTATGCCCTCGGCATTGGCGGCGACATCGCCGACGCTGCCCTTGGGCGTCGCGGCGGCGATACGCACCAGCCCCTGGCGGTGCAGGCTCGAAAATCTCTCAATGCTCGTCAACGGCGTCCCTCATCATCTTCAGCGCGATGCGCAACGATCCTATCCGCACCGGCCCGCGGCCGACAGGGCCGAAATGCTCCGCCCGGTGCCGCGGCGTGCCGCCCCGGCGCATGCAGGCGAAATGGACCAGCCCATCCTCCTCGCCACGGGGCGCCGCGCCGGCATAGCCGGTGATGGCAAGCGCGATGTCCGCGCCCGAATATTCCAGCGCGCCGCGCACCATCGCCTTGGCCACCGCTTCGCTGACCGCGCCATGGCGGTCGATCTCGTCCCGCCGCACGCCCAGCATCGCGCATTTGGCATCCTCGCTATAGGCGACGAAGCCGCGGTCGAAGGCATGGCTGGCGCCTTCCACATCGGTCAGCAGCGATGCGATCAGCCCGCCGGTGCAGCTTTCGGCGGTCGCCACCTTGATCCCCGCGTCGCAGCAGGCCTCCAGCAGGGTGGCGGCGGCGTCCTCCACATCCTGGGGCAATAGCGGCGACAGCGTCTTGGCGTCGCCTTCATGATCCTGGGTCTTCTGGTCATTCATCGCTGGCACATGCTCCTTGGCGAAGTCTCATTGTCGGTTCCGCTCCTTGCCGGTCCATCCTTGTCGCTGTGTAACGACTTGGCCGCCGGGGATTTCCGCTCGGCGCCGCGCAAATCCCACTGACGCATGTTAGCTGCCCTTCGTTTTACCGCATCCTGGCGCATGGGCAGGGAACAGGCTTTCGCCTCAACCGCTTGGCAGGAACATTTCGCAGCAAGGGAGCCAGATATGGGCACCGGCCTCACAGGCACACAGGAGCAGGATGCGCCGATCACGACGTCCAAGGACAGCGATCGGTCGGACATCGCGGCGGCGCAGCTGGACGCGGCCAAGGGCGACACGCTGGTCGGCAAGACCGTGACGATCAACCGCCCGCGCCAGGATCTCTATGACTATTGGCGCACGCTGGAGCAGCTGCCCGCCTTCATGGAGAATGTGGAGCGGATCGAGCCGCTGGGCGGCAACCGCTACCGCTGGACGGTGAAGGCGCCGGCCGGCCGCACCGTCGAATGGGTGGCGGCCATCACCGAGGAAAAGCCCGGCGAAGCGATCGGCTGGACGTCGGAGGAGGATGCCGATGTCGCCAATAGCGGCCGCGTCGAATTTCGCGACGCGCCGGGCGGCCGCGGCACATGGGTCACCGCGACCCTGCTCTACGATCCGCCCGGCGGCATCGTGGGCAAGGTGATCGCCAAGCTGTTCCAGCGCGAACCGGCGATCCAGGTTCGCCGCGATCTTCGCCGCTTCAAGCAACTGATGGAAACGGGGGAGGTGGCGACCGGCGCCTGGACCCAGGCGCAACGGGCCGAGGAGATGAATTGATGCGCGCACTGACATGGCATGGCAAGCATGACGTCCGGGTCGACAGCGTGCCCGATCCCGAAATCCTGAACCCGCGCGATGCGATCATCCGCATCACCTCCACCGCCATCTGCGGGTCCGACCTGCATCTCTATGACGGCTATATCCCGTCGATGAAGGCGGGCGACATATTGGGCCATGAATTCATGGGCGAAGTGGTGGAAACGGGCTCGGGCTCCACCCTGCGCAAGGGGCAGCGCGTGGTCGTGCCCTTCACCATTTCCTGCGGCGCTTGCTTCCATTGTTCGAAACATCAATATTCCGCCTGCGACAATGGGCTGCCCGCCGACAATCAGGACATTGCCCAGGCCGCCTATGGCCAGCCCATGGCCGGTCTCTTCGGCTACAGCCACATGACCGGCGGCTATGCCGGGGGCCAGGCCGAATATGTGCGCGTGCCTTTCTCCGACGTCGGGCCGATCGTCATCCCCGACGGGGTGGAGGACGACAAGGTATTGTTCCTCTCGGACATCCTGCCCACCGGCTGGCAGGCGGCCGAATATGCGCAGATCGAACCGGGCGACACGGTGGCGGTCTGGGGCTGCGGCCCGGTCGGGCTGTTCGCCGTCCAGTCCGCCTTTCTCATGGGCGCAGAACGCGTGATCGCGATCGACCATTTCCCGCATCGGCTCGACCTCGCCAGGCGCTTCGGCGCGGAGACGATCAATTTCGAGGAGACCAAGATCTATGAAGCGCTGCTGGAAATGACCGGCGGCATCGGACCCGACGCCTGCATCGACGCGGTGGGCCTGGAAGCGCACGGCTTCTTCGCCGACAATGTCTGGGACCAGATCAAGGTTTCGACCTTCACCGGCACCGATCGCACTCATTCCATCCGCCAGGCGATCCTCGCCTGCCGCAAGGGCGGGCGCGTGTCCATGCCCGCCGTCTATGGCGGCTTCGTCGACAAATTCCCGCTCGGCGCGTTCATGGAAAAGGGGCTGACGCTCAAGACCGGCCAGACCCATGTGCAGCATTATATGCCCGCCCTGCTCAACGCGATCATGGAAGGAAAGATCGACACCACCTTCCTCATTTCGCACCGCATGCCGCTCGAGCAGGCGCCCGAAGGCTATCGCATGTTCCACGACAAGCAGAATGAAGTGACCAAGATTGTGCTGAAACCCGGCATGGATTTGCCCCAGGCCGCCTGAAAGAGAGAAAGAGGAGAAGCAGGATGAAGATGATGCCCCTGGCGCTCGCGCTGCCGGCCCTTGCGCTGGCCGCCTGCCAGCAACAGCCCGCCAATGAAGCCGCCGCCGACAATGCCGCGATGATGGGCGGCAACGACATGATGATGGCCGGCAACAATGCCAGCGCGATGGCGCCGGCCGCTCCGGCTGCCGCGCCCACCGATGCCGCCGGCTATATCGCCCAGGCTGGCGCCGGCGACCTGTTCGAAATCGAATCCTCCAAGGTGGCGCTCGAAAAGAGCCAGACCAAGGCGGTGCGCGACTTCGCCCAGATGATGATCGACCAGCATCAGAAATCCACTGCCGACGTCAAGGCCGCCGCGCAGAAGGCGGGCCTCACCGTGCCGCCGCCCAAGCTGATGCCCAATCAGCAGCAGATGCTCGACGAGATCAAGGCGGCCGATGCCGCCAGCATCGACAGCGTCTATCTCCGGCATCAGCGGACCGCGCATGAAGCGGCGCTTGCCCTGCACCAGGGCTATGCCCGCGACGGCGACACCCCTGCGCTCAAGCAGACCGCCGGCGCGATTGCCGAAGTGGTGCAGGAGCATATCGACCATCTCGCCAGCATGCCCTCGGCGTGAGGCGGGACATGAAGCCCCTTGCGATCATCACCGGCGCATCGACCGGCATCGGCTTCGAACTGGCGCATATCGCGGCGCGGGAAGGCTATGACCTTCTCGTCGTCGCGGACGAACCGCTGATCGACGCCGCCGCCGACGATCTGCGCCGCCACGGCGGCGATGTCCGATCGGTCGAGGCTGACCTCGCCACGCTGGACGGCGTCGACCAGCTGCTGGCGGCGGCGGGCGACCGCCCCGTCGACCTGCTCTGCGCCAATGCCGGCACCGGCACGGGTCATGCTTTCCTGGAACAGGATGTCGCCCTGTGGCGGCGATCGATCGACACCAACATCACCGGCACCGTCTATCTGCTGCAAAAGCTGTTGCGGGCGATGGTGGCGCGCAACGCGGGCAAGGTGCTCATCACTGGGTCGATCGCCGGCTTCATCCCGGGCAGCTTCAACGCGGTCTACAACAGCACCAAATCCTTCATCAACAATTTCGCCGACGCGATCCGCGACGAACTGAAGGATGCGGATGGCGTGACCATCACCACGCTGATGCCCGGAGCCACCGATACCGAATTCTTCGCTCGCGCAGGCATGCTCGATACCGATGTCGGCACGCGCGAGAAGGCGGACCCGGCCAAGGTGGCGCAGGATGGCTGGGACGCGCTGATGAAGGGCGAGGCGCATATCGTCTCCGGCTGGAAGAACAAGCTCCAGGCGGCCGCCGCTCATGTGACGCCGGCGGCGATCCTAGCGCAGCAGCATCGCGCCATGGCGGAGCCCGGCACGGCCGATCCGGAAAAGGAGGAATGACGATGTCCGAAAAGAAAGTGACCGATGGCGACATGGCCAGCACGCCGAACGGGCCGATGGGCGATCCGCTTCCCGGCCATGAAGAGGCCGATCCCCGCACCTCCGGCGGCCATCCGCCCGAGGATGTGGAGGACCGGCCCAATGTCGGCCAGGTAAAGCCCGAGGATTATCCCGATCAGGCTTGAGTCCATGCCTTGCTGTCAGGAGGGCGCAGCCGCCGCTGCGCCATCCAGCAATATCGCGTCGATCTGGCGCAGCATCGCGTCGAACCGCGCGATCTCGGCCGCGCTGAAGCGGCTGAAAATCTGCTTCTCCAGCGCCAGCGCCTTGGGCACGATCGCGCTGTAGAGCGCCTCGCCCTCGGCGCTCAGCGTCAACAGATGCGACCGCTGGTCTGCATCATGAGGCCGCCGCTCCAGCAGCGCGCGCGCGATCAGGCTGGCCGCCGCGCGGCTCACCGTCACCTTGTCCATCCGCGTCTTGAGCCCGATCGCCTGTTGCGTCACGCCCTGCGGGCTTTCCGCGACCACGGCGATCACCCGCCACTCTGCGATGCGCAGCCCGAACGCTTGCTCATAGGCGCTCGCCACCGTCTCGCTTACCAGATTGGTCGTGAAGGACAGGCGGTAGGGCAGGAAATCGTCGAGCCGCAGGGAGTGCTTGGTCATGGCCGATAGTATCATTTGACACCAGTTGCGCAACGGCTATGCTGGTTGCAAATGAAACTATAGGAGAGGGCGATGTCGCGTTCATCTACCCAGGAGGATGGCGGCGACCTGCCGGCGATGATGCCCGGCTTCGCCAATCATTTCGTGACGGAGGCTGTGGCCGACGCTGTCCCGATCGGCCGCAATTCGCCCCAGTCCACGCCCTTCGGCCTTTATTCCGAACAGCTGTCCGGCACAGCCTTCACCGCGCCGCGCGCGGACAATCGCCGCAGCTGGCTCTATCGCCTGCGCCCGACAGCCCAGCATCGCGCCTATGCCCCCTATGCCGGCGCGTCCCGCCTTGCCACCGCGCCCTTCACCGACCTGCCGCCTTCCCCCAACCGGCTGCGCTGGGACCCTCTGCCCATGCCGCAGGACCCCACGGATTTCCTGGACGGGCTCGTGACTTATGGCGGCAATGGCGATGTCGCCGCATCTGTCGGCTTCGCTGTCCATCTCTATGCCTGCAACCGGCCGATGCAGCGCCGCGCCTTCTTCAACGCCGATGGCGAGATGCTCATCGTGCCGCAACAGGGTACGCTGCGCCTCACCACCGAAATGGGCCGGATCGACCTCGCGCCGCAGCAGGTCGCGTTGGTCCCGCGCGGCGTCCGCTTCCGCGTCGCGCCGCAGGAAGGCGAGGCGCGCGGCTATGTCTGCGAAAATTACGGCGCACCCTTTCGCTTGCCCGAACTGGGGCCGATCGGCGCCAACGGGCTCGCCAATGTCCGGGATTTTGAAACGCCGGTCGCCTGGTTCGAGGATGTCGACCAGCCGGTTGAGCTGATCCAGAAATTCCAGGGCGGCCTCTGGTCGACCAGCTTGCCGCACTCTCCCTTCGACGTCGTTGGCTGGCACGGCAATCTCGCCCCCTGCCGCTATGACCTGCGCCGCTTCAACACGATCAATACGGTCAGCTACGACCATCCCGATCCGTCCATCTTCACCGTGCTGACCAGCCCCAGCGATATGCCCGGCGTGGCCAATTGCGATTTC
Organism: Sphingobium naphthae; assembly: GCF_020782235.1. Taxonomy (GTDB): domain Bacteria; phylum Pseudomonadota; class Alphaproteobacteria; order Sphingomonadales; family Sphingomonadaceae; genus Sphingobium; species Sphingobium naphthae. Next base: position 110,523 of record NZ_JAJGNO010000002.1, read on the forward strand.
GTCATCTTCCCGCCGCGCTGGATGGTGGCGGAGGACACGTTCCGCCCGCCCTGGTTCCACCGCAACGTCATGAGCGAGTTCATGGGCCTGATCACCGGCGTCTATGATGCCAAGGCCGGCGGCTTCGCGCCCGGCGGCGCCTCGCTGCACAACCAGATGGCGAGCCACGGTCCCGATCGCGCCAGCTATGACGCCGCGATCGCCGCGCCGCTCGCCCCGCACAAGATCGACGCCACCATGGCCTTCATGTTCGAAGGCCGCTTTCCCCTGCGCCCCACGCGCACCGCCGCCGAAGCGGACTTCGCGCAGCGGGATTATGACGAATGCTGGTCGGGCTTCCGCAAGGCGCGCCTGCCCGACGGAGAGGACAAGGCATGACCATGACGGACCACACCCACGCGATCGACCTGACCTGCTGGGTCGAGGGCGCGAACGGCCATCCGGACTTTCCGGTGCAGAACCTGCCGCTGGGCATCTTCTCGCCGCCGCGGGCTGGGCCGCGCCCCGGCGTCGCGATCGGTGACTGGATCCTCGACCTTGGCGCCATTGCCGATCATCTCCCCGATGCCCTGCGCCCGCTTCTGGGCGATGATCGTCTCAATCGACTGCTCGCTTTGTCGTCCGCCGACCGGGGCGCGCTGCGCCAGACCCTCTCGCGCCTGCTCTGCGACCCGGCGGCGCAGCCGGCGCTGTCGCCCGCGCTGCATCGCGCCGATGATTGCACCCTGCATCTCCCCGCGCGGATCGGCGACTATAGCGACTTCTACGTCGGCATCCATCACGCGACCAATGTCGGCACGCTCTTCCGTCCCGACAATCCGCTGCTGCCCAATTATAAATATGTGCCGATCGGCTATCATGGCCGCGCCTCCTCGGTGCGCCCGTCCGGCATCGCGGTCGTTCGCCCCAGCGGCCAGTCCAGGGCGCCCGACGCCTCAGAGCCCCGTTTCGGCCCGACCGCGCGTCTGGATTATGAACTGGAACTGGGCATCTGGATCGGGGAGGGCAATGCCCTGGGCGATCCCGTCCCGATCGATCGGGCGGCGGATCATATCGCCGGCTTCTGCCTGCTCAACGACTGGTCCGCGCGCGACTTCCAGGCCTGGGAATATGTGCCGCTCGGCCCCTTCCTCGCCAAGAGCTTCCATTCGACCATATCCCCCTGGGTGGTGACGCCCGAAGCGCTGGCGCCCTTCCGCATGCCCCAGCCGCCGCGCGCGCCGGGCGATCCCGCGCCCTTGCCCTATCTGCTCGACCCGCAGGACCAGGCGCAGGGCGCGCTGGCTCTCGATCTTGGCGTCTTCCTCTCGACCGCGCGCATGCGCGAGGCCGGCCTGCCGCCTTTCCGCCTCAGCACCGGCACGGCCGCCGCCATGTATTGGACCGCAGCGCAGATCGTCGCGCACCATGCCTCCAATGGCTGCAATCTGAACCCCGGCGATCTGCTCGGCACCGGCACGCTCTCGGGTTCCGATCGCGATTCGCTGGGCAGCCTGCTCGAAATCACGCGCGGCGGTCAGGCGCCGGTGGACCTGCCCTCGGGCGAGCGCCGCATATTCCTGGAGGATGGCGATGAGGTGACGCTGGAAGCGCGCGCCCATCGCGACGGTTTCGCCTCGATCGGCTTTGGCGAATGCCGCGCGCGCATCGCGCCGGCCCACGCATAAGAAAATGGCCCCACCGGCGATCAGCCGGCGGAGCCGAGGTTCAGGGAGGGTCACTCCAAAGGGGAAGAAGTGACTGAGGAGACAATAGCCGATGGTCATGAATGTTCCATGACTGTCCGCGGGCAGGCCGCCGGAACACGGCAGGACGGCGGTTCCATGATGTCATCGCTCTGACTTCGACCCGTCATCAAACCGTATGGTCGCATTTCTAGACGACCGCGCATGAGCTTTCCGAAACTGTCGAGGCGCAAGGATGCGTCCGGGCTGGGCTGGGCGCGCCTGCGCGCTCAGGTCGCGCGCATGACGCGGCGCGACGATGCCGAAGATCTGCTGCACGACGCCTGGATCGCCACCGCCGCCCGCAAGGCGGAGGCTGAAAACCCCGATGCCTTTCTGGCGCGCGCGGCCGCCAATCGCGGCATCGACGCCTATCGGCGCGAACAGCGCTGGGGCTTGGTCGGCGACGGGGACGCTGCGTGCGCCGCCATCGCCGACCACAGCCCGCTCCAGGATGAAGTGCTGATCGCGCGTGAACGCTTCGATCGATTGCGCGGCGGGGTCGAGCGGTTGAGCCCGCGCACAAGGCAGATTTTCTTGATGTATCGGCTCGACGGTCGTAAATATCGGGAGATTGCCCAGGAACTGGGGATCAGCCAGAGCGCGGTGGAAAAGCATATCGCGCGGGCCATGGCCCATCTGGCCGACTGGATGGAGAATTGGTGACGTGATCTTCCGCGGCAAGCCGGAAAATGTGAACCGGCAGGCGGCGAACTGGCTGGCGCGTCTCCATGCCGATGACCGTTCGGCGCAGGATGATGCGGAATTTCGCGTCTGGCTGCATGCCGATCCGAACCATGCGCGCGCCTTTGACCAGGCGTCGACCATCTGGGAAGCGGTCGGCGGGCTGCGCGATGCGCCGCGCGCCCCTGCACCACCCCGCCTGTCGCGCCGCGCGGTGATGGCGGGGGGCGCCGGGCTGGTCCTGACCGGCGGGCTGACGCTTGGTTGGCGCCAGGCGCATGCCGGCGTCTTTAAAACCGGCATCGGCGAACAGCGCCGCTTCATCCTGGATGACGGCACCCGCATCATGCTCGACACCGATACCCATGTGCGCTTCCGGGCGCGCGACAGCATGCGGTTGCTTACCCTGGAGGGTGGACGCGTCAGCCTGGAGATCGCGCGCGACCCGCGACCCTTCGTGATCGACGCCGGCGATCGCCGCGCCGTTGCGCAGGCTGCACGGCTCGACGTGCGCCGGGACGCGGATCAGGTCGCGCTCACCGCGCTTCAGGGCAGCGCGCAGGTGGAAGCATCGGGCAAGGCGATCCGGGTCGGATCGGGCCAGCGCATCGCCATGGCGGCTGGACGCAGCGACCGGTTCGACCAGCCGGAGATCGACGATCTGGTCGCCTGGCAGAGCGGGCGCCTGGCCTTTCGCGATGAAACCGTGGCGCAGGCGGCGGCGGAAATGAACCGCTATACCCATCGCACTTTGCTCGTGTCCGATCCGCAGGCCGCCGACATGCGCCTGAGCGGCGTCTATCGCGTGGGCGACCCCGAAGCCTTCGCGCGCTCGCTTGCAGTCCTCCTTCCCGTCAAAATCGCTGCCGACAGCGACGCGATCCGCATTTCGGCCGCGCCCTGAAAAAATTTTCCGCGATCGGGTGAGGAAAAGACAACCCCAGGCGACGACGGGAGGAGCGGCGCTCGCGGGGAGCGCTGAAACGGGGATGGAATGAATGATCAAGTCTAAACGGCAGCTCCGCCGGTCGGCGGCGCTGGCCCTCGCCCTTTGCGCGGTTGCCCTTCCGGCCGCAGGCCATGCGCAGGGCGCGCGCCGCGTTCAGGTCAGCATCGCGGCCCAGCCGATGGACCGCGCGCTCGAGCAACTGGCGCGCCAGAGCGGTCAGGATATCCTCTTCACCCGCGCCGCCGTGTCCGGCATGACCGCGCCGGCCGTGTCGGGCGCCTATGACGCTGAAACGGCGCTGCGCCGCCTCACCGCCGGCACCAGCCTGTCGGTCGTGCGCGATGGTTCCGGGGCGCTGATCGTCCGCCCTCAGGCGGCGGCGGCCGCTCAAACGCCGGCAAGCACGACTGATGCGGCGGCGGCGGAGAATGACATCGTCGTCACCGCTCGCTTCTCCGACGGCGTCGGCCGTTCGCTCGACGTCAAGCGTAACGCGGACTCGATCGCCGACGCCATCGTCGCCGCCGACATCGGCAAATTGCCCGCTTTCAACGTCGCCGAAGCGCTGCAGCGCGTGCCGGGCGTCACCATCGTGCGCGAAGCGGGCGAAGGCCAATTCATCAGCGTGCGCGGCCTTGGTCCCAATTTCCAGGCTGTCACTTTCGACGGCATGCCGCTCGCCTATAACGAGAATATTCGCAATTCCGGCCAGTCAGGCCGCCAGTTCCGGCTTCAGGTGCTGCCAGCGACATTGATCGACAGCATCGTGGTGATCAAGTCGCCCACCGCCGATCTGGTCGAAAGCGGCATCGGCTCGACGGTCGACATCCGTCTCATCAACCCGCTCGATCGCGACTCCTTCGTCGCCGTCAATGCCTATGGCGGCTATGAAGAGCGCACCGACACGCTGAACCCCAATGGCACGCTGTCGGCCGGGTGGCATAATGCCGACAAGAGCTTCGGCCTGCTCGCCGGCGTCTCCTACTCCAAGCGGGAGGTGCAGTTCGACCGATTGCGCATCGGTTGGCAGGATGTGGACATCGAAGGACTGGGCACCGTGCGCGCGCCCGGTGACGTCCAGCCCTATCTGGAAATGGAGGATCGCGAACGCCTCAGCGCCGTGCTCGGCATGCAGTGGCGGCCCGCCCCCAATGTCGAACTGGACATTGACGGCCTTTATTCCAAGTTCAACAATCAGGTGACCGAGCGCCGCCTGACCTATTATATCGGCAGCCAGATCGCCAATCTCGACGCTTCCACGGCGGTGGTCGAGGACGGCCGCCTGGTCGCGGGCACGATCAATGGCGCACGTATTCGCAACTACAGCGAATATATGGATCAGTCGCACGAAAATCTGCAGCTCAACGCCAAGCTGAAGCTGGACCTGGGCGGCTGGCAGGTGGAACCGCGCTTCAGCTATGCCAAGGCGCGCAGCGATCTCGATACGCCCATCCAGCGTGTTCAATATCGCACCGCCAGTGGGGCCGGCGGCAATCTGACTTTCGACCTCAGCAATGACGTTGCGGGCGACAAGCGCATCACCTCGCTCTACACCGATCTCGACCTGACCGATCCGTCGGCCATGCCGTTCGAAAGCTTCGCCGTCCGCCCGATCAACTCGGTCGATGAGGATAAGAGTTTCGTCCTCAATATCGCGCGCGACCTGGATTTCGGCCTGGGCAGCTTCCGTTTCACCAAGCTGCGCTTCGGCGGTCAGGTTTCGGACCGCTATCGCGACTATCAGCGGCGCGACCGCAGCGGCACGGTGCTGCGCGATGGCGTGGAGCAGACCGACGCGTTCCTGCAATATCCGGTGCCGTCCAATGCCTTCGACCAGTCGATCGTCAATCGTCAGCCCTGGACCAATGTCGACTGGTCGCTGTTCAACGCCTCCTATACGCTTGGCAGCGAATATGATGGCGTCAGCCCCAGCGCCTATGATCTGGAGCCGACCGCGGCGGACCTTCAGAATTCCTATCGCATCGGGGAGGATATTCTTGCCGGCTACGGGCGGCTCGATTTTGAATCCCGGGTGGGCGATGTGCCGGTCACCGGCAATCTGGGGCTGCGCTATGTCCGCACCCGCACGGACGTGCGCGGCACGACCATCGCTCCGGTGCCCGATGGCGAGGGCGGCGTGACGACCGATGTGACGCCCGTCACTACCCGCGCCAGCTATGCCGAATTCCTGCCGAGCGCCAACGCCACCTTCAAGTTCACTGACGATGTTCAGTTGCGCCTGGGCGTCGCCCGGACGATGACGCGGCCGTCGCTTTCGGAACTGCGCAACTCGATCAACACCAACAGCGTCACCGTCACCAGCATCTATAATCTGGGTGCGGCCGCGCTGGAGGATCCGACCCTCAACCTGACTGCCTCGGCGGGTAACCCCAATCTGCGTTCCTATACGTCGTGGAATTTCGACCTGTCGTTCGAATGGTATTTCGACAAGTTCGGCGCATTCACGGCGGCTGCTTTCCACAAGGACATCAGCGATTATATCGCGTCCGACTTCGAAACCCGCACGCTCGCCTTCGCGGTCAATGACGGGTCGACCCTCCCGGTCGACATATTGGTGGCGACGCCGACCAATGTGGGGGATGCGACCATCACCGGCATCGAATTTGGCTATACCAACAAGCTGCCCTTCGGCCTTGGCGTCACCGCCACGGCGACCTTCGCAACGACGAAGCTGGAACTGGACAGCACGGATGTCGGCACTCAGTCCGCCGGGATACAGGGCGTGTCCGATGTCAGCTACTCGATCACGCCCTTCTTCGAAACTGGCCCGTTCGAATTCAACGTCAGCTACACCTATCGCAGCAGCTACATGACGGACTCCGGCGCGAACGTGACGTCGCTGCCCACGGCGGAGGATGTGGTGGCTTATTATCAGAAGGGGTTCGGCATCGTCGATCTGGGCGCCAGCTACCAGCTGCGGCCCAATGTGGAGCTGTTCATGCAGGCGGTGAACATCCTCGACGAACGGCAGGTCTCCTATGCCGGAACCGTGGCGGAGGTGAGCGAGATCCACACCTTCGGCCGCACCATCAACGTCGGCGTGCGCGCCAAATTCTGATGCTTCGCGCTCTTGCGGCCCCGGCGCACGCGCGCCGGGGCCGCAAGTCCATCTTCATCATTCGGGACAATGCGATGCCGCGGCTGCCGATCCTCCTTGCGACCCTCATCGGCCTCAGCCTGCCCGCATCCGCGTCGGCAGAGCCGCCCCAGGCGCCGCAACGCCAGTGGCTGGCAGGCGATCATCATGTGCACAGCGTTTACAGCGCGCATTATGCCGTCGATCCCGATCATCCCGACCGACCGCCCACTCCGATCATCGGCGGCGATTCCAGCCACAGCATCCTCATGAATGCGCAAAAGGCGCGGCAGTTCGGGCTGGACTGGATGGTCGCGACCGATCATGGCGGGCCCCATCATTCGGCGCTGAACCACGCGCGGGCCTGGCCCGATGTCGTCGCGGCGCGCCGGGCGGTGCCGGACCTTACCCTGTTCTACGGCATGGAGTTCGATGTGCCGGGCGGGGAGCATGCCAGCCTGATCATGCCCTATGGTCCGGCCGAGCGGGACCAGCTGCGCGAGATTGAATCCCGCTTCGCCGAACGCGACGCTTTCCCCGCCGATCCCGCCCGCGATCGCAAGCCCCGGATGATAGAGGCGCTCCGCTACATGAACGGGCTGGCCGAAAAGCCGGTCCTCATCGGCAACCATCCATCGCGCACCGCAACCGGCCGGGGGCAATGGGGGCTGCACAGCCCGACCGAATATCGGCTCTGGCACGAAACCGCGCCCAATGTCGCCATCGGCATGGAAGGCGCGCCCGGCCATCAGGCCGCTCGACCCAAAGCCTATCTCGACGCGGCTCATGGCGCGCGCGGGCTTTATGGCGGCTATCCCACGATGGGCGGCTTTGACCAGATGGTGGCGACTCTGGGCGGGGCGTGGGATGCGTTGCTGGGGCAGGGGCTGCACTGGACGATCACCGCCAGTTCGGACTCGCATGGTCACTGGACGGAGCGCGGCGCGGATTTCTGGCCGGGCGAATATGCCAAGACCTGGGTGTTCGCCGCTCGCGATCCGGCCGACATTCTGGATGGACTGCAACAGGGCAGGGTGTTCGTGGCGACCGGCGATCTGATCGATCGGCTGGACGTCACCGTGGCGCCTGTCGCCGATCCCACACGCATTGCCGCGATCGGTGACACGCTGTCGGTCAAGAAGGGGACAGACATTCAGGTTACCATCCGCTTTCGTCCCGCCTCCGCGCCCAATGGCGGCGGCGACACGCCGGTGGTGAACCATGTCGATCTGATCGTCGGCGCCGCGACGGGGGCGAGCGATGAGCATAATCCCACAACCCATCTGCTTCGATGCTTCAAGGCCAGAGACTGGCGGCAGGATGGCGATCGCATCATCATCCAGCACCGCATGGCCGCCCCGGAGGGGGCCGCCTATCTTCGCGTGCGCGGAGCCAGCACGGGAGAAGGCGAGCCATCGCCCGACATCAGCGGTGAAAATCCGTGGCGCGACCTCTGGTTCTACGCCAATCCCGTTTATATCGCGACCGATGCGGATCGCGCGCCAGAATGAAGCGGTCTTTGCCATCCCGGTTCAATCATCAAGAGCCTGCATAGCCCTTACGCGCTGACCGGCTCGCGCGCCGACGGATGCGCCATGCAGGCCAGCGTTCCGGCCAGCACCAGCCCGCCCGCCAGCAATAGCGGCGCCACCAGGCGCCCCTGCATCACCAGCGCAGCGCCGATGGCCGCGCCAAGGCCGATCGCGACGACGCTGCCGACGCGCCGCCCCCAATTGGGGTTGCCCCCGCCCGCCAGCCGCGAGTCTGCGGCCAGGCCCGTGATGGTCAGCGTCAGCACCGTGGTCGTCAGGTCCGGCACCTTGAGCTGCCGGATCGTCGCATTGCGAAATCCCATGGCGATCGCGGTCAGCGCGATGATCGCCTGCAGCCGCCCGTCAGGTGACGGCGACGCGGGATCGAAGCCGATCGCCACGGCCGCCGCGATCCAGAGCAGACCCGCCTCCACCAGCGCCGCGATCAGCAGCCAACGGCGCATCGGCCGTCCTTCATGGCCCTTGCCGACCCGTCCCGCCACCAGCGCGCCGGTCATGAAGGCCAGGATCGCCACGACGTAGGAAAGCGGCGCGAACCCCGGCGTGCCCACGGCGGCAAAGCCCAGGAACACGATATTGCCGGTCATGTTGGCGGTGAACACCTTGCCGAGCCCCAGCACGCTGATCGCATCGACCAGGCCGGTCGTGACCGACAGCAGCAGGAGCAGCCAGGGCAGCGGGGTTGCCGGGCGCGTCATCGTCACACTGCCCAGCAGCCGCAGCCGAGCGCGCCCCAGAAGCTCTGGACATCGGCGGCCGGCACATCCGCTCCCAGCGCTGCGGCATGGTCATGGCCATGGACGCCGCAGGCGGAATGGCACGCGCAGGCCGACGCCATCTTCTGCGCGGTCTCGCCCCGGCGATAATAGCCGCCAAAGGTCGCGACCGGCGACCAGTCGGGCATCGCCTTGGGTGCTGCCGGCGCGATCGGCGCATAATCGCCTTCGCCATAGACGATCTTGCCACCCAGCAGGGTCAGGACCGATCGCAGATGCGCGATCCCGTCTTCGGGCACGGCGAAATAATCGTCGGACAGCAGCGCCAGGTCGGCCAGTTGCCCCGCCTTGATCTGCCCCTTCTTGCCGACCTCGTTGGAAAACCACGTATTCTTCTCGGTCCACAGCCGCAGCGCGGTCTCGCGGTCCAGCCGGTTGCGCACCGGATACAGCGCCAGCCCGCCGACCGTCTTCGATGTCACCAGCCAGCTGAGCGACACCCAGGGATTATAGCTGGCGACCCGCGTCGCGTCGGTGCCTGCGCCCACCGGCACGCCCGCATCCATCATCCGCTTGATCGGCGGGGTCGCCTCGGCCGCCTTGGCCCCGTAGCGCTCGACGAAATATTCGCCCTGGAACGCCATGCGGTGCTGCACCGCTATGCCGCCGCCCAGCGCGGCGATCCGGTCGATATTGGGTTCGCTGATCGTCTCGGCATGGTCGAAGAACCAGTTGAGGCCGGTCAGCGGGATGTCGCGATGGACCTTCTCGAAAACGTCGAGCGCGCGGCCGATCGTCTGATCATAGGTGGCGTGCAGCCGCCAGGGCCAGCGCCGCTCGGCGAGCAGGCGGATCACCGGTTCCAGATCGCCTTCCATCTGCGGCGGCATGTCGGGGCGGGCGACGCGGAAATCCTCGAAATCGGCGGCCGAATAGACCAGCATCTCGCCCGCGCCGTTATGGCGATAAGTATCGTCGCCGTCCCCCGGCTTGATCTGCGTCGACCAGGCGGCGAAGTCCTTCAGCTCCTCCTTCGGCTTTTGCGTGAAGAGATTATAGGCGATGCGCAATGTCAGCTCGCCATCCTTGTGCAGCTTGTCGATGACGGCATAGTCATCGGGATAACTTTGCGAGCCTCCGCCCGCATCGATCACGCTGGTGACGCCCAGGCTGTTGAGCTCGCGCATGAAATGCCTGGTGCTGTTCAATTGGTAGTCCGGCGGCAGCTTGGGCCCCTTGGCCAGCGTCGCATACAGGATCGTCGCATTGGGCTGCGCCAGCAGCAGGCCGGTGGGATTGCCCTGCGCATCGCGGACGATCTCGCCGCCGGGCGGGTTGGGCGTGTCCTTGCCATAGCCGACCGCGCGCAGCGCCGCCGCGTTCAGCAAGGCACGATCATAGAGGTGCAGGATGAACACCGGCGTTTCGGGCGCCGCGGCGTTGATCTCGTCCAGCGTCGGCAGCCGCTTTTCGGCGAACTGATGCTCGGTAAAGCCGCCGACCACGCGCACCCATTGTGGCGGCGGCGTGTTTTCCGCCTGGCGCTTCAGCATCGCCATGGCCTCGGCCAGGCTCGGCACGCCTTCCCAGCGCAGCTCCATATTATAGTTGAGCCCGCCGCGGATCACATGGATGTGGCTGTCGATCAGGCCGGGGATCGCGCGCCGACCCTTGGCGTCGATCACCTGCGCGTCCGGCGCGGCGGCGGCGCGCACCGCCGCTTCGGATCCGACCGCCAGGAATCTGCCGTCGCGGATGGCGACAGCCTGCGCCACCGGATTTTCCCGGTCCAGCGTCGTCACCTTGGCGTTGATGAGGATCAGGTCCTTGGGTGGCATGGCGAAGCTCTCCGAAGCGGTCAGGAACGCGGTGGTGGCGGCGCTGGCGAGCGCCTGGCGGCGAGTGATCATGGGGCTGGCTCCGTCGAGCGGGCAAATAGTGAGCGGGCAAGGGGGGAGCGCGGCCGCGCCGGCTCCCCCGCCGCGCTCAGCTCTGGATGAAGGCGAGGATGTCGGCGTTCAGCACGTCGGCATTCACCGTCAGCATCCCGTGCGAATAATCCTCGTAGATCTTCAGCGTCGCGTCGGGCAGGATCTCCGCCTGCAGCACGCCCGCATTCTTGTAGGGCACGACTTGGTCGTCGTCGCCATGCAGGACCAGCGTCGGCACGGTCATCGCCTTCAGATCATCGGTCTGATCGGTTTCGGAAAAGGCCTTGATGCCATGATAATGGGCGAGCGCGCTGCCCATCATGCCCTGCCGCCACCAATTGTCGATCACCCCCGGCTTCACGTCCGCGCCCTCGCGATTGAAGCCGTAGAAGGGGCCGGCCGCGACGTCGCGGAAGAATTGCGCGCGGTCGGCCGCCAGCGCGGCGCGGAAGCCGTCGAAAACTTCGATCGGCAGGCCGCCGGGATAGCGGTCGGTCTTCACCATGATCGGCGGCACTGCGCTCACCAGCACCGCCTTGTCGACGCGCCCCTGCGGAATGCCGTGACGCGCGACATAGGCCGCCACTTCGCCGCCGCCGGTCGAATGGCCGATATGGACGGCGTTGCGCAGGTCCAGCTGCTCGGCGACCGCGGCCGCGTCGGCGGCATAATGCGCCATGTCATGGCCGACATCGACCTGGGCGGAGCGGCCATGGCCGCGACGGTCATGGGCGACGACGCGATAGCCCTTCGACAGGAAGAACAGCATCTGCGCATCCCAATCGTCCGACGACAGCGGCCAGCCATGGTGGAACATGATCGGCTGGGCATCCTTGCTGCCCCAGTCCTTGTAGAAGATGTCGACGCCGTCCTTGGTGGTGATGAAGTTGCTCATGAGAAAACTCCTTCGCTTCGAAAACTGAGGGAAAAGGGAAGAATATCGGGTCAGTGACCGCCCTCGGAGGCGTTGAACATGCTCTTGGCGTAGGTGATGCCCAGGCCATAGGCGCCGCCCCACTGGCGCGCGATGCCGGTAGTGAGGTCATAGGTGTCGCCCCGCGCCCAGTCGCGCTGCAGTTCGAGCAGATATTGCAGGGCAGTGATCGGGCGCGCGCCCGCCTGGATCATGCGAGTGACGGCGCGCTCATGCGCTTCTTCCGAAATGTCGCCGCTCGCGTCCGTGATGACATAGACCTCGAAACCCTGCTCCAGCGCCGACAGCACCGGGCCGACGATGCACACGCTGGTCCACAGGCCCGCAAAGACCAGGCGATCCTTGCCGATGCGATTGACCTCGTCGATGACCGCGGCATCCTCCCATGTGTTCATGCTGGTGCGGTCCAGCATCGGCTGGCCCGGGAAGGCGTCCGTGATTTCGCTGAACATCGGGCCGGAAAAGCTCTTTTCGGCGACGGTGGTCAGAATGGTGGGAACGTGGAAGCCGGCGGCGGCATTGGCGACCAGCGCGGCATTGTTGCGCAGCAGTTCGGGCGCGATCGACTTGGTGGCGAAGGCCATTTGCGACTGGTAGTCGATCAGCACCAGCGCATGGTCGGTGGGCGAAAGCAGCGCCTTGGCGGGTGCCGGGGTGGCGGTGATGGACATGGGATAAACTCCTTCCTGAACCTCGTTCGCCCAGCCATCTGGGCTGATGAGACGTGTAAGCCGACCCAATCATGCGAAACAGATGTATAAGATTGTCGAGTATGTTCGAGAAAATCGAATAGATACGATCTTGTCCTTCCCGCGACCCGGCGTCTCCCTATCATGAAAATGGCTTGCGTCTCACCGCGAAAACGACGTCGTACGCCATTGTCAGCGCGCCTGCGCTTTGCGATGCATGATGCATGATCGACCCCCGCGCCCTGCGCATGTTCCTGGCTGTGTGCCGCGCCAACTCCATCAGCGGCGGCGCGCGCCTGCTCAACATTTCGCAGCCGTCCGTCTCCAGCGCGATCGCGCAGCTGGAACAGGCGGTGGGCGCGCAGCTCTTCGCCCGATCGCGCACCGGCATCAGCCTGACGGCGGAAGGCGAAATGCTGCTGCGCCGCGCGGAGACCGTCGACAGCGTGCTGCGGGAGGCGGAGGAGGAAATGCGGCTCGCACGCCAAGGCGTCACCGGGCCGTTGCGGGTCGGCGGCACGCCGGGCGCTCTCGTCAGCCTGCTGCCCGCCGCGGTGCGGCAGCTGGAGGACCGGGTCGGCCGCTTCACCCTTCATGTCGTGGAGCGCGCGGACCATGATCTGGCGACCCTGTTGCGCAACGGCGAGATCGAGCTCGCCTTCGTCACCACGGGGATTGAGGCGCCGCCGGACGATCTGGAGGAGATGACCTTCTCGCAGGATCCCTTCGCCCTGATCGTGGGCCGCCGCAATGATCATCTGCCTTCCGAATTGTCGTTGCGCGACATGGGCGCGATGCGCTGGGTTCTGCCCGAAGCGCGGGGCGCTTTCCGGCGGCAGATCGACGCGCTCTTCATGGCGGCCGACGTGCCGGTGCCGCAGGACGCGATACGCTGCGACTCGCTGCTGACGACCAAGGCGATCGTGCGGGGCAGTGGCCGCGTCACGATCCTGCCGATGCAGGTCGCCTCCGCCGAACTGTCTATCGGCGTGCTGCGCGCGATCAGCATCCGCGAATCCGTCTTTCCGCGCAGCATCGGGGTCAGGCGCATGGCCGGAGGCCGGTTGACGCGCCTGGGCGAAGCGCTGCTGGAAACCCTGATCCATAGTTCCAGCCTATGATGATCCCAAAAATCATTATTTTTCTTGGGATGAAAAACAGCCCATAAGCTGTCTCGACAAGAAGGATGGGAGAGGAGAGGGCCATGCGGCAACTGATCCATAATTGCATGATCTTCGATGGAACGGGCAGCGCGTCCGTCCCGGGCGCCGTCCTGATCGAGGATGACCGGATCGCCGCCATCCTTCCCGCTGACGCCGCCATCGCGGATATTGAGGCCGACAGCGTCATCGATGGGCAGGGCGCAACGCTGATGCCCGGCATGGTCGACGCGCATACCCATCTGACCTGGGGCAGCTCGGTCGAGAAAATCTATCACCAGTTCATCCTGCCGCCCGAGGAACTGAAGGTCGCGGCCTGGCGCAACGCCCGTGTGCTGCTCGACCATGGCTTTACCAGCCTCTATTCCGCCGGCGCGCTCAGCGACCGGATCGAACCCGAACTCGCCCGTGCGATCGAAGCGGGTGAAACGCCGGGGCCGCGCTTCATCCCCTCGACCATCGAGCGCAGCCCCGAAGGCGGCGAGGGGGTCGAAACGGGGGATGTCTTCAACGGCCGCGGCCCCGACGCGATGCGCGCCTTCGTCGCCTATTGCGCCGCCGAAGGGGTCAAGTCGCTGAAGCTCGTCATTTCGGGCGAGGACGCGCTCAAGCCCGGCACATCGGGCGACGTCCTCTATACCGACGAGGAAATGGCGGCGGCGGGCAAGGCGGCGCGCGAAGCCGGCCTCTGGATCGCCACCCATGCTTATGCGCCCCGCGCCATCACCCTTGCGCTCGAAGCGGGCGCACGCGTCCTCTATCACTGCTCTTATGCCGACGATGCCGCGATCGACGCGATGGCGGCGAAGAAGGACGAGATTTTCTATGCGCCCGGCCCTGGCGTGTCCGTCGGCGCGCTCGAAGCCAATCCGCCGCCGCACATCGACATGAGCGCCATGAAGGCCAGCGCCGCCGAACGGATCGCGCTCGAAAAGGCGCTCGTCCCCAAATTGAGGGCGCGGGGCGTGCGCATCCTGATCGGCGGCGACTATGGCTTCCCCTTCAACCCCAATGGCCGCAACGCCCGCGATCTGGAGCATTTCGTCACTCTCTACGGCTATACGCCCGCCGAAGCGCTGAGCGCCGCGACCATGCTGGGCGGCCAGCTGATGGGGTTGGACGTGGGCCAGGTGAAGCCGGGCTATCTTGCAGACCTGCTGCTGGTGGCGGGCGATCCGACCAGCGACGTGCGCATCCTGCAGGATCGGGACAATATCAAGATGATCATGCTGGGCGGACGGATGCACAAATCACCCGCGCCCCAGCCCGTGGCCGCCTGACGGGAAAGACGCTTCCATGTTCGACGTTGCGATCATCGGCTGCGGGCCGGTGGGGGCCTTTGCGGCCAATCTCCTTGGAAAATCGGGCCTGTCGGTCCTGGTGATCGAGCAGGAGGCCCATCCCTATCCGCTGCCGCGCGCGGTGCATCTCGACCATGAAATGATGCGCCTGTTCCAGTCGGCGGGCGTGATTGATCGCGTCGCCGCGGACATGCGCGACACCGAAGGCCATCTTCATGTCGGCGCGGATCATGGCGTCATCCGCTATATGGGCACGGTCGGTCGCGCGCGCCCCTATAGCTGGTCGAACGACTATTTCTTCTACCAGCCCGAACTCGAACAGCATCTGCGCGATGCGCTCGGCGCCTATCCCCGCCTATCTGTCCGCTTCGGTGTCGGCTTCGAAGGACTGGAGCAGGATGGCGAAACCGTCACGCTGCGCCTGTCCGACGGCGACCGGGCGCAGGCGCGCTACGTCATTGCCTGCGATGGGGCGCGCAGCGCCGTGCGCAAGGCGCTGGGCATCCGCCTCGACGATCTGGATTTCGAGGAGCCCTGGCTGGTGGTCGACGCCGAAGTGGATGGACCCGTCCGCTTCCCCGATCTGTGGGGCGTGCCGCCGGAGGCCGACCTGCAGAAATTGTCTGTCATGATGTGCGATCCGCGCCGCCCGGCCACGATCGTGCCGGGGCGCGGCAATCACCGCCGCTGGGAATTCATGCTGCTGCCGGGCGAGGACGACCGGGCGATGATGCAGCCCGACAAGGTCGCGGCCTTGGTCGAACCCTATCTCTCCGGGGTTCCGCACAAGGTGGTGCGCGCGGCGACCTATCGTTTCCACGGTCTGATCGCCGAGCGGTGGCGGCAGGGCGGCGTCTTTCTGGCCGGCGATGCCGCGCACCAGACGCCGCCCTTTTTCGGGCAGGGCATGTGCCATGGCCTTCGCGATGTCGCCAATCTGGCCTGGAAGCTCGAACTGGTGCTGAGCGGCCGCGCGCCGGAGGCGCTGCTCGACAGCTATCAGCACGAGCGCGACCCGCATGTCCGGGCCGTCATCTCCGCTGCCGTCGGCGCCGGCCGCTATATCTGCATGCTCGATGCCCAGGCTGCCGCCGATCGGGACTCGTCCATGCGCGAAGCGGCGAAGGGTGCGCAGCATGGCACCGCCGCCGACCTCATCCCGCCGATCGCGGCGGGCATCGTCGCCACCGACATGCCGGGTGCGGGCGAACGCTTCATCCAGCCGCAGGTGGGCGACCGGCTGCTCGACGATGTGACCGGCGGCGGCTGGCGCCTCTTCACGCCTTGGCCGCTCGCTCGCGATCAGGTCACCCTGATCGATCCCGCCACGCTGGACGATGGGGGCGCGATCGCCGCTTGGCTGGCCGCGCGCGATGTCGACGCGGTGCTCGTCCGCCCCGATCATTATGTGTTCGGCACCAGCCGCGGCGCACAAGGCGCTGCCGACCTTGTCGCTCGCCGCGACGCCCTGATCGCCGGAACCACCCCGCAGGAGATTGCCGCATGAGCCTCAGCCTCGCCCAGGCGCGCACCATCATTGACGCCGCCCTTGCCCAGGGCCGGGCCGAAGGCGCGCAGCCGCTCGCCATCGTCATTCTCGACGCCGGTGCGCATCCCGTGGCCATGATGCGCGAGGATGGCGCCAGCCTGTTCCGCTTCGACATCGCCAAGGCCAAGGCGGCGGGGGCGCTGGGCATGGGCGCGGACACGCGCATCCTGGCGACGCGCGCCGCCGCCAACCCCGTGTTTTTTCAAAGCATCGCAGCCGCCACCGGCCGCCTGGCTCTGTCCCCCGGCGGCGTCCTGATCCGTGACGCCGATGGCGCAACCCGCGGGGCGGTGATCGGCGCCGTGGGCATCAGCGGCGATACGGGCGACTGCGACGAAGCCTGCGCCATGGCCGGCATCCGCGCGGCCGGTCTTTCCCATGGAGATATGCAATGAAACTGCGCAGCATAGAACTGGCGCTGCCCCATGCCGGGGAAGCCGCGGCGTTCCTGACCGACATCTGGGGCATGGCGCCTGCGGGCGTCGAGGGCGACACGCATTATCTGCGTGGATCGGGCGGCTTCCCCTATCTGGTCGGGCTGGCGGAATCGGCGGACGCCCATGTCCGCTCCACCACCTTCGTCTGCTCGGCCGAGCGACTGGAAACGCTCAAGCGCAGCGTCGCCGCTGCTGGCCTCCCCGCCACGCCGACTGTTTCGCAGGATCCGGGCGGCGGGCATGGCATCATCGTCGAACTGGCCGAAGGCGAATTGCTGCGCTTCCTCACCGATGCGCAGGATGTCGCGCCGATCGAGGGCCGGGACCTGCCAGTCAAGCTCACGCACGTTGTCTTCAACAGCGCCGACGCCGAGGCGACCGGGGATCTGGCGGAACGGGCGCTGGGCTTCCGCGTATCGGACCGGACCAAGGGCATGGTCTTCGTGCGCTGCAACGACTCCCATCACAGCACTGCCTTTGCCCGCGCGGGCTTCGCTTCGCTCAATCACATCGCCTTTGAAATGGCGGACATGGACGCGGTGATGCGCGGCATCGGTCGTCTGCGCGACCAGAATATGGCGCCGGCATGGGGCCCCGGCCGCCATGGCCCCGGCGCCAATGTGTTCGCCTATTTCATTGCCCCCTTCGGCCCCGTCATCGAATTTTCCACTGCCGTGGAAAAGGTGCCGGAGGATTATCAGCCCGGCGCGCCAGAGGATTGGACCTGGCCCGAAGGCCGGATCGACCAATGGGGCATGTCCGACAAGGATTTCGCCGGCCTGCGCGCCGCCGAAGAGAAGTTCCGCCATCGCCGCGACTGGGAGCCCCAGCCGCTGGACATCCTGTCAGAGGAAAATCACTAATGCGTTATGTCAGCTTCCGCCGCCCGGACGGCACGCCCAGCTTCGGCCGCCTGGATGGCGAAACGATCGTCGAACTGGCGACCGACGCGACACTCAGCCTCAAGGCCGCGCTGACCGACGGCAGCCTGGCGACGCTGCCGGACGGCGCATCCTTCGCCGCCGCCGACATTGTCCTGCTGCCGGTCATTCCCGACCCCGCCAAGATCCTGTGCGTCGGCCTCAACTATGCCGAGCATGTCAAGGAAACCGGCCGCGAGCAGAAGGCGCATCCGGCTATTTTCGTGCGCTATGCGGACAGTCTGGTCGCCGATGGCCAGCCGATGGTGAAGCCGGCCGTGACCGATCGCTTCGACTATGAAGGGGAACTGGCGATCATCATCGGCAAGGCCGCGCACAAGGTGGCAGCAGCCGACGCCTGGTCCTATGTCGCGGGCTATGCCGCCTTCAACGACGGCAGCGCGCGCGACTGGCAGCGGCACAATATCCAGTTCACGCCGGGCAAGACCTTTCCGGGTACGGGCGGCTTCGGCCCTGCGCTGGTGACGCCCGACGAGGTCGGGGACTTGGCCGCCCTGCGCGTCCAGACCCGCCTCAACGGGGAGATGGTGCAGGACCAGCCGGTCAGCGACATGATCTGGGATATTCCCACGGTGATCGAATATGTCAGCGCCTTCACCCCGCTCAGCCCCGGCGACGTCATCGCCACGGGTACGCCGGGCGGCGTCGGCGACAAGCGCAATCCGCCGCTTTACATGAAGGCGGGGGACAAGGTGGAAGTAACCATCGGCGCCGTCGGCACGCTCACCAACCGCATCATCGACGAACAATGACATCAACCCGAACATAAGAAGGGGAGAGGAATAATCATGCGTAAGTTCATTTCGATCACTGCGCTGGCGGGAGCGAGCGTCCTCGCACTGGCTGCGCCCGCCGCGGCGCAGGATGCCGCGCCGCAGGACGCAGCGGAAACCCCGGCTGCGTCCGGCGTGGGCGCCGACATCGTCGTCACCGCGACCCGCCGCGCGGAACGCCTGCAGGATGTGCCGATTGCTGTGTCGGCCATCGGCGGCGATCAGCTGGCGGAAAGCGGCTTCCAGCGGCTGACCGACATCCAATATCAGTTTTCCGGGGTGCAGTTCGGCACGTCGCCCAATGACAGCGGCTTCCGCTTGCGCGGCGTCGGCACGGCAGGCGGCTTTTCCAGTTCGTCCGAACAGAATGTCGGCACCGTGGTCGACAATGTCGTCATCCCCTTCGGCAATCCGATCAACAGCCTGGGCGATCTGGAACGAGTCGAGGTGCTGAAAGGACCGCAAGGCACCCAGTTCGGCAAGAACGCCTCGTCGGGCGTTGTCAACATAACGACCAAGAAGCCGACATTCGACGCCATTGGCGGCAAGGTCTTCGCCTCCTATGGCGAACTGAATGAAGTCAACGTCAACGGCAATATCAACCTGCCGCTCAGCGCCAATAGCGCGCTCGGCGTCTTCGGTTTCTATCGCCGCAATGATGGGTTTCTCTACAACGCCACGCTGGACAAGGATTGGGGCGGGGAGGAAAGCTATGGCGCGCGCGCGAAATTGCTTTTCGAGCCGAGCGACACGCTCAGCATCTATCTGATCGGCGACTATTCCAAGATCGACCGCACGGGCCCGGGCCAGCTTTGGACGATCGCGCGTCTGCCCAGCTTCGCCAATCCGCTGATGGCGGCCCGCTTCGGCAATCTCGCTTCGCTGGGCATCGTGCCGGGCTTCGACAATAGCAAGTCGGCCGAGGAATATGAAAGCTATACCAGCGAGCAGAATTACGGCGCATCGCTCGAGGTCAATCTGGGCCTGGGCGATTACAACCTGACCTCGATCACGGCCTGGCGTCGGTTGGACGAAGGGGACCAGCGCTTCGCCATCGACGGCAGCAGCGTCCCTGTATTCACATCGCAGCAGACCGGCGTCGATCAGACATTTCTGTCGCAGGAACTGCGTATCACCTCGCCGGCGGGCAGCGCGCTCGAATTCACGTCGGGCGTCTACGGGTCCCGCCGCAAGGTCGGCGACGACAATGATTTCAACAAGTCGCAGCTTCGCCCGGCAGCGCCGTTCAACCCGTTCATCGTCAATATTTCAGGTGGACAGAGCAATACGCAGACCCGCTCTGACTCGCTTGCGGCCTTCTTCGACGGCAAGTTCAACGTCAGCGAACAGTTCGCGGTCATCGGCGGCCTGCGCTACCAATATGACTGGGTGAAATCGTCCAGCTTCTCGATCATCGACCCCGCCTATCCGCCGAGCCCTCCGGGGCCGCCGGTGGCCGGACAAGTCAACTATTACGAGCCCCGCCCGCTCGCCGAAGGATCGACGAAGAAGGGGGACTGGTCAGGACGCTTCGGCTTCCAGTTCAAGCCCGACCGGGATCTCATGCTCTATGGGACGATCGCGCGCGGCTATCTGGGACCGACGGTCACTTTTTCGGGGCTGACCGGACAGAAGGTCGATGTGGGTCCACAGACGGTGCGCGACATCACTTTCGGCGTGAAGTCGCAGCTGTTCGACCGGGCCGTGACGCTCAACGCCAATATCTTCTTCGACAAATATAATAATCTGCAGACATCGGTCTTCAATGGCCTGGAGTTCCTGACCGAAAATGCCGGTGGCTTCGAAGCCAACGGGTTCGAGATTGAAGGCTCCTGGCGCATCAGCCCGGTCTTCTCGCTCAACGCCTCCTTCACCTATTCGGATACGAAGTTCACCGACTATGTGACGGCCTGCCCCGATGTCGTGAAGAGCGGCTACACCTGCTATCTTGCCGAAGACGGTACCACCAGCCTGGTGCAGGCGGCCGGCGAGCCGCTCTCGGGTGCGCCCAAATATAGCGCGACCGCGGGCGCGGACGTACGGCTGCCGATCAACGACAGGCTGACGTTCGACAGTTCTGCCAACTTCTATTATCGCAGCCGGGTGCAATATGCCGCGGTCCAAGCCTATACGTCGCAACCGGGCTATGGGACGATCGGCCTCAACGCCGGTATCGGCCATCCGGATGGCAATTGGCGGATCGGCCTGTTCGCGCGCAATCTGCTCGACCAGCGTTTCCATTCGTCGGTGATCGGCCTGCCGTTCAGCGATCCGGGCGGCCGCGTCAATTGGTTGACGCGCGAGGGGCGCCGCACGCTCGGCATATCGGCCGAAATGCGCTTCTGATGGATCCCGGGGGCGAACCTTCATGGTTCGTCCCCGAACAGCAAGCATGAGGTAGGAGAGACGAATGGCTGTAAGAAGCGGTTTGCTGTTGACGGCGCTTATCGTCTGTCTGGCCGGTGCCGCGCCGGCCCGCGCGGCAGCCTGTTCCGCGATGCGGTGGACGACGCTGGGGACGGCGGGCGGCCCGGTTCCGACGGCGGACCGGGCGGAGCCATCCAATCTGCTGGTCGCCGGCGACCAGCAGATCCTGGTCGATACAGGCGATGGCACTGTCAACCAGCTTGCCGGGCTGGGCATGGACATGCGGCGCATCCGCACCGTCTTCATCAGCCATCTTCATCTGGATCATAGCGGCGGACTGGCTGCGGTTATTGGCCTACGCTGGATGAACCAGTTTCCCGGCCAACTGACCATCTATGGACCGCCCGGCATCAGGGAGGTGGTGGATGGCATCATCGCTTCTATGGCTCCCCCGGCACGGATCGGCTTCGGCCTCGGCACGCCGCCTCCCGGCGCTGGCGCATCCGTTCGGGCAGTCGAATTGCGGGGTGGCCAGATCGTGCCGCTTGGTGACGGCCTCACCGCGACGGCAGCGGCGAACAGCCACTTCGATCATGATGGGAAGCCCGACCCCTCAAACATCTCGTTCAGCTACCGCTTCGCGCTGGGCGATCGCAGCATCACCTATACAGGCGACACGGGCCCCAGCGATGCCGTCACTCGCCTGGCGTCAGGCACGGACATGCTGGTCAGCGAAGTCATCGATCTCGACCGGCTTCTAAAGGAGATCAAGCAGCGGCGCATCGACGCGCCATTGGAGATGTTAGCCGCAATGCAAAGACATCTGTCGACCCATCATCTTCTGCCAGTCGACGTCGGCGTCCTGGCGGCCGAGGCGAAGGTCGGCCGGGTCCTTCTTACTCATTTCGCCGTGCCCGGCCCCTTGAGCGAATCCGAACCGGCCCTGCGCGCCGGGATCGGCAAAAAGTTCAGCGGCCCGGTCGACCTCGCGCGTGATCTTTCCAGCTTCGATCTGGGCTGCCCATGACTCGGTCGGCAATCCAAGCGATGGGCTTCGAGCTTGGGCCTGAGATACTCGAACAGTGCCGCGCCTTGTTCGACGCGGAACAACAGGTTTTGGCCGAGCGAATGCCCGTGTCCCAGGCCGATGTTCCTTATGGCCCGGAGGCGCGGCACCGGCTGGACCTCTATCGGCCAGAAGGCGGCGACAATGCTGCGCCGGTTCTCGTCTTCGTCCATGGCGGGGGGTTTCTGAAGGGGGACAAGGGCGGAGCGGATGCCTGGCCCAACGCCAATGTCGGGCGCATGGCCGCGCAGGCCGGCTTTCTGGGCGTCGTCATCAACTATCGGCTCGCCCCGGACCATGCCTGGCCGGCGGGGGCGGAGGACGTGGCGGCGGTCGTCGCCTGGCTGCGGGCGCATGCCGCCGATCATGGCGGCGATGCCGATCGCATCGTGCTGGCGGGAACATCGGCAGGCGCCGTGCATGTCGCGGGCTATCTCGGCCGGTCGGGCGACCGCGACATTCGCGCCGCCATCCTGCTCTCGGGCCTCTATGGCTACACCCCGCTCGATGCGCGCGACATGCTCTATTATGGTGAGCCTGCGCTGTACCCCGATCGCATGCCAATGGAAGCGGTCGCCGCGACCAGCCTGCCGCTGCTCGTCGCCTGCGCGCAGTTCGACCCGCTCCGGTTCCAGGCGGAGTTTCTGGGCCTGATGCAGGACCGGCTCGCCCGCTATGGGACTATGCCGCGCGCGCTGATCCTTCCGGGCCATAATCATTACTCCATGCCCATGCATCTGGGCACTGCCGACCGGCGGCTCGCCGACGAAATCTGCGCCTTCGTGCGCGACACCACTGGCTGACGAACATAAGAGAAGAGAGGGACTATCATGCTGGATCGCCGCACCTTGTTAGCGACCGCCGCCGCGTTGATGGCTACGCCGGCGGCCGCCGCGCGCAAGCCGACAAACCCTAAATTCCCCGAAGCTTTCCTGTGGGGCGCGGCCACGGCGCCGCACCAGATCGAGGGCAATAATATCGCGAGCGACCTGTGGTGGCTGGAAAACCAGCAACCCACCATCTTCGCCCAGCCGTCGGGCGATGCCTGCAACAGCTTCGAATTGTGGGAAGCCGATCTCGACATCGTCAAGGCCATGGGCCTCAACTGCTATCGGTTCGGCATTGAATGGGCGCGGATCGAGCCGGAGAAGGGCCTCTTCAGCCAGGCGATGCTGGATCATTACAAGGCGGTGATCGACGGGTGCCGCGCGCGGGGGCTCACTCCGATCGTGACCTACAGCCACTTCACTGCCCCCCGCTGGTTCAGCGCCCAAGGCGGCTGGACCAATCCGGAAAGCGCGTCCCTCTTCGCGCGCTATTGCGACAAGGCGACGCGGGCGCTGGGGCAGGGAATCGACCGGGTCATCACCCTCAACGAACCCAATATCCTGCTGCTGCTCAAGCCCATGCTGCCGCCCAAGGTCTGGGACATCCAGAAGCTGACGCTGGAAACCGCCGCGCGGCGGCTTGGCGTCGATCGGTTCGTCAGCGCCAATGTCGCTGGCCTGGACGATCTTCCCGCGCTTCAGTCCGGCCTGCTCGCCGCGCACAAGGCAGGCAAAGCGGCGATCAAGGCCGTGCGTTCCGATCTGCCGGTCGGCTTTTCGCTGGCGATGATGGACGATCAGGCAGTGGGCAAGGCGTCGGTTCGCGACCGGATGCGCCGCGAACTCTATGGGGAGTGGCTGGAACTGGCCAAAGCCGACGATTTCATCGGCGTCCAGAATTATGAGCGCGCGCTCTGGGGCGACAAGGGCCGGCTGCCGGCGCCCAGCGGCGCGACCGTGAACTGGTCCGGCTCGGAAGTCTGGGGGCCTTCGCTGGGTGGTGCGGTCCGCTATGCCCATGAAGCGACCGGCGTACCCATCCTCGTGTCGGAACATGGCGTTGGCACGGACGATGATGCGATCCGCGCCCGCTTCATTCCCGAAGCCTTGGCGGGGCTCAAGGCGGCGATGGATGATGGCGTGCCGGTGCTGGGCTATTGCCACTGGTCGCTGCTCGACAATTTCGAGTGGATCTTTGGCTACAAGCCCAAATTCGGCCTCGTCAGCGTCGATCCGCAAAGCTTCGCCCGCACGCCCAAGCCCAGCGCCGCCATCTATGGCGCGATCGCGCGCCGCAACGCGCTGTAAGGAGGCAACCTCATGAAGCGTCTGTCTTTCATCCTGTTGCCGCTGCTCGCATCACCTGCCGCCGCTCAGATGCCGCCACCCGTCCATGCCCAGGCTCCGGCAGAGCCGAATGCCATTCCCCTCTACCCCGACATGAAGGCGCCGAAGGGGACGACGGAAAACTGGGTCCGCTTCGGCGAAGATCTGGCTGTCCGCAACGTCACCGTGCCGACCCTGACGCCGGTGCTGCCTGATCCTGCCAAGGCGACCGGCGCGGCGGTGATCGTCGCTCCGGGCGGGGCCTTCATGATGCTGGCGATGCAGCATGAAGGCTGGAACGTCGCGCGGTGGCTGGCGGATCATGGCGTCACTGCCTTCGTGCTCAAATACCGCCTCAACCAGACGCCGGCCGACGATCAGGAAGCCGCCGCCTATATGGGCCAGCGCATCGCCGCTTCGCTGCGCGACCCCAGTGCGGCGCCCGCCATCACCGAGCCGCGCGCCACGCTCGACGCTCTGGCTGCGCTCAAGCTGGTGCGGGGCGGCGCAGACAAATGGGGCATCGATCCGCAGCGCGTAGGCATGATCGGCTTTTCCGCCGGCGCCATGACCACGCTGAACGCTGCGCTGGAGGGCAAGGGGGCCGATCGTCCCTCCTTCATCGGCTATGTCTATGGGCCGATGCTGGCGCGCGACGTGCCCGGGGGTGCGCCTCCGATGTTCGCGGCCATCGCCAATGACGACAGCCTGTTCCCCAATCCCTCCTATGCGCTCGTGGAAAGCTGGCGGCGCGCCAGGGTGCCCGTCGAACTCCACGCCTATGAGCGTGGCGATCATGGCTTTGGCACGGGAAAGCCCGGCACCACCAGCATGGGAGTGTTGCCGCAGTTCCTGTCCTGGCTGGACATGCACGGCTTGCTGCAAAGGTCGTCGGGGCAGTGACCGCCGCCGCTTCGATCCGGCGGGAAGCGGCGATCAGCTTCGCCATCAACGCCGCGCTCAGCCTTGCCTTCTTCCTCGGCCTCTACGGCTTCACGCCCCGCGCGCTCCGCTGGACGGCGCCTGACGGACTGGCGCTGGATTTCGTTCCCCAGAGCCTGGCCGTGGCGTTGATGAGCGCGCTGGTGCCCGCACTCATCGCCTGCAGGCGGCTCCGCAACGGGCCTCCCCTGCGCCCGATCCTGCTGCGCGCCGGCCTGTTCGCGATTGCCGGAGCCTGCCTCGGCGCGTTGTTGGCCCGTGTGGCCAGCGGAGCAGAACTGCCGGCCATTGCCTGGAGCACGGCGCTGGCCGGCAAGATGCTCTATGGCGGCGTGCTTGGCGCTCTGGTCGCCACGCTCGCGCTCCGGCCGTTGCTGGCGACTGCTACCGTTTCAACAAGAAAGATGCATTGATGACTCGCCACAGCCTGCGCTTCGCCGCTCTGCTCGCCTGCACCCTGCTTAGCGGTCCGGCGCTTGCCGACGATCTGGCCGACGGCTTTCGCAATCCCCCGCAATCGGCGCGTCCGCGCGTCTGGTGGCATTGGATGAACGGCAATGTGACGAAGGACGGGATCGACAAGGATCTCGACTGGATGGCGCGAATCGGCATTGGCGGCGTGCAGAATTTCGACGCCAATCTCCAGACGCCGCAGATCGTGCCCGAGCGGCTGACCTATATGACCGATGGCTGGAAGGACGCCTTCGGCCATGCGGTGCGCACCGCCGACGCCAAGGGACTCGAATTCGCCATCGCCGCCTCGCCGGGCTGGAGCGAGACGGGCGGCCCCTGGGTCAAGCCGGAGGATGGTATGAAGAAGCTGGTCTGGAGCGAGACGGACCTGCGGGGCGGCGCCCGCCTGACCGGTCCCTTGCCTCCGCCGCCTTCGGTGACGGGCCCGTTCCAGAGCGCCAGGTTCAGCGATCCGCTGGCCGGTGGCGAAGAAAGCGGCCCGCTGCCGCACCATTATGCCGATGCGCGCGTCCTCGCCTATCCCGTCAGCCTCAGGCCCTTGCCGCAGCCGCGCGTGACGCAGCGGGATGGCAGCGCCGTCGTGGCCGCGCCCCTGTTCGATCAGGATCTCGACACCGTGGCGCAGGTCAGCAAGGGCGATGAGAGTGCGCCGGGCGCGCTGCTGCTCGATTATGGCAAGCCCGTCACCATCCGATCGGCCAGCCTGTTCGTGCCGCATGCCCGCCCGCCCTTCGGCGACCCGGCCTACCGCCCGACCCTGGAGGCACAAACGCCGCAAGGTTGGCGGCCCATCGGTCGCTTCACCCTGACCGAAGTGGCCTCGACGATCAGCTTCGCACCGGTCACGGCCCAGCGCTTTCGCTTGGTCCTGTCCGCCAATGACGCGCCCAAATCGCCCAGCTTGGGCGACGGCGCCCCCGGCGCGGTGCAGATCGACGTCTTCGCCCGACCCGCCAGCGCCACGCTGGGCATTGGCGACTTCCGTCTGTCGGCCGAAGCGAAGATCGACCAATATGAAGCCAAGGCGGGCTATGCGATCCTGCCCGATTACACCGCGCTCGGCGGCGTCACCGCCACCGCACCTGCGATCGATCCCGCCAGCGTGATCGACCTGACCGACCGTTTGCGGCCGGACGGCACGCTCGACTGGACGGCGCCCGCAGGCAGCGACTGGCATATCCTGCGCATGGGCTATTCGCTCACGGGCAAGACCAACCATCCCGCCACGCCCGAAGCGACCGGCCTTGAAGTCGACAAATATGATGCCGGCGCCGTGCGCCGCTATCTGGAAACCTATCTTGGCATGTATCGCGATGCCGTCGGCGCGGACTGGATCGGCAAGAAGGGGATCAACGCGCTGCTGACCGACAGCATCGAAGTCGGCGCTTCCAACTGGACGCCGCGCATGGTCGAGGAATTCAAGGCCAGGCGCGGCTATGACCCGGTGCCCTATCTGCCCACGCTGACCGGCGCGGTGGTGGGTTCGGCGGCCCGAAGCGATGCTTTCCTTCACGACTATCGCCAGACGCTGGCGGACCTCCTCGCCGACGCCCATTATGGCACGATCGCGAAAGTGGCGCATGAAAATGGCCTGATCCTGTATGGCGAAGCGCTGGAAAATGCGCGGCCCGTGCTGGGCGATGATCTTGCCATGCGCGCCCATGCCGATGTGCCCATGGGGGCGATGTGGACCTTCAACCGGGGCACCGCGCCGCGTCCCACGCTGATCGGCGACATGAAAGGAGCAGCGTCGGTCGCTCATATTTACGGCCAGAATATCGTGTCGGCCGAATCCATGACGTCGGCCTTTGCACCCTGGGCGTTTGCGCCTGCGGACCTCAAGCGCGTCATTGATCTGGAATTTGCGTCCGGGGTCAATCGGCCGATCGTCCATACGTCCGTGCACCAACCGGTCGATGACAAGCAGCCGGGTCTCAGCCTGATGATCTTCGGTCAATATTTCAATCGGCATGAAAGCTGGGCGGAAATGGCCAAGCCCTGGGTCGACTATATGGCGCGCACCGGCTTCCTGCTGCAGCAGGGGCGGGATCATGCCGACGTTGCTTATTTCTATGGCGAGGATCAGCCGATCACATCGCTGTTCGAACACGGCGTGCCGGCGGACCTGCCCACGCGCTACGCTTATGATTTCGTCAATGCGGACATCGTGGCGAACCGGATGCGGGTCGAAAAGGGCGAACTGGTCGCCGGCGAGGCGCGCTACAAGGCGCTGTATCTTGGCGGGTCGAGCCGTGTTATGACGCTTGGCACGCTCCAGCGCATCGCCGCTCTGGTCGAACGGGGGGCGACGGTCATCGGCATGGCGCCGGAGCGCTCGCCAGCCCTTCAGGACGACCCCGCCGCTTTCCAGGCGCTCGTACGTCGATTGTGGGGCGGCGCTCCGCATGGCAAGGGGCGCGTAATCGCCAGCCAGCAGGTCGAGGCGGCGCTGGCGCAAACCGGCACCGGTCCCGATTTCCGCATCAGCGCCGGCGCATCCGATGCGGACTATCGTTTTGTCCATCGCAAGCTCGCCGGTGGCGACCTGTATTTCGTGAACAACCGCACCACCGACAGCGGCCGCATCGAAGCGCACTTCCGCGTGACCGGCAAGCGTCCCGAAATTTGGCGCGCGATGGACGGTAGGACGGCGCCGCTTTCCTACCGGGTCGAAGGATCGGAAACGGTCGTGCCGATCGACGTGGGAGCGGAGGACGCTTTCTTCATCCTCTTCCGCGCCGATGCGGATGCGCCTTCGGCAACGCTGCCCCAAGCGCAGCCACGTCAGCTGACGCGGCTCGACAGCCCCTGGACCGTGCAGTTCCAGCCAGGCCGCGGCGCGCCGGCGCGGATAGACATGCCGGCGCTGACGCCGCTTGACAGCAGTGCGGACAAGGGGGTGCGCTATTTCTCCGGCGTCGCGACCTACACCACGCGTTTCACCTTGCCGCACGGCGTCAAGGCTGGCGATCCGCTCTCCATCGACCTTGGACAGATTGGCGACGTGGCGGAGGTGCGCGTCAACGGGCAGCTTGCCGGCACCAGCTGGTTTGCGCCGTATCGGCTCGACATCGGCAAGCTGGTGAAGCCCGGCGCCAACATGCTTGAGGTGAAGGTCGCCAATCTGTGGGTCAACCGCCTGATCGGCGATCAGCAGCCGGATGCTGAGAAGATCAGCTTCACGGCCGCCCCGACCTACCGCCCCGATGCGCCCTTGCGGCCCTCGGGGCTGATCGGACCAGTCACCCTCTGGACGCAGGACTGACGCGCGCCGGCGTCAGCCGCACCGGGATCGTTATGCAGTCGGAACTTTCTCTCCAGCAGCGCGCTTCGCTGCTGGAGGTTCGTCCATGGCTGCACGTGCATATTGGCAGGGTCAGATCCGTCTGGCCCTGGTCTCGATCCCGGTAGAAATCTACCCCGCCACCAAGTCCGGCGCGGCCGTGTCCTTCCGTCAGATTCACGAGCCCAGCGGCAAGCCGATCAAATATGAGAAGGTGGTGACCGGCGTCGGCCCCGTCGACCCCGAGGAAATCCTCAAGGGCTATGAGGTGTCCAAGGGCAATTATGTCCTGCTGGAGCAGGAGGAAATAGAAGCGGTCAAGATCGAGAGCCGCAAGACGCTGGAACTGGTCCAGTTCGTCGAAGCTGATGCGATCGACGTGCTCTATTATGAAAAACCCTATTTCGTTCTCCCTGCCGACGATCTGGCGGAGGAAGCCTATGCCGTGCTGCGCGACGCGCTGCGGCGCACGAAGAAGGTGGGGCTTGGCCAATTGTCCGTGCGCGGGCGCGAACAGCTGGTATCGCTCAAGCCCTGCGGCCGCGGCCTCGTGCTGGAAGTGCTCCGCTACGCCGATGAGGTCACGCGCGCGCAGACCTATTTTCGCGGCTTGCCCGAAACGGAGGCGGACGCCGACCTGCTCGACCTGGCGACCACCATCATCGAAAAGAAGACCGGTCCGTTCAAGCCCGAGGAATTTCACGACCGCTATGTCGATGCGCTGCAGCAGCTGATCGAAAAGAAGAAGAAGGCCAAGGGCAAGCGCGTCATCGAGGATGTCGAGGATGCCGCCCCGTCGCGCGGCGGCAATGTCATCGACCTGATGGCCGCGCTCAAGAAATCGGTCGGCGACAGCGGCGGCGCGGCAGCCAGGAAGCCGGCGGCGAAGAAAAAGGCGACCGGCGGCACCGCGACCAAATCCGCCGCATCCCGCACCCGGTCGACCAGCGCGCGCAAGAAGAGCGCCTGATCCCATGATCTTGAATGCCGCCACACCGCTGCATGTCATCGATGGGCCGATCCTGCTGCGCCTGGGCGCGGCCGCGCTGCTCGGCCTGTTGCTGGGCCTCGACCGTGAACTGCGCGGCCATGCCGCCGGGCTGCGCACCCACGGCATCCTCTGTTTTACCTGTGCGCTCATGACGATCAGCGCGATCGCGCTGCACAATCAGCTGACGGTCGAAGGAAATATCGATCCCCTGCGCATCTTCGAAGCCTCGGCCGCCTTCACCGGCATCATCGCCGCCGGCCTCATCGTGTTCAACAAGGGGGAGGTCAAGAATCTGACCACCGCCGCGCATATCTGGCTGGCGGCGATGATCGGTATCGCCTGCGGCGCCGGACAGTGGCCGCTGGTCATCAGCGCCGCGATCGTCGCGGTGGTGATGCTGACCCTGCTCGGCATCGTCGAGCATCGCTGGCTGGGCAAGCGCCGGGCGGAGGACGAAGCATGACTGCCGCCAGGGATCCGCTCGCCACTTACAATGCCAAGCGGGATTTCGGCCGCACGCGCGAGCCCAAGGGCGAACTGGCGGCAAAGGGCGGCAATAGCTTCGTGGTCCAGAAACATGCCGCGACCCGCCTGCACTGGGACTTTCGGCTGGAGATTGACGGCGTCCTCAAAAGCTGGGCGGTGACTAAGGGGCCCAGCCTCGATCCGGCCGACAAGCGGCTTGCCGTCCGGACGGAGGACCATCCGCTCAGCTATGGCGATTTCGAAGGGGTCATTCCCAAAGGCGAATATGGCGGTGGCACGGTGATGCTCTGGGACCGGGGCAGTTGGGAGCCGGCCGCCGGCAAGAGCGCCAAGGATCTGGACAAGGGGCATCTCCATTTCGTCCTCCATGGCGAACGGATGAAGGGCGAATGGCTGCTGGTGCGGATGAAGGGGCGCCCCGGCGAAAAGCGCGAGAACTGGTTGCTGCGCAAGGTGGAGGATGAGGCGGCCGATCCCGCCGGAGCTTTGGTCGATCGAGCGCTCAGCAGCGTGCTCACCGGCCGGTCGATGGCGGAGATCGCGGCGGACAAGCAGGCGGCGCAATCCCTCTCCGGCGCCAAAGGCCGGAAATTCGCCGAGAAGATGCAGTCGGCCCGCGATCACAATGCCGGCATGCGCCGCAAGAAGGGCAAGTCCGCCGGCAGTCCGCCGGCCTTTGTCGAACCGCAGCTCGCCACGCTCGTCGACAGCGTGCCCACAGGCAATGACTGGCTTCATGAAATCAAGTTCGATGGCTATCGCGCCATGGTGTCGGTGGCGGGAGAGAAGGTGCGCGTCTTCACCCGCAATGGGCTCGACTGGACCGAAAAATTTGCCGGGCTGGTGCGCACCCTCGCCGCGCTGGACCTGCCGCCCGCGCTGATCGACGGCGAAATCGTGGCTTTCGGCGCGGATGGAAACCCTAGCTTCTCCGCACTCCAGGCAGTGCTCAAGCGCGGTCATGGTGCCGAGCGCGACGACGCGCCCTTGAGCTTCTTCGCCTTCGACCTTCTGTCGCTCGACGGCATGGACCTGCGGCCGCTGTCCACGATCGAGCGCAAGGAAAGGCTCGAATCGTTGCTGCGCGATGCGCAGCCGCCCATCCATGTCGCGGATCATGTCATCGGCGCGGGTGAACAGCTTTACCGATCGATGTGCGAAGCCGGGCAGGAAGGCATCATCGCCAAGCGCGCCGACGCGCCCTATCGCTCGGCGCGCACCCGGAACTGGGTCAAGGTCAAATGCACCCGGCGACAGGAGTTCATCATCATCGGCTGGAGCCGCAGCAGCGCCAAGGGCCGCCCGTTCCGATCGCTGCTGCTGGCGCAGAAGGAGGGGCGAACCCTCGTCTACAAGGGCAAGGTCGGCACGGGCTTCGACGCGGACACGATGCAGGACCTCGCCGATGCGATGGACCCGCTTGCCGTCGAGAAGGCGCCGCTCGATGTGCCGAGGACCGAAGCGCGCGGCGCTCGCTGGATCAAGCCGCAATTGGTGGCGGAGATTGCTTTCGCTGAATTCACCGGGGAAGGGCGCGTTCGCCACGCCAGCTTCCTTGGCCTGCGCGCCGACAAGAAGGCGAAGGACGTCAAGCCGGAGAAACCCGCGCCCGCGCCGCCACCGCAGCATGACGTGAAGATCAGCAGCGCGGAGCGCGTCATCTTTCCCGAAAGCGGCCAGACGAAGGGCGAACTGGCCGATTATTATGCGCGCATCGCGCCGCTGATGCTGCCGTTCGCCGCCAACCGGCCGATCAGCCTGGTGCGCTGCCCCCAGGGGCGGGCGAAGAAATGCTTCTTCCAAAAGCATGACAGCGGCGCATTCGGCAAGGCGGTGCATCAGGTGCCGATCCGCGAAAAGGACGGCGGCGCGGAGGATTATCTCTATGTCGAGGATGCCGAAGGGCTGCTGACCTGCGTGCAGATGGGCACGATCGAATTTCATGGCTGGGGCAGTCGCGCCGATGCGGTGGAACTGCCCGATCGCATGATCTTCGACCTCGACCCGGACGAGGGGATGGACTTCGCCCGTGTCCGCGACGCGGCCCGCGACATTCGCGGCGCGCTCGGCGACCTGGGGCTCGTGTCCTTCGCCATGCTCTCGGGCGGCAAGGGCATCCATGTCGTCGTGCCGCTGACGCCCGGCCATGACTGGGCGGCGCACAAGGATTTTTCGTCCCGCTTCGCCCAGGCGCTGAGCGCCGCGGAGCCCGATCGCTTCGTCGCGACCATGAGCAAGGCCAAGCGCAAGGATCGGATCTTCATCGACTGGCTGCGCAACCAGCGCGGCAGCACGGCGGTCCTGCCCTATTCCGCGCGCGCGCGGGCGGGCGCTCCGGTCGCTATCCCGATCGACTGGGATGAACTCGATGGGATCAAGGACGCGCATCCGTTCGGCATCGGGGATGTCGACCCGCTGCTGGAGCGAGCCGGCGCGCTCAAGGGCTGGGGCTTTGCCGCGCAAAAACTGCCTGACATCTGACAATTTGCGACCAGTGGCGGGCTGGTCATGCAACTTCAGGACCAGATCGGGATTTTACCGCGCAGGCGCGTTGGGGGGCGTCGCCTGCTGCTGGAAGAGGATCATCGCATGAAGATTGCCCAGATCGCCCCCCTCGCCGAAAGCGTGCCGCCCAAATTATATGGCGGGACGGAGCGTATCGTATCCTATATCACCGAGGAACTGGTCCATCAGGGGCATGACGTCACCCTCTTCGCCAGCGGCGATTCCGTCACCTCGGCCAAGCTGGTGCCGGTCACGAAAATGGCCCTGCGGCTCAATCCGCACGTCAAGGATCCGATCCCCCATCATATGATCCTGCTCGACGAGGTGCGCCGCCGCGCCGACGAGTTCGATATCCTGCATTTCCACATCGACCTGCTGCACATGCCGATGGTGCAGGACATGCTGGACCGCACCGTCACGACGCTGCACGGACGGCTCGACCTGCCCGACCTGGTGCCTTTTTACCGCGCCTTTCCCAATAGCTGCCTGGTGTCGATTTCCGACCATCAGCGCCTGCCGATGCCCCCGGTCAACTGGGGCGGCACCATCTATCATGGCCTGCCCACCGAGCTCTTGCCGCCGCGCACCGGCACCAACGATGGTTATCTGGCCTTCATCGGCCGCATCTCCCCTGAAAAACGCCCCGATCGCGCGATCCGCATCGCGGCGGAGGCCGGCATGCCGCTCAAGATCGCGGCCAAGATCGACGCGGTCGATCGCGCCTATTGGGACAGGGAGATCGAACCGCTGGTGCGGGCGCATCCCAATGTCGAATATATCGGCGAAATCAATGAGCAGCAGAAGGCGGAGTTTCTGGGCAATGCGGGCGCGTTGCTGTTCCCGATCGACTGGCCCGAACCTTTCGGCCTGGTGATGATCGAGGCGATGGCCTGCGCCACCCCGGTCATCGCCTTCCGCTGCGGATCGGTGCCTGAAATCATCGATCATGGCGTCTCCGGCTTCATCGTCGACAATGAGGCGGAGGCCGTGGCGGCCGTGGGCAAGGCGCTCGCGCTCGACCGCATTGGGGTGCGCGCCGCTTTCGACGCACGGTTCACGGCCACACGGATGGCGCGGGATTATGTCAGCCTCTATGAAGATGTCATCGCAGGCCGGACGGCGCCGCGCCTCGGCACGATGCTGGGTGAGGGACCGGACCTGCTGGTAGCCTGAGGGAGCACGCATGACGCTGAGCCAGCCCAATCCCGCCATGGCCGATCTCGATCCGGGGCAGATGCTCTCGCAGGGACAGACGCAATTCTTCATCCCTGCGACCGCCTCGCTGGCGGAGCGGCGGCCTCGGACGCTCAAACATGACGAAAGCTTCGCCGTGTTCGACCATAGCGGCGACGCCATCGCGGGGCCGGGCAGCCCGGAGGGCCTGTATCATCGCGATACCCGGCACCTCTCGCATCTGTATCTGACGGTGAACGGGCTGCGTCCGATCCTGCTCAGTTCGGCGGTGCGCGACGACAATACGATGCTGACCTGCGATCTCGCCAATCCCGACTTTTTCGGCGAGGATGGGAGGCTCGCGGTCGAACATGACCTCATCCATTTGCGGCGGACGCGGTTCCTGTGGCGCGGCGCGGTCTATGAACGCGTGACGGTGCGCAATTTCGATACCGAGGAGCGCACCATCCAGGTCGATATCGGTTTCGCCGCCGATTTCGCCGATCTGTTCGAGATACGCGGCATGACGCGGCTGCGCCGCGGCGTCACCCGCGATCCTGACGTGGGCGAGGCGCAGGTGCGCCTGTCCTATGTCGGGCGCGATGACCTCGAACGCTCCACCCATATCCAGTTCGAACCCGCGCCCGATCAACTGACATCGACCGGCGCGCGGTTCGACGTCACCGTGCCGGCAGGCGAGCGCTGCACGCTCTTCATGCGCATCTGCTGCAATGAAGCGGAGCCTGCCGCCAGCCTGTCGTTCGAATTTCTCAAGACGCTGCGCGAAGCGATGCAGGGCGCGAAACAGGCGCAGGCCCGGGGCGGATCAATCCGGTCGTCCAACGCGCTGTTCAACGAGGTATCGCGCCGCTCCTTCTCCGACATCGCCATGCTGTCGACGGAAACGGACTATGGTCCCTATCCCTATGCGGGCATTCCCTGGTTCAGCACGGTGTTCGGCCGCGACGCCATCATCACCGCGCTGGAGATGCTCTGGCTCGATCCGGCGCTGGCGCGCGGCGTGCTGGGCTATCTCGCCGCGCATCAGGCGACCAGCTTTGATCCCGCCGCCGATGCGGAGCCAGGCAAGATCCTGCACGAAGTTCGCCGCGGCGAAATGGCAGAGTTGGGCGAGGTGCCTTTCCGCCATTATTATGGCAGCATCGATTCCACGCCGCTCTTCATCATGCTGGCCGGGGCCTATCTCGATCGCACCGGCGACATCGGCTTTTTGCACGGCATCATGCCGCAGATCGAGGCCGCGCTCACCTGGATCGACGAGCATGGCGACCGGGATGGCGACGGCTTTATCGAATATGGCCGGCTGACCGATCAGGGCCTGCAAAATCAGGGCTGGAAGGACAGCCATGACAGCGTCTTCCATGCCGATGGCAGCATCGCGCGCGGGCCGATCGCGCTCGCCGAAGTGCAGGCCTATGTCTATGGCGCCTGGCAGGCAGCGGCCAGTCTGTTCGAAGCGGCCGGCGACGCGGTGCGGGCGACCGGCTATCGGGCGCGGGCGGATGAATTGCGCCACCGGTTCGACGCTGCCTTCTTCGACGCGACGCTCAACACCTATGTCCTCGCGCTGGACGGCGACAAACGGCCTTGCCGGGTGCGCGCATCCAATGCAGGTCATGTCCTCTACACTGGCCTGGCGCTGGATGAGCGCGCCGCTGCCGTCGTGTCGACGCTCATGGCGCCGGCCTCCTTCTCCGGCTGGGGCGTGCGGACGGTTGCATCCACCGAAGCGCGCTATAATCCGATGAGCTATCATAATGGCTCGATTTGGCCTCATGACAATGCGCTGATCGCCGCCGGATTTTCCCGCTACGGCTTTCGTCGCGAAGCCGCACGCATCTTCGAAGGGTTGTTCAGCGCCGCCACCTATGTCGACCTGATGCGTCTACCCGAACTTTTCTGCGGCTTTCCGCGCCGTCGGTCGCAGGGCCCGACCTTCTATCCCGTCGCCTGCAGCCCGCAGGCCTGGTCGGCGGCGACGCCATTGTCGCTGGTGCAATCCTGCCTGGGGCTTGGCTTCGATGTCGCGAAGGATGAAATCTGCCTGCGCGAACCGATCATGCCAGCCTTCCTGCAGCAACTGACGGTGCGCGGACTTCAGATCGGAGCGGGCGCGGTCGACATCGGCTTCGACCGCATGGAGGACAAGGTGGTGGTGCGCCCGCTGGGCCGCTCGGGCAGCGCGCGCATCGTCACCATCGCCTGACCGCGGGGGTCACAGGTGCGCGGCGTGCCAGCGCAGGTGATCCTCCATGAAGGTGGAAATGAAATAATAGCTATGGTCATAGCCGGGCTGCATCCGCAGGGTCAGGTCGATCCCTGCGGCGCGGCATGCCTCAGCCAGCAGCTCGGGCCGCAGCTGCTCGGCCAGGAACGGGTCGGCGTTCCCTTGGTCCACCAGAAGAGCGTCGATCCGCGCGCCATCCTCGATCAGCGCTACGGCATCATGTCGCCGCCACGCGGCCTGATCCGCGCCCAAGTAACCGGCCAGCGCCTTCTGCCCCCAGGGCACCTGCGAAGGCGCAACGATGGGCGCGAAGGCGGACGCCGCCTTGAACCTGTCCGGCAGGGAAAGGCCGATCGTCAGCGCGCCATGGCCGCCCATGCTGTGGCCCATGATCGATTGCCGATCCATGTCAGCGGGAAACTGCGCCTCCAGCAACGCCGGCAATTCCTCGGTCACATAGGACCACATGCGATAATTGTCGGCGAAGGGCGGCTGCGTCGCATCGACATAAAAGCCTGCGCCAAGGCCGAAATCATAAGCACTATCGGCATCATCCGCCACGCCCTCACCGCGCGGCGAGGTATCGGGGGCGACGAGGATCAGCCCCAGTTCCGCGCAGACCCGGCGATATTCGCCTTTTTCCGTGACATTGGCATGGGTGCAGGTCAGGCCGGACAGATACCAGACCACCGGCAAGCGCGCGCCCGGCTCGTGCGGCGGGACATAGACGGAAAAGACCATGTCGGTGCCGGTGGTGGAGGACGCGTGGCGATAGACGCCCTGCGTCCCGCCGAAAGCCTGATTGAGAGAGACTGTTTCCATGGATCGCCTCAGCCGACAGGATGGACGCCGCACAGCTTGTTGCCGGCGGGGTCGCGCAGATAGGCAAGGTAAAGCGGCCCGATCGGGCTTTGCCGGATACCCGGCGGATCTTCGCAGCTTGTCCCGCCAGCCGCCACGCCGGCGGCATGCCAGGCATCGGTCTGCTCGGGCGATGCCATGGTGAAGCCGATCGTGCCGCCATTGGCGTGGCAGGCAGGCTGCCCGTCGATCGGGCGCGTCACCATGAACATGGCGCCATCATGCAGGTAGATGATGCGGCCCTTGTCATCCGTCATGCCCGGCTTGGCGCCGACAATGGCGAACAGGGCGTCGTAAAAGGCGCGCGAGGCATCGAGATCGTTCGATCCGACCATGACATGACTGAACATCTGGCTTCCTCCTGTCAGTAGACGACGACGCTGCGGATGCTCTTGCCCTCATGCATCAGGTCGAAGCCCTTGTTGATCTCTTCCAGCGTCAGGACATGGGTGATCATCGGATCGATGGCGATCTTGCCGTTCATATACCAGTCGACGATCTTGGGCACGTCGGTCCGCCCCTTGGCGCCGCCAAAGGCCGTGCCCTTCCACACGCGGCCGGTGACGAGCTGGAACGGGCGGGTGCTGATTTCCCTGCCCGCTTCCGCGACGCCGATGATGATGCTTTCGCCCCAGCCGCGATGGCAGCATTCCAGCGCCGTGCGCATCACTTCGGTGTTGCCGGTGGCATCGAAACTGTAGTCGGCGCCACCGTCCGTTGCTTCGAGGATCTTCGCCACCGTCTCTTCGCGGCTCAACCCTTTGCTGTTGATGAAATGAGTCATGCCGAACTGGCGGCCCCATTCCTCCCGATCGGGATTGATGTCGATGCCGATGATCTTGTCGGCGCCCACCATCTTCGCGCCCTGGATGACGTTGAGGCCGATGCCGCCCAGCCCGAACACCACGACATTCTCGCCCGCCTGCACCTTCGCCGTATTGACGACCGCGCCGACGCCCGTGGTGACGCCGCAGCCGATATAGCAGCTGGTCTGGAAGGGCGCATCCTCGCGGATCCTGGCTACCGCGATCTCGGGCAGGACGGTGAAGTTGGAGAAGGTGGAGCAGCCCATATAATGATAGATGGGCTGGCCCTTGTAGGAAAATCGGGTCGTACCGTCCGGCATCAGCCCCTTGCCCTGGGTCGCGCGGATCGCGGTGCAGAGATTGGTCTTGCCCGACAGGCAGCTTTTGCACTGGCGGCACTCGGGCGTGTAGAGCGGGATGACATGGTCCCCAGGCTTCACGCTGGTGACGCCGGCGCCCACTTCGCGAACGATGCCGGCGCCTTCATGGCCCAGGATCGACGGGAAGATGCCTTCGCTGTCGAACCCATCCAGCGTGTAGGCGTCAGTGTGGCAGATGCCTGTCGCCATGATTTCCACCAGTACCTCGCCGGCCTTGGGCCCTTCCAGGTCCAGCTCGACGATTTCGAGCGGCTTCTTGGCTTCAAAGGCGACGGCGGCGCGGGTCTTCATGCGGCAACTCCTGTGACAAGCGATTGCAGCCTCTACACCCGTCCGGGGCGGACTTGCCAACCCCTATTCGCAGTCATCAAGCCTCTGTCTCTTCATAGAGTTCCAGCGGCAGGCCATCGGGGTCGCTGAAGAAAGTGAAGCGCTGGCCGGTATATTCGTCGATCCGGATCGGCTCGCATTCAACGCCATGACCCCCCAGGCGCGCGACTTCAGCGTCCAGGTCGGCGACGGCGAAGGACAGGTGGCGCAGCCCGCAGGCTTCCGGCCGGGTGGGGCGGGGCGGGGGCGCGGGGAAGGAAAAAAGCTCGATCCGCGCGTTGCCGGCATCGAGGTCGCATTTCCAGCTGTCTCGCGCCTCGCGATAGACCTCATGCACGACTGGAAGGCCAAGGATCGCGCTGTAGAAATGGCGCGATCGGGCATAGTCCGAACCGATGATCGCAATATGATGAATGCCGCGCATGGCTTGCGCTCAGCGCTCGATCTGGCTGACGTCGCGCACCGCACCCTTGGCGGCGTTGGTCGTCATCGCCGCATAGGCGCGCAACGCCGGGGACACGGCGCGCTTGCGGCCGAAGGG
This sequence comes from Sphingobium naphthae, assembly GCF_020782235.1. Taxonomy (GTDB): domain Bacteria; phylum Pseudomonadota; class Alphaproteobacteria; order Sphingomonadales; family Sphingomonadaceae; genus Sphingobium; species Sphingobium naphthae. Next base: position 149,567 of record NZ_JAJGNO010000002.1, read on the forward strand.
CTTCCACGCCTTGGCGCCCCGCGCTTCCATATCGGCGCGGCGCTCGGCCAGGATCGCGTCGTCCAGATCGACCTTGATGACGCGGGCGGGGATGTCGATCACGATCGGATCGCCCGTCTCGACCAGCGCGATCAGCCCGCCTTCGGCCGCTTCGGGCGAGACATGACCGATCGACAGGCCCGACGTTCCGCCGGAAAAACGCCCGTCCGTGATGAGCGCGCAGGCTTTTCCCAGACCCTTCGACTTGAGGTAACTGGTGGGATAGAGCATTTCCTGCATGCCGGGCCCGCCCTTTGGCCCTTCATAACGGATGATGACGACATCGCCTGCCTTGACTTCATTGCCCAGGATACCGGCGACCGCCGCGTCCTGGCTTTCGTAGACGCGCGCCGTTCCGTGGAAGACGAGGATGCTCTCGTCCACGCCCGCGGTCTTCACGATGCAGCCTTCGGGCGCGAGGTTGCCGAACAGCACGGCCAGGCCGCCATCCTTGGAAAAGGCATGTTCGGCAGAGCGGATGACGCCCTTCTCGCGGTCGCTGTCCAGTTCCTCCCAGCGCGCCGCCTGGCTGAAGGCGACCTGCGTCGGCACGCCGCCGGGCGCGGCGCGATAGAAATTGCGCACCTCTTCGCTGTTGGTGCGGCCGATGTCCCAGCGGGCGAGCGCATCGCCCATCGTGCGGCTGTGCACCGTTGGCAGGCTGGCGTCGATCAGCCCCGCGCGCTCCAGCTCGCCCAGGATCGCCATGATCCCGCCGGCGCGGTGGACATCCTCCATATGGACGTCGTTCTTCGCGGGCGCGACCTTGCAGAGGCAGGGCACGCGGCGCGACAGCCGGTCGATATCCGCCATGGTGAAATCGACGCCGCCTTCATGAGCGGCAGCGAGCAGGTGCAGCACCGTGTTGGACGATCCGCCCATGGCGATGTCCAGGCTCATCGCATTTTCGAAGGCGGCGTAGCTGGCGATGGACCGCGGCAGCACGCTGTCGTCATCCTGCTCATAATAGCGCTTGGTGATGTCGACGATCAGATGCCCGGCCTCGCGGAACAGCCGCTCGCGGTCGGCGTGGGTGGCCAACGTCGATCCATTGCCGGGCAGTGACAGGCCCAGCGCTTCTGTCAGGCAATTCATCGAATTGGCCGTGAACATGCCCGAACAGCTGCCGCAGGTCGGGCAGGCGGAGCGCTCGATCGTCTGCACTTCCTCGTCGGTATAGCTTTCGTCGGCGGCAACGACCATCGCGTCGACCAGGTCGAGCGCCTGCTTCTTGCCGCGGACGACCGCCTTGCCCGCTTCCATCGGGCCGCCGGACACGAAGACGACCGGGATGTTGAGGCGCATGGCGGCCATCAGCATCCCCGGCGTGATCTTGTCGCAGTTGGAGATGCACACGATCGCGTCGGCGCAATGGGCGTTGACCATATATTCGACGCTGTCGGCGATCAGGTCGCGGCTGGGCAGCGAATAGAGCATGCCGCCATGGCCCATGGCGATGCCGTCATCGACCGCGATGGTGTTGAATTCCTTGGCGACGCCGCCGGCCGCCTCGATCTCGCGCGCGACCAGCTGCCCCAGATCCTTCAGATGGACATGGCCGGGCACGAACTGGGTGAAGCTGTTGGCGATGGCGATGATCGGCTTGCCAAAATCCTCGTCCTTCATCCCCGTCGCGCGCCAAAGGCCACGCGCGCCCGCCATGTTGCGGCCGTGGGTGGTGGTGCGGGAACGATAGGCAGGCATGACTCGGGTCCTTCAGCGTATGGAGGCGGCTCCTCTACAGGCTGAGGTCAGGTATTGAAACAAATTATTCCTTCTGCCCCCGTGAGCTGTCATTTTCTTGCGCTGGCTTCCGCTGAGCCGTCTTTCAGGATGCCGCCGGATCGGCGTGCAGTCCGATCCGGCGGCGGGGGAGACCGGCCTTCAAGGCCGGATGCGCATCATCGTTGCGGGGTGAGGCGGATCGCGGCGCCACCGCCCGGCGCCAGCCATAATGTGTAGCTGTCGCCCTTGCGGACCGTGCGGGTTTCATAGGCGATGCGGTGGCGCGCCTCCGTCAGATAGGTTGCGCCTTCGCCGTCCTTGTAGATGGTGGCGCTATAGGCCTTGCCCGGCTCCAGCTGATCGAAGGTCAGCGATACCGTCCTGGCCGTCGCGTCATTGACGCCGCCGACATACCAGTCCGCGCTGCTGCGGTCCTTGCGCGCAAAGATCGCATAATCGCCGACCTCGCCCGCGATCAGGTGGCTTTCCGCCCAGTCGGCGGGCACCTGGCGGATAAACGCCAGTTCCTTGGGATATTTTGCCAGCGTCTCGATGAAATCGGCGGCCATCTGGATCGGCGAATAGATCGCCAGATAAAGGCCCAGTTGCTTGGCCAGGGTGGAGGCGAGCGGCGCGTGGTTGGCGCCTTCCAGGCTCAGCACGCCGGGGGTGAAGTCCATCGGCCCCGACAGCATGCGGGTATAGACCAGCGTCGGTTCATGGTCCGGCCCGTTGGCGAAGGCGCCCCAGGCATTATATTCCATGCCGCGCGCGCCTTCCCGCCCGACCCAGTTGGGGTAGGTGCGGCGCAGGCCCGTATCCTTGATCGGCTCATGCGCGTTCACCGCGACATGGTTGCGGGCGGCGGTCTCCACCACTTTCAGATGATGCTGCGCCATGCGCTGGCCGTCATGCCACTCCATCCGCCGCTGTCCCGCCGCATCGCCCGGCGCGATGATCCCGCCGGCGTCGGCGACATAGCCGGTCTTGACCACATCGACGCCCAAGCGTCCATAAAGCGCCATCGCGTCGTCCAGCTGCGCCTCATAATTGGCGATATTGCCGCCCGTTTCATGATGGCCGATCAGGCGGACGCCCTTCTTTCGCGCATAGGCGGCCAGGCCCGGCAGGTCGAAATCCGGCGTTGGCTGGGTGAAGCTGAAATCGTCGCCATGGCCGAACCATTCGCCGTTCCAGCCCTTGTCCCAGCCTTCGACCAGTACGCCGCGGAAGCCATGCTTCGCCGCGAAGTCGATATATTGCTTCGTCCGCTCGGTCGTCGCCCCATGTTTGGGGCCTTCCGCCCAGGACCAGTCGCCCCGGATCATGCCCCACCAGATGCCGATATATTTGGCCGGCGTGAACCAGCTGACGTCGCCCAGCTTGTTGGGCTCGTTGAGGTTCAGCTCCAGATCATTTTCAACCAGGCCCGCCGCATCGTCGGCGATGCGCATCGTGCGCCAGGGCGTGTTGAAGGGCAGGTCGCGCGTCACTCGCGCCGCCTGCGAAGACGGCGCCAGGGTCGTACGGAACTTGCGTCCATCCGCGCGCTTGAGCCAATAGCCGGCATAATCGACCAGCGCGGCTTCATGGAAGCTCACATGCGTGCCGTCATCAAGACGCATGGTGATCGGCGTATGCGCGGTGGACACAGCGTCGATCGGCGTCTTCTGATAGACCTGCTCATAACGGTTCCACTCACCGCCGGGAATCCACCAGGCCGTGCCTTCGGGTGCGATGTCGAACTCGGTCGTCTCATCGGCGATGCGCATCGTCTTGAGCCCCGGCTGTTCGGGCAGCTCGTAGCGGAAGCCCACACCGTCATCGAACAGGCGGAAGCGGATGTTCATCAGGCGATTGCCCTGCACATCCGACTGGCGGAAGCGGACCAGCAGTTCATTATGATGGTCGGTGATGAAGCGACGTTCGCCCCAGGGCTGCTCCCATTTTTCCTTGCCGCTCGCCTTGTCCGATCCGATGATTGAGAAGCCCCGCGTCATGTTGAGCCCGTCGGTCAGCAGGAAGCCCAGCTTCGATGGCGCGATCAGCAGCTTGCCCTTGCGCGAAAGCGACCAGGTCGGGCGGCTGTCATTGTCGGTCGATATGGTCAGCAGGATGCTGCCGTCGGGCGACGTGGCGGTGACGGCGGGTTTGCTGTCCTGCGCCATCGCCGATGTCATCAGTGCGAGCGGCAGGGTCAGCGCGCAGGCGCGCAGCGCGGGGGTCAGCATGACTTTCTCCTCATTCCTCGATCAGCAGCGCGCCATAAGCGGGCAAGATGCCAGGTGCGGCGCCATTGACGGCGCAGATGACGGGGTCGGCTCCGGCCGCCTCCAGCGGCCATTCTGCGGCCCGGTTCGACAGGTTGAACAGGCAGAGCAGCGACTGGTCCTGCGTCCGTCGGCGGAACATCAACCGCTGCTCGTCCGCGATCAGCACGTCCAGCGCGCCATGGCGCAGCACCGGATGCGCCTTGCGCAGCGCGAGCAGGTCGCGGGTGAAGGCGAGCAGCGACTGGGGGTCGGCCTCCTGCGCGTCGACCGCAAGCGCCAGATGATCCTCCCCATGCGGCAGCCAGGGTTCTACGCTGGAAAAGCCCGCCTGCGCCGCGCCGGCGCTCCAGGGCAGCGGCGTGCGCGCGCCGTCGCGCGACAGGGTGAGCGGCCAGTTGGCGATCGCTTCGGGGTCCTGCAGCCGTTCGAAGGGAATATCGACCTGGGTGATGCCCAGTTCCTCGCCCTGATAAAGGATGGGGTTGCCGCGCAAAGCCATCAGCAGCGCCATCTTGAGCCGCGCGAAGGCGGGGCGATCCTCGGGCGCGCACCAGCGTGACAGCGCGCGCGGCGCGTCATGATTTTCGAACGCCCAGCTAGGCCAGCCCATGCCCGGCTCATCGGGCCAGCGCTCGACCGTGTCCTTGACCAGAGCCGGCGTCAGCGCGGGAGCATAGAGGAAATTGAAGCCATAGGCGCTGTTGAGGCGCGTGTCCCCCGCCGTATAGGCCTTCATCTCCTTTTCGGCGAGGTCGCCGCCCACTTCCGCCATGGTGAACACGGCCCCATAGTTGTCGCACAGCGCCCGGATGCGCTCGACGAACCCGACGACGTCGGGATGCGACTGGTTGTAGCGGCGGATCTGGAAGTCGAAGGGGCGGGTGCGCGGCTTGCCATCGTCCGGGGCAGGCGGATTGTCGCGCAATTGCGGGTCATGCATGGAATGGTTGAGCGCATCGAGGCGGAAGCCGTCGACGCCGCGGTCGAGCCAGAAGCGCATCGCGCCGAGCAACGCGTCCTGCACCGCATCCAGATGGACATTGAGCTGCGGCTGGCTGGCGAGGAATTGGTGCATATAATATTGGCCGCGCCGCGCGTCCCAGGTCCAGGCTGGTCCGCCGAACACCGACTGCCAGTTGTTGGGAGGGCTGCCGTCCGGCTTCGGATCTGCCCATACATACCAGTCCGCCTTGTCGCTCGACTTCCCCGCGCGGCTGTCCTGAAACCAGGCATGCAGATCGGACGTGTGCGCATATACCTGGTCGATGGTGACCTTGAGGCCCAGCTCATGGGCCCGCGCCACCAGCGCATCGAAATCGGCGATGGTGCCGAAGATCGGATCGACGCCGCAATAATCGGCAATGTCATAGCCGAAATCGCGCATCGGGGACGTGAAGAAGGGCGAAATCCAGATCGCATCGGCACCCAGCCTGGCGACATGCTCCAGCCGCTGCGTGATGCCGGCGAGATCGCCGATGCCGTCGCCATTACTGTCCTGGAAGCTGCGCGGGTAAATCTGGTAGATGACGGCGCCCTTCCACCAGGGAAGGTCGGTCGGGATCGGGTCAGGCATCATGCGGTCTTCCGGGGATCAGGGTTGGGCGGCGCAGACGGCATAGCCGAAGGCGGGCAGGGTAAGGGTCAGGCTGCCGGGCGCGGCAGCCATGGCGGGGCAATCGCCCGACAGGGGGGCGAAGTTCCGGCTGGCCGGATCGACCGCGACCTGAGTTGTCAGCGCCGTGTCGCTGGTGTTGAAGGCGATCAGCACTTCGCGGCCGTTGTCGGGATCGAAGCGGGAGACGGCGAAGAGTCCCGGCTTGTCCGAACTGGCGCGCACCGTGGTCGCGCCGCGCGACAGGGCCGGGGTTGCGCGGCGCAACTTGGCCAGCCGAGCGATTTCGGCATAGACTGGATGATCGATGGCGAAATTGTCGGCTGCCGTTGTCGCGCTGGTGCCGACGAGCCGATCGCTATTATACTCCGCCACGCGCGAGGGGAACATGTCCTGCCGCGCCTGCTGGTCATTGCCCGTGCCGGCAAAGCCCTGCTCATCGCCATAATAGAGCGTCGGCACGCCGCGCAGGGTCAGCAGCATAGCGTGGCCGAGCAAAGTCCGCGCCAGCTCTTCGTCCGCGCCCATCTGCGGCCTAGCCTCACGCAGGAAGAAGGCGAAGCGCCCGGCGTCATGATTGCCCAGGAAAGTAGGCAGCTGCAGCGCCGCCGACGTGCCACCTTCATAGAGGACATCGTCCTGCGTCAGGCGCGCGAGCATGTCGGTGCCGCTCTTGCCGCTGGCCGCGTCCACCGCCGCGCGCATGAACGCGAAGTCGAGCACGGCCGGAAACCCGGCGTTGCGAGTCCAGCTCGCCAACAGAGCGGGATCATAGTCGCCCGTCGCGACTTCCCCGAAAATGTGGAAGTTCGGGATGCCCTTCGCGGCCGCATGGTGGCGGATGGCGGGGATGAAGGCGCGCCAGAATTGCGGGTTCACATGCTTGGCGGTGTCGATGCGATAGCCGTCGATGCCGAACCGGTCGATCCACCCCTTGTAGATGGCGATGAAGCCATCCACCACGCGCGGATTTTCGGTCGCCAGATCGTCCAGACCGACAAAGTCGCCATATTGCGCGCTTTCGCCGCGCCAATCGGTGTCGCCGCGATTATGATAATAGACGGGATCGTTCAGCCAGGCTGGCACCTTCGCCTTTTCCTCGCCCTTGGGAATGACCGGCGTGTAGGCGAAGGCGGGATCGGTCAGCTTTCCCCAGTTGGCGGGGCTTGCGTCGTCATCGCCCGCAAAGCCGCCGTTGATCGGCGCGCCGGTGACGCCGCCCCGGCGGGAAAAGGGATAGTCGGCCTTGGAGCGATATGGGGCCGCGCTTGCGGGGCTCTCGCGATACTGGATGACGTCGGCGGTATGGTTGGCGATGATGTCCATATAGACTTTCATGCCGCGCGCATGAGCGGCGTCCACCAGCGCCCGAAAGTCCGCGTCCGTGCCGAAATGCGGGTCGACCTGCGTGAAGTCGGTCACCCAATAGCCATGATAGCCTGCGCTCTCCTGGCCGGGCCCGCCCTGCACGGGCTTGTTCTTGAAGATGGGCGCGAGCCAGATGGCGGTGGCGCCCAGCCCCTGAATATAGTCCAGCTTCGCGGTCAGCCCTTTGAGGTCGCCGCCATGGTAGAAGCCGCGCGAGGCGGGGTCATAGCCGGTCTGGAGCCGTCCGCCTTTCACGCCGCCCTTGTCGTTGCGCGGATCGCCATTGGCGAACCGGTCGGGCAGGACGAAATAGACGATCTCCTGCACGGGCGTTCGCGCGCGCAGTTCCGACAGCGTGTCCGCGCGGGCCGACGCGGCGCTCAAGGCCACGAGGCTGGCGGCGGCCGTCACGATAATGGTCGTGGCCGTTCGTCCCATCGGGAAACCCCTCTGCTTGACCCCCGTGAATGGCCGGCGGCTGGACGCCGCCGGCCCAACTCTACACATCAGAAGCGGTAGTTGAAGCCCGCCATGAAGCGGCGGCCATAGCTTTGATAGTTGCGGATCTGGATCGAAGCGCCGGTGTCGACGGACACGAAGGGCTCATCGGTGAGATTCTGGCCCTGCAGGAAGAGCGACAGGCCTTCCAGCGCGCTGCCCTTCTGGAAGTCATAGCCGATCTGCCCGTCGACGATCGTCTCGCTCAGCGCGCGGCGCAATTCCCGCTCGCCGCCGAAGCCGACGAATTGGCCTACGAAGGAGGACCGGTAACGCACAGACCCGCGCGCCGAAAAGCCCCATTTTTCGAAGAACAGCGTGCCGTTCGCGACCCAGCGCGAATAATCGGGCAGGTCTTCCGCCGCTGCATCGACGCCGGGCCGGATGCTCGTCTTGGTATAGCCCGCGCCGCCGGTGACGCCAAAGCCCTCCAGCGCGGGCGTGATCACTTCAAACGGCACGGTGCCCGCGATTTCGAAGCCATAGAGCTTGCCACCCGATCCGTTCACCGGTCGCGTGATCGTGCCTTGCAGATCGGTGACGCCCGGCGGCAGGACGATCGGTAGGCCGGTATAGTCGAACGGCACCGTCTCGCGATAGACGTAGCTTTGCAGCTTCTTGTAGAAGAGCTGCAGGCCGACATAGCCCTTGGTGCCGAAATATTTTTCGAAATTGAGGTCCGCCGCCCAGGCGCGATAGGGGCGCAGCGTCGGCGTGCCGCCGGTGCCGGTGATGGTGCCGCTGTTGGTGTTGTAGCCATAATCCAGGCTGACCTTCATATCCTCGAAGCGGGGGCGCTGGATTTCGCGCGCGCCCGACAGGCGGATGACGAAATCGCTCGGGAAGCGCAGCGACAGGTTGGCGCTGGGCAGGACATCCCAATAGGTCGCGCCGCGCGTCGTCGGCACCAGGTCGGCCGCCGCCAGATTCTGGAAGCCGCGCGACTTCTGCTCGGTATTCTGCGCCAGCACGCCCACATTGCCGGTCAGTTCGGCCGAGCCCACCGCGGCCTTGATGTCGGCCATCAGATAGGCGGACATCACGCGCTCGGTGACGGAATAGGCCTTGGCGGGCACATCCTTGCTGGGGTTTGCGGTCAGCACATAGACGCCGTCCTCCAGCAGCTGGAACGGGTCATAGGACAGGATCGGCCCGACGCCGATAATGTCCAGATCCGTGGCGCTCATCCGATATTGGTCGGGCAGCACCAGCGACGTAGCGCCATTGGCGAGGTTCAGGAAATATTCGTTGGGCGTCTTGGACTTGGTGCGATCGGTATAGCCCAGGCCCGCCGTCACCTTGGACAGGAAACCGCTGTCGACCTCCTTGCCGAACTCGATCTGATAGCTTTTCAGCTCATCATCGATGATGCGGTCGTTATAATAGCCCTCCTGATGGCCGAGCGGCGCGCCCGCGCCCCAGCCCAGCGGATCGGTCAGGACCATGAGGTCCGGATCGCTATAGTCCAGCTGGCTGCTGGTGAAGCGCGTGCCGGTGCGGGTGCTGACGAAATCCAGCGTGTCGGTCGCGCCCACACCGGGGCCATAGCCGGTGCCAGCATTGGTTTCGAGCGACAGCTCGCTGCGATCGGTGCGCGAATAGCCAAAGTCGAAACTGGCCGACCAGCCGTCGTCCCCGCTATATTTGGCGTTGAAGCCGCCCGAGAATATCTGCGACGTGCGTTCATAGCCATGGTTGTTCACCACCGCTTCGACATTGGTGAAGGTGCCGCTGTCGATGAAATTGCCGTCGCTCGTCGTGCTGCCGGGGACCAGCGTCGCGCTGGACCAGTAGAGCGGGAATTCCACGCCGCGCTTGATCTGCTTGTCCTTGAAGTCGCCGTAGAAGCCATCGAAGGTCAGCATCAGCGTGTCGGTCGCCTGCACCTGCACGCTGCCCTGGATGCCCAGGCGCTTGAGCTGGGTGGACACGCCAAACGGCTTGACGCCGCCAATCACCTTCTCGCCATCGGGAGTGTCGGCATAGCCCCAGGCTTCGAACTCCTTGGACTGGTAGGGCTCGTCGCTATAGGCGACCGACAGGGCGACGCCGATGCGGTCGCCGGCAAACTGGTCGACATAGGTGCCGGTCAGGCGATAGCCCATATCCTTGCTGTCGGCGTTGACCTTGCCCAGGTCGGCATAGACGCCGCGTGCGCCGACGGCGACCAGCTGCTTGCCATAATCGAGCGGGCGGATGGTGCGGATGTCGACCGTGCCGACCAGCCCCTGATGGATGAGGTTGGCCTGCGGCGTCTTGTAGACATCCACGCGGCTGACGACTTCGGCGGGATATTGGTCGAACTCGACATTGCGCTGCTCTCCGGTCGACGTCTGCGGCCGGCCATTGAGCGTGGTCGAGGACAGGTCGGCGCTGGCGCCGCGGATCGCGATCGAATTGGCGCGGCCGAACAGGCGCTGCGATGTCAGGCCGGGCAGGCGAGCGATGGATTCGCCGATCGACGCGTCGGGCAGCTTGCCGATATCCTCAGCCGAAACCGATTCGACGATCGTCTGCGCATTCTTCTTCACATTGACCGCATTCTCCAGCGCGGCGCGGAAACCGGTGACGACGATCGTGCTGGCAGGATCATCCTGCGGCGCGCTTTCGGCTTGGGGCGCGCTGTCCTGCGCCATGGCGGGCGCAGCGCCCGCCGCCGCGACGATCGCGAGCATGGAAGCGCCCAGCCACTGGGCGCGGTCGAAATGATTGGCCACTATATCCTCTCCCCTTGCCACCGGCGATCCCTGTCGCAGCCGGCGCGAAACCCTTTGTCGGCCGCGCTGGTGGCCGTGTAGCGCCACTTCCCCGCGGTGGCGTCCATCTATGCCGCGTCGGCCGGAAGCCGCCATAGGGCATACGTATACGCATAATATGCAGCCGGCACGGGAAGCACGGCACTGTGGCCCCGGTGCAACGCGGAGGGGCGGGGCGAAGCTAGGCAATTGCGCCGCTTTGCCGAGGCTTCTACCAAGGGACACGCGCAGGAGACACAGATGGGGCGGCAGCCGAGCAGCAAACCGACCAGCTTCGACATCGCCTATCTGGCCGGCGTGTCGCAGCCCACGGTGAGCCGCGCCCTGCGGGGGTCGCGCTCCGTCAGCCTCGCTACCCGGCAGCGGATCGAAGCGATCGCGCGCGAGCTCAACTATTCGGTCGACAAGAACGCCTCCTCGCTGCGCTCGCAGCGCTCCAACACCATCGCGCTGCTCTTTTTCGAAGATCCGACGCCCGATGAATCCAACATCAACCCCTTCTTCCTGGCGATGCTGGGGTCGATTACCCGCCAATGCGCCGCCCATGGCCTGGACCTGCTGATCTCCTTCCAGAAGATGGAGGATGACTGGCATGTCCGTTACCAGGATAGCCATCGCGCCGACGGGCTGATCCTCCTCGGCTATGGCGACTATACGCTCTACAAGCAGCGGCTGGAGCAGCTGGTCGGCCATGGCACCCATTTCGTGCGCTGGGGGTCGGTCGGCGACGACAATATCGGGTCTACTGTGGGATCGGACAATGTCGGCGCGGGGCGGCTCGCCGGCGAGCATCTGCTGGCGCTCGGCCGGCGTCGCATCGCCTTTCTGGGCCATGCCGATGAACATTATCCCGAATTTGCGGATCGCTACCAAGGCCTGTGCGCCGCCCTTCAGGCGCGGGGCATCACGCCCGATCCCTTGTTGCAGGTCGACGCCCTGACCGCCGAGGATGCAGGCCAGGCGGCCGCGCGAACGCTGATGGAGCGGGATGTCTCCTTCGACGCGATCTTCGCGGCCAGCGACCTGATCGCCATCGGCGCGATGCGCGCTCTGGCCGAAAAGGGGATGAGCATCCCGAAGAATGTGGCGATCGTCGGCTTTGATGACATCCCAGCCGCCAGCCTGACCAGCCCGCCGCTCACGACCATCATGCAGGATTTGAAGGGCGCCGGGGAGCTGCTCGTGGAAACGGTGCTGGCGCAGGTGGAAGGGCGCGCCCTTCCGCCCACCATGCTGCCCGCCCGCCTCGTCGTCCGGCGCAGCACCAGCGGATGACGGCTTCGCCCTGCCGCTGACAGTGAAGCGCTGCTGTCGCGAAACTGAAAGAATGCGCGCCTAGGCGGCGGCACAGGCGAGCCAGCGCCGCTGGCGTCCTTCACTCAGACCCTGGTGAGACCTTCCTTGTCGAACATGGCAACCGAGGCACGGATGCTCGCCTATTCCTCGGGCAATTTCGGCAAGGCGCTGCTCTTCTCCGGCGCGGACCTCACCATCCTGTTCCTGCTCACCGACGTGCTGGGACTCGGCGCAACGACCGCCGGGCTGATGATGCTGGTCGCCTTGTGCGGCGATCTTCTGTTCGATCTGGTGGCGGCGCGGCTGGTCATCCGGTTGCGGCGGGCGGGCAGGGGCTATCGCTGGCTGGTGGTCGCCGCGGCGACGCCCTGCGCTCTCGCCTTCGCGCTGCTCTACGCCATGCCGGCCCTGGGCGCGCGTCAGCTTTGGCCCTTGGCCGCCGCGCTGCTGATTTTCCGCGGCGCCTATGCGGTGATCGACGTGCCGCACAATGCGCTGATGGCGCAGGTGGCGGGCGACAGCCGCGCGCGGGGCAGGGTGTCTGGCTATCGGCTGCTGTTCAGCACCACCGCGGCGCTTACCATCGCGACGATCCTGACGCCGCTCGTCCAGCAGGCTGGCCGCGCGCAGGCATTCGATCGGCTGGCGGTGACAGGGGGCGCTGCGGCGGCGCTGTTCGCGCTCACCATGATCGCATGCGCCCTCGCGTCCAGCGGCGGGCGGCGCGACGTATCGGCTGCAAGCGATGGCATATCGGTGCCGTTGCGCGACCCGATGGTGCTGGGCATGGGGCTGCTGGCCATGCTGACCGGCTTTGCCGCGCCCAGCTTCGGCCGGATGCTGCTATATATCGGAAGCTATGTCGTGCATCGGCCCGATCTGGTGCCGACGCTGTTGTTGGCGGTGACCGCGGGGCAGTTCGCCGGCGTCATTGGCTGGACCGCATTGACGCACAGGTTCAGCAAGAGCCTCCTGCTGGCGGCAGGGCATGGCGTGAGCGCCGCCGGGCTCATCTTGTTCGCGCTCTGCCTCGCCTCTCCTCCCGCGCTGATCGCCTGCGCGGCCTTGATCGGCTTCGGCTTCGCCAGCGTCTTCATGCTCCCCTGGGGGCTGCTTGCCGATGCGGTCGATGTGGTCGAATGGCGCAGCGGGCGGCGTTTCGAAACGGGACTGTTCGCTTATTATCTCGTCGTCGTGAAGGCGAGCGGTGCGGCTTCCACGGCCTTGATCGGCTGGACTTTGGGCGCGCTCGGCTATGCGCCCGCCATGCCGCAGGGCGGGACGGTGCAGGCCGGGATGCTAACGCTCGGTTTGGGCGTGCCGCTGGCCGGAGCGCTCGCCGCCATGGGTCTGCTGCGGCGCTTCGACCTTGATCATGGCAGGCACGCCCGTCTGCTTGCCGCCTTGGCGCGTCGCCGCGCTCAGTCGGGTGCGGAGCCGGTTTCGGGATTGAAGCGCGGATTATCGAAATCGAGCGGCCCCGGCTTCACCTCGGCGGGGGGTGAGGCGCTCTCCGTCCAGGCGCGACAGACCATGTCGCGCAGCATCGCCGCCGCCGCCGCTGTCCGCTCATAGATCAGGGCGCGCACGTCGGGGTCGGCGAAATCGGCAAATCCGTCCCGCTTCTCCAGCTTGTAGACCGTCTCCACCTGATCGCCCGCTTCGTCGAGATAAGCGAGCACCGCATTGAACATGTCGCCGCTGCGGTGCCCCGGTGCGCCGATCCGGGGCGCGATGTCGGCCACGCTCAGCCCCATGCCGTCGACGAACTGGCTTTCGAACCGGCCATGGATGCTGCGGTCGCGCGTATAACCCTGGGGATTGTCGCCGATCCAACCGTCGGAATGGATCGAGTCATGCAGCGGCTGCCCGCCATCGCCGATATAATGGCCCAGGCGGATCGCCTGAAAGGCGCAATGCTGCTCGGGAAAAGCGGTGCTGGCGCCTTCCGCCTGCGCCTTGCGGATCTGGCGCATGCACACGACCATCCGGTCATAGGCCTCGATCGCGGCATAGGGCAGGGTGCCGGTCCATCGCACATTGGTGCGCGCCGCCGTCGCCGGGTCACTGTCCTTGATCTGCTCATGATGTTTGTAGAGCGCCAGGATGAATTCATAGCGCGAACGCGGGATCGGCCGGACGAAAGCGAATTGCTCCCGGAACCAGCCATGATTGGGATCTTCCTCGATCTTGGAGAAATTCTCCGACGCGCCGCGCCAGCTGTCGGGCAGCGAAGCGGAAGCGGCAATATAGGCGGCATGGCGGCGCAGGAACACCGGGCCATCGTCGGGAATGGCCTCGATCGCGGCGCGGTCGATCACCGCATGCGCGGTCCCGCCCCAGGCGCTTGCGGACTGGGGCAGCATCATCGCCGCGCCGGACAGCGCGATGAGCGTGAGGGGCAGGACATGCATGGGCAGGCTCCTCAGGGGTCGAGCGGATCGCGCGGATCGACCCGGTTCGATTGGGGCAGGGGACGGAACAGCAATTCGGTGGGCGACAGCCGAGCGCCTATCGTGCCTGGCTGATAACCCAGTTCCCGTGTATTGCGCCGCACGAAGTCGCCGCTTTCGATCGACGCGCTTTGACTTGGGTTGCAGACGATCAGCGCATCCTTGTTCATCGGCGCGCGCAGCATCATCAACAAGCGCGCGGCGTTGCGCAAATTGGTGGTGGTGTGTCGGGCATAGGGCTCGATGACGATCGCTTCGGCCGGTATGCCATAGCGGTCGATCAGCGCCTGGCGCATCTCCGCCGCTTCAGCGAAGGGCGTGGCGCGTGGATGGGCGCGCCCGCCGGTCAGGATGATGAACGGCGCTTCTCCTCGGGCGAACCGGTCGGCCGCCAGGCGCAGATGATATTTGCCGACCGGGCTCAGCGCCATGCCTTCGATCTCCGGACCAATGCCGGTGACGATCATCGCGCTGTAGCGATAGCGGCTCCAGTCGATCGCTCGCGCCCGCTCCATCGCGGCCCTGTTGGCGCCGCCATCGCGCGGCTCATAGCCGATTGCATCGGTCCGATCGCTGCCATCGAGCAGCGCCAGCGCATAGTCGAAGCTCGGATCCATCGCCTGCACCGATCCGGCGCGCGGCAGCGGCGCCAGCCATTGCGCCGCCCGCAGCCGCGCCTCCCGTTCACGCGGGTCGATCGCGCCCGCTCCGTCGATGTCGGGATAAGGGGGCACGTCGCCCAGCCCATAGCTGCGCACGATCGCGTTGACCCCTGCCACTTCCCGGCCGGCCTGGGCGGCCAGTCCGTCGTCCGGCGCGGGCATGCCGTCCAAAGTGGCGGCCGCTCGCGTCAGCGCCTCGGCCTCTTCCGCCGTCCAGAGCATGGCATGGGCGATGCACAGGGGCGCGTCCGCGCAGGCGGCGCGCCGCGCCACCCGCGCCTGGAGCGCAGCGGACAGCGCCGGGTCGGCGCGCAGGGTGCGCATGTGGCGGGCATCCTCGCCGACCGCATCGAACAGGGGGAAAAGGCGCTGCGACAGCTGCGCGGCCAGCTGATCGCGCACTGCCCCGGCTTCAGCCGGGACAGTCGCCGTCGCGATCATCGCCATCGTCACGACCGGGGCGGCCATGTGCAGGATGCTGCGCATCATCACCAGGACTTGCTGATGACGAGGCGGAAGTTGCGACCGAAGATCGGACGGCCGTAGATCGCCTCCGAACTTCCCTGACCCGCAAGCGAGTCGGTGCGGGTATTGCCTTCGGTCAGGCCATGGGCATTGAACAGATTGTCGCCCACGATCTGCAGCTGCCAGCTGCCCCGCCGCGCGGTGACACCCGCGCCCACCGTCCCATAGGAGGGAAGGGCGGTGTTGTTGTAGAGGTCGACATAGCGCTTGCCCATATAGGTGTAGCGGCCATAGACCGACACGTCCGTCTCCCCGGTCTGGAAGTCGAAACTCGGACGGATATTGCCATAAATCTTGGGCTGGCGAACGATCTGGTTGCCTTCTGCCTGCTCCGGGTCGGCCCCGGTCGCGCTCTCGAAATTCTTGTATTTGGGGTCGCTGATCGTCAGGGCGCCGTTCAGCGTGAACCAGGGTGTCACCGCCAGGCTGCCGTCGAACTCGACGCCCTTGACCTGCGCTTCGCCGATGAAGGGTACGTTGACGTCGTTGCGGCCGGTGGTCGGGTCATAGGCCAGGAAGGACGCGTTCAGCGGGTCGAAATTGGTGTAGAAACCGGTGATGTAGAGGTAGGATCGGCCGAAGGCGAGCTTGAGCCCGGCTTCATATTGATCCGCGACCGTGGTGATGATCGTCGGGTTGATGCTCATCACCGTCTGCACATTGGGCGGCGTTTCCAGGTGCGACGCGCGGCCATAGACGCCGATGTTGCGGCTGAAGTCGTAATTGGCGCCGATCGTCCAGTTGGTGACCTCGGTCTTGCGCTTCTGGTTCAGGATGACGCCGGTGAAGGCGCGGGTGGTGTCGTCCGCCAGCGTCGCTCCGTCGCCCAGATCCGCTTGTTCGGTCAGCGCCGCCCAGCCCTTGTAGCTGTAGCGTTCATGGCGAATGCCGCCATCGATGCGCAGGCCGGGCACGATCTCCCAGGTGTCGTTGGCGTAGATGGCGAACATCTTGGCGTCGCTGTCGCCCTGGTTCAGCGTCGCGGCATAGTTGAGCACGCCATTGTCGGTGACGCGGCCGATTTCCGCGCCGGTGGCGTCGTAGGCGACCAAATCCAGCGTCTGCGGCTGTCCAGCGACCTCGATCAGGTAATTCTGATAGAGCGTCCGGCTGTCCTCGCCATACAGGCTGCCATAAAGGCCCAGCTTGATGTCATGGCTGCCGATGCCGGTGTCGAACTTGCGCGCGACCGATAGATTGGCCTGGGCCGAATAGAATTTGGAATGAATGTCGCGATACTGGCCCTGCATGACCAGCCCCGACTTGGCATAGGGATCATAGGCGGTGTTCGTGCCGGCGAGCACATAGCCGAAGCTGTCGACCGCGCCGAAGGCGGCGCTGGCGCGGGACAGATAACCGGCGGCGAACGCATCGGCGTCGGCCGGGTTGGTGGTGGAATAGAAGGCGGTGAAATCCAGCTTGCCCTGGGTGTAGCCGGCCTTGGCGGAGACCAGCCAGCCGTCGAAATCCCCTTCATATTGCGCGCCGAAATTGACCATCTGCATATGGCGGCCATCGGACAGGTCGCTGTTGCGGCTCTGGACCTGGCCGTTGCCGTCGCGATATTTGAGATTGACGTTGCGGAAGGCCGGCGAGTTCATCGTCCCTTCGAAATAGTCGATATAGGGATCAAGCGAACGGCTGGGGTCGCGCGGGTCGGCGATCGGGATCGGCAGGTAGAAGACATTGTGATCGTTGACATAGTTCAGGTTCAGCTTGATGAACCCATTGTCGGTGACATGCTTGATGTTCGCGCGGATCTGGCCGCCCTTGTCATTGGGGAAGCCATTGTCGCGATAGCCGTCATGATAGCGGAGGAAGCCGCCCACCGCATAATAGGTGTCCTCGCTGATCGGGCCGGCCTGATAGGCGTCGAGGCGAAAGAGGCCGGTATCGCCCAGCGTCACCTGCGCCTTGCCGCGCGGATCGTCGCTGCCGGTCACGGTGATGGCGTTGATGATTGCGCCCGAATAGCTTGCATAGACGGGCGCGGGGCCGCCGCGCACCACTTCGACGCGATCGGTCATCAGGTCCTGCTTCAGGATCGCGTCGCCGCGGAAGAAGACCCCGTCATTTTCGTGGAACAGCGGCAGCCCGTCCTGCTGGAAGCTCACGAACCCGCCATCATTGGGCAGGCCGCGGATGCGATAGATATTCTGCACCTCGCCGCCGGTGATTTCCGTCTGGAATCCGGGCAGCTGGCCGATCAGGTCGGCGAAGTTCACCGGCGCGATCTTCTCGACATCTTCCTGCGACACGGTGTTGATTGCATAGGACACGTCGAAGCGGCGCTGCGCGCGGGTCGATCCGGTGACGATGATGTCGCTGGGCGCATCGCCGGTGGCGTCGGCGGCCGGCGTCGCGTCCGGTCCTTGGGCGTAAGCGGGCGCGGAAGCGACGGAGCAAAGCGCGGCGAGCGCCGTGCCGGTGGCGAGAATCGATTTGATCATGGTGAGAGACCCCCTGTGGCTTGGTTGGGAGCGCCTCTGGTCGCGCACTATGACGTTTTTAATTATTGTTGTGAAAATAAATAAAAGCACATAGGGCGCGGCGTGGTCGAAGCCCATAGGTGACCTGCCATGCATTTCCCCTCGCTGGACAAGGACCAGCGCCGCATTCTTCAGGCGCTGCGCCGCCTGGGATCGCTGTCGCGCTCGGCGCTGGCGATCGAACTGGAAATGAGCGCAACGGCGCTCACTCGGCTGTCGCGCGACTTGCTTTCGCTGGGCCTGATAGAGGAAGTGCCCGACAATGGCGCGCAGGGGCGCGGTCGCCCGGCGGTGCCGCTGCGACTCGCGGCCGGCGGCGGCTATGCGGTGGGCGCGACCGCGCACAGGGGCATGCTGGATGTCGCGCTGGTTGATTTTACCGGCACGACCATCGCCGCGCATCACGAAGCGACCGATCCCCTCGATCCGCAGGCCTTTGCCCGCCGCGTGCGGCAATTGACTCACATGCTGGTCGATCGTCACGGGCTGCTGGGGCGACGAATGCTCGGCATCGGCATCGCGGTTCCCGGCCCGTCGCTCTCCGCCGCGGGCGATCGCTGGAGCGTGGTGGATGTGCTGCCCGGCTGGCGCGACGCACCCTTGCGGGACATTTTCTCGACCGAGATGGGCTGGCCGCTCTGGATCGAAAATGACGCCAATGCGGCTGCCATCGCCGAATTCTACCTGGGCGGCCTGATCCGTGATTTTTCCACGCTGGTCGTCCTGCTGCTGGGCTTCGGCATCGGCGCCGGCGTCATCACCGACGGGCGGCTGGTGCGCGGTCAATATGGCGTCGCGGGAGAGATTGGCTGCCTTTTTCCGGGTCATCTGCCGCGGCCGAGCCCGCTCGATCTGCTGGCGACGCTGCGCGCGGACGGATGCGCCCTGACCTCGCTCGCCGACATTGATTTCGCCGATCCCGCACAGACGCCGACGATCCTGCGCTGGCTCGACCGTGCGGCGCATCAGCTGGAAACGGTCTGCAACACCGCCTTCGCCTGGCTGGACCCGGGCGCGATCATGCTGGCCGGCACCTTGCCGCCGGTCATCCTTCAGGGGCTGGCGGACCGGCTGCATGGCGCCGACCTCGTCACCACCGTCTTTCAGCGCCGCCCCCCCGTGCGCGTCTCCGCGCTGCGCGGATCGCCGATCACCCTGGGCGCGGCCCTGTTGCCGATCCATGCGCTGTCGGTGGACCCCTGAGCCCGCTGCACTGCAACCTGAATGTCATCGACGCGCCCTAGCAAGAATTTGGTCACAATTCCGACCGAGCGAAGGGGACGAATCGAATGAGTGCAACGATCGCCATGGAAGGCGACGCCGGCAGGCCTGACCTCGACAAGGGGCTGGGTCTGGTCGGAACGATCGGATTCGTCGCGGCGATCCTCGTCGCCCTGCTCTATGTCGCCTACAGCATCTATGCCGATGCCAGCGCGGCGGGGGTGGAGCCGACCACCTATCTGCCCTTCATCCTGCTGTTCGTGGCGCTGCTCATTGCGTTGGGCTTTGAATTCGTGAACGGTTTTCATGACACCGCCAATGCGGTGGCGACGGTCATCTACACCAACGCCATGCCGGCCAATGTGGCGGTCGTCTGGTCGGGCTTCTTCAATTTCCTGGGCGTGCTGCTCTCGACCGGCGCGGTCGCCTTCGGCATAGTCTCGCTGCTGCCGGTCGAACTCATCCTGCAGGTCGGGTCCAGCGCCGGTTTCGCCATGGTGTTCGCGCTGCTGATCGCGGCGATCCTGTGGAATCTCGCCACCTGGTGGCTGGGCATTCCCTCCTCCAGTTCGCACACGCTGATCGGATCGATCATCGGCGTGGGCGTCGCCAATGCGATGATGCATGGCAAGAGCGGCACGGCCGGCGTCGATTGGAGCAAGGCGACCGAAATCGGCCAGGCGCTGCTCTTCTCGCCCCTGGTCGGCTTCGGCGTGGCCGCCTTGCTGTTCCTCGCGATGAAGATCCTCATCCGCAAGGAAGAGCTGTATCGCGAACCCAAGGATGGCGTGCCCCCACCGCCCTGGATCCGCGCGCTGCTGATCTTCACCTGCACTGGCGTCAGCTTCGCCCATGGGTCCAATGACGGGCAGAAGGGGATGGGCCTCATCATGCTGATCCTGATCGGCACCGTGCCCACCGCCTATGCCCTCAATCGCGCCGTTCCCGAACGCTATACGATCGAGTTCCACCAGAATTCCCTCGCTGCGGCGGCGGCTCTGGGCGTGCCACCGACGGCCGGGGCGGACCCGGCGCTGGGTCGCCGCGAAATCACGCGCTATATCGCCGACCGTCAATTGTCGGACGCGACGCTGCCCGCGCTTTCCGTGCTGATCCGCGACGTCGATCGTCAGGTCAGTGAATATGGATCGCTCGCCAAGGTGCCGGCCGCCGCCGTCAGCAATATCCGCAACGACATGTATCTGTCGGCCGAAGCCATCAAGCGGCTGGGCAAGGACGAGCGCGCCGGCCTGTCCGACGCCGCCAACACGACGCTGGCGACCTATCGCGGGTCGCTGGATGCCGGTACGCGCTTCATCCCCACCTGGGTGAAAGTCGCCGTCGCCTTCGCGCTTGGTCTCGGCACGATGGTCGGCTGGAAGCGGATCGTCGTGACGGTCGGCGAAAAGATCGGCAAGTCGCACCTTACTTATGCCCAGGGTGCATCGGCCGAACTGGTGGCCATGGGTACGATCCTGGGCGCGGACCATCTGGGGCTGCCGGTGTCGACCACCCATGTCCTGTCGTCCGGCGTGGCCGGCACGATGGCCGCGAACCGCTCCGGACTGCAGATGAGCACCATCCGCAATCTCGCCATCGCCTGGGTGTTGACCCTGCCGGTTTCGATCGCGCTGGCGGGCTTTCTCTACATGCTCTTCTCGCAGATCATCGCCTGACGGCCTGATCCGGGCAAGGCGCGTCAGGCGTTCGCTGGCTCCAGGCCCGCGATCAATCCCAGCACCTTGTCCGCATGCTCCTTGCGGCAGATGAGCAGGTCGGGCAGGTAGACGTCCCGCTGATTATAGACCAGCGGGCTGCCATCGATCCGGCTGGCATGAAGGCCGTGCGCCAGTGCGACCGCCGCCGGCGCCATGCTGTCCCACTCATATTGGCCGCCGCTGTGCAGGTAAATGTCGGCCTGCCCCAGGATCACCGCCATCGCCTTGGCGCCGGCGCTGCCCATCGGCACCAACTCCGCATCCAGCGCGTCCGCCACCGCCACCGCCTCGGCAGCGGGACGGGTGCGGCTGACGACCATGCGCAATTTTTCGGGCGCGGGCGGCAGCGGACGAGGCTGGTCGGATCGCAGCACGGTGCCACCGCCCGTGCCCGTCAGGTCCAGCCCCGGCAGCGCCACCGCGCCGATCGTCGGCGCGCCGTTCACCGCCATGCCGACATGCACGGCCCAGTCGGCGCGGGCCTCGCCATATTCCCGCGTCCCATCGACCGGGTCGACGATCCACACCCGCTCCTTGTCGATCCGCGCTGCGTTGTCCTTTTCTTCTTCGGACAGCAGTCCATCGTCGGGCCGCGCCTCGCGCAAGGCGTGGCACAGAAACTGGTTGGCGGTCTGATCGCCGGCCTTGCCCAGCGCCTTGGGGCTGAACAGCCCGGACGATCGCACCTCCACCAGGATGCGGCCGGCCACTTCGGCCAGATGCGCCGCCAGATCGGCATCGCTCATCGTCTTGGGATCGACAATGCCGCTCACGGGATCAGCCTCGCGACGATCGCGTCGGCCGCTTCGTCGGCAGTCATGACGGTCGTGTCGATCCGCATTTCCGGGTCCTGCGGCGGCTCATAGGGGCTGTCGATGCCGGTGAAATTCTTGAGCTCGCCCGACCGCGCCTTCTTGTAGAGGCCCTTGACGTCCCGCTTCTCCGCCTCGGCTAGCGGCGTGTCGATATGCACCTCGAAAAACTCGCCCGGCTGCATCATCTGCCGCACCATGTCGCGCTCGGAGCGGAAGGGCGAGATGAAGGCGGTGATGACGATCAGGCCCGCGTCGGTCATCAGCTTGGCGACTTCGCCCACGCGGCGGATATTCTCCACCCGATCGGCGTCGGTAAAGCCCAGATCCTTGTTGAGGCCATGGCGGACATTGTCGCCGTCGAGCAGGAAGGTGTGGCGGTTCATCCGCGCCAGCTTCTTCTCGACCAGGTTGGCGATGGTCGACTTGCCCGCGCCCGAAAGCCCGGTGAACCACAGCACGGCGGGCTTCTGGTTCTTCAGCCGAGCGTGGAAATCGCGGCTGACGTCGGTTGCCTGCCAATGGACATTCTGCGCGCGCCGCAGGCTGAAATGCAGCATGCCCGCGGCAACGGTGGCGTTGCTGATCTTGTCGATCAGGATGAAGCCGCCCAGCGTTCGATTATCGGCATAGGGTTCAAACACGATCTGCCTGTCGGTCGACAGGTTGGCAACGCCGATGGCGTTGAGTTCCAGCGTCTTGGCCGCCAGATGCTCCATCGTGTTGACGTTGACCTGATATTTGGGCTGCTGGATCGTGGCCGTCACGGTCTGCGCGCCGATCTTGAGCCAATA
Source organism: Sphingobium naphthae (assembly GCF_020782235.1). Classification (GTDB taxonomy): domain Bacteria; phylum Pseudomonadota; class Alphaproteobacteria; order Sphingomonadales; family Sphingomonadaceae; genus Sphingobium; species Sphingobium naphthae. The sequence continues at coordinate 171,808 of NZ_JAJGNO010000002.1, forward strand.
GGCGCGGCCCGGCAGCATTTCCTCGTCCGCCATCCACACGATCGTCGCTTCGAACTGGTCGGCCGCCTGGGGCGGATTGTCCGCAAGCGCGATCACGTCGCCGCGCGAACAGTCGATCTCATCGGCAAAACACAGCGTCACCGACTGACCGGCGACCGCCTGTTCCAGATCGCCATCCAGCGTAACGATCCGCGTGACCTTGCTGGTCTTGCCCGACGGCAGCACGCGCACCGCATCGCCCGGCTTCACGCTGCCGGTGGCGATCAGCCCCGAAAAGCCGCGAAAGTCGAGATTGGGGCGATTGACCCATTGCACCGGCATTCGGAACGGCTTGTCCGCGTCGGTCGCGCTGTTGACTTCGACCGTCTCCAGATGCTCGATCAGGCTTGGCCCGTTGTACCAGGGCGTATTGGCCGACGCGGCGGTGATATTGTCGCCCTTGAACCCGGAAATGGGCATGGCGGTGAAGGCGGTGATGCCGATCGAGGTCGCGAATTCGGTATAATCCTCGACGATGGCGTCGAACACCGACTGGTCATAGCCGACCAGGTCCATCTTGTTGACGGCCAGCACGATGTTCCGGATGCCGATCAGATGCGCCAGATAGCTGTGCCGGCGCGTCTGGGTCAGCACGCCCTTGCGTGCGTCGATCAGGATCACGGCCAGGTCGGCGGTCGATGCGCCGGTCACCATGTTGCGCGTATATTGTTCGTGGCCGGGCGTGTCGGCGACGATGAACTTGCGCTTTTCGGTCGCGAAGAAGCGATAGGCGACGTCGATCGTGATGCCCTGTTCGCGTTCGGCGGCAAGCCCGTCGACCAGCAGGGCGAAGTCGATCTCCTGCCCCTGCGTGCCCACCTTGCGCGAATCCGACTGCAGCGCTTCCAACTGATCCTCGAAGATCATCTTGCTGTCGTAGAGCAGGCGGCCGATCAGCGTCGATTTGCCGTCATCCACCGATCCGCAGGTGATGAAGCGCAGCATCGTCTTGTGCTCATGCACCTTCAGATACTGGTCGATGTCCTGCGCGATCAGGGCATCGGTCTTGTAGATGGGTTCGTCCATGGTGGTGGTGTCGGACATGATGGTTTCTTTCACCGTTTGCCCCCGACCGTGTCGAAGGGGCTGTAATTCCTGAAGACAAGGGCCGGGCGTCGACAAGCTCGGCCCGGCCGGAAGCGGGCTATCTCGTCAGAAATAACCTTCCTGCTTCTTCTTCTCCATGCCCGCGCCGCCGGCGTCCTTGTCGATGGCGCGGCCTTGGCGTTCCGACGTGGTGGTCAGCAGCGTCTCCTGGATCACCTCGGGCAGCGTCTGGGCTTCGCTTTCGACCGCGCCGGTCAGCGGATAGCAGCCCAGCGTGCGGAACCGGATCGATCGCATCACCGGCTCCTCGCCCGGCTGCAGCGGGAACCGATCGTCATCGACCATCAGCAACATGCCGTCCCGCTCGACCGTGGGGCGCGGCTGGGCGAAATAGAGCGGCACGATCGGCACGTCGTTCAGATGGATGTATTGCCAGATGTCGAGCTCGGTCCAGTTGCTGATCGGGAAGACGCGGATGCTTTCGCCCTTGTTCTTGCGGGCATTGTAGAGGTTCCAGAGCTCGGGGCGCTGGTTCTTGGGGTCCCAGCCATGCGATGCGGTGCGGAAGGAGAAGATGCGCTCCTTGGCGCGGCTCTTTTCCTCGTCGCGCCGCGCGCCGCCAAAGGCCGCGTCGAACCCGTAGAGGTTGAGCGCTTGTTTCAACCCTTCCGTCTTCCACATGTCGGTGTGGAGCGGCCCATGGTCGAAGGGATTGATGCCCCGCTCCTTGGCCTCGGGATTCTGGTAGACCAGCAACTCCATCCCGCTTTCGCGCGCCATCCGGTCACGCAGTTCATACATCGCCCGAAATTTCCAGGTCGTGTCGACATGCAGCAGCGGGAAGGGCGGCGGCGAGGGGTAGAAGGCCTTGCGCGCCAGGTGCAGCATGACGGCGCTGTCCTTGCCCACCGAATAGAGCATTACCGGCTTTTCCGCCTCCGACACCACTTCACGCAGGATGTGGATGCTCTCGGCTTCGAGTCGCTCCAAATGGGTCAGGGTCTTGGTATCGAGCATGGTTTCTCCACGACAGGGCTGATCTTCTCTTGCATGCCACACCGGCCGATTGACCTCCCATATGGGAGTGTGCCAGAAAACAGCCATGCGGATGATGAACACCGGTGAGGGCGATCTGCTGGCGGCGCTGCACGACGGCCTGTCGGACCAGCCCTTGTGGAGCCGCTTTCTCGATATGCTGGCAAATGCGACGGGCGCATCGGGCGCGAGCTTGCTGCTGCGCCCGCAGGAAGGGCCGATCGTGCACCTCTCCTCCGGTCGCATGCTGCCGCCTGTTTTGCAGCAGCGCTTTACCGACACCGCCAACGCGGCTGTTCTGATGCGGGAAGGGCGGGTCTATGCCCTGCCCGAACTGATCCCTGATGAGGATGATGCGACGATCATACCGGCGCTGGAGGCGCAGGGGCTTGCACATATACGCAGCCTACGGCTGACCGACGCGAGCGCGACGGACGCCTGGCTGACCATCGCTGGCGATCGGGGCTTTGGCGCGGCGGCGGGATCGCTGCTCAGCCGGCTCGGGACGCATCTGAAGATCGCGCTCAACAACCTCCTGGCGCTGGAACGCGAACGGCGCCAGGCCTCCATTTCGTCGGAAATGATGGGGCGGCTGAACTTCGGGTGGCTGACCATCGACGCACGCTGCCGGATCGTCGATCAATCGCCCAATGTGCAGGAGATTTTCCGTCGCACGTCGCTGCTGCGTCATGGCCGCTATGATCGGCTGACCTTCGCGTCCGCGGCCATCGACCGGGATGTGGCGGCGCTGGCCAAGGCGTTCGCGCATGACGTCCATGGGCGCCCCCGCGCCTTCCGCCTCAGCCAGGACCCCTGGATGGACATGTTCGTCACGCCCATGCCCGACCGCCGGCCATCGACCGGGTCTCAGCCGGTGGCAATGCTGTATCTGAGCGGCGACCGTTGGTCGCGGGACGACCGGTGCGAGCAGTTGACCGATCTTTTCGGCCTGCTGCCCAGCGAGGCGCGGCTCGCCTGGGCGATGGCGCAGGGTCGCTCCATCGCCGAAGCCGCGCAGGATCTGGGGCTGACCGTCGAGACCGCCCGCAACTATTCGAAGAAAATCTATTCCAAGACCGGGGCGGGCGGGCAGGCCGACTTGGTCCGCATCATCTTCACCAGCGTGCTGGCGATCATCTGACGTCGCGCCGACGCGCGCTGCCCGCTATAGCCGCGGCATGAGCGAATTTTCCTATCGGCGCGTCGGCATGATCGGCAGCGGCCGGGTCGCGCGCGCCATGGGTCGTGCGCTCGCGCCGCACAGCGCCCATCCTCTGCTCTTCTGGGGCCGGGACCGCGAACGGACGGGGCAGGCCGCCGCCAGCGCAGATGGCCATGTCGCGACCGACGAAGCGGACCTGGTTCGATCCTGCGACCTGATCATCCTTGCGATCTCCGACGACGCGATCGCTCCGGTTGCGCTCGCCCTGGCAAAGACGCCGCTCCCATCGCCGCCGCCCCTGATCGTCCATGTCAGCGGCGCCAGCGGCGTTGCGCCGCTCGACCCGCTACGCGCGGCTGGGGCACTGACCGCCGCGATCCACCCGGCGATGACCTTTACGGGCGATCCGGCCGCCGAAGCGGCGCGCATGCAGGGCGCCGCCTTCGCGGTCACCGGGTCGAGCAGCGCCGCCATGGCGCAGGCGCAGGCGCTCGTCGCCCTGCTCGGCGGCGTTTCGGAGGTCGTGGAGGAAGAGCAGCGCGCCCTCTATCATGCCGCCCTCTCCCACGCCGCCAACCATATGGTGACGCTGATCGCGGGCGCAGGCCAGGCTCTGTCCGCGGCGGGGATCGGCGACCCGGCCGGCTTGCTCGCGCCGCTGGTCCGCGCCACGCTGGACAATACGCTCGCCATGGGGTTCGACGCCCTGTCCGGCCCGCTGCTGCGCGGGGACGCGCAAACGATCCGCGAGCATCTGCTGGCGCTCGACCGGGATTGCCCGCGCCTGCTCCCCGCCTATCGCGCCATGGCGAAAGCCACTCTGGAGGAACTGGACCGCAACGGCGAGCGCCCTTCAAGCCCAGCCATGCGCGCCCTGCTGGACTGACGCCGCGCCCGCGCCGATCAGACCAGCCTGTTCGTCCGCACCAGCTCCCGATACCAGTCCGCCGACAATTTGGGCGTGCGCTTCTGCGTCTTGAAGTCGACATGGTGGATGCCGAACAGCTTGGTATAGCCGTCCTCCCATTCGAAATTGTCCATCAGGCTCCAGACGAAATAGCCCTTTACCGGCAAGCCCTCGCGCGCGGCGCGCTGGAGGTGCGTGATGTAGTTGCGCAGATACATGACGCGATCGGCGTCATAGACGCGGCCGTCCGGGGCCAGCTGGTCGTCGGTCGAGCAGCCATTTTCGGAGATGTAGAGCGCCTTGGGCTTCCACATCTCGCTGATCGCGCGAATGCCCCAATAGATGACCTCCGGGCTGACATAGAGCCAGGGCGAGGCCATGCGCGGCGACTGCGGCAGGCGGGGGAGGATGTCATAGCCGCCGGGCTTGGACGCATCGGCCCGCACCGTGTTGCCGGTGTAGACATTGATCGACAGGAAATCGAGCGGGCTGCCGATCGCCTTCATGTCGCCAGGCTTGACTAGGGGCGCATCCTTGCCCTGTGCTGCGAGATATGTGTCGCGATAGCCGCCTTCCATGATGGCGGTGAGGAACATGGCGTTTTCCTCACGCACCGCCTTCTTCACCGCATCGATATGCTCGGTGGTCTCGATCGCGGGGACATAGATGTTGGGATTGTCCGCGATGCCGACCAATGTTCCTGGCTTGGCCGCCGCCCGGATCGCCTGCACGCCAAGCCCGTGCGCGAGCACGCCATGGTGGCGCACCTGATTGACCTCGCCCATCGGCAGCTTGAGTCCGGGCGCCTTGCCGCCGGTCATGTAGCTGAGATCCGTGAAGCAGCGCAGTTCGTTCACCGTCATGAACTGCTTCACTCGGTCGCTCAGCCGCGCCGCCATATAGCCGGCATAGTCGGCAAAGGCGTAGGCCGTGTCGCGATTCTGCCATCCGCCCGGAAGCGCGTGCGGCAGATCCCAGTGGAACAGCGTGACGTGCGGCGTGATGCCGGCGGCGAGCAGTCCGTCGACCAGCCGGTCATAATAGGCGACGCCCTTGGCATTGGGCTGACCCTTGCCGTCGGGGAAGATCCGAGACCAGGCGATGGAGAAGCGATAGGCCTTGACGCCCAGCGCCTGCAGCAACGCGATATCGTCCTGATACCGATGATAGCTGTCGCAGGCGACATCGCCCGTATCGCCATTGGCGACCTTGCCGGGCGTGTGCGAGAAGACGTCCCAGTTGGTCAGGCCGCGACCATCGGCCTTGACCGCGCCCTCGATCTGGTAGGCGGCCGTGGCTGCGCCCCACAGGAAATCATCCGGAAAGCGCATGGGATCCGACGGTGTCGGCGCGGATGCCGCGCGGCTCTGCGCGCCAAGCGCGGCACTTCCCGTCAGGGAAGCACCCAGGGCGGCGGCGCCCAGACCCAGGCCGAGTTCGCGGCGATTAATGCCTGTCATGCGGATAGCTCCTTATTGGCCCACGATCTGAACGAGCCCGCTGATCGCCTGGCCGGTGGGCAGTTTCGATGTGCTGGTGAGCGACCGGCTCTGGTCATTCCACACCAGCTCCGCCTTCATGCCGCCCTTGCGATAGCCATTGGTGGTGCCGTCATCGTCATACAGGACGAAGCGGGCATCGGCGCCTGGATAGACCCGGATCGCCTCCAGCGCCTGGCGCTCGGCCGTGCTCTTGACCTGAACGCCCGTGGGGATGATCGATCCCGCCTTCACGAACAGCGGCATGCGACTGATTGGCGCGTCGGCCTCGATCGTCTGCCCGCCTTCATAACGCTGGTTGGTCCAATAATCATACCAGGCTGTCCCCGCCGGCAGATAAACCGGGCGCTTGGTCTGGCCCTGTTCGGTTACTGGCGCGACCAGGAAGGCGGGGCCGAACATATATTGATCGCCGATCGTCGCCACTTTGGGATCGTTCGGAAAATCCATGAACAGCGCGCGCATGAAAGGCGCGCCGCTGTCATAGGTGTGACGCCCCAACGAATAGATATAGGGCATCAGCGTGTAGCGCAGGCGCAGCCAGTCGGCCAGGATCGGCTCGGCCGCCTTGCCATAGGTCCATAATTCCGTGTCGGGTCGCTGGCCGTGGATGCGCAGGGTCGGCGTGAAGACGCTATATTGGAACCAGCGCACGAACAGTTCGGGATAGTCGACATAGTCCATGCTCGCTGCCGTCATGCCGGTGGGGTCGAGCAGCACGGGATGCTGCGGCGCCGGGCCGCTCGGCCACTGCCAGCCGCCGATGTCGCTGCCCCAATAAGCCAATCCGGACGCGGTGAAGTTGAGGCCGGCCGGCACTTGCCGCCGCAGTGCTTTCCAGGTCGACTTGACGTCCGACGACCAGAACAGGCCGCCATTGCGCTGCGCGCCCAGATAAGCGGCACGGGCCAGGATCATGTTGCGGAAATCGGGGCGATCGCGTTCCGATCCTTCGGCGACGCCGCTGGTATGAACCAGCGGGAAGAGGTTGCGGTAGCGGTCGCCTGATCCGATCGAGAAGAAATAGCCTTCCGGGATCACGTCCGGTTCCGTCTCGTCGAGCCAGAACCAGTCAAAGCCCTGCGACGCGATATTGTCGCGGATCTTGCCCCAGAACCATTGCCGCGCTTCGGGATTGGTGCTGTCGATCAGCGCGCCGGCGCGGTCGTTGCGGACGGGCAGGCCGTCCACCGGATTGCCGTCCTTGTCCTTCAGCAGCCAGCCCTTGGCGGCCAGCATGTCGAAATAGCGCGATTCGCGCTCGAAGCGCGGCCAGACGCTGACGATGGAGCGCATGCCCATGGCGTTCAATTGGTCGTTCATCCCCTTGGGATCGGGGAAATAGGTGCGGTCGATGTCCAGCTGCCCCATCCGGGTCCAGTAGAACCAGTCGAGCACCATCACATCGAGCGGATAGCCGCGGTCGCGATAGCCTTTGGCGACGTTGAGCAGTTCCTGCTGGCTCTCGTAACGCGCCTTGCTCTGGATCAGGCCGAACCCCGCCTTCGGGGGCAACGGCGTCTCGCCGGTCAGCTTGGCGTAGCCTGCATAGATGTCGTCGGTCGTCTCGCCGGAAATGACGAAGAAGGAAACGCGCTCGCCGACCTGGCTCTGCCAGCGCGTGCTGCTGTGCAGGCCGGGCCACACCAGCGTGCGCGCCGGATTGTCCCAGACGATGCCATAGCCCTTGTTCGTCACCATGAAGGGCACGCAAACGGTTTCGCCCGCAGGCGCGTCATAATAATGTTTGCAGTCGATCTCTCGCCCTTTGAGGTCGAGCATGCCTTCCTGGTTCTGGCCCAGGCCATAATAATGTTCGTCCGCCGGCGCGTCGAAGCTGGCGCCCACCTTGAACGTGTCTTCGCCGTTCACGCTGTGCGGCGCCATTTCCCAACCGGTCATCTTCGTCAGCAGCTTGCCCTGCGCATTGCTGACGGACAGGCTGACGGGCGGCAGCGACGGCGCGAAATAGCGCTCCATCTGCGTCGGCGCCTTGGGCCAAGGCTGGGCATCGACTGTCAGGGTGAGCGCGGACGAACGGAAGATGTCGGCACCGCCTTCGCTGCTGTGAGTCCAGCCCGCCGCATTCGACGCGGCTATCGGGCCGGGGCCGGGGGCTGCTTCGGCCAAAGACTTGTCGAGCGCGATCGTCACGCGCACGATGTTGGGCGCATAGGGTTCGATCGCAACGCGGCTGCCGTGGCGATCGAGCAGCGCCATCGGCTCGGCGATGGCGGGCGCGGTCAAACCGATGCCGGATACGCCCAATGCGATCGCCGCCAGCGTCGCCTTGATGCCTTTTGCTTTCATCCCTCTATTTCCCTGTTTCTGCATTAAACCAGGCCCCGTCCCTCGATACGGACAGTGGGCACGAAACCGTCATTGCGCGGCATGTCGATGTGCAGGCCCGCCGCATCCTGCCGGAAGGCAAGCGGACCGCCGCCCAGCAGCGTCACCTGTCCGATCTGACCCGCGGCGGGCCTGCGCGCCAGTGAGCGGATAGTCGTAGGCCCGCCCGCACGCCCCAGGAACAGCGCGTAAAGCGCGCCCTTGTTGGTGGTGAAGCGGATGTCCTGCGCCGTGAAGGGCTTGGCCTTTTCTTCATTCTGCATGCCCGCGACCAGTTGCGTCGGGCCTTCGCCATAGCGACGCCAGGGGCGCGACCCGAAAATCGCCTCGCCCCCATGCGTCATCCACTCGGCCATGGCGTCCAGTATCTTCTCCTCCTCCGCATCGATCGACCCGTCGCCGGGCTGAGGAATGGACAGGAGGAGATTGCCGTTCTTGGACACGACATCAGCGAGGCGCTGGATAACCTCTTCGGCCGTCTTGTAGCTTTTGTCGTTCAGCCGCGCGACATTGTAGAACCAGTCGCCGATGCAGGTGTCGGTCTGCCACGGCTCGTCCCACAAATGATCGGTAAATCCGCGCTCGACATCCTCCACCATGGCGAAACGCGCATAAGGCTTCAGCTTCTTGCCCGTCAGCACGACATCGATGTCGCCATGCCACTGGATCGATCGATTATAATAGTCGGCCGCCGCCTCCAGCCCCACCGGGCCGAAGGGAAGCTCATGATCGTCCATATAGACGAGGTCGGGCTTATATTTGTCGACCAGGTCGGTCTGGCGCAGTAGCCAGCGAGTGACATAGGCCGGATCATCCTTGGGCCCGGTTTCGATCCACTGGCCATTATGCGCGTCATGCCAGCTGTTCATCGCCTCGATCGTGTCGATGCCATCGGGCAGCACGGTATGGCCGCCGGTATAGAGCTCCTGCGGATCGAGCCCCTCCCACCACTGGCCCTTGCCGTCGCTCCTGCGCAGGCGAAAGGCGTCGTAGCGCTCGCCCTTTCGCGCGCCGACCGGATCATAGCCATAGGCCGGCTGATACCAGTGCCACGCATGGGCGGCATGGTTGGACACGCCGAACTTCAAGCCGGCCCGCCGCGCCGCCTTCTCCCAGATGCCGACCACATCCTTCTTCGGCCCCACACGCAGGCTGTTCCAGGCGTGGTAGCGGCTGTCATAGCAGTCGAGATTGTCATGATGGCAGGCAAGCGCCATGAAATAGCGCGCTCCGGCTTTCTGATAGCGGGCGATCAGCGCATCGGGGTCCCACCGCTCCGCGGTCCACAAATTCTGGATGTCCTTCATCCCCGCGACCGACGGATGGCCGTAGGTCTTGCGATGATGGTCATACATGGGGTGGCCCTGCATATACATGAAGCGGCCATACCAGTCGCCCTGCTGCGGCACCGATTGCGGCCCCCAATGCGACCAGAGCCCCAGCTTGGCGTCGCGGAACCAGTCGGGATAGCGATAATGGCTGACCAGCGAACCCCATGTCGGGCGAACCGGCCCGGCGGCCGTGCCCATCGGACTCGCCCCCCGCGCCGCGCGGGCAAGGCCCAGCGCCGCCGCGCCGGCGAGGAAGGAGCGACGGCCAAGATCCTGCATCATTTGCTCTCTCCCAGAGTGCGGGCGATGGCGGCTTCGGCCAGAGGCCGCATCATGGCGTATCCCGCCTTGGTCGGATGCACGCCGTCGCTCGACAGGCCCGGCTTCATCGCCCCGTCGGGCTGCGCCATGGCGCTATGATAATCGACGAAGGTGAAGCCGTTCGCGCGCGCATAGTCCGCCAGCCAGCGGTTGATCGCGGCGATCTGCGGCGCGGGCTTCATGTCCGGGCTCCAGGGAAAGGCGGCGGCCGGCGGCACGGAGGCGATGATGACCTTGATGCCGTGCGCGCGCGCGAGGTCGGCCATCGACTGAACATGGCCCAGCACCGTCTCCATCGTCGCCGCGCCGGTGTTGCCGGCGATGTCGTTGGTCATCGCCATGATGTGCACCGCTTGGGGCCGCAGGGCGATCACGTCATCGCGGAACCGGACCAGCATCTGCGCCGTGGTCTCGCCGCTGATCCCGCGATCCACCAGCCCATCGGTGAACATCGAGGGATCCTCGTTGATCCAGTTGTCGGTGATGGAATCGCCCATGAAGACGACGCGGACCTTCTGCCCGGCGAGCGCCCTGTTGTCGGCGGCATAGCGACAGTGCTGGCCGAAATCGCGGGTGAGCATATGGAGGTTCCACATTGTCCAGCCCGCCTCGTCCGACGGTTTGGGATGGACGGGGCAGGGGTCGGCGACGATGCCGACCGGATCGTCGGCATGGGGGTCGCCGGGCACCTTGGTTTCGGCGAACACCGGAGCCGTCAGCGTGAACGCGCCGACAAGGCCGGCGGCAAGCCATATTTTCATCATCGTCCTGTCTCCCCCAGCGCGCGATCGATCGCCCGCTGGGCGATCGGCGCCATCACGGCATAGCCATTGGCGAGCGGATGCACGCCGTCCTGCGTATAGGCCGCCTTCATCAGGCCGCGCCCGTCCACCATCGCGGCATGATAGTCGGCGTAGACATAGCCGCGCCGGGCGCAGAAGGCTTGCAGCCAGCCGTTGAGCGCGACCAGTTCCGCAGGCTTGCGCTCCTGCACGACGTCCCTCGCGGCCGGGCTATAGTCATTCACCGGCAGGATGGAGCCGAAGATGACCCGGATATGGTGAGCGTCGGCAATATCGGCCATCGCTTCCCAGTTCGCCTCGATCTGCTCGGGGCTTTCCTCCTGCAAAAAACCCTGCACATCATTGATGCCCGCCAGGATCAGGACGGCGCTGGGGTTCAGCGCCACCACATCCTGGTGGAAGCGCAACAGCATCTGCGCCGTCACCTGGCTGCCGATGCCGCGGTTGACGTAGGGCTTGCCGGGAAAGCTGGCGGCAAGGTTCCAGCGGTCGGTGATGGAATCGCCCAAGAAGACGACGCGCTGCTCGCCGGGCCGGGCCGGGGCGCGGGCAGGGCGGCATTGGCGGGGGCGTAGAGATAGCGTTCGCCAAAATCGCGCATCAGGCTGGGCACCAGCTTCGCGCGAAAGGGGCCAAGCCAGGGCCCCCATTGTTTCTCCACTACGGCGCGGCGCGCGGGAGAGCTTTGATAGGCCTCGGGCTCCGCCTGGACGGGCGCGGCCACCAGGCCAAGAAGCAGCAGAAGGGACCAGCGCGTCATGCGGGAATGACGCCGTGGCTCGCCAGGAAGGTCGCAAAAAGGTCGGGCCAGGCCGCCGCCTGCATCGTTCTTGGCAGGCGCACGCCAAAGCCATGGCCGCCATCCTGGAAGATATGCAGCGCGACCGGACGTTTGGCGGCCTCCATCGCCTGGAAGAGCGCGATGCTGTTGGCCGGCGGCACCAGGCCGTCGTCGCTCGCATGCACCAGGAACAGGGGCGGGGTTCGCGCATCCACCCGCCGCTCGACCGATCGCGCGATCCGCATCGCCGGGGAAGCATCGGGGCCCAGAAGATTGTCGCGCGAGCCGCCATGGGTGAAGGGCGCCTCCAGGCTGACCACGGGATAGAGGAGGCCGGCAACGTCCGGCCGCGCCTCCTGGCGATCGGCTTCATCCACGGGGGCATAGACCTGTTCGGCGTGGCGCGTGGCAAGCGAGCCGGCGAGATGGCCGCCGGCCGAAAAGCCAAGGACGCCCACCCGCTTTACGTCGACAGCTCGCGCGCGGATCAGGCGCATGGCGCGTTGCGCATCCTGCAAGGGCACATCCTCGCGCTGCGTCCAGCCTTCGCCGGGCAGCCGGTAGAGCAGGATGAAGGCGGTGATCCCGCGCGCATTCAGCCAATCGGCCTGGCTGACGCCCTCATTGTCATAGGACAGGAAGCCATAGCCGCCGCCCGGCAGGACCAGCATCGCCGCGCCATTGGGGCGGGCGGGGCGACGGACGACCAGGATGGGCTGCGCAATGCCCGTCACGAAGCGGTCGGGATGAGCGGGGTCCTTCGACTGGTCGTCCACCTTGCGGACGATGGGCGCGCCGGTGTCGCCGGGGGGCGGGCCGGGCCATAGCTCCACGATTTCGTCCTGGGCGCTGGTCTGGCCGCGGGCGATCGCCGGCATCGCGGCGAGCCCGGCCGCTGCGATCAGCGCCGATCGGCGATCAAGGGTCGTCATGCGTCCTTCTCCTCCTTTTCGCGCCGACGCGTCGGCGCCGCGACGATGGGCGAGAGCGCCGCGCCGATGATGCGCGCGGCCTCGCGCACATGGTCGCTGCACGCCGCCATCGTCGCGCGGTTCGCGGGCCCGTCGACATAGGGCATGGTCAGCGCCGCGCGCGCCACATCGCCGACCAGGATCGGCGCGGACAGATCGGTGATGCCGGTCAGCATCGGACTGGGCGAATTGGCCCCGCCCGCCGCTACGGCCGCGTCCAGTCGCGCGGTGAGTACGCCGGCGTCGAATTCGCCGCCGGCGTTGCGCACGTCCTCCAGCATCGCCGCGCGCGATTCGGGCGGCTGGAAGGCGAGCAGGATGCGCCCCGAGTTGGAGCGGTGAAGCGGCCGGCGATAGCCCACGCGCACGGCAAAGCCCGAAAGACCGGGCGCCTCGATCGCGATAATGACCACCATTTCCGCGCCCGATGCGACGCCCAGATGACAACTCTGCCCGGCCTTGCGGGCCAGTTCCTGCATCACCGGCAAGGCGGTGGAGGCAAGATCCCGAACCGGCGGCTGGCTCATGCCCAATGCGAAGAGGCGATTGGTGAGGCGATAGCCGTCCTCGGCGCGCGCGATATAGCCATGTTCCTCCAGCACCTGGAGCATGCGGAAAATCTCGCTGACCGATCGACCCAAGGCTGCCGAAATGTCGGACATGATGAGCGGCTCGCTGGCGGCGGCGAGCAGTTCGATGATCTCCAGCCCCTTCTTCAGGGCCGGCGCCTGATAGCGCGTCTTTTCGGTCATCCGTCCCCTCCCTGCGTCGCGCGTTGCATCGCTGCCTGTCGCGATCATCTAGACGTGATCCAGATATGAAATCAATTTTTATATTTCACAAATGCGATTGTGGGAGTATTGGGAAGCCGTCGTGGTACCGCTCTCAAGCGTGGCTGCGATGGATTCAGGGAAGTGGTTCGCCGCGAAAATGTGCGGCGCGAATCGATCAGCGCCCCCGTTCAAGGGGCCAGGGAGAGGAAAGGGTTTCATGTCCAGGATGACTCACACGCCGCGTCGCGCCGCCTTGCTGACGGGGATTTCGATCGCCAGCCTGCTGCTGGCCGGCCAAGCCTTCGCACAGGACGCCGCCGCCGCGCCGCAGGAAGCGCCCGCTGACGACACGGCAGCAATCGTCGTCACCGGCGTGCGCGCCAGCCTGTCGAGCGCCCAGTCGATCAAGCGCAATTCCGACGTCATCGTCGATTCCATCGTCGCCGAAGACATCGGCAAGCTGCCCGACCGCAACGTCGCCGAAGCCTTGCAGCGCATCCCGGGCATTCAGGTGCAGCGCCAATATGGCGAGGGCAGCTCGGTCGCGATCCGCGGTCTGACGCAGGTCCGCACCGAACTCAACGGACGCGACATCTTCACCGCGAGCGGCGCCAATCAGCTCAGCCTGGAGGATATCCCCTCCGAGCTGCTGGCCGGTATCGACGTCTACAAGAACCCGTCGGCCGATCTGATCGAGGACCAGCTGTCCGGCACGATCAATTTCCGCACGCGTAAGCCCTTCGACTTCGACGGGTTCAAGGCGGCGGCGACGCTGACGCAAAGCCATTTCGACCTGGTCGACAAGTTCAAGCCTTCCGCGTCGCTGCTGCTGAGCGACCGGTGGGAAACGGGCATTGGCGAAATCGGCATTCTTGCCAGCGTCTCCTACCAGAAAACCGCGTTCCGCCAGGACACCATCTCGACCGAGCCCTTCTATACGCTCGACCCGAGCGTAGCGGCCGACGCCGCCGTGCTGGAGACGCTTGGCCGCACTGGCCAGACGACCACGCTCCCCCATGGCACCGGCATCGGCGAGGTCTATGGCGACAGGCGTCGCCTGGGCACCGACATCGCGGTCCAGTGGCGCCCCAGCGACACGCTGGAAGTCACTGCCGAAGTCTTCCGCTCGGACTTCAAGTTCCGCTTCGATGATTACAGCTTCTTCGCCTATACCTCGACCAATGCGATCGTGCCGCAGCCCGGCGCGCCCTTCACCTATGCCGACAATGGCGATTTCCAGAGCGGCACCTTCATCGACCTGCCGATCGGCAACAACACCAGCGCGCAGACACGCCGGTCGAAGACCACGGACTATTCGCTGAACCTGAAATGGAAGGCGACGCCCAACCTCACGATCAGCGCCGATGGTCAATATGTCGACGCGACGACCAAGAACCTCCGGTCGATCTTCGGGCTGAACGGCACCGCCGACACGCTCTACCAGGATATTTCCGGATCGGTGCCGGTCGTGAATATCGGGTCGTCCACTGGCCTCACCAATGTCGCGACCTACAACAGCGCCTTCTATCTCGACAATCTCAACGAATCCAAAGCGTCGGACAAGACGGCGCGGCTTGATGCCGAATATCGTTTCGACGCCGGCATCCTCTCGTCGATCAAGGCGGGGCTGCGCTACGCCGACCGTCGCAACAAGACGATCGATACCGGCTATCGCTACACCGGGCTGTCCGCAATTCCGACCGAGTTGGAGACGGTGGACCTCAGCGACTTCTTCCGCGGCGACGCCGATCTGTTCGGCGACATCATCGCGTTCAATCGCGGCATCATCCGCAATTATGGGCAGACGCTGGACGTGCTGGGCATCGACGGCCCGCCCGCCTATGTGCAGAGTGGCACCAACCAGCAGCGGCAGAAGACCTATACCGGCTATGCCACGGCATTCTTCCGGGCCGATCCAGTCGATGGCAATATCGGCGTTCGCGTCGTGCGCACCGATCTGGACGTGTCGGGCTATTATCAGCAGACGCCCATCGTCATCGACGAAAACGGGAATGAGACGAACGGCCCCACCGTGTTCAACCCGATCGCGGTGTCGCAAAGCTACACGTCGGTCCTGCCAAGTCTGAACCTGCGGGTGCATCTGACCGACAATCTGCAGTTCCGTTTCGCCGCCGCCAAGAATATCTCGCGGCCCAGCTTCCTGCAGCTCAACCCCAGCCTCACCATCACCGAGCCGGGCAGCGCGCAGCAGGATCAGGTGCACACGGCATCGGGCGGCAACCCCTATCTGAAGCCGATGAAGTCGGACAATCTCGACGCATCTCTGGAATGGTATTTCTCGCGCACCGGATCGCTCACTGCGGCCGCATTCTACAAACGCATCAAAAACTATATCCAGACGGCCGTCGCGACGCGCACCGTCACCTTCGACAATGGCAACAGCTATGATTATGAAGTGACGTCCTACAACAACGTCGCGACCGGCAAGGTGAAGGGCTTCGAACTCGCCTATCAGCAATTTTTCGACTTCCTGCCGGGACCGTTGAGCGGCCTCGGTATGCAGGCGAACTTCACCTATGTCGATTCGCAGGCACCGTCGCCGGCGACCGCGGGCCCGGTGACCAATGTGCCGCTCGAACTGCTGTCGAAATATAACTATAATCTAGTCGGCATCTACGAGCAGGGCGGCGTATCGGCGCGCGTTGCCTATAACTGGCGCAGCAAATATGTCGTGACGACGGCGGGCAACGGAACCGGCAATCTGCCGATCTTCAACGAGCCCTTCGGCCAGCTGGATGCATCGATCAGCTATGATGTCACGCCGGAATTCACGCTGACGCTCGACGGGGTGAACCTGACCAATACCCGCCGCGCGACCTATTTCGGTATCGACAGCCGGCCGCGCGACGTGGTGGTCAATGATCGCCGCATCAGCCTGACGGCGCGGATCACCTATTGATCCGCAGGTCGCCTCCATCCCGCCAGCGTTGCGCCTTATGGCACAGCCCAGCGGGAGCGGGCGCATAGGCCGATGATTGACGCCCATGTCCATCTCTGGCGGATCGGTCGCAATGACTGCCGCTGGCCCGGCCCCGATCTCGCGGCGATCCACCGCGATTTCGAGGTGGCGGAGCTGCTGGAGGAAGTGAACGCGGGCGGCATGGCGCAAGCCCTGTTGGTGCAGAGCCAGGAGTCGGAGGCGGACACGCGCTGGCTGCTGGACATCGCCGCAGGCGAGCCGCGCATCGTCGGGGTCGTCGGTTGGGTCGATCTGGCGGCGGGCGACGCGCCCGCGCGGATCGATGCGCTCAGCGCGGCGGGGCCGCTGGTCGGCTTGCGACCGATGGTGCAGGACCGGGCGGACAATTGGTATGACGATCCGGCGCTTCGGCCCGGACTGGCGCATACGGCGGCGCGTGGCCTGGTCCTCGACGCACTGGTGCGCCCACGCCATTTGGCCTCGCTCGGTCGGCTGGCGGCGCGCATGCCGGCGCTGACGATCCTGATCGATCATGGCGCCAAACCGGAGCCGGACCGGTTCGAGGCGTGGGCACAGGCGATCGGGCCGCTGGCGGCCCATCGCAATATTGCGTGCAAATTGTCGGGGCTGCTGACGGAGCAGCCGGCAGGGGAGGAGGATCCCGCAGTCGTGCGAGGATGGATGGACCTGATGATGGCGCATTTCGGTCCCGGCCGCCTGGTCTGGGGCAGCGACTGGCCCGTCGTGATGCTGAAGGCGTCCTATCGGCAATGGCGCGACATCGCCTGGAACGCCGTTGCGGCCGCGGATCGTCCCGCGATTTTCGGCGGCAATGCCGCGCGCCTCTATCGATTGGCGCGGACATGACGGCGATGGTGCCGCTCCCCCGCCTTGGCATGGGCACAGCGCCGATCGGCAATCTCTATCGGGCAGTGTCTGACGCGCAGGCGCGCGCCACGCTGGAGGCGGCCTGGGACGCGGGCATCCGCTATTTCGATACGGCGCCGCATTATGGCTTTGGCCTCGCCGAACGCCGCCTGGGCGCGATGCTGGCGGAGCGCGATACGTCCGGCTCCGCCTTGCTGTCGACCAAGGTCGGCCGCCTGCTGGCGCCCACCCGGGCGCAGGGCGAACGCCACGGCTTCGTCGACGCCGACCCGTTCGAGCCGGTCTTCGATTATTCCGCCGATGCGATCCGCCGATCCTTCGAGGAGAGCTGTCGGCGCATCGGGCGCGATCGTATCGATCTGCTGCTGGCGCATGATCTGGGGCACGTGACTCATGGCGCTGCGCATGAGGCGCATTTGCGCGCGTTTCTCGACAGCGGCTACGGCGCGATGCGGGACCTGCGCGACGCAGGCGCGGTGCGCGCGATCGGCATCGGCGTCAATGAGGTCGCGATCTGCGAGACGCTGCTGGATCATGTCGAACTGGATGTGATCCTGCTGGCCGGCCGCTACACGCTGCTCGATCGCAGCGCCGACCGGCTGCTGGACCGCTGCGCGGCGCAGGGCGTGCGGCTGATCGTCGGCGGCCCTTATAATAGCGGCATATTGGCGCGGGACCTCACCGGGCCATTGCGCTTCGACTATGCGGCGCCGAGCGCGGCGGTGCTGGACCGGGCCCGCGCTCTGGCGGACATTTGCGCGGGTTTCGGCGCGTCGCTGCCTGCCGCCGCGCTGCAATTTCCGCTGCGTCATCCGCAGGTCGCCTGCGTGATACCCGGGCTCGTGGGCGCGGACCAGGTGGCGGACACGGTCCAGCGGCTCGCCAAGCCCCTGCCCGAAGCGCTATGGCCGGCGCTCGACGCGGCGCTCCGGCCGACAGCGTTCCAGGCCGGGGCGCCTGCGCTGCTGCAGGATGACGCCCGGCTCATCCTACTGCACCCGCAGGACAATGTGCTGATCTGCGTGCGGCCGATCGAGGCGGGAGACATATTGCCCGCTTCGGGCGGAACCATCCCCGCGCGTGAGGGCATCGCGATCGGCCATAAGCTTGCCCGCACTTCCCTCGCGGCGGGCGACAAGGTCATCAAATATGGCGCGCCGATCGGGTCGATGACCGCCGACGCCGCGGCCGGCGATTGGGTCCATATGCACAATATGAAAAGCGACTATATCAGCAGCCATACCCGATCGACGCTGGAGGCGAAGCCATGATCCAGGCCTGGCTCCGGCAGGATGGCCGCAAGGGCATCCGCAATGTCGTCGCGGTCGCCTATCTGGTGGAGTGCGCGCATCATGTGGCGCGGCGGATCGTCGACAAGGTCGATGATCCCGACGTTCAGCTGATCGGCTTTCCCGGCTGTTTCCCCAACGCCTATGCCGCCAAGGTCATGGAGGCGATCGCC
Organism: Sphingobium naphthae; assembly: GCF_020782235.1. Lineage (GTDB taxonomy): Bacteria > Pseudomonadota > Alphaproteobacteria > Sphingomonadales > Sphingomonadaceae > Sphingobium > Sphingobium naphthae. Next base: position 190,117 of record NZ_JAJGNO010000002.1, read on the forward strand.
ACCCATCCCAATGTCGGCGGGCTGGTGATCGTGTCGCTGGGCTGCGAAAGCTTCAATCGCGAACGGTTGCTGGCGGTGACGCGCGCCAGCGGCCGGCCCGCGGAATTGCTGGTGATCCAGGAAACGGGGGGCACGGCGGCAACGATCGCAGCGGGGCTGGAGGCGGTGGAACGCGTCCGCGCCCGGATCGTGGAGGGGCCGCGCGTGCCGATGGGCGTGGACGAACTGGTCGTCGGCACCATCTGCGGCGGGTCGGACGGGACCAGCGGCATCACCGCCAATCCCGCGGTCGGCCGCGCCTTCGACCGGCTGGTGGCCGATGGCGCGGCCTGCATCTTCGAGGAAACGGGCGAACTGGTGGGGTGCGAGGCGATCATGGCCGATCGCGCCGCGACACCCGAACTGGCGGCCGCGATCGAAGCCTGCGTGCAGAAGGCGGAGCGCTACTATACGATCATGGGCTTTGGCAGCTTCGCGCCCGGCAATGCGGAAGGAGGTCTCACCACCCAGGAGGAAAAGTCGATGGGGGCTTACTCCAAATCGGGTTCCTCGATCATCGACGGCATATTGAAGCCGGGCGATATTCCGCCAACGGGCGGCCTCTATCTCCTCGACGTCGTGCCCGATGGGGAGCCGCGCTTCGGCTTCCCCAATATCTCCGACAATGCGGAAATCGTCGAGATGATCGCGTGCGGCGCGCATCTGACGCTCTTCACGACCGGACGGGGATCGGTCGTGGGCTCGGCGATCTCGCCCGTCATCAAGATCTGCGCCAATCCCGACACCGCCCGCCGCCTCGCTGCCGACATGGACGTCAATGCCGGCCGCATCCTGGAAGGCGCGGCCAGCCTGGAGCAGGTCGGCGCGGAAATCTACGACAAGGTGCTGGCGGTCGCCGCCGGCGCGCGCAGCGTATCGGAATCCCTTGGCCATCAGGAGTTTATTTTGACCTACAAGGCGTTCGAACCCATCGGCCCGGACTGTCTGCCTACCCGCACGCGGGCCGGAGCCCCGGCATGAGCGGGCGACTGGAGGGCAAGGTCGCGCTGGTGACGGCGGCGGCGCGCGGCATCGGCCGCGCCACGGCCGCGCGTTTCGTTGCCGAAGGCGCGCGAGTGATCGCGACCGACCGCGATGTGGCGGCGCTCGACGGACTGAATGGCTGCGAGCGGCGCGCGCTCGACGTGACCGATGGCGCCGCGGTGCGCGCGCTGGCGCAGGAGGTCGGCGCGATCGACATACTCGCGAACATCGCCGGCGTGGTCCATGCCGGCAATATCCTGGAATGCGGCCAGGATGAGTGGGATTTCGCCCTCTCGCTCAACATGACCGCCATGTATCACAGCATCCGCGCCTTCCTGCCCGGCATGCTGGACAAGGGCGCGGGCGCCATCGTCAACATGTCCTCGATCGCGAGTTCGGTGAAGGGCATCCCCAACCGCTTCGCCTATGGCGCGAGCAAGGCGGGCGTCATTGGCCTTACCAAGGCGGTGGCCGCCGATTTCGTGGGGCAGGGCATTCGCTGCAACTGCATCTGCCCGGGCACGGTCGATACGCCCTCGCTGCAGCAGCGGCTGCATGACACTGGCGACTATGACGCGGCGCAGTCCGCCTTCGTCGCGCGGCAGCCGATGGGCCGGCTCGGCCGCGCCGAGGAGATTGCGGCGCTGGTCCTCTACCTCGCCAGCGACGAAGCAGCCTTCACGACGGGCGCGGTCCATGTGATCGACGGCGGCTGGGTGATGTGATGCGGCACGTGCTGCTGATCGACCTCGCCGACGATGCCGACGCCATTGCGCGCTACGAAGCGTGGCACGCCGCCGGCGCCCTGCCGCCCGAAATCGGCGCCAGCATCCGTGCCGCCGACATCAGGGCTATGGATATTTATCGCAGCGGCAACCGGCTGGTGATGATCATGGAGACCGGCCCGGACCATGATCCCGCCGCCAAGGCCGCGGCTGACAGGGCCGACCCTGCAGTCCGGGCCTGGGAAGAGCGTATGGACGGTGTCCAGCGCCCGCTGCCCTGGGCCGCGCCCGACGCCAAATGGACGCCCGCAAGCCCTATCTTCTCCCTCGACGACCAGCCCTGAAAGGCCTCTCATGCTTCTTGCCCGGACCCTGATCGCCGCTTCGCTGCTTCTCGCCCCCGCCGCCTTGGCGCAGTCGCGCGGCGACATGCCGCATCTGGAAACGAAAAATGGCCGCCATGCGCTGATCGTCGACGGCGCGCCTTTCCTGATGCTGGGCGGGCAGGTCAACAACAGCAGCAACTATGCCGCGCCGCTGGCCAAGGCCTGGCCCGTGCTCGACCGCATTCATGCCAACACGATCGAAGTGCCGGTCGCCTGGCAGCAGCTGGAGCCGCAGGAAGGCCGCTTCGACTTCTCCTTCGTCCAGACGCTGCTCGACGAAGCGCGCAAGCATGACAAGCGCGTCGTCCTTCTGTGGTTCGGCGCGTGGAAGAATACCGGCCTTGCCTACACGCCCGACTGGGTGAAGCTCGACAATCGTCGCTTCCCCCGCATGAAGACCAAGGAGGGCAAGGACCATGATGTGCTTTCCCCCCATGGCGAAGCCACGCTGGCGGCGGACAAGCGCGCCTTTGTCCAGCTGATGACCTATGTGCGCGATCATGATCCGCAAAATACCGTCATCATGGTTCAGCCGGAAAATGAGGTCGGCAGCTATCGCAACCCGCGCGACCATGGCGCGGCGGCGCAGGCGCTGTTCGACGGCCCGGTGCCCGCGGCTCTCACGCGCGCGCTCGACAAGCCATCCGGCAGCTGGGCCAGCGTGTTCGGCGGGGAGGCGGATCGCGCCTTCAACACCTGGCATACCGCGCGCTATATCGAAGCGCTGGCGAGCGCGGGCAAGGCGATCAAGCCGCTGCCCATCTATGTGAACGCCTCGCTCACCAACCCGTTCGAGCCGGTCGATCCGATGACGGTGTCGAGCGGCGGACCGCAGGGCGATGTCATCGACATCTGGAAGGCGGCGGCGCCATCGGTCGATATCGCCGCGCCCGATATTTATGACCGCGCCAGCCGAAACGTGTTCCGGCATTTCGATCTCTATGCCCGCCCCGACAATGCGTTGATGGTGCCGGAAATCGGCAATGCGGCCGAATATGCGCGCTATTTCTGGGCCGCGCTGGGCCGCGGCGCGATCGGCTTCGCGCCGTTCGGCATGGATGATACCGACTATTTCAACTATCCGCTCGGCGCCAAGCGGCTGGATGATGCGACGCTGAGCGCCTTTGGCGACAAATATCGCATCATGGCGTCCGCGCCCTGGGCGAAGATTGCCTTCGACCATCCCGTCTGGGGGACGGCAAAGCCTGATGATGGCGCACCGGTGTCGACGACGATGGGCGACTGGACGATCACCGCCAGCTTTGGCCAATGGCAGTTCGGCCAGCGCGACTGGTTTCCCAAGGCGGATCTGCCGGCCTGGGCAGAGCAGCCGGTGGGCGGCATGGTGGTGGCGCAACTGTCCGCCAACGAATTTCTGTTCACCGGCGACCATGTCCGTGTGCAGTTTGCCGCCAAGGAGGGGAGCGCACCGGGCGGCATGATCGTGCGCGTGGAGGAAGGCCATTTCGACGCGCAGGGCGATTGGGTGATGGATCGCATCTGGAACGGGGACCAGACCGACTATGGGCTGAACCTCATCGACCAGCCGGTCTGGCTCAAGGTGACGATGGGCCGCTATCGCTGAGGCTTTGCTCCCGGTCGGGAAGCGGTCGGATCGCGCGCACCAGGCACCGCCGTGCGCCCGATCCGCTGGCTTCGGGAAGGATGAGTTCGGCCGGGCGGCCGGGGCAAATCCGGTCGCCGCCGCGCCCGCCGATGCCGATCGCCAGTGCCCAGTCAATATCCGGGCAGCCGGGCGCAAGCGTCAATTCCCATTGGCGCGAGCCTGTGCGGACGAGCGCCCGATCCTGTCCGTCGGGGCGGAAGCCGCTTGCCTGCGATGCCCAGAAACAGGATCGGTCGGCGTTGGCGGCGGGTGCGCCGGCGCACGCCGGCAAAGCGGCGAGGACCGGCAGCGGCAGGAGGGTGCGTCGCATTCCCAGCTTCCTTCGGAAGGGCGGCCCGCGGCGTCACGGCCGCGCGCCGCCCCCAGGTTCAGTTGCCGAACTGGATGCGCACGCCGCCCATGATCCGCCGGCCCCCATAGGACAGGCGCATCACTCGCGGCGTGCCATCGGCGAAGGGCACATAGCTGCCGGTCGATGCCGTCGCTGCTTCCCGCGTCATGTTGCGCCCTTCCAGATAGACCTGGAAATTACGCGTGATGTTGTAGGAGATCTTGGCGTCGATGAAGGTTGTGGAATCGGTGAAGCGCGGCACCCCCGGATTATAGCCTGGCGCCACCAGCCGCACATTGGTCCATTGCTCGCCGGGATAATTGATGTCGATATTGTTGCCGCCGCACGGCGTGATGCAATTGAAGGTCGAACTGCGCTTCTGATAGGCGACGCGCATGTTGAGCTTGCCGTCATCATACCAGAGCGAGGCGTTGGTATAATATTTGGACTCGTTGGGCGGGGCCATGACATCGCCGGTCAGCGGGTCCTGCTGGCCCGTCGTGGCCGAAGATCCCAGGATCGACATGTTCACGTCCGCGCCGGTATATTTGAGGAACCAGGGCAGGAAGGTGAAGGCGGTCTTGGCCGAAAACTCCCAGATCGACCGCTTGTAGCCCGGGCCATTGTCCCAGCTGGGATAGGTGAATTCATAGCTGGAGAGCGGCTCGCCGGTCGCTGGATCGATCTGGTCGCTGCCCGCGAAGGGGCGCGCGGTTTTCGACACCGATATGGGCTGACCCACCTTCACGTCCAGCTTGCCATAAGCGACGGACAGCAAGGTGTCGGCATTGGGATACCATTCCAGCGACGCGTTGTAGCTCCACGCCGTGAACGGCTTGAGCGCGGGATTGCCGACGCGGCCGGAACAGCCGAAGATGTCGTCGCCTGACGTGTCGAGAATGTCGCGCTGGTCGATGGTGCAATTGCCGCCGGCGATCAGGCGGCTCATCGATGGGCGCGCCACTGTCTTGCCCCCGTAAAGGCGCAGCACCACGCTTTCGTTGAATCCCCACAGGTTGAAGTTGAAGCTCGGCAGCCAGTCGTTGGTGCTGCCGTTGACCGACGTATTCTGGCTGAAGGACTGGACGATGATGCCGCCCGGATTATCGGGATCGAGCGGGTTGAAGGTCGGCGTGGTGCGAATGGTGTTCAGCGTCAGCAGCGCCGACCCCGTCACCTTGGCGAACACGCCGCGCACGCCGACATTGCCGTTGAACAGCAGGCCATAAGGAAGGGGCTGTTCGAAATCGACCATGGCGTAGATGTTCTTGATCTCTTCGCGCACCCGCGTGACCGGCTGGTCATACATCTGCCCGTCGCTGCCCATGCAGGTCTTGAGGCAGTCGAAATTCATATATTGCGATGCGCCCAGCGCGTCGAACAGCTGGTCGGTGCGGATGCCCTGCCAGGCCGAAGGCAGGTTGCCGCGATTGGGCAGGTCGCCGAAATATTCGGAATCGCTGTCCTCCAGCGTGCGGCGGAACAGCGCCTCCAGCTCCTGGGGCGTCAGCGTGTCGACGCCGGATCGCACGTTGAGCGGGTTGGTGCTGGGCACAAAGCCATAGTTGCAGGACAGGCCACCGGGTGCGGCGGATCCCGCCGTCGGCTCGCAGGCGCGCAGCGTCCCGCGCACATTGGCGGTCGGCACGATCACTGCGGGAATATAGCCTTCCTGCCCAAAGGTTCCGACCGCGCTTTGCGCGGTATAGCCGCCGCCGCCCCAGCGATCGAGCTTGTTGCGGCGATACATGGCGCCCACTTTCACCCGCGTGACGAAGGGCAGCATCTCGTCCGTCCGGTAGGCGACGTCCAGCTTGGCGATGCGTTCGGAGGATTCGCCGAGCGCCGGAGAATAGGACACGCCAAAGGACGGCGTGGTGAGCGGCATCTGCCCCACCGTATAGGCCGGCGTGGCCGGGCCGTTCGGTCCGGCCGCGACTGCATTCTGGCCGATGCAATCGGGTGCGACGCCGCCGTCGATGCAGACGGCGGGGTTCAGCTGGACGAAGTTGGACGGGTTGGTCTCGTCATAATCGTCGGGCACCTGGATGTCCCACAACCCGTTCGGCTGCAGCGCGAGCTGGGCATTGCCATAGGTGTAGGAGCGAGACGTGCGCATGTCGCCGCGGCTCGAACTGGCGGTGGTGAAACCCGCCATCGCATCGACCTCCAGTCGGTCGCCGCGATATTCGGCGCCGAACTGCGCATATTTGGTCTTGGTGTCGATCGTATTCTCGATCTGGTCGATGTTCACCGCATTGTTCGTCAGCGTCATCGCCGTCACATTGTGGTTCTCGTCGACCACGACGCTATCGGGCACCACGTTGAGCACATTGCCCAGCGTCGCGTTGTTGAAATAGCTGTTCAGCCCTTCGTAGAGATAATAGCCGTCGGGAGCATTGGGCGACACGCTGCGAATGCGTGGATAGCCGCTTTCGGTGTCGACGAACGTGCCATTCACATTCTGGCTGAACAGGGTGATCGGATTGCGGCTGCGATTCTGGTCGTGCACCTTGCGGTTGGCCATTGTGCCCTTCGCGAAGATGGTGAGATTGTCGGTCAGCCGGTAATCGAACCGCGCATCGACGGCATAGCGTTCATCGGTCTGCGTGTTCATGAAGTTGCGGATCAGCGAGGGCGTATAGTCGTTCCACTGGTTGAGGCAGCTTTGCTGCTCCAGCGTTCGCTGGTTGCGCTGCGCGCTCGTGCCATCGGGATTATAGGGGAACAGGTCGAAACATTCCGCCTTGCTCTGCGCCGACGCCGCCTTGGTGACCAGCGATCGCGGCGTCTCCATGCTGTTGGCGAACATGACGTCGGCAGCGTCGGTGCCGATCGTGTCGACATTATATTCGAACGTCTTTTCCGGCGATTGGTCGAAATCGAACAGGCGGGAATAGCCGCGATTGTTGCTGGTCGTGGTTTCGTAGCCATGACCGTTGTTCTGGATTTTCGAATAGCTGCCGCTGACGATCACGCCCAGCCGGTCGTCGAAGAATTTACGCGACGCGACGCCGTTGAAATCGGGCGTCCAGCTCTTGCCCAGGCTGTTCTGGCTGCCGCCTGCGCGGAAGGAGACATAGGGCTTCTTGAAATCGAGTCCGGTGCGCGTCTTGATCTGCACCGTGCCGCCCAGCGATCCTTCGGTCATGTCGGCGGTCGATCCTTTGACCACGTCGACGCTCTTGACCAGTTCGGCCGGCAGCTCGCGCAGGTCGGCGCTGCGGCCCGCATCAGCGTTGAGCGCCAGGCCCGTGGTGCTCTGCACCCCGATCCCGTCCAGCTCGACGCGGGTCAGGTCCGGCCCGTTGCCGCGCACCGCCACGGATTCGCCCTCGCCAAACTCGTTGCGACCCAGCGCGACGCCGGGAATGCGGGATATCGCCTCATTGACGTTGCGATCGGGAAAGGAGCCGATGTCGTCCGCCACGATGGAATCCGTCGCGGTCTTTGCCTCCTTCTTGCGGTTGTTGGCCGATTGCTGGCTGGCGCGCGAGCCGACGACGACGATGTCGGCATAGCTTGTGCCCGATTGATCCGCTTCCTGCGCGCGCGCCGCTCCGCCGGACAGCAGCGCCAGCCCCAGGACCGGCCATGACGCGGACGCGACAATAGTATGACGGACATCGAATCGATGTTTCATGCACCCTCTCCACCCTGTGCCGGGACTGGCATCCGATGAGGCTTTTGACGCCTCTATTCGGTTTTGGAGCGACCCCAACCAGCTCCCAGAATGTAACCCCACAAGCCCCTATTTGGGACTTGTCTGAATTTGGTGGCATGGTCTGTCCGACAAATCAATTCGAATCTGTCAAATTCTTTGCAGCCCGTTGCCATATGTTGCGGGCGTTCGAAGGCGTGCTGCGGGTGCCCCGCGGGGCGGTGTCGGCGTCCAGCGCGACTTGGGATCAGCTCGGCTGATCCTTCTTCGTCGCCATCCGCGCGAACAGCATGACGACGCCAAAGCAAAGCAGCGGCAGCAACAGCGCCAGCTGCAAGCCGCTGCCATGGCTCACCATCCCCATGAGCGGCGGGAAGACCGCGCCGCCGATGATCGCCATGATCAGCAGCGAGGCGCCGGTTGCGCTGTCCTCCCCCAGATCGGCGATGCCCAGCGCGAAGATGGTCGGGAACATGATCGACATGAACAGGCTGGTGAGCGTCAGGGCGAACACGGCCGCCGCGCCGGTGGCAAGGGCCGCCATGCCCGTCAGCGTTGCGGCGGCGATGCCGAACCCCAGCAGCAGGCGGGCCGGCGTCACGCGCGTCATCAGCCAGGCGCCGGCGAAGCGGCCGACCATGAACAGGAACAGGCTGGCCGACAGCAGGAAGGCGGCGTTGCGCTCGCTGGTGGCCGGCATCTGTTCCTTGACGAAGTCGACGAAGAAACTCCAGATTCCCACCTGCGCGCCGACATAGAAGAACTGGGTTGCGACGGCCGCGCGCAGCAGCGGGGAGCGCCAGGCCGACGGGCCCCGCCGCGCTGCGCCTTCGCTTCTTGGCCGCCCGGCCGTTGGTAGCCGGACAAAGGCGACGCCGATCGCGACGCATAGCACCAGCAGTGCCAGCAGCAGATAGGGCATCTGCACCATCTGCGCCTCGGCCGCCCGATAGGCGTCCAGCGCGGCGGGGCTCATCGCCGCCAATGCGCCGCGGTCATGCTCCACGCCCGAAAAGATGAACAGCCCGCCCAGGACCGGGGCGCACACCGCGCCCAGGCCATTGAACGCCTGCGCCAGGGTGAGCCGCTGCGACGCGCGATCGCGATCGCCGAAGTCGACGATCAGCGGGTTGGCCGCCGTTTCCAGGGTCGCGGCGCCCGCGGCAATGATGAACAGCGCTCCCAGGAAAGCCCAATAGGCGCGCAGTTCGGCGGCAGGGTAGAAGAGAAGCGCGCCGGCCGCATAGAGGGCAAGACCCGTCAGGATACCGGTGCGATAGCCGAAACGGCGCAATACGCGGCCGGCGGGCAGGGCGACCAGGAAATAGGCCAGATAGAAAACGAACTGGATGAACCCCGCTTCGGCGCGGCTGAGGTCCAACGCCTTCTGAAATTGCCGGATCAATATGTCGTTCAAATTGTTCGCAAGCGCCCACAGCAGGAACAGGCTGACGATCAGCATGAAGCCGGCGCGGTAGCCGGGACAGACCAAAGGCCTCCGGGCGAGCGCAGCCGATGGTGCCGCCTGGGCAATGGTGGGTAACGCCACGGCTGATCCTCGTCCCGCTCTTATGCCTTGTGCAGCCATCTATAGACGGGGCAGCAATCAACCGGAAACCAAATTTCTCCTCTGAAACATATTTTTCCGGGTGAAATATCTTCGATGCTCTGTCTTCTCAGGGTGGCTAGCGCATCGTGCAGCGGCTCATCCAGACAGCCAGAGATCCCTTCTGGTCCCAGAGCTAAAGCAGCAAATCCTAGGAGGCGAACAAATCGCCCTGTCGCGGCCGCGCGGCGGGACGAGCGGGGGCCGGGCGCGCACTCACCAGCGCCTGCGCGCGCCCGGTCAGCGTATAGACGGCCTGACGCTGCGCCCCTCGGTTGAGATGATCGACGCGATAGCCCTGATAATGACGCTTGAGCAGGCCGGCCTTCACCAGTTCCGAGGCTGCGCGGCTGAGGTTGGTCTTGCCCGATGCGCGCACCCGGGCGCGCACTTCATCCTGCACAGCCGCCTCGTCTTCCACGGCGTCTCCGCTCAGCCGGCTGTCGCGGCGCAGCTCCTCCCGCACTCGCTCCACCAGCGCCATCCGGCGCGGATCGCGCTGGCCCATCGGCGTCAGTGCGTCGCACAGCCAGTCCCGCAACGGCACCAGTCCATCTTCGACCCGAACCACCGGCCCAGCGCTGCCGTCCGGTCGCGCCACATCGGCGATCAGCGTCAGCAGCATGAAGGCGTAGCGCGGGCGCGAGCAGCAATGCGACAATTGATCGAGCAGCAGCGAAATATCGCTGCCGCCGGCGACGCGGGAAGGAACGGACGCATGAAACATATCGTGAATCAAGCACAGAGCGGGACGGATGTGAATCCGCTTTTTTCCACGAGTCGCACTTTGTCGGCTGTGACACTTTGCCCGACGGTAAAGTGTCACGCTGGAAACTTTACCAGCAGCGTCGATAAGGCGGATGGACAGGGGCGTGCGTTCGACCATTGCCGTCGATCGGATGAAAGAGGGGAAACAGGGCAGAATGTCGGAAGGTCGTCCAAACCTATTCCGCTGTCCTATTCCGGCAAATCATGATCCATGGAGAACGATGCTTGCGCCATCGTCTTTGCCGTCGGTCAACCCCGCCAAGGCACGCTGGCGGACGCACGCGCGTGTCGCTTGGATGTCGCGTCGGTGTCGCTTCGCGGGCGCGTACCGGGCGCTTCGCGGTCGCTTCCGGCCCGAAAAGGGCGACGACACTGTGAACTTCGCCGCCGCCCGATCCTGTCGGCCCGGCCGGTCAGACCTGCACCCGCTCCAGCCGCGGCGAGAGCAGATGGACGGCGAGCAAAGCGATGAAATAGGCGCTGCCGGCCACCGCGAACAGCGGCGTGTAGCTGCCGATGCTGTCGAGGACATAGCCCGCATATTTGGCCATCACCATGCCGCCGATCGCGCCCATGGTTCCGCCGATGCCCACGACCGATCCCACCGCTCCGCGCGGGAATATGTCGGATGGCAGCGTATAGAGATTGGCCGAGAAGGCCTGGTGCGCCGCGGTCGCGATGCCGATCACGAGCACCGCCAGCCACAGATTGTCGATCGACTGGGCGAAGAAGATCGGGAGGACGGCGCAGGCGCAGATCAGCATCGTCAGCTTGCGCGCGGCATTGACGCTCTTGCCCGCCTTCATCAAACGACCCGACAACCAGCCGCCGAATATGCTGCCCCCGTCCGACAGCAGGTAGATAGCAACCAGCGGCGGCCCGAAGCTGATCAGGTCCAGCCCGTAGCGGGTGCCCAGATAGCCCGGCAGCCAGAAGAGGAAGAACCACCAGATCGGATCGATGAAGAATTTGCCCAGCGCATAGGCCCAGGTTTCCCGGACGCTGATGATCCGCGTCCAGCCGATCTTCTGCACCGGATCGGTGGGGTCCTGCTGGATATAGGCCAGTTCGCCCGCGGTGACCTTGGGATGCTCCTCGGGCCGGCGATACAGCGCCAGCCACGCGATCAGCCAGAGTATGCCGAAAATGCCCGTGGCATAGAAGGCGACGCGCCAGCCATAGGCCACGGTCAGCCACGGGACGAGCAGGGGGGTCACGATCGCGCCCACATTGGCGCCTGCGTTGAACAGTCCGATCGCGAAGGCGCGCTCCTTTTGCGGGAACCATTCGGTCACGGCCTTGATGCCCGCCGGGAAATTGCCGGATTCGCCGATGCCAAGGCCAAAGCGGGCCAGAGCGAACTGGGTGACGCCATGGACGCCGCCATGCGCCATATGCGCGATCGTCCACACCACCACCGCAGCGGCATAGCCCAGCCGCGCGCCGATCATGTCCACGATGCGCCCGAACCCCAGATAGCCGATCGCATAGGCGGCCTGGAACCAGAAGACGATATTCGCATAGTCGGTTTCCGACCAGGCCATTTCCTGCGCCAGGGTGGGCTTGAGCACGCCGATCATCTGGCGATCGACATAGTTGATCGCTGTCGCCGCGAAGAGCAGGCCGACGATGACCCATCGATACCGCCCGACCACCGGCGGCTGCAGGGCCGGCGGTTGCATGGGTGGGGCCTGTGTCCCGGCGTCGTTCATCATCCTGCTCCGTTTCTCTGTGCGGCCGCTTCAGCGCGGCTCTTGTGCGCCTATCCTGCAATGCAGCGTGCCCAAGGGGCCGAAATCCATTTCGACGGCCTGCCCGGGCCGCACCGGGTGCACCCCTGTGACGGCGCCGGTCGAAATCCACCAGCCTTCCTGAATGCTTATGCCGCGCGCGGCGAGGTTGCCAAGCAGGAAGCTCACCGATCCGATCGCGCCTCGGGCAAAGGCCGCGGCCTTGCCGCTGCCCACGACGTCGCCGTCGATCCGGGTCGTCACGGGCTGTTCGGCATAGGCGCCGCTGCGCCAGTCCGCGACCGCGGGGCCGATCAGAAGGCCGTTATTGTTGCCGAAGTCGGATATGGTGACGGCCGGGCCCATGCCGTTGATGCCCGCGAACGGCGAACTGGCGATCTCCACGCCGATATGCACCGCGTCGATATGGTCGGCCGCTTCCTCCAGCGTGAAGTCCGTCTGGCCGGCGGGCGGCGTGCTGCCGATGCGGAACAGATATTCCGCCTCGATCGCGCCGAAACCATCGGCGAACATATATCCTTCCGCGTCGGCCGCGATCGGGGCGACAGTGTCGGCGAAGATCGGCCCGGCCAAACGGTCGCAGCCATATCGGGTATCAAGCGGCGGCAGGATGCGTCCGACCTTCCAGCCCGCAATCTCCTGATCCACGCGGGCCAGTGCAGCATCCTGAATGGCATAGGCCTCGGCCAGAGTCTCAGGCGGCGTGCCGGGATAATCGGCCAGCCCCTGCGCCGCGCGACGCGCCGCCAGGAAGCGTTCCGCTATGGCGTCCGCCATGTTGCTGTTGCCGCCCACCCGAACCATCCTTTCCTTCATCATCTGCCGATCGGGTATAGGAAACCGGTGTCATGATCAAGCCATGTTCATGTCGCCGCTGGCGCGAACCCGCGGTCGGGCTATAAGGCGTCATGGCAAATCAGAAACAGGATGAGGGCGCGACCGCCAAGCTGACGATCAATGACATCGCGCGGCTGGCCGGGGTTTCGAAGAAAACCGTGAGCCGCGTCATCAACCGGTCGCCGCTGCTCAACCGGGAAACGCGCGACAAGGTGGAAGCGATCATCCGCGAAACCGGCTATGTTCCCAACCCCCAGGCGCGCGCGCTGGCCCTGGGGCGCAATTTCCTGATCGGACTCATCTACGACAATCCCAATGCGCAGATGGTGTTGTCGATGCAGCGCGGCATATTGGAGGCGCTGCACGGCACGGAATTCGAACTGGTAATCCGGCCGGTCGATCGCGGATCCAACCATGTGATGGACGATATTCGCGGCTTCGTCACTCGCCAGCGCCTGTTCGGCGTGGTCGTGCTGCCGCCCATGTCGGAAAATGACGCGCTGATGCGGATGCTGGACGAGCAGGGGTGCCGCTATGTGCGGATGGGATCGGCGATGCTCGACGATCCGGAACATATGGTCGCGTCCAACGATCGCGAGGCGGTGGCCGACGCCGTCCGTCATCTGATCGCGCAGGGCCATCGGCGAATCGGCCTGATCGCTGGACCGCACGGCTTCCGATCGGCGCGCGAGCGGCGGGAGGGCTTCGAAATGGCGCTGGCGGAGGCTGGCATCAGCCTGCCGCGCAGCCTGGTTGCGGACGGCCAATATACGTTCGAATCCGGCCTTTCCGCGTCGGAAAGCCTGTTCGACCTGTCGCCTCGCCCGACCGCGATCTTCGCCAGCAATGACGAGATGGCGGCCGGCGTCCTCTATGCCGCCCGCTTGCGCGGAATCGCCGTGCCGGACGAACTGTCCATCATCGGTTTCGACGACACGCCGGTCACCACCCGCGTCTGGCCGCCGCTCAGCACCGTGCGCTGGCCGATCGTCGCCATGGGACGGGCGGCGGCGCTCAAGCTGATCGGCACCGCGATCGGGGAGGATGCGGAAGTGAATGAACCCTCGATGTTCAGCTCCACCCTGATCCGTCGCGGATCGGTTGCGCCCCCTGCCCAGACTTGATAGATGCTCGTTTATGACACCGGTGTCTGGTTAGACTGGGCGCACAGGGACGAGGAGCCAGAATGTTCGAGAAAACCTATCACGCCACGCATCCGGACATGATGGAATGCGTGGACAATGAGTCCCTGCGCGATCGCTATCTGGTCGGCGGCATGTTCGTGGCGGGGCAGGTGGTGCTCAACTACAGCCATAATGAGCGGTTCGTCATCGGCGGCGCGGTGCCTGCGGGTGGCGCCCTGAAGCTGCCCGACCAGACCGAACCGGCGTCCGCGGCGGGGCACCCCTTTCTGGAGCGGCGCGAAGCGGGCATCGTCAATATCGGCGGGCCGGGCACGATCAGCGTCGATGGCCAGCGGTTCGAGCTTGGCAACAAGGAATGTCTCTACGTGCCCATGGGGTCGAAGGAGGTGATCTTCGAAGGAGCGGACGCACGCTTCTACATCGCTTCACTGCCCGCGCACAAAGCCTGCCCGATCCAGAAGATCACCCAGGCGCAGGCCAATCCGCTGGAGCGCGGCGACCTCGCCAATTCCAATCACCGCACCATCTACCAGCTGGTGATCCCCGGTGTGTGCGAAAGCGCGCAACTGCTTATGGGCCTGACTGTCCTGGAGACCGGCAGCGTGTGGAACACCATGCCGCCGCATCTCCATGACCGACGCAGCGAAATCTATCTCTATTTCGATCTGGAGGGCGGCGACCGCGTCTTCCATTATATGGGTGAGCCCGATGCCATGCGGCACATCGTCATCGAGAATGAGGAAGCGGTGATCTCCCCGCCCTGGTCGGTGCATATGGGGTCTGGCACCAAGAGCTATGCCTTCATCTGGGCGATGGGCGGCGAGAATCTCGATTATACCGACATGAACGTGCTGGACATCTGCCAGCTGCGCTGAGGCCGCTTTATATCCCTCCCTTCGACGGGAGGGCGGAGATGAAACATGACCACCCCCTTCGATCTTTCCGGCCAGACCGCGATCGTCACCGGCGCCAATACGGGCATCGGCCAGGCCATCGCCCTGTCTCTCGCCGCCGCCGGCGCCGACATCGCCGCCGTCGGCCGCACGCCCGCGCAGGAAACGGTGGAGAAGGTCCGCGCGCTCGGCCGCCAGGCGCAGATCGTCTCCGCCGACCTCTCCTCCATCGAACCGGTGCAGCGCGTGGTCGACGAAACGCTGGAGAAGCTCGGCCGCCTCGACATCCTCGTCAACAATGCCGGCATCATCCGCCGCGCCGACAGCGTCGACTTTACCGAGGAGGATTGGGATGCGGTGATCGACACCAATCTCAAGACGACCTTCTTCCTTTGCCAGGCGGCGGGTCGCCACATGCTGGCCCAAGGCGCGGGCAAGATCATCAACATCGCCTCGCTGCTGTCCTTCCAGGGCGGCATTCGCGTGCCAAGCTATACCGCGTCGAAGAGCGGCGTCGCCGGCCTCACCAAGCTGCTCGCAAACGAATGGGCGGCCAGGGGCGTCAATGTAAACGCCATCGCGCCGGGCTATATCGCCACCAACAACACTGCCGCGCTGCAGGCCGACGAAACGCGCAACCGCCAGATCCAGGAGCGCATCCCCGCCGGCCGCTGGGGCGACCCCGACGACATTGGCGGCGCGGCCGTGTTCCTGGCATCGAGCGCCGCCGCCTATATCCATGGCCACACACTCGCCGTTGACGGCGGCTGGCTGGCGCGCTGATCCGAGCCGGCACGCGCTGTGCTCCTGCGAAGGCAGGAGCCCAGAGTCGCCCGCGCTACGCAATACCCCTGGGCTCCTGCATGCGCAGGAGCACAAAATGCCAAGAAGAAGAGGGACCACCCTCACCCGATCAGGAGAGGAACGATGCCCGAAGTCAGCAGGCGCAGCATGATCGGCGCCACCATGGCGATCCTGCCCGCCACCGCCTGGGCCGCGAGCGGGGATCCGGTCGTCACGACGCGCAGCGGTCGCATTCGCGGGACGCGGGAAGCCGGACTGCAGGTTTTCCGCGGCGTGCGCTACGGCCAGGACAGCGGGCTGCGCCGCTTTCAGGCGCCGGTCGCACCAGAGCACTGGCGCGACATTCGGCCCGCCACCGCCTATGCGCCGTCCTGCCCGCAGCGCGCCAGGCAGGACGCCACCAGCGAGGATTGCCTGTTTCTCAATATCTGGACGCCGGGGACGGAGCGGGGGGCCAGGCGGCCGGTGATGCTCTACATCCACGGGGGCGCCTATTCCAACGGCAGCGTTGTCGACCCGCTGAATGACGGGCGGCATCTGGCGGCGCAGGATGTCGTCGTGGTGACGGTCAATCACCGGTTGAACGCGCTGGGCTATCTCTATCTTGCCCGTCTCGATCCCCGCTTCGCCGACAGCGGCAATGTCGGGCAACTGGACCTTGTCCTGGCGCTGCAATGGGTGCGGGACAATATCGCGTCCTTCGGCGGCGACCCCGCGAACATCCTCGTGTTCGGCCAGTCGGGCGGCGGCGCCAAGATCGCGACGATGATGGCCATGCCAGCCGCCAAGGGCCTGTTCCATCGCGCCATCACCATGAGCGGCCAGCAAGTGACGGCCAGCGGACCGCTGAACGCGTCGCGCCGCACCGCCGCCTATCTGGAGCGGCTGCGCGTCTCGCCGGGCGATCTCGCGCCGCTCCTGACCATGCCTGTCGAGCGGCTGATCGACGCGCTGGAGGCGGAGGATCCGATATTGGGGGGGGGCCTTTACATGGGGCCGGTGCTCGACATGCGGTGGCTGCAACGGCATCCTTTCTGGCCCGACGCGGCGCCGCAGGGCAACGCCCTCCCCATGATGCTGGGCAATACGCTGGATGAAACCCGCGCCTTCATCGATCCGGACGGGCCGCTGCTGCGCGGGCTGGACTGGAGCAACCTGGCCGACCGGATGGCCGGCCAGTTGCGCATGGACCTGCTGCCCGCCTGGATCGTGGCGCAATATCGGGCGCATCATCCTGACTGGTCGGCCGAGCGTATCTTCTATGCGGCGACCACGGCCGGGCGCAGCTGGCCGGGCCAGGTGATCGAGGCGTCGGCGCGCGCGCGTGCCGACGCGCCGACCTGGGTCTATCAGGTGGATTTCCAGTCTCCCACGGAGCCGCGGCGCGGCGCGCCGCATGGCATGGACATCGCCCTGTCCTTCGGCACGCTGGACGCGCCGGGATCGCTGACCGGCACGGGGGCAGGCGCGCGCGCCGCCTCGACCGCGATGATGGCTCGCTTCCTGGCCTTCGCCCGGCGCGGCGATCCCAATGGCGGCGCCATGGCGGAATGGCCGCAATATCGGCTGGACCAGCGCGCGACCATGATCTTCGACGCGCAGAGCCGGGTGACCAACGATCCACGTGGCTGGGAGCGCGAAATGTTCGCGCGCGTCCCCTATATTCAGCCGGGGAGTTGACGAAAGCGGCGGCAGCGCCGCGCGCTTACGCCGTCACCGCCGTCATTTTTCGACAGGATAGGAAATGATGAGCGTCAATGGCTCGCCGCCGGTCTGCCGGATGCCGACGATCGCGCCCTCGTAAAGATAGGCCGCCATGCCCGGCTCCAGCGTGCGGCTTTTCCCGTCCGATGTGACTTCGCCCCGACCGGACAGGACATAATAGACTTCGTCATGCGCGATGGGGTGCAGGCCGATCGCCGCCCCGACATGAAGGATGCGCTTGCGGAACTCCATCCGCCGGGGCTGCGGCACTGCATCGCTGATGCGGTAGGCAGTGCTCATGCCGATCGCGCCATGCGGGGGCGGCTCGTCCCGAACCACATTCTTTTCGTCGACCACAGCCATCGGCGGCGCGGCGGTGGTGGCGGCCGCGAGGAGCAAGGCGATCGGCGTCATGGCCTTGCTCCCTGCCGCATCATCTTGTCGCGATCCGACAAATGCTCGGCGATCTCTCCCGTCTGCCCCGGATAGCGACCGGATCGGGGCTCCATCGTGTCGAGGTCCCAATCGGCTTCCACAAAGGGCGCGCGTGTTTCGATCATCCGGGGATAGCCGCCCACTTCCCGTTCATCATCAATGATTTCGCCGCGCCCCTCCGCAACGAAGAAGAGGACGCGCAGATCGTCCGCATCCCTGTCCCAGGGACGCGCGCCGGCGCGGGCGAGCACATGGGTTTCGACATCGCGGGCAGGCAGGACCTGCGTGCCCGGCCACCAGACAGGGGGCGCAGCCAGTTCGTTCAGTTGCGCGCGGGTTTCGCCATAGCGGCCGAACATCGGCAGCGGCTTTCCGAACTTGTCGACCGCGATATTGTCCTTGCCATGATAATCGAGGTCGCCATCGCCGCCGAGCGTCAGGAAGGGCAGGGCAGTCGCCGTCGACACGCCGCCGCGCAGGACATTGCCGACCGCCGCAATCTTCCCGGTCTGATAGGGATGATCGCCCCATTCCAGCGCCATCAGATTATAATGGACCGCGCGCTCGCCTGGATCATAGAGGATGTTGTTGACCAGTTCGACCTGCCCACCGCCCTTCACCAGCGGATTGCGCTCCATATTATGGGCGTAGAGATTGCGGTAGATGAGGATCTGGCTGGCATTGTCGTGGATCAGCGTCCCCTTGCTATGCTCGCCCTTGGGATGACTGGCCTCGGCCAGCCCTTCGGCCGCGATATTGTAGGAGAAGGTGATGGCGTGGCTGGTATTCTCCCGCCATTGTTCGGGTGTCGCCCCTTCGAAGCGCGGGCCGGACGCGGACATATTCTCGTCGATCGCCCAGGTGAAGCTGCAATGGTCGATGATCACATGATGCGCGGCCACCGTCGACAGGGCGTCGGCTTCCCACCCGCTCATCCTGGGCTGCCCGTCGACGCCGGTGCGCACGCGGATATGGCGCATCACCACGTCGTGCGTGGCGATGTCGATCCCGGTCTTGATGAGGGTAATGCCCGGCGACGGCGCGGTCTGCCCTGCGATCGTGACATAGGGTTCCGTGATCTTCAGCGTCTGCCGGCCCATGTCGATGAGGCCGCCCACTTCGAAGACGATGATGCGCCGCCCTTTGGCTTCGAGGGCGGCCTTGAAGCTGCCGGGGCCATCGGGAGCCAGGGTCGTCACGCGGATGATGCGACCGCCGCGGCCGCCCGGGGTGGCGGCGGCCCAGCCGACGGCGCCGGGGAAGGCGGGCTGGACTCCGGGTGCCGGGGCCGCTGCCGGAGCGGCGGCGACGGGAAGGGCGAGGGTCGCCAGGATCAGGGGGATGAGGCCGCGAGCCATGCTTTCAGTTCTCCTCTCGCCCCGTTCTTGACACCGACGCGGCGGGGTTGCAACTTTTTCTGACACCGGTGTCCGGGAAGCGCCAATGGAGAGGAAGAGCCTATGGGTGAGTGTGATCGTCGCACGATGATGCTGGGCGCCAGCGCCATGCTGAGCATGGCGACGCAGGCGCAGGGTAGTGCCAGTGCGGCGACGATCCCGGGCACCCAGTCGGATGCTCTGATCGACCTTTGGCCGGACGGACCGCCGGGCGCACCCAAGCCGCTGCCGTCGGAATTGGTGCAGGAGCGCAGTACCGATCCTGCGGCGCCTGATCGCGCGTTGCTGCACATCGCTCGCCCGCGCCTGGCGCTGTTCCGTGCGCCGCATCCCAATGGCGCGGCCATGTTGGTGATGCCGGGCGGCGGCTATAATTATGTCGTCATCGACAAGGAGGGATATGAAATCGGACCTTGGCTGGCGGCGCGAGGGGTATCGGCCTTCATCCTCTTTTACCGCTTGCCGCAGGAGGGCTGGGCGGCCGGTCCCGATGTCGCGCTGTCGGACGCGCAGCGTGCGATGCGCCTGATCCGCCATCGTGCGGAGGAATTGTCTTTGGATGCGAACCGAGTCGGGGCGATGGGCTTCTCCGCGGGCGGCCATGTCTGCGCCGACCTGGCTACGCGCTTCGGCGCGAGGACTTATGCGCCGGTCGATGCGGCGGACGGGCTGTCCGCGCGACCCAAGGTCGCGGCGCCTATCTACCCGGTCATTTCGATGCATCGGCCGGAGGCGCATGAAGGATCGCGCCGCAACCTGATCGGCGAAACCGCCAGTCCGGCGATGGAGCGTCGCCATTCTCCGCACGAAAATGTAATGCCCGACAGCCCGCCCTGCTTTCTCGTCCATGCCGAGGATGATCCGGCGGTGCCAATCGCCAACAGCCTGCTGCTGCGCGACGCGTGGCGCGCGAAGGGTCTGCCGGTGGAAAGCCACTTCTTTACGGAGGGCGGCCACGGATTTGGACTCCGCCGCGCCGCCGGCAAGCCGGCTGCGATCTGGCCGGAGCTTTTCTACCATTGGGCCGCTGCGCAGGGTCTGTTCGCGCGCGCCTGATCAGGTGGAGGCAAGAAATATCCCGCAATAAGAATGATATGGCCGAATATAGGCCGCTATCTGCTGCTTCTGCATCTCTGCCATATTGACAGGATTTTTTCACAGGCGCATTTATGACACCGGTGTCCAAGGCGGGACAGATCGGCTTCAGCCGACAGCGCGCAGTGGGGGAGGGGATGGACCTTTAGCCCCCGGGATCAGGACGGCCTCTACCAGGAGGCGGTCGGTAAAAGAGAAAGGGAGCGGAAAGGTGCAGATTCAGCAGGTTCAAACGAAGAGCATGGCCACGGCCTGGCTCGCAAGCGCGTCCATCGCCGTATTGGCGCTGGCCACCCCCGCATCGGCGCAGGAGCAGGGCGAGACCGTCGCGCCGCAAAGCGCCGGGCAGGACCAGGTCGCCGACATCGTCGTCACCGGTTTTCGCCAGTCGCTGGGCGCGGCCATCAACCTCAAGCGCCAGTCGGTCGGATCGGTCGACGCGATCGTGGCCGAGGATATCGCCAAATTCCCTGACCAGAACCTCGCCGAATCGCTGCAGCGCATTCCCGGCATCTCGATCCAGCGCGACGGCGGCGAAGGACGGGCGATCACGGTTCGCGGCCTGGGCGCGCAGTTCACCCGGGTGCGCGTGAACGGGCTGGAGACGGTCGCGACCTCCACCGACGGCGCCAGTTCCAACCGCGACCGCGCCTTCGACTTCAACGTGTTCGCGTCCGAACTGTTCAGCTCGCTGGTGGTCCACAAGACCGCGGAGGCCTCGCTCGACGAGGGGTCGCTGGGCGCCGTCGTGGACCTCAACACCGGCAACCCGCTGGCGGGCAAGGACGGCTTCACCTTCGTCGGCTCCGCCACCGGCTCCTACAATGACCTCAGCAAGAAATGGGGGCCGCGCCTCGCCGGTCTGTTGTCGTGGAAGTCGCCGGACGGGCAATGGGGCATGTCGCTGTCGGCCGCGTATTCCAAGCTCGACACGCTGCAGATGGGCAACAACACCGTGCGCTGGTCGCAGGCGCGGTTCGACAGCGTCGATGGCACGCCTTGCTTTACGGAGGCCGATAGCGGCGGCGATTATCTGCCGAGCGCTGCCTGCGACGAAGCCGCGCTCGCCTTCCATCCGCGCATTCCCCGCTATGGCGAAATCGCGCAGGAACGCGAGCGCCTTGGCATCACCGGGTCGATCCAGTGGGCGCCGAGCGACGCGACCAAAGTGTCGATCGACGGGCTGTTCTCGCGCTTCCGCGAGACGCGCGAGGAGAAATGGGCCGAAGTGCTGCTGCGGTCGAACGAGCGGTCGATCGATGTCGTCGACCCGGTCTATGACAGCAACAACAATATGGTCTCGGCGACGCTGAACGACGCCTGGGTGCGGACCGAACATTATCTGCGCAAGTCGCAGACCAAATTCTATCAGCTGGGCGCGACCTGGGACCAGGATGTGAGCGACAGCTTCCGCTTCACCCTGCTGGGCGGCTTTTCCAAGTCGGATGCCTCGATCCCGGTCGAAACGACGCTGGTGTTCGATGATCGCGATGCGCAGAACTACAGCTTCGACTACAGCAACTCGCGCCGCCCGGTGCTGAGCTTTGGCACCAGCGTCACCGATCCGGCCAATTTCCAGCTCGCCGAAATCCGCGACCGCCCATCCTCGACGGTCAACAAGTTCCGCACGGCGCAGCTGCGCACCGAATGGGACCTGACCGACGGCTTCACCGTCAAGGCCGGCGCGGTCTATCGCCGCTTCTCCTTCGATACCGAGGGCTTCACGCGCGACACGGTGGTGTGCGGCAATGGCGGCGTGGACCGCGTGCTGGGCACGGTCACTTGCTCGCCGAGCGGGACGTTCGGGCCAGGCGCCGTCTATGGCCTGCCCGTCACGGCCGATCTTGCCGAATTGTACAAGCTGCGCGGCGCCGATGCGCCGGCCGGGACGACGACCGAGTGGCTGGTGCCCAATCTGAGCACGGGCACGGATTATACCAATTTGTATGATCGGCCATTGGCGGTCGATGCGGGCAATACGCGCGGCGTGGTGGAGAAGACGACGGGCGGCTATCTCCAGTTCGACGCCAAGGGCGACATTTTCGGCCTGGAATATGCGGCCAATGCCGGCATCCGTTACGTGAAGACTGACCAGAGCTCGACCGGCCTCAACAACGGCCAGCTGGTCAGCGTATCGCGCTCCTATGAGGACTGGTTGCCGGCGATGAACATCGCCCTGTTCCCGCACCGCGATATCATCATCCGCGCCTCGGTCGCCGATGTGATGACTCGGCCGAGCCTGGGCAATCTGACGCCGGGCGGTTCGGTCGACGGGTTCAATTATCGCATCAGCTTCGGCAACCCCTATCTCGATCCTTTCCGGGCGACCGCCTACGACCTGGCGGTGGAATGGTATTTCGCGCCGCAGTCGGTCTTCTCGGTCGCGGCCTTCAAGAAGGATGTGCAGAGCTTCCCGATCAGCCAGACGGTGACGGGCACGTTCGCGTCGACCGGCCTGCCGCTGTCGGTCATTCCGCCCAGTTCGCCCGCCGCGATCCAGCCCGAACGGGCCGAAGGATGGGCGATCAACACGATCGTCAACGGCACCGGCGCGAGCCTCAAGGGCGTCGAGATAGCGGTGCAGGGCCCCTTCAGCTTCCTGCCCGGTTTCCTGTCCCGCTTCGGCGGCATCCTCAACGCCACCTTCGTCGATTCAGACGCGGATTATACGGTGTCGGGGCCGGCGGTGGTGCCCGGCGGCGGCACCGTGGCGACGGTGCGCAACGCCACATTGTTCGGACTGTCCAAACGGGCCTTCAACGGCACGCTCTATTATGAGGACGCCAAATTTTCGGCGCGCGTTTCGGCCAGCTATCGCAGCAAATATATCGACCAGAATAGCGGCACCGGAAACATCTTCGAAGGCTACAACAGCACGGTCAATGTGGACGCGTCGGTGCGCTACAAGCTGACCGACTGGATCGAGCTGTCGCTGGAGGGCATCAACCTGACGGACGATTATCGCGATCGCTACACCGATCTCGACGCCAATCGCAATTATGAGCAGCTGCATTTCGGGCGCACCATTCAGCTGGGCGCGCGGTTCAAGCTGTGACACCTGGCCCGGGCCGCGTCTGCACGCGCGGTCCGGGCCATTTTGCCGCAAGGAAGCAGCCATGACGATCAGCCGCCGCGACGCCCTGACCGGAGCCCTGGCGGGGAGCGCGGTCGCGCTGGGCCCGAGATCGGCCGTCGCCGCCCCCTTGGCCGAGCGCGCGACGGCGCCGGAATGGAAAAGGGGCTTCGACAATCAACGGATCGCCGACCTGGGTGACGGGCGCTTCCTCAATCCGCTGATTGCCGGCGATCGACCCGATCCCGCCATCCTGAAGGACGGCGCGGATTATTACATGACCTTTTCGACCTTTGATTCCTATCCCGGCCTGACCATCTGGCACAGCCGCGATCTCATCAACTGGCAGCCGCGCGGGGCGGCGCTGCGCCGGAATATCGGCTCTGTCTGGGCGGTCAGCCTGGAAAAGCATGCGGGGCGCTATTTCCTCTACATTCCGGTGAAGGCGCAGCCCAACAGCATCTTCGTCATCCATGCCGACACGATCGACGGGCCGTGGAGCGACCCCATAGACCTCAAGCTGCACGACCATATCGATCCCTGCCACGCGGTCGGGGAAGATGGCAGTCGATGGCTGTTCCTGTCGGGCGGCGACCGCATCCGGCTGGCGGAAGACGGCTTGTCGACCGTGGGCGCGGTCGAGCATGTCTATGACCCCTGGCGCTATCCCGATGATTGGGATGTCGAAGGCTTCTCGCCCGAAGGACCCAAAATCCATCGCCATGGCGACTGGTTCTACATGGAGACGGCCGTGGGCGGGACGGCGGGGCCGCCGACCGGCCATATGGTGATCGCCGCCCGATCGCGATCGATCCATGGCCCGTGGGAGCAGCATCCGGCCAATCCGCTGGTGC
The DNA here is from genome assembly GCF_020782235.1 of Sphingobium naphthae. GTDB lineage: Bacteria > Pseudomonadota > Alphaproteobacteria > Sphingomonadales > Sphingomonadaceae > Sphingobium > Sphingobium naphthae. The sequence continues at coordinate 214,232 of NZ_JAJGNO010000002.1, forward strand.
GCACGACCAGCCTGGACGAGCGCTGGTGGTCGCGCGGTCATGCCAGCCTGGTGGAGGCGCCCGACAAAAGCTGGTGGGCGGTCTATCATGGCTATGAAAATAACCTCTGGACGCTGGGGCGGCAGACGCTGCTCGATCCGATCCAATGGACCGAGGATGGCTGGTTCCGCATGACGGGGGGCGACCTGTCCCAGCCCTTGCCCAAGCCGCGCGGCGGGCAGGCCTTGCCCCATGGCATGGCGCTGTCCGACGATTTTTCGACGTTGCGCCTGGGGGCGAAATGGAATTTCTTTCGCCCCGCGCCGGACGAAGCGAGCCGGGCGCGGGTGGAGGATGGCGCGCTGCTGCTCCAGGGGCGCGGGACGGCTCCAGTGGACTCGTCGCCGCTGCTGCTGACTGCGGGCGACCCGTCCTACATGTTCGAGTGCGATATCGAGATCGCGCCCGGAGGCACGGCGGGTCTGCTGCTCTTTTACGACGACAAGCTCTATTGCGGGCTGGGGTTCGATGAGGCGCGGTTCGTCACGCATCAATATGGGCTGGAGCGCGGACGCCCGGCCAATCCCCATGGTCGCCGCATGCGGATGCGCGTGGTCAACCGGCACCATATCGTTTCCTACCATCTGAGCAGCGATGGCGGCCGCAGCTGGAGCCGCTTCGACCGCGGCATGGAAGTGTCCGGCTACCATCATAATGTGCGCGGCGGCTTCCTGATGCTGCGTCCGGGGCTCTACGCCGCCGGACCTGGAGAGGCGCGTTTCCGCGACTTTCGGTTTCGCGCGCTGTGAGGATTGATGCTTGAAGCGGACAGCGAAGGCGACACGTGTGGGGCAGGACCGCTGATCGGCGTGTTTTACATAATCCTTATTATCGAACATTCAGGTTCGCCTCGGGAGCATGGCCGCTGACCGACGAGCGCCTTCGTTAGGGTGACACCCCTCCGTCATGCGCTGCGCGCGCGACACCTCCCCTGCCAGGGGAGGAATTTCGAGGCTCAGAATAGCGGTCCGTGGCAAATGAACCACTGCAAAGTGCCTCTCGGCGCTCCATTCCCCGCGTGATCCGATGTGCCGCTATTGCGGCCGTGTGGCGTAGAGGGCGTGGTGGGTGAGGATGTAGAGCGTCTTGCCGTCCTTGCCGCCGAAGACGAGTTGCAGCGGGCGTTCGGGCACGTCGATCCGGCCGATCTCCTGCCCGTCAGGGGCGTAGACGAAGATCTGGCCGTTGGCGACATAGACGCGGCCCTGCGCGTCGGTGGCGACCCCTTCGCCGCCGCGATTGGCGAAGGGCTTGAGATCGGTGAGCGTGCCGCCAGCGCCCACGACGCCGCTATAGGTGCGGTTTTCCGAGCCGTTGGTGACGAACAGTCGATCACCCGGTCGCGCCTGCACAAAGCCATAGCTGTCGAGCGAGTCGGAGAAGCGCCGGCCGCGATGGTCGCTCGGCCCCTGGGCGAAGACGCGCCAGGCCGGCAGGACGACGGACCCGTCGGGCGACACATATTCCAGCGCCTTGGGCTTGGCCATGTCGCGCGCGAACATCTCCTCCAGTGTCGTGAAGCGATAGCTTTCCGGATCGATCTGATCCCGAAATTCGCCATTGTTCCACCAGTTGACCGGCATGGTGACGGCGGCATCCTTGCCGCGCGCGATCGGCGTCGGAGCGATGACGGTCATCTGCGTGTCGGGCGTGCCGGGCTTGAAGCTGTAGACGGTGCCGTTGCGCCCCTGCGAGGAGAGGACCAGCAGATTGCCCGAACGATCGACCGTCAGATTGACGGGGTCGAGCGCGGCATCGCGCACGATTTCCAGCCGGCCCGCTTCGGACCAGCGCCAGATGCGCTGGAACTGCCGATCGATGAAATAGAGCCGCCCGTCCGCGTCGACCGCCCCGCCGCCGATGGAATGGAAATCAGCGGCGAGTTTTTCGACCGGACCGCCGAAGCGCGCGGGTGTCACCGGATCGGGCGTGGCCTGGACGTCGAGCACGGCGAACTCGCGCTCGCGCACGTCCAGCCCGTGGGTCACGTCGCGAATGGCGTTGGAATAGGGAAATTTGGTGACGCGCAGGAAGGTCGCGCAGCCATTTTCGTCGCAGGTGCCAAGGCCGCTTTCGCCGTTCACATGGACGTTGCGAAAGCGAATGTCGCGGACATTGTAGAGGGTGATGGCTGCGGGCGCGGCCTTGCGCGTGCGCGTGACGCGATAGCCGTGGAAGTTGGCGACCAGGATATTGTCGGAATCGCGAATCTCCAGCGCGGTCGCGTCGCCGCTTTCGCCCCCCTCTCCTTCGGTCTGCGGCGCCAGCAATTCCCAGTTGGAGACGCGGTTGAGCGTGATTTCGCTGCGGACATGATGCTCGACCGACGCCTGGATGATGCGGCCTGGAGTCTTCGTGTCGGAAATCAGGATGCCGGGATGCGCGAAAGTGCTGGGGCTCCAGATATTGGCGAAGGTGCCGCCGCCGCCCTGCGTCACCCAGAGGCTGGCATATTGCCCGTCCCAGCGCCGCGCCGCATCCGGATCGCCCGTGGCGTTGTTGTTGTAGGGGATGACGCGCGTGCCGTCGAACAGGTTGGTGCCGTGCCCACCCTGGAACTTGACGTCGTTGACCATCGACTTGGCGCCCGCTTTCCAGAGCAGCGCCGTCGCCCGCTGGTTGGCGCCATTGCTGTTGATGCCGATGCCCTGGACGATCGCATCGCCGCCCTGCGCGCTTTCCACCACCGCCTTGGGCGCGCCCACGCCCTGAAAGGCGGGCGATCCATCGGGCAGGACGATCTGCGTCAGGCTGGGGTGAAGGCCCACCAACACGCTGTCGGGCCGCAGCCGCAGCGTGTCGCTGATCCGGTAGAAACCGGCCGGCAGATAGACGGTGCGATGCGTGTCGATCGCCTTTTGCAAGGCGGCGGTGTCGTCCGTCCTGTCGTCGCCTTTCGCACCCAGAGCGCGGACGCTGACCCAGTCGCTGACCGGCGGCAGGGTGCGGATCGCCGGAGTGGGAGCGGCAGGCAAGGCGCCGATGGGCGCGGCCTGCATGTCGGTCCGGTAGCTCCCCATGCGGCCCGTGCCGGGCAGCGTCAGCCCATAGGTGAAGCTGTCCACCTTATAGGCTGCGCCCTTGCCGGCGACGGTGCGGCCGCTTTCCCGGAAGCGGGCGAAGACGGGCATGTTGGCCGCCACGACATTCTGGAAGCCGACCTGGGTATAGACATTCTCCTGGTTCGAGATGACGACGCCGGCTTTCGCTATATTTTCAAAGCGCATGTCCTGGCCCCACAGCCAGTCGCCATAGCCCTTATCGATCTCGATCCCCACGGGCGTGTCGCGGATCGACACGTTGACCATGGTGAGCCCGGCTTCATGTTCGCGAATGGCTGCGTCGCGCTGCCCCTCGAAACTGGAATCGACCAGGGCGAAGGGCCAGGCGGGGGAGGTTTTTTCCGCCAATATGCCGTAGCGGCCGCCATGGAAATGCAGGTCCTCGGCTTCGTTCGCGACATGATAGAGCCCGGCCAGGCCCGATCCGATGTGGAAATCGGCATGGGAGACATAGCTGTGCTGGGCCGAATGGAAACGGATGGCGGTGGCCGCCGGATTGCCGTCCAGAATGCGGAAATCGACATTGGCCAGCGCCGAATAGAAGGTGCCGGGATTGGCGTCGGCGATGTCCTTGTTGAAGGGGACGCTGCCGGCGGGCGGAAAGGCGGCGGGCGGCGTGCCCTTGTCGGTCTGGCGCTGGCTGCCGGTGAACATCAGCATATGCGCGACGCCGCGCTGGAAACCGGGCGTGTTCGCGCCGAGCAGGATCACCGGCCGCTGCGCGCCGATGCCGAACAGGCGCACCCCCGGCCACAGGAACAGCGTGCGGCTGATGCGGTAGGTTCCGGCGGGCAGGAAGACGATGCCGCCGCCGCCGGCCGCCGCGGCCTGATCGATCGCCTGCTGGATGGCGGCGCTGTCATCGGCGCGGCCGTCGCCCACGCCCTTCACCGTCACGGCGCGGGGCTCGTCGGGGGCGGTCACATAGACGGATGGCGACGCCAGCGCCGGCTGCGCGCCCGCCAGGCACAACAGCATCGATGCGCAGGCTCCACTCAATCCGTATTTCATCATGCTCTCTCCACTGGGAAAAATATGTCCCGGCCGTGCAGGACCGGGACAAGGTGGGTGGGGGACGGGTAAGGGGATATCAGAAGTTGAAGCGGACGCCGGCGCGATAGATGCGGCCCAGCGTATCGTAGAGCGCCGGATTGATGTCGAGCCCGGTGTTGGTCTGGGGAGAGGCGACCGGATCCTTGTCGAACAGATTGTCGACCTTCCCGTAAATGGAGACCTGGTCCGTAATCTTGTAGGTTGCGCCGACATCCATGTAGAAGGCGCCCTTCATCTTGTTGAAATTGATCGTCGGATGATTGGCGGCCGATGTCGGGCAATTGGTCTGGCACACGACATATTGATTGCCGAATGTGCCGTCGCTGAACCAGCGTTCCTGCACCGTCAGGGTGAACCGGCCGCTGTCATAGGTCTGGGTCGCCAGCCATTTCCAGTCGGGCGTGTTGCCATTGTTCGCGCCGGCCTGATCCACGGGATCGACCCCGTCAATGCCCGCTTCGACGATGAACTTGCGGATATGGGTGCCCAGCGCGCGCAGCGTCAGGCTGCCCGGCAGGCCGAGCGGCTGCTGCCACTGATAGCTTGCCTCGATGTCGAAGCCGCTGGTTTTCCACGACGCCAGGTTGAAGGGCTGGACATTGACATAGTTGAGCTGCTGGTTGGCATTGTCGAGGCTGAACCCGCCGCAGAAGGCCTGATTGCCCTCGAAGCAGAACTGGACGATCTGCTGCGCCGACAGGCTGGACACGACGCCGCTCAGCTTGATGTCATAATAGTCGACGGAAAGGCTGAGACCCGGCGCCCAGGACGGGCGCGCCAGCACGATGCCGATTTCGGTATTGCGTGCGATCTCGGGCTTGAGGTCCGGATTGCCGACGGTGTTCTGAAAAATCTGCACCGCCTGACCCTGGAAGGGATCATTGAAATTGGGAACGCTGGTGACGGTGGGCGCGGCGAACAGCTCCGACAGATTGGGCGCGCGCACGTCGCGCGACGTGACGGCGCGCAGGCGGACGCCGTCGATCGGCGTGTCCCAGGTGCCGCCTACCTTCCACGCCCAGACCGTGCCCGACGTGCTGTAATGAGTGCCGCGGCCGGCGGCGTTCAGGTTGGCGCGCCCGGCCCCCTGGCTGTCGAACAGCGGCAGGTTGATTTCCAGGAAGCCTTCATAAACCTCATATTTGCCGCGGCCATTCTTGTAATTGCCGGCCGCCCAGTTGCTGCCCAGTTCCGAATTGAGCAGCGGATCGGCGGGATAATCCTCGTCATTGGGGCTGATGTCGGACACGCCCGCGCCATAGGGGTCGGCGTTCACGCGGTAGAATTCGCGGCGATATTCGCCGCCGAACGCCACCGCGAGCGGCCCCGCCCACAGTTCGACCGGTTCGCCCGAGAAGTTGGCGCTGACCACATCCTGCGTCAGTTTGGTATGCTGGAACGGGCCGTTTTCATGCGGCGCGACATAGGCCAGCGCAGAAAGCGATGGCGCGAAATTGCCGAAGATGTTCATCGGGGCGCAGCCATTGGCGCGCGCCACCGGGTCGCGGCACACGATGGCGCCATCGACGGTGATCGCGTCGGCGGCGGCGACATAGCGGTTCTGCAGCACGATGTCGCGTACGCGGATGTCGGAAATGGTGATCCCATGCTCATAATAGGCGTCATAGTTCCAGTCCGTGCCGCCCAGGCCGAACTGCCCCTTCAGCCCGCCGACGAAGCGATATTGCTTGCGGTCGGTGTAGACTTGCGGGTCGGGCAATTGCGCGTTGGCGGACCCGAAATTGAAGCTGGTGATGCCGGCGGCGGCGCATTGGTCGCGGATCGACTGCGGCAGGAAGGCATTGTCGCACTGGACGGTCAGGTTCGCGCGGCCATAGCCGGGGCTGGGCTGGTTGTTTGTCTTCACCTGCGCGATGTTGACGGTGACATAGGCTTCATTGTCGTCGGCGAAATCATAGCCGATGCGGGTATAGCCGTTGATGCGCTCCAGCGAGGATTTGAGCGAGGCCCCCGACCCGGGCGCGCCGGACAGGTCGCCGCCCTGGCAGAAGCTGTTGCCTGCAAAGCAATTGCTGACCCGGCCATTGCCGAGCGGCTGGCCGTTCGAGCCATATTGGAACTGATAGGGGGCGCCATTGGCGTCGAAGGCGATGCCCTGGAGCGGGCCGTTGTTGATCAGGCCATAGCGCGCATATTGGTAGGGCTGGGCATAGTCGCCATAGACATATTGCGGCAGCCCATTGTCGGTCTGGCCGGTGTTGAACAGGGTGGTGGCGCGATACCAATCGCGGCTGCCGGCCAGATCGGTGCCGAAATCGCCGGCGTCGACGCCGCCTTCATGGTCATATTCGCCACTGACGACGAAATGGAGCCGCCCATCCAGCGCCGAGGCGCCATAGGCCCCCTGCACCAGCGCGGTTTCATCGTCGCCATATTTGGTGATGCTGCCCAGGATATTGCCCTTGAACCCTTCGAACCGGGTGTCGGTGATGAAATTGACCACGCCGCCCACGGCGTCAGACCCGTAGGAGGCGGAGGCGCCGCCGGTCACCACGTCGACGCGCTTCACCAGCAATTGCGGGAACATCGAAATGTCGGGAACACCCGTCACGTTCGCGCCGACGACGCGCTGCCCGTCGAGCAATGTCAGCGTGCGGATGGTGCCAAGGCCGCGCAGCGAGAAGGAGCTGAGGCCCTGCTGGCCGCTCGACGTGCTGAACGTGCCGGTCGCGGCGCCCGTCGACCCCTGCAGCGAGGGCAACTGCGCGATGGTGTTGAACACATTGGGCTGCGCATTGTTGGCGATCTGTTCCTCGCCGATGACCGTGGTGGGTGTTGGCGCATTGAAGCCGCTGGTGGTGATGCGCGATCCCGTGACGACGATGTCGGCGGCGCTGGGCGGCGGGGTGTCGGCGGCATCCTGCGGCGGGGCGACGTCCTGCGCGGGCGCGGCGGCCGGAGCAGTCTGGGCCTGGGCGGTTTGGGCCTGGGCCATGCCGGCCAGCGCCATGGTCGCAAGGGCGGTCAGGCTGGCGCTTGCGCATTGCCGCGTGATGAATGTCCTCACCTTCTTCGATCCTTCCCTGTATCAGCCGCCCTCCGGGCCGGCCCGCCTGTTGCGGCGATGGTTCCTGTTCCTATCGCGAAGCGGGTTCCGCGGCACTTACGACATAGGTCGTAGACGCTGCGGAACCGCGGATTTTCAAGGCTTCGCGGCGTAGAGCGCGCGATGGGTGAGGATGAAGAGCGTCCGCTTGTCCGGGCCGCCGAACAGGATCTGGAGCGGCCGTTCGGGCACGTCGATCCGGCCGGTCTGGACGCCGTCCGGGCCATAGACGAATATCTGTCCATTGGCGACGAACACCCGCCCCTGCCCGTCCACCGCGACGCTTTCGCCGCCGCGATTGGCGAAGGGCTTGAGGTTGGTCAGCGTGCCGCCAGCGCCCACCGTTCCGCTGTAGGTGATGTTTTCCGATGCGTTGGTGACGAACAGCCGCTCGCCCGGCTTGCCGCTGACGAAGCCATGGGCGTTGAGGCTGTCGGACCAGCGCCAGCCGCTATGGTCGATCGGCCCCTGTTGCCACACGCGGAAGGCCGGCAGCGCCAGACTGCCGTCGGGCGAGACATATTCCCGCGCCTTGGGCGTGCCCACGTCGCGCGCGAACATTTCCGCCAGGGTGGTGAATTCATAGCTTTCATGATCGAGCTGGTCGCGAAATTCGCCATTATTCCACCAGTTGACCGGCAGCAGCGTGCGCTTGCCCGACGCCTGCCGCACCGGCGTCGGCTGGATCAGCGTCATCTGGTCGAGCGGCCCTTCCGGATCAATCGAATAGACGCCAGCCTTGGGCCCGAGCGAGGACAGGACGAGCAGATGCCCCGATGCGTCGACCGCCAGATTGACCGGATCGAGCGCATGGTCGCGCACGATTTCCAGCCCCCGTCCCTCGCTCCAGCGATGGATGCGCTGGAACCGCCGGTCGATGAAATAGAGCGCGCCCCCGGCGTCGACCGCCGCGCCCGAGAGGGACCAGAAGCCATCCTCCAGCTTTTCCACCGGCGCCATGCTGGCCGTCGGCGGCGCGATCGTCCGGTCGGGCGCGCCGATGTCGAGCTTGGCGAATTCCCGTTCCCGCACCAGCAGCTTGCGCGTCACATCCTCGATCGCATTGTCGAACGGATATTTGCTGGCGCGCAGGAACGTGCCGCAGCCTTCGTCGTCGCAGGTCGCATAGCCGCTTTCGGCGTTCACATGGACGTTGCGGAAGCGGATGTCGCTGGAATTATAGAGCTTCACCGCGCTCTTTTCCGGCGCATAGGTGCGGGTGACGCGATAGCCATGATAGTTGGCGAAGAGCAGGTTCTTGGAATTGCGGATGTCGAGCGAGATGGCGTCGGGCCCGTCGCCCACCTCCTGCTCGGTCTGGGGCGCGAGGAACTCCCAGTTCTGCACATTGTCGAGCACGAATTCGTTGCGGGCATGATGCTCAACCGACATTTCGTAGACATGGCCCGGCGTGCTGGTGTCGCTGATATAGAAGCCGGCCTGGGCGAAGCTGTTGGGGCTCCAGACGTCAGCGAAGGTGCCGCCGCCCCCGTCCGTTACCCAGATGCTGGGATATTGCGCGTCGAGCCGATGGTCGGTCACTGGATCGCCGGTATGAACCATCAGCGAGCCCAGCATCTTGCCATCCGCGGTCGGCGTGCCGCCGCCGCCCATGATCTTCACGTCCTCCACCAGGCTCTGCTCGCCCGATCGCCACAGCAGCGCCGACGCGCGCGGGTTAACCCGTCCGGTAAAGAGGCCAAGGCCCGAGAGGATCGTGTCGCTGCCCTTGCGGCTTTCCAGGATCGGCAGCACCGGACCCAGGCCGGCATGGCGCGGATTTTCGTCCGGAATGTAGAGCTGAGTAATGGCGGGATGCAGGCCGATGAGCACGCTGTCGGGCCGCAGCACCAGCCTGTCCGTGACCTTGTAGAAGCCGGTCGGGAAATAGAGGATGGGATGGGCGTCGATCGCCTTCTGGATGGCGGCGGTATCGTCCGCCTTGCCATCGCCGACAACGCCCAGCGTGCGGACATTCACCCATTGCGCCATGGGCGGCAGGTCACGGATCGCAGGGGTGCGCGGCGCCGGCATGGCGGGCAGCGCCTCCATATCGGCCTGGGTGCCATATTCGCCCATATGGCCCAGGTCCGGCACCATGAGGCCATAGGAGAAGGAGGAGACCTTGTAGGCCGGCCCCTTGCCCGCGATCGTGCGGCCGCTGTCGCGGAATCGAGCGAAGACCGGGCTGTTCTGCGCCAGCGCATTTTCGAAACCGATCTGCGTGAAGACATTGTTCTCGTTGGAGATGATGATGCCGGCGCGGCTGACATTCTCGAACCGGACATCCTTGCCCCACAGCGAGTCGCCATAGCCGCGATCCACTTCTATGCCGACGGGCGTGTTGCGGATGGCGACATTGACCATCGTCAGGTCGACCTCATGCTCACGAATGGCGGCGTCGCGCTGCCCGTCGAAGGTCGAATCGATCAGCGTGAACTGCCAGGCGGGCGAGGTCTTTTCCGTGACGATGCCATAGCGGCCGCCCTGGAAATGGACATTCTCGATGATGTTGCCGGCCTGATAGACGCCGGCGAAGCCATCCCCCAACCGGAACTCCATATGGCTGAGAAAGGCATGTTGCGCCATGCGGAAGCGCACGCCCGCCGCGGCCGGATTGCCGGCGCCGATCTCTATGTCGATGTTGCTCATCGCCGAATAGAAGGTGCCCGAATTGGCGTCGCGCACCACCTTGTCGCGCGGCACGATGGTCGGCACGGGCACCGGCACGTCGCCGACGCGATACTGGTCGCCGCCGCCAAAGACGATCATCGTCGATACGCCCTGCTGGAAACCCGGCGTGTTCGCGCCCAGCAGGATGACCGGACGCGTCGGGCCGACGCCATAGACGCGCACGCCGGGGGGCACGATGAGGGTGCGGCTGATGCGATAGGTGCCCGACGGCAGGAAGACCATGCCATGGCCCGTCTTGTCGCGCGCGCGGTCGAGCGCCTGCTGGATCGCATCGCTGTCGTCGGCGCGGCCGTCGCCCCGCCCGGCGACCGTGACGGCGCTCGGTTCCTCCGGCGGCTTGGGAAAGACCGACGCGCTCGCCGCCCACGCCTCGTTCCCGCTCGCCAGTGCCGTCGCCGCCAGCAGCGCCGCCATGATGCTGCGTCCGATCATCACCGCCTCTCCCCATGATTGTTGCATCCTGCCCCATGGCTAAAGGAGCGCGCAGGTCAGGGCACTTGCGACAAAGGTCGTAGTTTTCATGCCTTGCCCCGCGCCCCTATAGGATGGCCGTCAGGCGATGCCTTGTGCAGGGGACGCCGCACCGATCGCGAGGACCTGCTTTGCCGCCTTCACCCGCTCCCGTCCCCGCCGCCCCGTTGGCCATTGTCGTCATGGGGGTGAGCGGCTGCGGCAAATCGACGCTCGGCGCGCTGCTGGGCGAGGCGCTGGATGCGCCGTTCCTGGAAGGGGACGCCTTCCATTCCCCGCAGGCCGTCGAGAAGATGCGCGCGGGGCAGCCGCTCACCGATGCCGATCGCTGGCCCTGGCTCGATCGGCTGGGGCAGGCGGCGGCCGATGCGATCTTGGCGCACGGCACCGCCGTGGTCGCCTGTTCCGCGCTGCGGCGCGCCTATCGCGCGCGGTTGCGCGCGGCCATCCCCGCGCCGGTGCGTTTCATTCTGCTGGAGCATAGTCGCGAGGAACTGCTCGCCCGCCTCGCGGCGCGGCCGCACCATTATATGCCCGCCAGCCTGCTCGACAGCCAGCTCGCGACGCTGGAGCGGCCGACCCCCGACGAAGGGGCGATGATCATCGATACGGATGCGGCGCCGGCCGTCCTGCGCGACGCGGCGCTGGACTGGCTGCGCTGAACTCGCGTCTACGGCATCAGTCGCCGGCGGCCTTCCCATAGATGCCAGCGCATCGCCAGCGCCGCGCCGTCCGGATCCTGCGCCCGGATGGCGGCGACGATCACTTCATGTTCGCGCAGCATGGTTTCGACCACTTCGGGCGGGCGGGATCGGGAAATATCGACGCCCGCGCGCATGATCTTTTCGACATCGGGCCATAGCGCGTCGAACGCCTGCAGGAAGGCGGGATTGCCGGTCGCTGCGGCGATGCGCCGGTGCAATTCCATATCCTCGGCATGGGCCGGTTCGCTGGAGAGCAAGGCTTCGCGCAGCAACGCCATGCCTTCCTCCACATGCGCCATTTCCTGCGCCGTCCGCCGCGTCGCCGCCAGTCGCGCCGCCTCCGCCTCCAGCACGAAGCGCACTTCATAGCTGCCGAGCGTGGTCGGCAATTCGCTCATCGGCATGAAGGCGGCGAGCCGCTCGGACGGTCGGCTCTTGACGAAGGAGCCGGCGCCGCGCCGCGCTTCGGTTATGCCGTCCGACGCCAGCCGGACCAGCGCCTCGCGCACGATGGCGCGCGACACGCCGAAGGTTTCGGCCAGCCGCGCTTCGGACGGCAAGCGCGCGCCGACCTCCAGATCCTCCGACTTGATGATCTCGACGATGCCGGCATAGGCCTGATCGGACAGTCGGAGCTGGTTCATGTCTGCGTTGCGCCCGTCTCGAGGGTCATCGGGCCTGCTCCCTTAGAATATGCTGCTGGCGAGCATTACCAGCAGCAAGCCCACCACCGCCACCACCGTTTCCATGATCGACCAGGTCTTGAACGTGCCGGGCATGTCGGTGCCGAGATAGCTTTTCACCAGCCAGAAGCCGGGATCGTTGACATGGCTGAAGAAGAGCGAGCCTGCGCCGATCGCCAGCACCATCCATTCCGGCTCCACGCCCGATGCGGTCACCAGGCCCTGCATGACGCCCGCCGTGGTGATCGTCGCCACCGTCGCCGATCCGGTCGCGAGGCGGATGCAGACCGACACGCCCCAGGCCAGCAGCAGGGGCGAGATCGCGCCGCCATCGGCAATCCGGACGAGAAGGTCGGACAGGCCGGCGGTCACCAGCACCTGCTTGAGCGCGCCGCCAGCGCCGATGGCAAGAATGATGCCGCCCGCCGGCGTCATCGCCTCGGTCCAGATCGCGCCCTGGATGCGGCTGTCGGTGATGCGCCGGCCGAACAGCAGCGGCAATGCGACCAGCGTGGCGACCAGCAGGGCGACAACCGGATCGCTGACCCAGGTCAGCCAGGCGAAATGGACAGCGACCGGCGGCGGCATCAGCGCGACCGCCTGGCCAGCGGCGATCAGCATCACCGGCAGCAGCACGGCGCACAAGGCGCGTCCGACCGAGGGGGTGGGCACATCGGCCCGCACCGGGTCGAGCAAGGGCGGACTGAGCGTGACGCCGGGCGCGGTGAAGCGCGCCAGCAGCGGACCGGCGATGATCGCGGTGGGGATGCCGACGATCAGCCCGTAGAGCAAGGTGAGGCCGAGATTGGCGCCCAGCGCGTTGACGGCGAGCAGCGGACCGGGATGCGGCGGCACCAGCGCATGAACGACCGACAGACCCGAAAGCGCGGGCAGCATCAGCCGCAGCTTGGCGGTGTCGCCATTCTGCCCCGCGGGCAGCGCCGCCGCCGCCGAAGCGACGATCGGCAGCAGCAGGACCAGCCCGGTTTCGAAAAAGAGCGGCAGGCCGATGATGATCGCGGTGAACAGGCTGGCCCAGGGCGCGCCGCGAGCGCCCGAGAGGCGCAGGGCCGACCGGGCGAGGCCGCCCGCCCCGTCGGACAGTTGCAGCATGGCGCCAAGGCCCAGGCCCAGCGCGACGACGAGGCCAGTGCCGCCCAGGATGGCGCCCGCCCCCTTCTCGACGGCCTTGGCCGTTTCCTCCATCGGCAGTCCCGCCAGCAGGCCGACGGTGAAGGCGCCGCACAACAGGCCGACAAAGGGATGAAGCCGGCCCTTGATGATGAGGGCGATGGAAAGGGCGATGCCGATGATCGCGGCCGCGATCAGGCGATAGTCGGCCGGAGTCACAGGCGCGATCCCGCAGGGCCGGTGCTCGTGCCAGACAGACGCATTGATACCGCCATCCTCTCCCCCTTTTCCGTGCTGCGGACCTCACCGGATAGGCTCGGCTGGCCTTCAAATCTGTTGGACAGGTTATCGCGCCATTTCCGCAATATCCAGCCAAAACATGCAATGACTGAAATATTTTGCTTGAACCTGTCTGACTGATTCTCATAAGGTAACGCTAACGAGTCCCGACAGAAGACCATCTGTCCTGGTCGGGTCCGGAACAGGGAGAGGAAAGATGCACGTCGCCTCGAATCCGCATGCCGTTCGCGATCAGGAAGAAGGGCGCGGCGCGCCTGCCGCGATCGCCCCGCCCCGCCTGACCCCTACGCAGATCAAGGTCATGCGCTGTGTCCATTCGGGCCTGCTCAACAAGCAGATCGCCTATGAGCTTGGCATGGCCGAGGCGACGGTGAAGGTCCATATGACTGCCCTCATGCGCAAGCTCAACGTGCGCAATCGCACCCAGGTGGCGATCATCGCCAGCACTTTGGGCTGGCTGCCCGAACCGTCAGGCCGACCGGTGGCCCGCGCGGCGGACTGACCATCGGATCGACGGACCTGCACGGGCGTTCGGGCCGGTAGCGGCTTTGGGAGGATGGCGATGACGGACGAGACACGACGCACGATATTGAAGGGCGCAGGCCTGGCGGTGGCGGGCCTTGGCGCATCGAGGGCCGGGGCCGCGCAGCGGACGATCGGCTATGCGATCGTGGGCCTTGGCTCCTATGCCACGCGGCAGATCATGCCGAATTTCAAGGGGTGCGACCATGCGCGGCTCGTCGCACTGGTCAGCGGCACGCCCGAAAAGCTGCAACGCTATGGCGAGCAATATGGCGTGCCCGCCACGCACCGCTACAGCTACGCCGATTATGACCGGATTCGCGACAATCCGGACATCGATGTCGTCTATGTCGTGCTGCCCAACAGCATGCATGCCGAATATAGCATCCGCGCCGCGCAGGCGGGCAAGCATGTGATGTGCGAAAAGCCGATGGCGATCTCCGTCGCGGAATGCCAGGCGATGATCGATGCCAGCCGCAAGGCGGGCAAGCTGCTGATGATCGGCTATCGATCGCGCTTTGAACCCTATAACCGTCTGGCTATCGATCTTGCCCGGCGCGGCCATGTCGGCCCCACGCGGATCATCACGGCCGAACATGGCTTCCCGATCCAGCCCAATCAGTGGCGGCTCGACCGGCCCTTGTCGGGCGGCGGATCGCTGATGGACATCGGCATCTATAGCCTCAATGCCGCGCGCTATCTGAGCGGCGAGGAACCGGTCGCGGTGAGCGCGATCGAAGCGACCGACCGCTCCGATCCGCGCTTCCGCACCGTGGAGGATCGCATCAGTTTCCTGCTGCGCTTTCCATCGGGCATCGAAGCGACCTGCGTGTCGAGCTATAGTTCGGCGCACAATGGCTACCGCGTCGTCGGCACGCAGGGGTGGATCGATATGGAGCCGGCCACGCCCTATAGCGGCCATGTCATGCGCATCCGCAAGGATGGCGCAGAAGCGCCCCGCACCCTCCCCGACCCGCCCAAGAACCAGTTCGCCGGGCAGCTGGATCATCTGGCCGAGTGCATCCTCAATGGCACGCGCCCGATCGTGCCGGGCGAGGAGGGACTGGCGGACCTGCGGGTGATGGAGGCGATCTATCAATCGGCCGCGGAGCGGCGCACGATCGACCTCAGCGCATGATCGGGCGCCGCGCCTTCGTCGCCGGCCTGGCCGCGCTGCCGCTGGCGGACAGCGCGCTCGGCGCCGCGCCCGCGGTGGCGCCGCAGATCGAGCGGATCGATCCCGCGCTCGACCGCATCATTCCCCCCGACGCCAGGGTGGAGATATTGGCGACCGGCTATCGCTGGGCCGAAGGACCCGCTTGGGTGCCGCAGGGCGCGTATCTGCTGTTCGGCGATCCCCCGTCCAACATCGTCTATCGCTGGCAACGGGGACAGGGCGCGACCCCCTTTCTGTCGCCGTCCGGACTGCAGACGCCGGTGCCGCCGGCGATCCGCGAGCCCGGCCTCAACGGCATCGCGATCATGGCCGACGGCATGCTGGTGGGCGCCGACAGCGGGACGCGCACGATCGTGAAAGTGGACCTGCGCACGCGGCACCGCACGATCCTGGCTGACCGCTATGACGGCAAACGCTTCAACAGTCCCAACGACCTGTGCATCGCGCCATCGGGCGCGATCTACTTCACCGATCCGCCCTATGGACTCGCGCAGGCCGACGAGTCGCCGCTGCGCGAACTGAATTTTTGCGGCCTCTATCGGCTCGATCCCGATGGCAAGGTGACATTGCTGGATCGCAGCCACAAAAGACCCAATGGGGTGGCGGTATCGCCCGATGGGCGTACGCTCTTTTTGGCATTGTCGGACGAGGATCGCCCCCAATTGCTGGCCTATCCGCTCGATGCTCAAGGAATGTCGGGCAAGCCGCGTCTCTTCCTGGACATGCGCGCCGGACATGCCGCGGGCGAGCCCGGCCTGCCGGACGGGATCGACGTCGCGCCGGACGGCCATGTCTTCGCGACCGGGCCTGGCGGAGTCCATGTCTGCACGGCGGATGGCGCGGTGCTGGGCATCGTGCGCACCGGCAAGGCGATTGCCAACTGCTGCATCGGGGAAGGCGGCCGCACGCTTTTCCTTACGTCTTCGGATATGTTGGCGGCGGTCCCCCTGGCGATTGCCGCAAACCTGCGGGCTTAGCGCGGCACGGCTGACGCTCGACAGTCCTCGTTGATAGCGCTATCAGCGCTGCGAATGGCAGAAGCGCATGAACGCCTGCACCAGCGAGGAGACGGATATGTGGGGCGTTTGCAGGAAGACGATGTTCGCGATGGCGCTTTTGGGCGCCTCCTCCACGCTGGTAGCTGCGCCTGCGCGATTTGACGAATTTCGCTACAGTGGCGAGGATGCAGCGCATCGCGCTTTGGGCCCGGACGAATTCCGCAATCCGATCCTGAGCGGCTATTATCCCGACCCGTCGGTCACGCGGGTCGGCGACGACTATTATCTCGTCAACAGCTCCTTCGCGCATTTCCCCGGTATTCCGGTCTTCACGTCGAAAGACCTTGTCCACTGGACTCAGATCGCCAATGCCATCGACCGGCCCGAACAGCTCGATTTCACCGGCCGCCGCACGTCGCAAGGCGTGTTCGCGCCCGACATCAGCTGGCATGACGGCCTTTTCTACATCGCCAATACCTGCGTCGAATGCGGAGGCAATTTCGTCATCACCGCCAAGGACCCGGCCGGCCCCTGGTCGAACCCCATCTGGCTCCCCTTCGAAGGCATCGACCCTTCGATCTACTGGGAAGGGGACAAGGCCTATATCGTCAACAATCGCGCGCCCGACGAGCCGCCGCGCTACGATGGGCATCGGGCCATCTGGATCCAGGAATATGACTGGCGCGCCGGCAAGATGGTGGGGCCCAGCACCCAGCTCATCAACGGCGGCGTCGATATCAGCAAGAAGCCGGTTTGGATCGAAGGCCCGCACATCCTGCGCAAGGATGGCACTTATTATCTGACGGCAGCCGAAGGCGGCACCAGCGTCAATCATTCGCAGGTGGTCTTTCGCTCGAAGTCGCTACGTGGCCCTTTCATCCCGTTCGAAGGCAATCCCATCCTGACCCAGCGGGACCTCGATCCGGCGCGCCCCGACCCGATCGGATCGGCGGGCCATGCCAAGCTGGTCCAGACGCAGAAAGGGGACTGGTGGGCGACGTTCCTGGCCGTGCGCCCCTATGCCGATGACTATTATACTATCGGTCGCGAGACATTCCTGCTGCCTGTGCGCTGGGAAAATGGCTGGCCCATCATCCTGCCGAAGGGACAGGCGATCCCCCGGCAGCTAAAGGCGCCGGACCTGCCATCGCAGCCCGCGCCCCTGCTGCCGACCAGCGGCCCCATCTCCTATGTCGAACCGTTCGACGGCCCGGCGCTACCGATGCAGTGGATCGGCATCCGCACGCCAAAGCACTCTTTCTACCGGTTGGCGGACGGCATGCTGGAGCTCGACAGCGGCGCGGCCTTGGGTGATCTGAACGGCGTGCCGGCCTTCATCGGCCGTCGCCAGCAGCACGCCAATGCGCGCTTCTCCACGATATTGCGCTATGTTCCTGAAAAGGAAGGCGATTGGGCGGGTCTTGCCGCGGTGCAGAGCGACCGCAGCCACCTCTTCTTCGGGCTGACGCGGATCGCGGGGGAGACGGTCGTCGCGCTCTACACCCGCGACGCGGCCGATACCGACAGGCTGGTCGCCTCCGCGCCGGTCACGGTGGAGGGCCCTGTCACGCTCACCATCCGCATGACCGCCGGGACGATGGCGTTCGACTATACGGTGGGCGGCGCGACGCGAACGCTGAAGCAGGGACTCGAAGCCACGCTGCTCAGCACGAAGAAAGCCGGCGGTTTTGTGGGGACGGTCGTCGGCCCCTATCATTCCAGCCCGGCATCCTGATCCAGCCGGGGCGTTCGACCGGCGTCAGGGGACGTCTGATCGCCATCGCCAGGGTCCGCCTCCAGGCGGCGCAACCCGCGTCGCGCCATTGGCGTCGTCAGCATCGTGCTCGCCAGCGCCATCAGCAGCAGGGCGGTGAAGGTCGCGCCGCTGATCACCTGCCGGTCGAGCAGGATATTGACGAAGATGATCATGATCAGCGCCTTGGTCTGCAACAGCCAGCCGATGACGCTCGCCTCGCCGCGCGCCCAGCCCAGCAACCGACCGGCGATGCGCACGCCCAGCAGCTTGCCTCCGACCGCTGCCGCCAGCAGCAACAGCGCGGCCGCCACCAATTCCACCCCGCCCATAACCCAGACGGTGCGAAGGCCCGTGCTGAGAAAGAAGACCGGCATGACCGTCAGCAGCAGCATGTCGCGCAGCCGGTCGAGCGCTTCGCCATCGAACCATGAGCGGTCGAGTACCACCCCGGCCAGGAAGGCGCCCACCATGAAGTGCAGCCCGGCCCAGTCGGCGGCAAGCCCGGCAAGCGCGAGCCAGACCATCGACAGCCGCAGACGGTCGGCCGGCGCCATGCGCTGCATCAGCGCGCGCATCGCCCAGGCGACAAAGGGAAAGCAGAGGAGGAAGCCCAGCTGCCGCTCCATGCGCGGCCAATCGAGCAGGATCAGCGCCAGCACGGCCCATATGGCGATGTCGTCCAGGCTGGCATAGCGCAGCACCCGCTGGCCGAGCGGCGCGCGCAGGATCGCCAGCCGATCCATCAGCAGCACCAGGATCGGGAGCGCCGTCACCGCGCAGGCCATCCCGATGCCGAGCACCGCCTGCCAGGACTGGCCCTGCGCGCCGATCCAGCCCGGCCGCATCAGGATCAGCCAGCCCGCCAGGCCGCCAAGCGCCAGCGGCGTCAGCAGCGCCAACCCCGCGGCGGTCCAGCTGTCCCGCCGCGCCGCCCAGGCGGCGCCAAGGTCTAGCTCGATTCCCGCCAGCCAGACGAACAGCATAACCGCCCACAAGGCGATGCCGTTGAGCGCCGCGATCGCGCCCGGATTGAAGATCTGCGCATGCAGCGCCGGCGCCGCCGCTCCCAGCACGCCGGGACCCAGCAGCACCCCGACGAAGATCTGGACCACCACCAGCGGCGCGCGATCATCGTCACCCAGCATGCGCCAGATGATCCAGGGCAGCCCCATGATCAGCAGCAGGATCAGCAGGAATATCTCATTGTCCGTCATGCGCTCGCCCCCGCGGCTCCCCCTTTTCCGGCGCGCCCTGTCGACGGGTCCGGTCGCCCTGCTTCATGGCAGGATCGTCGCGACCGGTATAGCGGCCTTGTCGTCGTCTTAGCGTGCCCGAACGGTTGCCCTCGCGCGCGCGGGCTGCAACATGCGCGCAGAAGGCCAGCGGACTGGAAGGACAGCGAAGTGGCAAGGAAAGTGACATGCGCGAACGCAACCGGCGCAGCGCCCCATGGCTGACATCGTCCTGCACGGCTATTTCCGCTCGACCGCCAGCTATCGCGTGCGGATCGCGCTTAATCTGAAAGGCATCGCCTACCGGCAGCAATCGCATCATCTGCGCAAGGGCGAGCAACACGCGCCCGATTTCCTGGCGCTCAATCCGCAAGGATTTGTCCCGGCGCTGGAGATGGACGGCGCGGTGCTGACGCAAAGCCTCGCCATCTGCGACTATCTGGAGGAGCGCCAGCCGATGCCGCCGCTGCTCCCCGCCGATCCCCTGTGGCGCGCGCGTATCCGCGCCTTTGCGCAGATCATTGCCTGCGACATCCATCCGATCCAGAATCTGCGCATTCTCGACCGCCTGCGCGAGGCTGGCCTGGATGGCGCGGCGGTCAAGGCCTGGGCGGCGACCGTCATCGAGGATGGGCTGGACGCCTGCGCCGCGATGATCGCCGACCAGCCTGGCCCCTATTGCTTCGGCGCGGACGTCACCGTCGCCGACCTGTTCCTGGTGCCCCAACTGGCCAATGCCCGGCGCTTCGGCGCGGACCTGCGCTGGCCGCGCCTGCTGGAGGTCGAGCGCGCCTGCCTCGCCCTCCCCGCCTTCGCTGATGCAAGCCCGGAGCAGCAGCCCGACGCCGAATGACGCACCCTGCCCTTTACCGCGCCGGCCTGCCCGACTGCAGCCGAACCGAGGCATGCGGCAGCATCGTCATGGCGCCAGGCGCATCATCCGAAAATCCACGCCTCGGCTTCATCGCCGCAATCAAAGAAACGAACGCCGTCTCTGCCGAAAAGACGTTGTGCCTGCAGCCGTGAGAGCGAGGAGCTGCATATGAAAGCGATTCGGCGTGAACGCACTTCGGGCGGGGCAAATGCCGTGGCGAAGGTGCCGATGATATCCTGCGCCTGTATCGGCATGTCCGTTATATCGGTGATTGTCAGATGGCCGGGCGCTTGCAACCCGGTCAAAGCGTCCCGGTAGGCTGCGGCAAAATCCTGCACATCCTTTTGCCCGTAAAAGCCCGCCATCTTTATCCGGACAAGGTTTCGGCTCTTGTCGGAAGCGATCACATAGGTGGCATCCATTTCATTCTCCCCTCCCCTTCCAGCCGACGCTGTTTCAACAGCGCTCGAGCAAGAGGTGCGAACTATGGCTGCAATTTGGCCGGTGTCGAGCGGTAAGTTCACCGGAAAGCGAATGACGCGCGCCGCCTTTTACCGCGCGGCCCGCCCATAGCCCGCGAGCAGGAGCGCCCCGTCCAGCGCATCGCCCATCGGCGCGCTCAACCCCGCGACCGTGCGCGCGCGCAGCCAGGGCTGCATCCGCGGCGCAAGCCCGCCCAGCAGCGCGCAGCGCGTCGCTCCGCGCTCGAAGATCGTCTCGATGAAGCGTTCAATATGCTGCACGGCATCCTCGACGATCGACCGGGCGATGGCGTCGTCGGCCTCCGCATGGTCCATCACCAGCGGCGCGAAGCTGCCATAATCCTTGGGGCTGGCCGCATCCATCCAGGCGATCGCGCGGGCGGTGTCATGGCCGAACCGCTCGGTCACCGCGCGGCTGAGCGGCGTCGCGCGCGTGCGGCCGTCGAGCGCGCGCAGCGCATGGCGCATCGCGCTCAGCCCCAGCGCCGCGCCGCTGCCCTCGTCGGAAATGGGAAAGCCATAGCCGCCGATGGTGAAGTCGCGTCCCTCCACACGCACCTGCGCGATGCTGCCCGTGCCCAGGATCAGGATCGCGCCGTCCGCGCCGCCATGCGCGCCCAGATTGGCGATGAAGGCGTCCGTCTCATAGGCGACAGAGGCGAAGGGGAAGGCGAAACCCGCGAGCGCGTTGCGCACGCCTGGCCGGGATATGCCGGCGATGCCCATGCCCGCGCGAATGGCGGCGACCTGATCGCGCGCCAGGCCCGCCTCTGCAATCGCCTGGTCCGACACGGCGCGCAGCGTCGCGTAGAGCGGCTCCAGCCCGATGCGGGCATTGGCTGTGCCGCCCTGTCCCGTGCCGATCACCGTCCCGTCCGCCGCGATCAGCCGCGCGCGGCAGTTGCTGCCCCCCGCATCGACGCCCAGAAAATAGCTCATGGACCGGCCGCCTCCTTGTGCTCATCGCCCCAGTAGCGTGCGCGCGCAGTCTGGCCGATCCCCGGATTGCACTGGTTGCGCGGGTCTATGGCGCGGTAGAAACGCTCCAGCGCGGGCTTCGCCCGATAGAGATGGCCGACATTATGTTCGGCCGGATATTCCGCCCCGCGCCGGTCCAGCAGCGCCCAGAGCCGATGCTCGAACGCGATCGGCTCCACGCCCTTGCGCACGATATAGTCCTGATGGAAGACGTGGCACAGGAAATGACCATAATAGAGGCGATGGACCACCTGCGCCTCCATGTCCGGTGGCAGGATCTCCTGCCAGTCGGTCGCATTGCGCGGCAGGGCGATGTCCAGGGCGACGATGTCCGCCACCGCCCGCCTGTGGACCGCGCGATAGCGCACCGCAGCCCCGGCCGCGACGAAGCGGTGGAGGAAGGCCTTGGCGGCGATCGCGGCCGAGCATTCGAAATGATCGGCTTCGGTATCGGCGAACAGGGCTGCCAGCAAGGCGCGCGTTTCGCCGATCGCAACCTCGGGCACCTTGAGCAGCAGATGATGCGCGAAACGGTCGCGAAAGCGCCGCATCGCGCGCGGCAGATGATCGGGCAACAAGCGGCCGATCCGCTGCATCATGCGATCGCTGAACCCTGCCTGCAGGAAGGGCAGGCCGTCGATCCAGGCCTTGACGGCGAACAGGGCGGGTAGCCGGTCGGTGCCCAGCCGCTCGATCGCGACGAACATGTCCTTGCCATAGCGATCGGCGATGTCGAACGCGTCGCGATGCATATATTCGCCCGCGATCGGCAGGGTCGACGCGTCGCGCAATATGGCGCGACGCAGCGCCGTCAGGCGCGCGGGATCATTGGTCCCCAGGTAGAAGGTCGCCGCCCCCTCCTCCCGCGGAAAGCTGTCCACCCGCACGGCAAAGACGATCAGCTTGCCCGCGCTGCCCGCCGCTTCGAACAGGCGGCGCGCGTCCGCGTTGAAGCGCGCTGGCGTGGCGCTGTTGATCTCGCGGACATGGGCGGCATAGCCATGATCATGCGCCCAGAGATCCGCGCAATTCTGGACATCGGCTTCGCTGAACGCGCCGCTGTCCAGCCGCCGCAGCATCTCCTCGGGATCATCGCCCAGCGCGACACCCAGATGATTGACAAGGCGCAGGCTTCCCCCCGGCTCCACCACCGCATGCAGGCTGAGCTGCGTGAAGGCGGGCCCGCGCTGGACCAGCGATCCGCCGCTATTGTTGCAGATGCCCCCCACCACCGATGCGCCGAAACAGGATGAGCCGATCACCGAATGGGGCTCCCGCCCGATCGGCTTCAGCGCCTTTTCCAGCGCATGCAGCGTCGTGCCCGGCAGGCAGATGGCCTGCCGCCCGTCGCGGATCAGATGCAGATGCGCCAGGCGGACTGTGCTGATGATGACGCAGCCGCCGGGATAATCCTCGCCATCGGGCGTCGATCCGCCGGTCAGGCCGGTGTTCGCTGCCTGCATCACGATCGACACGTCCGCCGCGACGCAAGCCCGCGCCACGCGCCACTGCTCGACCAAGCTGCCGGGCCGCACCACCGCCAGCGCTGCGCCCGATCCGGTGCGATAGCCCTGGCGATAGCGGGCCGTCGCGCGCGCGCCCGTCAGCACATGGCGGCTGCCGACGATCGTGCGCAGCGTCGCGATCAGGTCGCTCACTCGCCCGCCTCGCTCGCCGCGCCGGCAATCCAGGTCGCTCGCACCCGGCGCTGCGCGTCGAGATGGACCAGATCCGCGCGCAGCCCCGGCGCGATCATTCCTGTCTCCCGCTCCAGCCGCAGGAAGCGCGCGGGATTGCCGCTCGCCATGCGCGACGCTTCGACGATGGAGCAGCCCAGCATGTCCATGGCGTTGCGAAAGGCCTGCGCCATGCTGAGCGCCGATCCCGCCAGCGTGCCATCCGGCCCGCGACACGTGCCGTCGACCACCTGGATCTCCTGCCCCATCAGGGTGAAGCGCGTGCGCTCGCCTCCAACCGGCGGCATGGCGTCGGTGACCAGCATCGCGCCCTCCACTCCGCGCGCGGCCAGCGCCACGCGCAACGCAGCGGGATGGACATGCAGTCCATCGACGATCAGCCCGACATGACTGGTTCGGTCGAGCAGGGCGGCGGCGACCATGCCCGGTTCCCTACTCCCCATTTGCGTCATCGCGTTGAACAGATGCGTGAAGCCCGCCAGTCCTTCGGCCAGAGCCATAACCGTCTGGTCATAATCGGCGAGGCTATGGCCGGCCGCCACGATGACGCCGGCCTGCGACAATGCGCGGATCGCGCCGGCAGGCGCCAGTTCGGGCGCTAGCGTCACGATGCGACGGCCGCGCGTCGGCTGCGTCAACCGCTCCAGCACCTGCGCGTCGATCGCACGGAACTTGGCCGCGTCATGAATGCCCTTCTTGGCGGGGTTGAGATGCGGCCCTTCGATATGCACGCCCAGCAGGCCCGGCATGGCCTGCGCCAGCGCCGCCTCTCCGGCTGCGATGACCGCGTCCACTATGGCGGCGTCATCGCTGATCAGCGTCGGCAGCAGCCCGGTCGTCCCGAAGCGGCGATGCGCCGTCGCGATCGCACGCAGCCCTTCGACGTCCGGGCGATCGTTCAGCAATATGTCGCCGCCGCCATTGACCTGCGTGTCGATGAAGCCGGGCAGCAGCCACCCGCCCTCCAATGTCCGCTCGACATAGGAAGCGGGCCGCGATCCGCGCGGGACGATGTCGACGATCCGATCGCCCTCGATCAGCAGCGCGCCATCGTCGATGACGCCTTCGGGCTGCACGATGACCGCGCCGACAAGGGCGATGCGGCTCATAGGGTCCGCGTGACCTTGGCCAGATGCGGCGGTTGGTCGGGGTCGAGCCCCCGCGCCAGCGCCAGCGCATTGGCAAGGCCATAGAAGCTCTGGATCTGCGCGATCGCGCCCAGCACCGGATGGCCGATGGACGGGCCCGTCAGGGCCAAGGTGGCCGCCGCGACATCCTCGTCCAGGCCAGCGGCGATCACATGCGCGCCGCGCCCGCGAAAGTCCGCCAACCGATCGCGCAGCCCCGCCCGCGCCTCGTCCATCGGGCCGAACGCCAGAACCGGATCGCCCGCCCCTATCAGGGTCATGGGACCATGCGCCACCTCCGCGATGCTGAAGGCTTCGGCGTGGATGCGCGACGTTTCCTTGAGCTTGAGCGCCGCCTCGCCGGCAATCGGCAGGGTAAGGCCGCGTCCCAGCACCAGCATCGCCCGCGCGTCGCGCAGCAGCGCGGCTGCTGGGGTCCAGTCCGCCGCGACAGCCGCCTGCAACGTCTCCTCCACGGCCGCCAGCGCGTCGCGCAGCGCATCGTCGTCGCTCCATTCCGCCACCAGATGCGTCAGCGCCACCAGCGTCGCGATGAAGCTTTTGGTTGCGGCCACGCTGGTCTCCGGCCCGGCATGGATGGGGACGCAAATGTCGGCGATCTGCGCGAGCGGCGCTTGCGCGTCATTGACGATGGCGACGATCAGCGCGCCCTGGCGCTGCGCATCCTGCGCCGCCGCGATCAGGTCCGGGCTGCGACCCGATTGGGAAATGGCGATCAGCGGCACGTCCCGAAAACGCGCTGACGTCGCACGGTAGAGCGATCCGATCGAGGGCGCATGGCTGAGCGTCGGCACCCCCGCCCGCGTTTCCAGCAGCACCTTGGCGAAAGCCGCCGCCTGGTCCGAACTGCCCCGCGCCAGCGTGGCGGCGAAGGGCGGCGCCAGCACGCGCAGCCGCCGCCCCGCTTCCCGCACCAGGTCGGCGTTGCGCTTCAACTGCTCGGCGCAGCGCGCGGGCGCCTCCGCCGTTTCGCGGGCCATGATCGTGGGCGATTGCACAGCGGGATCCGTCATGGCGAAACCATACCAGATGAACGCAGCAGGGCAATTGGATTTAATTTGGTTGCATCGAACAGCGGTTCGGACAATACCAATGCAGGGTGCGCCGCCTTCCGTTGCCCCTCGAAGCTGAACCGATCCCGTCCTCGCGTCAATGCCTTCGCCATGGAGCCCCTGCATGAGTACCGAAGCCATCGATCCGCGCTATGTCGACATCGACCAGTGGCCGACCACGCTCGCCGTCGAAGCGATGCTGGAGGGGCAGATGGCCGCCATCGCCGCGATCGGATCGCAGACGCCCCGCATCGCGCAGGCCGCCGAAGCCGCCGCCGCCCGGCTGGGGGCGCGGGGGCGGCTGGTCTATGTCGGCGCGGGCACGTCCGGCCGGGTCGCGGTGCAGGACGGCGTCGAACTTTATCCCACCTATAATTGGCCCGAGGATCGGCTGCTCTTCCTGATGGCGGGCGGGCTCGATGCGCTGACCCAGGCGGCCGAAGGGGCGGAGGATGACGCGGACGCCGCCCGCGTCGCCGTCGCCGTCGCCCATATCGGCCCTGACGATGTGGTGATCGGCGTCGCCGCCAGCGGCCGCACCCCCTTCACCTGCGCCGCCATCGCCGCCGCGCGCGCCGCCGGCGCCCTCACCATCGGCATCGCCAATAATGACGGCACGCCGCTGCCGGCGGGCGCGGACCATGGCCTGGTCGCCGACACCGGCACCGAAATCATCGCCGGGTCGACCCGGATGAAGGCGGGGACGGCGCAGAAGGCGATGCTCAACATGCTGTCGACCGCGATCATGCTGCGCCTTGGCCTCGTCCATCGCGGCCGCATGGTCAATATGCGCATTTCCAATGCGAAGCTGCGCGCGCGCGGCGAACAGATGGTCTGCGACATCGCCGGGGTGGACCGGCCGGCCGCGGCCCGCGCGCTGGATCTGGCCGGGCTGGACATCAAGCAGGCGGTGCTGATCGCGATCGGCGTCGATGCGCAAGCGGCGGGGCGGCTGCTGGCCGACCATGGCCACAATCTGGCGGACGCAATCGCGGCGGCAAAAGGAGGGGAGTAAGCGATGCGGGACAAGTTGGTGGCGCGCAGCGACGACGGAACGCCGCTCTACCTGCAACTGGCGCGCAACCTGCGCGACCATATCGAAAGCGGCGGCATCACCCCGGGCAACGCGCTGCCGTCCGAACGCGACCTCAGCGAAATGGCCGGCATTTCCCGCGTCACCGTGCGCAAGGCGATCGAACAGCTGATCGAAGAAGGCGTGCTGTTCCGCAAGCAGGGGTCTGGCACCTTCGTCGCCCGCCGGATCGAGGCACCCGCCTCGGTCCTCTCCAGCTTCACGCATGACGCGCGCTCGCGCGGAGAGGATCCCGGCGTCATCTGGATGATGAAGAATTACGCCCAGCCGACCGAGGAGGAAGCCGCCGCGCTCGCCATCGCCCTTTCCGCCCGCGTCGCGCGCCTGGGCCGCGTGCGCCTGTCGGGCGGCGAGCCGCTGGCGATCGAGCATGCCGTCGTCCCCGCCGATTGCCTGCCCGATCTCTCGGCGATCGGCGATTCCCTCTATGAAGCCATGGGCCGCAGCGGCTTTCACCCGACCTCCGGCACGCAGCGGGTGCGCGCTTCGCTCGCCACCCCGACCGAAGCCGGGCTGCTCAGCGTCCGCCACAATAGCGAGGTCCTGCGGATCGAGCGGCTGACGCGCATTCCGGGCGGCCGCGCCGTCGAATTCACGCGCTCCGTCTATCGCGGCGACCGCTACGACTTCGTCACCGAACTCAAGGAGATTGGCTGATGAGCGCGTCCCTCGCCGCCACGCCGGATGGCGCGCAGGCGCAGCCTGCCCCGCGCGCCCCGATGCGGACGCTCGGCCTCTATCTGCTGCTCGGCTTTTCCGCCGGCCTGCCCTTCTACATGTTCAACGCGGTGCTGACACTGCGCCTCGCGCGCCATGGCGTCGACATCGTCATCATCGGCTTCTTCGCCTGGATCGCGCTGCTGCCGACCTTCAAATTCGTCTGGGCGCCGCTGCTGGATCGCTACAGCGTGCCCGGCTTCTCCCGCTTCTGGGGCCGGCGGCGCGGCTGGATCATGCTCTCGCAGCTCGGCATCTTCCTCTCGATGGTCGCCATGGCCTTCACCTCCAGCGACCAGAGCCTGCCGCTCACCGCCCTGTTCGCCATCCTGCTCGCCTTCTGGACCACCACGCTGGAAGTCGCCGCTGATGGCTGGCGCATCGAACTGGCGCCGACCCAGGCGCAGCAGGGGCCAATCGTCGCCGCCAACCTCTGGGGCTATCGCAGCGCCATGGTCGCGGCGGGCAGCGGGGCGGTGCTGGTCGCCGCCTGGGCGGACTGGACCTGGGCCTATCTCGCCATCGCGATCGCCGCCTTCCTGCCCTTCCCCATGCTCGCCGCGATGCGTCCGGAGCAGCCGGGCGCGACTGGCCGCATCCGCGCGCTCGCCAGCGGCACGCTCATCAGCCTCTCGCTGATCGCCATCGTCGGCCTCGCCACCGCATTGATCGGGTGGGCGGCGCTTTCGGCGGTGCAGGGCGCGGGCTTTTCGGCGCAGACCAATGTCACGCCGATCGTCCTCGCCATCGCGCTGCTGCCCTTCGTCGCGCTCGCCATCGCCCTGCCCCGCATCCGCCGCCTGCCCGCCGATGCGCCTGCGAAGATGCCCGGCTTTATCGCGCCCTATGTCGAGATTTTCTGGCGTTTCGGCTATGCCGTGCTGCCGGTGCTGGCCTTTGTCTCCTTCTACCGCATGGGCGACGTGCTGACCCTCACCTTGTCGCACCCGCTCTGGAACGCGGCGGGCTACAACCTGGAACAGATCAGCGTGGCCGACGGCATCGTCGCGCTCGCCTGCTCAATGGCGGGGGTGGCGGTGGGCGGCCTGTGCGCCGCGCGGCTGCCGATGACGGTGGCGCTCATCATCGGCGCCTGCGCTTCGGCGGTCGGCAACTGGGTGTTCGTCTGGCTCTGGTATGCCGAACCCTCCGCCTTCGTCCTCTATGTCGCGGCCGGCGTCGATCAGTTCGGCCATGGCCTGGAGGGGGCGGTGTTCGTCGTCTACCTCTCCATGCTGGTCAGCCCGCGCTATCCCGGCACGCAATATGCCTTCCTGTCGGGTTTCGCCTTCCTGCTGCCGCGCCTCATCGGCGGTGCGGCGGGCGCGATCCAGAAGCAGATCGGCTATGATGGCTTCTTCATCCTGTCGGGCGCGCTGAGCTTCGCCGCCATCTTCTTCCTGCCGATCGTCATGCGCGTCCGGCCAAGAGCGGGCGCCGGCCATGATTGATCGGGTCTGCGACGCCGCTTTCGCGCCCGCGGCGGAGGCTGTGGCGAGCGGCCGCATTCCCGGCGCGACGCTTGGTATCGTCACCGCCGACGGCCGGTCCGCGGTCCGCCTCGCCGGATCGGCGGCCATCGTGCCGCAGCGCGAAGCGCTGACCCGCGACCATTGGTTCGACCTCGCCTCGGTGTCGAAGGTGATCGCCACCACCACCATGATCCTGCAGCTGGCGGAGCAGGGCCGGCTCGACCTCGACCGGCCGCTGACCGACGCCATTCCCGACCTGCGTCAATATGATGTGGCGCATGCGGCGGAACGCGCCCTTACCTTTCGCGACTGCCTGGCTCATCGCACCTTCCTGCCGGCGGTCGAGCCGATCTACACCTATGGCGACAATCCTGCACGGCTGCGCGCCTTCGTGCTCCAGCGCGAATGGCGGCACGGCCCGGCGGTCTATTCTGACATCAACTTCATCCTGCTCGGCATCGCGATTGAGCGCATCACCGGCGCGCCGCTGTCCGCCTGGCCGCTGGGCGACGGCCTCAGCTACGGCCCGCCGCCCGGTCCCGCCGTCGCGACCGAAGCCTGCAGCTGGCGCGGCCGCGTGCTCAAGGGCGAAGTGCATGACGAAAACGCCCATGCGCTGGGCGGCGCGCCTGGCCATGCCGGCCTGTTCGGCACGGTCGATGGCGTGCTGCGCTTTGCGCTGGGCCTGCTCGACGGATCGATCCTCTCCCCGGCGATGCAGGCCCAGGCCCGCACCGCGCAGGAAGGCCATCGCACCTGCGGCTGGGAACGCGCCTTTCCCGGCTGGTCGGGCGGCAACGCCTGTTCGGCCGACACGATCGGCCATACCGGCTTCACCGGCACGGGCCTGTGGATCGATTTCGACCGCGGCCTCGCCTGGACCCTCCTCACCAACCGCGTCCACCCCACGCGCCATGGCGACAGCGGCATCTTCACCCTGCGCCCCGCGGTGGGCGAAGCGCTGGTGGAAGCGTGGGACTTGGGTTGAATCCAATGGGTTGCGGATCGTGAGAACCTCTAGCGCCGGCTGAATCGCCAATCAGCATCCCGCCACAGGTGAATAGCGTTCGTGTCCGCCTTTCTCGCCCTTCTTCGGGAACCGAAAAGCCATCTCGCGGGCGCTGCACTTGTGCGAAACTCTGGAAATATTCCCTTGCGCGCACAAAACTGGCGAAGGTGCGGGGCGAAATGCTCGCCTGTTCAATGATCAGCGATGCCGATCCCTCCTTGGAACTTACGCGGCCGGTCGGAGCTATTGCCCCACTTCGCGACCAAAGCATCGCGCTCCTCTGCAGTGATGGACAGCACCGACCCATGTCGCGGGCGCGGCGGCAGGCGGGCATCCTGGATGCGAGTCCATTTGATGTCGTCTTCAAGGGCGTTAGTGCCAAGTGGGATGTACCCGATGCCACTATAATGATCGACCCAGAGATAATATTTATATCCACTGGTGTCGCCATCGTTGGCCTTGAATATGCTTGGACCCTCAACCTCGGGAGTCCCGGCGGTGCGCCCGATGCAGCGCGAGACGACCTGCCACGATCCCGAGGCACCTGCGGCACGCAGCGATGGGGATCGCTGACCGATGATGTCGGGCGATGGGCATCCTTTGGCCTCGGTCACCTTGGTGAAGCGGTAGAAATGATCCCCCTCCTGGAGAACCGTGGTATCGATCATCCCGCGGTCCCGGACGAGTGCAGGAAGGTCCGCCGATTTGAACCAGGGCTGAGGAGTAGAAAAGGTTCGGAAATCACGCGTCGTCGACATAAGGATCTGCGGTCCGTTACCATCGGGCTGGCGACGCGCATCATCCTTGAAGAGTTGGGACGTCCAGTAGACCACATAGGCATCGATGCTTGCGTCGTACATGGCTTCGGGCGCCCAAGTCATGCCGGCATTGGGCAGATTGACTTCCACATGGCGCTGGTTTCCCCAATTCACAAGGTCGACGGACTCCCAGATTTCCAGATATCGGCTTCCCTTGCGCGTCGCGTCCGACCAACCGGTTCGCCCTGCGGAGAGATCCGTCGCCATGAGGAAGAAGCGATCGCCTTCGGCGGACCGCATGATGAAGGGATCGCGCAGCCCTAGCGTGCCAAGACTGGATTCGAGTACCGGCCGAGCGTCATTGAGCGTCTTCCACTGCAAGGCGTTATTACCCTCGGAGATCGCAAAGCGTATTTTTTCGCCATCGGCCGAATCGTCGGGGAAATAGGCGAACAGATAGGCTTCGTTCTTGGCCGGAGGCGCGGGTTTGGCCAACACGGTCACATCAATGGGGACGGCAAGGATTGCTGCGCCTGGAACGTGGACGGCCGCTGTCAGCCGGACATCGACATCCTCTGATCCACGCGTCACCGCCCCTTTGGCCACGATGCCGTCCTTCGTCTTTCGATCGACATCGGAGATGACGGCCGGATTTGACGATCGCCAGGTAATTCGAGCCTGACGGGCAGGCGCGAGCTGCTGATCGCGAAGAATATCCGCGCCGGTCTCCGGCAACGTCACACTTCCGCGGATCGGCGCCTGCCACGCAGGATCGGTCTTGAGGGCTGCTGCAATGGCCCGCGCCAGTTCTCCAGCATTGCGCGCAGGCTGGGACGGCTCGCCCTGTCGCAGCATCGAACGGGCCGGGGCAGCAGCAGCCACACCCGGGATCAGGATCGCCAGAACGGCCAGTCCGAACGCCAACTTTCTCAAGAACCTTGTATGGAGCGTGTCTGTCCGGCGATCCATCTTGGGATGATCTTTCTTGCTGGTGGGCTAATGCAGGATCGGCTCACCGGTCCTGCCGATATGCGCGACCGTCAGGAGGCATTGGTTTCGGTCGAGCCACTCGATGGGCGCATGATGGTGATATGAAGCGCGCCCAGGATCGGTGCCGGGCATGTTGGCAAGGATGAAGCGGCAGACCCGCGTTGCGCCCGCGCGCCTCACGGGTGACACGGCATCCGGCAAGCGCACCGGACCCCAGAGAACCTCCCAGGCTGCTCTCGTTCCACTGATTGCGCACCATCAAACCAGCGCAATCTTCCACGCCACCTCCCCTAGATCAATATTGCGGAATTGATGTTCAGATATCAGGATTGTGCACGTCGCTCAACCGGGATACTCCAGGATAGCTGCTGACGGCCTCTTCTTTCGCGCATGATGATCGATGCGAGTTACCCGTGACATCTGCCGGTAGACTCCAGCGCTCCTTTCAGCGGCCGGCTGACCTGTGCCGGACCAGCGCGTCTTCATGCTCGGCCGCGCGCGCAATTCTCTTCCAAAATAGGATTTTCTCTGATCTATCCTGGGTGATGAAGGACGTCGTCAACTCTCTGCGGCCGATCGGACCGCGCCGGCTTTTGCCTGTCGCGTCCGTGTCGCTTCGCTGTCGCGTTCCTGTCGCTTCGCGGGCGCTTTCCGGTCGCTTCGGGCCGAAAAAGGCCGACGACACTGTGAACTTCGGTGCGGTCGATCCTGGCCCTATTTTGCGGGAGCGCGCCGCCTCTCGATCGCGCCTGCGGGCCGCGGCGGCGGGGCATTGCCGCAGGTTATGGATCATGCCCTGCCCGCGCCTGTTCAACCGGTCTGCTTGCGGTCTATGATCGGCCTCATGCGCATGTTCCTGCCCCTGCCCACCCTCGCCGTCGCCCTCGCCCTGCCGTTCTCCGGCGTCGCCGCGCAGACTGCCCCGCCGCCGCCGCTCTCCGCCATCGCGCACCAGCTTGAGCAGGCGCCCAGCGGCGCGCGCTACGGGCTGCTGGTCGCGACGCTGGACGGCGCGCCCGTGCTCGCCATCGCGCCGGACGAGCGCTTCATTCCCGCGTCCAATACCAAAATGTTCACCACCGCCACTGCCTATGCCGATCTCGCGGCGCTCGACTGGGCAGCGCAGGGCACGGGCGTGCGCATCGAAGGGCGCGACGTGATCCTGGAGGGACGCGGCGACGCGCGCCTCTCCAGCGCGGCGGATTGCAGGGTCGACTGCCTGCAGACGCTGGCCGACGCCATCGCCGCCCGCACCCGGCGCGTGCGCGATGTGATCGGCGACGACAGCTGGTATCCCGACGAACGCTGGGGGCCGGGCATGAGCTGGAACAATATCCAATCGCGCTATGGCACCGGCGTTTCCGCGCTGACGCTGGATGACAATGAAGTCACGGCCAGCGTCGCCCCCGGCGCGATCGGGGCGCCGCCGAAGGTGCGGGCAGCGGGCTATTACCGGATCGACAATCGCATCGTCACCGTGCCGGGCAAGGCGCAGGCGATCGTCGCCGACCGCGCGCCCAATGGCCGGCTGGTCCGCCTCACCGGCACGATCGGTGTCGAGGCCGCACCCGCGACCCTGCATTTCAGCGTCGACGATCCTGCCCATCATGCCGCCTGGCGGCTGGGCGAATTGCTGCGGGCGCGCGGCGTGACGGTCACCGGAGACATCCGCACGCGTCATCGCCCGCTTGGCCCCGGCGATGATCCCGCCATCCGCAACGGAACGCCCGCCGCGCGGCCGCCCGCCGCCCCGCTGCTCGCCCAATTGCCCGCCCTGCCGCTGGCGGAGGATATGCGCATCATCAACAAGCAGAGCCAGAATCTCCACGCCGACCTGATGCTGCGGCGCGTGGCGCGCGCGCAGGGCAGCGGCTCGATCGCCGATGGCCAGGCCGCGCTCGACCGGCTGATGGCGCAGGCGGGCGTGGCGAAGGCCAGCTACAGCTTCGCCGACGGGTCGGGCATGTCCTCCTACAACCGCATCACCCCGCGCGCCGCCGTCACCCTGCTGACCTGGATCGCGCGCCAGCCCTGGGGCGCGGCATGGCGCGACACGCTGCCGGTCGCCGGGCAGGACGGCACGCTGCGCAACCGCTTCAAGGGCACGGTCCTGGAGGGCAAGCTCTTCGCCAAGACCGGATCGCTCAACGCCGCGCGCGCGCTGTCGGGCTATCTGGTGACGAAGAGCGGCCAGACATTGGTCTTCTCCGCGCTCGCCAACGACATGCCCGACGGCACGGACGCACAGGCGAGCGCGGCGGTCGACCGGGCGCTCGTCGCTCTTGCCGAAGCGATGTAGCGATCAGCCCGGCGTCAGCAAAATGCGCTCGGCCGCATGGCGCTCCACCGCCTGCCGGCTGAACCAGAGCGGCTGCATCTCGCCGGCCAGCCAGCGCGGGTAGAAGTCGCGATAGCGCGGCGATCGGGGATCGGCCGACTGGCCGGGCAACAGGAGGAAGCGGCTATTGTCCCAGGCGCCCACATCCGCGACCAGCAGGTAGCTGGCGCCGTGCGACACCTGGTAGCCGCGCCTGGCGTTGAAGCCCCGCGCCATCGGCGTGTAGCTGTCCCCGCCCGACCGCCCGCCCTCGATCGGCGGGAAGGCCGCGGCAATGCCGGGCAGCGAAGACAGAGGATGCGTGATCTTCACGCGGTGCAGGTCGCCCCAGCGCCACGCCGCCGGATCGGCCCCGGCATCGGCCTGCGCCTTCCTCCACCCCGCCGCGAGCGCGCGATCGATCAGCGCATCGCGCGCCGCCACGGGATCAGCGCCCATCCGCGCATCGGGCTTGGCCAGGATGGCGAGCATTTCGAACAGGTTGACCGACGGAATGAAGGCCCGGGCGGCCGCGGGGACGACAAGGTCGCGGAAGCCCGCCAGCAATTCGGGCATCACCATTTCATACAGCAGCGCCGCCGCGCTATCCGCCTCGATCCCGCAATCCCACCGGCGCAGCAGCCCGGCCGCCTTGGCGGCGTCGGGCGACAGCGCGTCCGGAATAAGCGCCAGCAGCGCGCGGGCGGGCAGCGACTGGACGTCGTGCTGGAGCGCGATACTGTCCGCAATGCTGTGCCGGGGCTGCGCGTTCAGCACTTCGGAGATGCGGTTGTAACGGAACGGATCGCTCCAGCTGAAGCTGATGATTTTCTTGTCATAGGGATAGTCCGCGGGAATGTTCATCTGGTTGGCCGACGCGAACCAGCCTTCCTTTGGATTGTAGACATGGGGCATGTCCTCGACCGGCAATATGCCCGTCCAGTCGAAAGCGCCGTCGCCCGGGGCCGGGAACAGGCCGTCATGCCGCGGCCTGACCGGCGTATAGCCGATGGTCTGCCAGCCGGTATTGCCCTCGATATCGGCATAATGGAAATTGGTGGGCGACGTGTGGATGCGGAAGGCCTGGCGCAGGCTGGTCCAGTCCTTCGCCAGGTTGATGGCGATGATGGCAAAGCGCATATTGCCGCCGGGCAGCATGCTGACGGTGGCGAAGGCGCTGGCGCGCTGGCGCGCGGGATCCTGCGCAACGATGGGCCGACCCTGGGCATAACGCTGCGTCACGCGCTGCGGCGGGCCGTCCTTGACCAGTATCTCGTCCTCATAGGTCTCGAACCGCTTCCACTGCCCCTGGTGCCAGTAGAGGTCGGGGTCCTCCTGCGCGGTGCGCAGGATGAACAGGTCGGTCTGGTCGATGTGGAAATTGGTGCGGCCAAAGGCGAAGCGATCCGTATGCCCCTGCATGATGCCGGGCAGGCCGGGCGCGCCCCCACCGATGACGTCCAGGCCCGGCGCGGTCAGATGCACCATGTGCCGTGGGCTGAAGCCGCCAATGCCCAGATGCGGATCATTGGCCAGGATCGGGCGACCAGTCGCGCTGCGCGACGCCGCGATGGTCCAGGCGTTGCTGCCCTGCGCGAAGCGATCGGCGCGCCGCTCCGCCGGATCCAACGCGGCTTCCTCGATCGCGTCGAACGGCACCGGCCGCGCCGATGGCAGCAGCACGCCCAGGTCCGCTTCGCTGATCGCCGCGCAATCCAGGCCTTCGGGCACGCGATAGGACCAGGCCGGGCGAAGCGGCGCCATCAGCTGATCGACTTCCAGCACGCCCCTTGCCTGCATCCGGGCGCGGCGCACTTCGTCGTCGGCGTCCCCCATGCCGATGCCGCGCGCGCGGACGAGATCGCGCACGTCCCAGCGCATCGGGCGCAGCCCCAATATGCCATATTCCAGCGGCATCTGCGCCGGGTCCGCCTCCAGTTCCGCGATACGGGCGTTGACGCCGGCGACATAGCCTTGCGCGCATTCCAGCACGCCGGGCGGCAGGGTGGCGAATTCGGCATCGATGTCGCCGCGATAATGGAACAGGCGCGCCGCCTTGTCCGCGGCGACGAAGGCCGCGCCGAAGGCTTCGGCCATGCGCCCCATGTCACGGCGATGGTCGATGTCGATCTGGAAAAGCCGGTCGCGGGCGACGAGATAGCCCTGACCAAAATAGGCGTCGTGCAGCGAGCCCGCCCGCACATGCGGCACGCCCAGCTCATCCTCCACGATGTCGATCGGCGCGCGCAGGCCGGTCAGTCGGATCCTGCTGGACCGCGCCTGAGCCGTCTTCTGCGCCCAGCCGAGGCTACCCGGCAGGGCGAGAGCGGCCGCGGTGGCCATCAGGAATGCACGACGCTGGATCAACACAGCCTCCCTTTGTCTGTCCGATTGAAATGCTGGAGCGCGAGAGGCGCCAGACCTATCGCAGGATGGCCATGCGGGGCTATAGCAAGGGGGGCGCTGGCCATAACTTGGGGCTATCCATGATCCACGATCCGCGCGCCTCATCCCGCCATTCCGTTCGGCTATACCTTTATGCGATCAAAGTAATACCAAATCTATTGACCAGCCGCTGCCGCCCTGTAACCTTCGCGTAATGGAACCGGCCGCGTTCCGCCAGCCGGGCGGGAGCGGCACGGCGCCAGGTGGCGACAAGGCAGAGCCGGCAAGGCGATGCGCTTGGCCCCGCAACCATGGGATGAAGAAAGGGTCGGGCCAGACGGCGCTCTGACGCCGCGCACGCAGGCAATCGCGTGCAGCTCCACCCCTCGCGACAGGGGGTTATTATGGGTGATTTCGGAAAGTCTCGCCGGCCGATCGGCCATCGGCACAGTCTGGGCCTGGCGATGACCGCCCTGGCCCTGGTCCATGCAGCGCCCGGCGCGGCCCAGGAAGCCGCGACGCCGCAGCAAAGCGCCGAAACGACGGGATCGGACCAGATCATCGTCACCGGCACGCGCATCGTGCGCGACGGCTTCCAGTCGCCCACGCCGCTGACCGTGGTGTCGCAGGAGGAAATCCTCAACCAGTCGCCGACCAACAACCTGGCCGATTTCGTCAATCAGATCCCTTCGCTGGCGGGCAGCACGCGTCCGGCGAATTCTCGCCTGGCGATCAGTTCGGGCCTGGCGGGCATCAACACGATGAACCTGCGCAACCTGGGCGAAGTGCGCACGCTGGTGCTGCTCGACGGGCGGCGCTCGGTCGGATCAACCATCACCGGTCTGGTGGACATCAACACCTTCCCCCAGTCGCTGGTGAAGAGCATCGAGATCGTGACCGGCGGCGCGTCGGCCGCCTACGGGTCGGACGCGGTGGCGGGCGTCGTCAACTATGTGCTCGACAAGAAATATGAAGGGTTCAAGATCGACGCCGATACCGGCATCACCGACAAGGGCGACGGCTTCAACTACAGCTTTTCGGGCGCGTTCGGGAAAAGCTTTGCCGGCGGGCGCGGCCACATCCTGATCGCGGGCGAATATGCGCATCGCGATGGCATTTTCGAGGTGGATCGCGACTGGAACCAGATCGGCTACCGCACGCTCGCCAACCCCAACTATACCGAGACCAATGGCGAGCCGGCCAATCTGGTGGTGCGCGGCGCGGGCACGTGGAACGCGACTCCGGGCAGCATCATCCGCTCGCAGGTCGGCGGGACAAGCACGCTGCGCGGCACCTATTTCGATCAGGGCGGTGTGGTGCGGCAATATCAGTTCGGATCGCTGACCGACAGTTCCCAGACGGTGGGCGGCGACTGGCAGATCAACGACACGTCGCGCCGGATCGGCCTGGACGCGACCGACGACCGGCGCGGCATCTACGGACGGCTGAGCTATGAGCTGGCCGACTGGATCGAGGTGTTCGGCGAGGCGTCTTACAACTGGAACAAGACGCTGTTCAACTCGGGGCCGCAGGCATCGACCTTCACCCTGGCGGCGGACAATGCCTATCTGATCCAGGCGCTGGG
Source organism: Sphingobium naphthae (assembly GCF_020782235.1). Classification (GTDB taxonomy): domain Bacteria; phylum Pseudomonadota; class Alphaproteobacteria; order Sphingomonadales; family Sphingomonadaceae; genus Sphingobium; species Sphingobium naphthae. The sequence goes on from NZ_JAJGNO010000002.1 coordinate 251,678, forward strand.
CAGCGCAGCGCTCGCTGGCGTGACGTCGGTGACGCTCGGCACGTCGGCGGCCGACCTGCCCTATCGCAAGAACAACAGCAGCCGCGAAGTGCAGCGCTACGCGATCGGCGCGGGCGGCGAGTTCCAGATGTTCGGCAACAAGGCCGTGTGGGACGCCTATGGCCAATATGGCCAGACCGACACGCATGAGTTGCTGCGCGACATCATGAACACGTCGCGCATGGCGCTGGCGACCGATGCGGTGTTCGCAGGCGACGGGTCGATCGTCTGCCGGTCGACCCTGACCGATCCGACCAATGGCTGCATCCCGCTCAACCGCCTGGGCGTCGGCGTTGCCGATCCCGCCGCGGTCGAATGGGTGCTGGGCGATCCCTATCGCAACCAGCGCTTCAAGCAGACGGTCGCCGGCATCAACCTGTCGGTGACGCCCTTCGCCACCTGGGCGGGCGATGTCAGCGTCGCGCTGGGCGGCGAATATCGCAAGGAAGAAGTATCGGGCTATGTGCCCGAGGAATATCAGAGCGGCTGGTCGGTCGGCAATTTCCGGGCGACCTTCGGCAGCTACAATGTCAAGGAAGCCTATGTCGAGACGGTGGTGCCGCTGGGGCTGGGCGCCGAGTTCAACGGCGCGGCGCGCGTCACCGACTATTCGACGTCGGGGACGGTCACGACCTGGAAGGCGGGCCTGACCTGGCAGCCGATCGAGGACATCCGCCTGCGCGGGACGCGGTCGCGCGACATTCGCGCGCCCAATTTGAACGAGCTGTTCCAGTCCGGCACATCGCGCACCAACACCTTCAGCACCAGCACGGCGGTCGGCGAATATGCCGGCGCCACCTTCCGCGAGCTGACCACCGGCAACCTGTCGCTGCGGCCGGAGAAGGCGGACACGCTGACGCTGGGCGCGGTGTTGCAGCCGCGCTTCCTGCCGGGCTTCTCCTTCTCGATCGACTGGTTCCGCACCAAGGTGTCGGACGCGATCAGCCAGTTCTACGCCGACGACATCGCGCAGCGCTGCACCGAGGGCTATCAGGATTTCTGCGCAGCGATCATCCCCGATCCCGAAGGGGTGCGCGACTATTTCGTGTCGGCGAGCCCGTTCAACTTCGCCCGGGTGAAGGTGCGCGGCATCGACTATGAAGCCAGCTATCGCGTGCCGCTGGACCAGATCTTCAACAGCAGCGCCAGCAACCTGACGCTGCGCGGGACGGCGACCAACTATCTGGAAAATCTGGTCGACAACGGCATTTCCGTGCCGGTGGACACGGTCGGCCAGAATAGCGGACAGTCAAGCACGCCGGACTGGATCTTCCGCCTGTCGGCGACCTTCGACACGCCGACCTATTCCGTCACCGCGGTCGGGCGCGGGGTGAGTTCGGGCACCTACAGCAACACCTATATCGTTTGCACCACCGACTGCCCGACGAGCACGGCGACCAACCCGACGACCAACAGCAACCATATCGACGGCACCTTCTACACCGACCTCAACTTCACCGCGAAGATCAACGTCGGCGGGTCGGACGGGCAGCTGTTCTTCAACATCACCAACCTGTTCGACAAGGACCCGATCCTGCTGCCGGAAACCGGCCTGTCGGCCAATTCGACCTATAGCGACCTGCTGGGCCGCGCCTTCCGCGTGGGCGTGCGGTTCAAGACCAACTGAGCAGACGCGCTTGCGAAAGAGAAAAGGGCGGAGAACCGGCGGTTTTCCGCCCCTTTTCATGTCCAGGCGACATGCCGAATATGGACAGCGAAAGCGACACACGCGAAAAATGAAAGGTCGTTAGTTAGCTAACTAATCTTTATTGCGGCGGGCATTGGACTGGTGTGGGGCGCAGCAGCCCGCGGCCGGCGGTGGCGCCGGTGGTCTGGCTGTCGCGGACCGCAAGCGCGCCGTTGACGAACAGCCGGGTCACGCCGACGCTGAGTTCGCGCGGATGCATATAGTCGGCGCGCGGCGCATAGCGGGCGGGGTCGATGACGACGACATCGGCATAATAGCCGGGGCGCAGATAGCCGCGATGGTCGATCTTGTAGATGTCGGCCGTCCGCCCCGTCGACTGGCGCACGAAGGTCGCCAGGTCGATCACCGGCCGGTCGCGGACATAGCGGACATATTTTTCCGGGAAGGTCGCGAACATGCGGGGATGGCCGTCCGACCCGTCCGACGAGGTCACGATCCAGGGCTGCCGCATCAGCAGGTCGACGTCCGCCTGCGCCATGTTGAAGGAGGCGACGGCGGTCCCCCGGCCCTTTTCCTTCTCGATGCTCTGGCGGATGATTCGCAACGCGGCGTCGCGCGGGGCGAGGCGCCACTGGGCTGCAACCTCCTCCAGCGTCTTGCCGGTCCAGGGAAAGCCTTGGGCGATCAGCAGCAGCGACTTGGGGCCGCCGCGCCGGCGCATATTTTCGCTCATCTCGGTGCGGATTCGTGCCAGGGTCGCCGGATCGTCCAGCCGCCTGAGCAGCGCTACGCCGCCGCCATCCACCGCCCAGCGGGGCAGCAGCGACGCGTCGAGGCTGGAGCCGGAGGCGAGCCAGGGATATTGATCGGCCGTGACGTCCTGACCCGCGTTTCGCGCGGCGTCGATTTCCGCGATCACGGCCGGCGCCTGTCCCTGCACATCGACGCCCAGCGCCTTCAGATGCGCGAAATGAACGGGCATGCCGGCCTGGCGGCCGATCGCAATCGCTTCGCGGACCGAGCCGAGCAGGCCGATCGAATAGCTGGATTCGTCGCGCTGATGCGTGTCGTACAGCCCGCCGCGAATGGCGGCTTCGCGCGCAACGGCGACGACCTCGTCGGTCTTGGCAAAACTTTGCGGCGCGTAGAAGAGGCCGGCGGAAAAGCCGGTCGCGCCTTCGCACATGCCCTTGGCCACCAGCGCCTTCATCGCATCCAGTTCCTGCGGATTGGGGGCGCGGGCATCCTGGCCCAGGACATGCTGGCGCACCGCGCCGAAGCCGACGAAGGGGATGAAATTGGTGCCGACGCGCGACGCTTCGATTCTGGCGGCATCGGCGCCGACATCGGGCGTGCCATAGCCATCGACGCCGATGACCACGGTGCTGACGCCCTGATCGAGCCAGGCGGCATTGACGCGCTGGGCCGGGTCGGGCGAGCGCAGGAAGCCATCGGCATGCGTGTGCGCGTCGATGAAGCCGGGCGCGACGATCATCCCGCGCGCGTCGATCCGCTGCGCCGCCTGCATCGGCGCGGCGCGGCCGACATAGACGATCCGGTCGCCCTTCAGCGCGACGTCGCCGACATAGGGCTTGCCCGCGCCGCCATCATAGATGGTGCCGCCGGCGATCAGGACATCGGCCTGCGGCGCCGGGGCAGCGCCGCCCGCCGCGACCGCGCCGGCCAGGCCGCCCGACAGCAGCAAAGCGCGGACCGCGCGGCGAAAGGAACGGCGGGCGAGCGAATGCGGCATGAGCGGGGGTCCCTTGCTGGGTAAACCAAAGCGGCACCATGGCGCGGACAGGCGCGCGCCGTCCAGAGGCGCTCGGTTGCGCGGGCCATAACCCGATGGCATAGGGGTAAGATGCCGCCGGGTCGTTGAACCAGAAATACAGGCCGCAGCCAGAGGGGACCGACCGATGAACCTGCGCCAGATCGAGATTTTCCACGCCGTCTACCTGCACGGCACGGTCAGCGCCGCCGCTCGCGCGCTCAACGTGTCGCAGCCCGCGGTGACCAAGGTGCTGCGCCATGCCGAGCGCTCCATCGGCCTGCCGCTGTTCGAGCGGGCCAAGGGGCGGCTGATCCCGACGCAGGATGCCCGCACCCTGTTCGACGAGGTCGCCGACATTCAGGAGCGCGTCCGGTCGCTGCGCCAGGCGACGCAGAATATGCGGCACGGGCGCGGCGGACTGCTGCGCATATCGGCCCTCCCTTCGCTGGGGCTGGGCGCCATTCCCGATGCCGTCGCGCGCTTCCTGCAGGGGCATGAGGACATCATGTTCGACCTGCAGACGCTGCATCATGATGAAATGGTGCGCAAATTATATGAGCGCGAGACCGACATCGCGATCAGTTTCGAAGTGCCGCTGTCCGCGCCGGTGGCGCATCAGGTGGTGGGCGAGGGCGAGCTGGTCGTGCTCTATCGCGAGGAGGATATGCCCGATGCGCCGAGCCGGCTGCATCTGGAGGAGCTGCGCGATCACAAGTTCATCAGCCCGGTGCAGAGCGGGCCGATCGGCCGGATGCTGTCGAGCGAATTGAAGCGCCAGGATGTCGAGCTGAACGAAGTGGTGTCGGCGCGGACCTATTATATCGCCGCCGCGCTGGTGCGGGCGGGCGTGGGCATGGCGATCGTCGACAATTTCACCGCCCATGCCGCGCCGGCGCCGGGCCTGTCCAATCGCCCGCTGCAGCCGGCCATCACCTTCGACATCAACGCCGTCTATCTGCAGAACCGGCCGCCGTCGCGAACGGCGTCGGAGTTTCTGGACCTGCTGTCCGAAGTGATAGAGAGCCTATAGTGCCAGGTTATAGCCTATGCGGGCATGGATATTGGGGCGGCCGGCGGTCGGGCGATAAGGTCCGCTTCCCATCATCATCCAGGTTCGCATATTCATGATCGCCACCCCCTATCTCCTCTATCTCGGCCACAGCAATGACGAGATCGGCATCAAGACGTCGCGCGGGCTGGCGGTGTTCCGTCCCGACATCTGCGTCGGCGAGTTCCGCCATGACGATTGCGGCCTGACGCTGGGGCTGCCGCGGCTGGACTTCGCCGCCGCCTGGGACGCGGGCGCGCGCACGCTGGTGCTGGGCATCGCCAATGCCGGCGGGCGGCTGGGCAACGACCTGGTCGAGGATGCGCTGGCGGCGATGGAGGCGGGGCTGGACATCGCATCGGGCCTGCACCAGCGGCTGAAGGACGAGCCGAGGCTGGTGGCGGCGGCGGCGCGGCTGGGCCGCACGCTGCACGATGTGCGCGATCCCCGCCCCGACATTCCCGTCGGCACGGGCCGGCGACGCGCGGGCAAGCGATTGCTGACCGTGGGCACCGATTGTTCGGTGGGCAAGATGTACACGACCCTGTGCCTGGCCCGCGCGCTGCAGGCGCGCGGCGTCCAGGCGGATTTCCGCGCCACGGGACAGACCGGCATCCTGATCGCGGGCGACGGCGTGCCGCTGGACGCGGTAGTGGCGGACTTCATTTCCGGGGCGATCGAGCAGATTTCGCCCGACCGGACCGATGGCGGCTGGGACCTGATCGAAGGACAGGGATCCTTGTTCCATCCGTCCTTCGCGGGTGTGTCCACCGGCCTGCTGCATGGCGCGCAGCCCGACGCGCTGGTGCTGTGCCACGACCCGATGCGCCGCACCATGCGCGGCCTGCCCCATTATCAGCCGCCGCGCCTGGACGATTGCCTGGAGGCGAACCTGCGCGCGGCGCGGCTGACCAACCCGCAGGTGCGGGCGGTGGGCATCGCGCTCAACACGGCGGCGATGGACGCGGCGCAAGCGGCGGACCTGTGCGCGCGCACCGCCGACATGTTCGGCTTGCCCTGTTCCGATCCCTATCGCATGGGAGTGGACGCGATGGTCGACCTGCTGCTGGCCATGGACGCGCCCGCCGCCACGGAGACGATCTGATCCTCATGCGCCGCACCCTGACCGTGATGGGCGAGACATTCCCCCTCGCCACCCCCTTTCGCATTTCGCGCGGCGTCAAGACGGCGGCCGAGGTCGTGACCGTGACGCTGGCGCAGGGCGATGTCGTCGGCCGGGGCGAATGCGTCCCCTATCCCCGCTATGGCGAGAGCGTCGCCGCCAGCATCGCCGAGATCGAAGCAGTGCGCATGGCGATCGAGACGGGGGTCAGCCGGCGCGGGCTGCTGGAGATATTGCCCGCCGGCGCGGCGCGCAACGCGGTGGATTGCGCGCTGTGGGACCTGGAGCTGGGGCTGGCGGGCAGCAGCCTGGCGGAAGCGACCGGGATCGAGACGCCGCTGCGCCCCATGGCCACGGCGATGACGGTCGGGCTGGACACGCCCGAGCGGATGGGCCTGGCGGCCGCAGCGCTGGCCGACGCGCCGCTGATCAAGGTCAAGGTCGACGCCAATGATCCGGTCGCTCAGCTGCGCGCCGTGCGGGCCGCCGCGCCCGCGCCGCGCATGATCGTCGATCCCAATGAAAGCTGGACGATCGCGCAGGTGGACGCGATGCAGGCGCTGGCCGAGGCCCTGCGCATCGACCTGCTGGAGCAGCCGCTGCCCGCGCAGGAGGATGCGGCGCTGCGCGGATACCGCTCGGTCATTCCGATCGCGGCCGATGAATCGGTGCATGTCGCCGCCGATCTCGACACCCTGCCCGATGGCTATGGCGTGGTGAACATCAAGCTGGACAAGGCGGGCGGGCTGACCGCCGCGCTGGCGCTGGCCGAGGCGGCGCGCGCGCGGGGGCTGGGCGTGATGACCGGCTGCATGATCTGTTCGTCGCTGTCGATCGCGCCGGCCTGGGCGATCGCGGCGCGGAGCGATTTCGTCGATCTGGACGGACCCTTGTGGCTGTCGGCCGACCGGGCCGGCGGCGTCACCGGCGCGGCGGGCTATTTGCAGCCGGCGCAGGCGGGCTTCTGGGGCGGGCTTTGACGATGGGACCGGCGCGCCGCTGGTTCGCCATTCCGCTGTGGCGGCGCGTGGTCGGCGGGCTGGTCATCGGCGTGCTGCTGGGGCTGTTCTGGCCGGCCGCCGCGCCGGGAATCGCGTTCATCGGCGAGCTGTTCGTGCGGCTGATCCGCATGCTGGTGGTGCCGATCGTGTTCGTGTCGATCGCATCGGGCGTCACGGCCCTTGCGGACCCGCGCCGGCTGGGATCGGTGGGCGGGCGCACCGTCCTGCTGTTCGCCGCGACCACCGCCTGCGCGGTGTCGATCGGCATGGCGCTGGGGTTGCTGGTGGAGCCGGGGGCCGGCGCGGCGCTGGGCGGGGCGGCGCCCCATGCGCTGGGCGAAGCCAAGTCGCTGCACGACCAGCTGGTCGGCATCGTGCCGGTCAACATCATGACGGCATTGGTCGAAGGCGACATGCTGGCGATCATCTTCTTTGCGACGCTGTTCGGCTTCGGCGTCATCCTGGCAGGCGAGGAAGGCCGGCCGATGGCGGCGGTGCTGCAATCGGCCGGGCGCGTGCTGTTCCACCTGGTGCGGATCGTGATGGAAGTGACGCCTTTCGGCGTGCTGGCGCTGATCGCGCAGGCGGTGGCGGACAATGGCGTCGCGGTCTTCACGAACATCGGCTGGCTGGCGCTGTGCGTCGTTCTGGGCGTGGCGGCGCAGATTCTACTGGTGCACCTGCCGCTGATCCGGCTGGTCGCGCGGCGATCGGTGCGGCGCTTCTTCCGCGCGGCGGTGGACCCGCTGGTCGTCGCCTTCTCCACCGCATCCTCGGCCGCGACGCTGCCGGTCGCGCTGCGGGTGGCGCAGGAGGAACTGGCGATCGAGCCCGCCATCGCGTCCACCGTGCTGCCAATCGGGGCGAGCATCGGCAAGGACGGGACGGCCATGTATGTGGGGCTGCTCAGCGTCTTCAGCCTGCAGGCGCTGGGCGTGGCGCCCGATCGGGCGATGCTGGCGATCATGCTGCTGACGGGATCGCTCGCCGCCTTCGGGACCGCGCCGATCCCCTCGGCTTCGCTCTTCATGCTGGCGGCGGTGCTTTCGGCAGTCGGCGTCGCGCCGGAACAGACGGCGCTGGTGGTCGGCTTCGTGCTGCCGTTCGACCGGCTGCTCGACATGACGCGGACAGTCGCGAGCGCCAGCGCCAACCTGACCGTCACGGCCGTGGTGGCGCGGCAGGACAGGACGCCGCCGGCCGGGACGGACGATGCCGTCGCGGCCGGCAATGCCCTGATCAGTCGAGCGCCTTGACGATTTCCTCCACCATCTTCTTGGCGTCGGCCAGCAGCATCATCGTATTGTCCATGTAGAAGACTTCATTGTCGACGCCGGCATAGCCAGCGCCGCCCATGGAGCGCTTCACGAACAGCACCGATTTGGCGTTGGCGACGTCGAGGATCGGCATGCCGTAGATGGGCGAGCTCTTGTCGGTCTTGGCCGCGGGGTTGGTGACGTCATTGGCGCCGATGACGAAGGCGACGTCGGCCTGGCCGAATTCGCTGTTGATGTCCTCCAGTTCGAAGACCTCGTCATAGGGGACATTCGCTTCGGCCAGCAGCACGTTCATATGGCCGGGCATGCGACCCGCGACGGGGTGGATCGCATATTTGACGCTGACCCCCTCCTTCTTGAGCATGTCGCCCATTTCGCGCAGGGCGTGCTGCGCCTGGCTGACGGCCATGCCATAGCCCGGCACGATGATGACGCTGTCCGCCTGGCTCATCAGGAAGGCCGCGTCCTCGGCGCTGCCGCGCTTGTAGGGGCGGTCGACCGCCGCCGCGCCGCTGGCCGCGCCACCGCTTTCCGCGCCGAAGCCGCCGGCGATGACGCTGAGGAAGCTGCGGTTCATGGCGCGGCACATGATGTAGCTGAGGATCGCGCCCGAGGAGCCGACCAGCGCGCCGGTGATGATCATCGCGCTGTTGCCGAGGGTGAAGCCCATGGCGGCCGCGGCCCAGCCCGAATAGCTGTTGAGCATCGACACGACCACGGGCATGTCCGCGCCGCCGATCGGGATGATCAGCAGGAAGCCGATGACGAAGCTCAGGGCCGTCACTGTCCAGAAGATCCAGGGCGACTGATCGGTCGTGAAATAGGCGACGAGGCCCAGGATCGCGGCCAATGTGCCAAGGTTGATGAGATGGCGGGCGGGCAGCAGGATCGGCTTGCCCGACATGTTGCCGTTCAGTTTCAGGAAGGCGATGACGGAGCCGGAAAAGGTGATCGCGCCGATCGCGACGCCCAGGCCCATTTCGACGCGGCTTGCCGGATGGAGCTGGCCGGTGAGCGCGTCGACAATGCCGAAGGCGCCGGGATTGAGGAAGGCGGCCGCGCCCACCAGCACCGCGGCGAGACCGACGAGGCTGTGGAAGGCGGCGACCAGCTGGGGCATCGCGGTCATGGCGATGCGCCTGGCGATGACGAAGCCGATGCCGCCGCCGATCAGGATCGCGCCGATGATTTCCGGTAGGCTGGCGATGTCATGGGTATAAAGCGTGGTGACGACCGCGATCGCCATGCCGATCATGCCCATGCGGTTGCCGCGCCGACTGGTCGCCGGGCTCGACAGGCCGCGCAGGGCCAGGATGAAGAGGATGCCCGCGATCAGATAGGCGAGCGCGACGAAGGGGGAGACGGGCGCAAGCTCGTGCATCACTTGCGCTCCTTCTTCTTGTACATGGCAAGCATGCGTTCGGTGACGGCGAAGCCGCCGAAGATGTTGACCGACGCCAGCACCACGGCGAGCAGGCCGAGATATTTGGCGGCCGCGCTGCCAGCCTCCGCCGAAGCGACCAGCGCGCCGACGATGATGACCGAGGAAATGGCGTTGGTGACCGCCATCAGCGGCGTATGCAGCGCCGGCGTCACCGACCAGACGACATAATAGCCGACGAAGCACGCCAGCACGAAAATCGACAGGATGGAGATGAAGTCCATTCTAGTCCTCCCCTATGAGATCATTTGCCCGTGCCGTGATGCCGGCGAGGACGCTGTCCAAATCTACCAATATGGCCTGAGCCGAAATCCGAAACACAGTCACGCCACGCTTCGCAAACCACATGTCCCTCTGCGCATCTCGTTCAGGGATGTCGCCTCGGCTATGGGCTTCGCCGTCCACTTCGATGACGAGCCGCGCCTCATGGCAATAAAAGTCGGCGATATAGGGACCGGATGGATGCTGGCGGCGGAATTTGCGCCCATCTGGCCGTTGCCGAAGCGCTCGCCACAGCAGGACTTCGGGCAAGGACATTTGCCCACGAAGTTTCCTTGCCCGATCGCCAGCCCCCTGCAGCATTGGCCTTCATCCTCCCCTTGTAGGGGAGGTGTCTGGCGGAGCCAGACGGAGGGGTGTCCCGCCATCGCTACGGCGACACCCCTCCGTCAGCACTTCGTGCTGCCACCTCCCCTGCCAGGGGAGGATCAGAGAAGCGTCCGCCATCAGCTCGCCAAAAGCCGTTCGTTGACGATTTTGCCGCCTTGGGTGAGGCGGATGGCGGTGCCGATTTCGTCGTCCAGCACAGGCGCGTTCTTTTCCTTGTCCCAAAAGGCGGAGAGGAAATTATAGAGGTTGCGCGCGAACAGGGCGGAGGTGTCGGCGGCGAGGCGCGAGGGCATGTTGCGGTGGCCCACGATCTTCACGCCGTGGCGTTCCACGATCTCGCCAGCGACCGCGCCCTCGACATTGCCGCCCTGTTCGACCGCGAGGTCGACGATAACGCTGCCGGGCTTCATCGTGGCGATCTGCGCGTCGGAAATCAGGCGCGGCGCGGGTCGGCCCGGGATCAGCGCGGTGGTGATGACGATGTCCTGCCTGGCGATATGGCCCGATACGAGTTCGGCCTGCGCCGCCTTATATTCGTCCGACATTTCGGTAGCGTAGCCGCCCGCACCCTCGCCTTCGATGCCGGCGACCTTTTCGACGAAGATCGCCTTGGCCCCGAGCGATTCGATCTGTTCCTTCGTGGCGGCGCGCACATCGGTGGCGCTGACCTGCGCGCCCAGACGCCGAGCGGTCGCAATCGCCTGAAGCCCGGCGACGCCCACGCCCATGACGAAGAGCTTCGCCGCCGACACGGTGCCGGCGGCCGTCATCATCATCGGGAAGGCGCGGCCATATTCGGCGGCGGCGTCGAGCACCGCCTTGTAGCCCGACAGGTTGGATTGGGACGAGAGAATGTCCATCGACTGAGCGCGCGTGATGCGGGGCATGAATTCCATCGCCAGCGCTTCATACCCGGCCGCCGCATAGGCATCGATGCGCGCGCGACCATCGTCGCCCGCGCCGAAGGGGTTGAGGCCCGCGACGATCCAAGCGCCCGGCTTCGCGCCGGCGAGGCTGTCGGGCGCAGGGCCCTGGACGCCCAGGATGATGTCGGCATTCGCCACCGTGGCCGCGCGGTCCGCGACGGTCGCGCCGGCGGCGGCATAGTCGGCATCCGCGATCGAGGCGTGGAGGCCCGCGCCCGCCTCTATCGCCACGTCGGCGCCGAGCGCTCCAAATTTCTTGACAGTTTCCGGCGTCGCAGCGACGCGGCGTTCGCCGTCCGCCTGTTCCCGCACGATCGCGATCTTCACTGGCCCCTCTCCCTTCTCCTGCGCCGGCGCGGCGGACGCGCCGGACCATGCGGCAGGGTCGCAGGACGCATGATCCGAACCATGCGACCGATCCGCCCCCGCGTTCGTCGCCGTCCGCCTCTATTTCTGTCCTTTTGCGGCGGCAAGACGCATCATGCGTATCCTTTCTATCTGCCTCCAAGCAATATCTTTATGCAGCGAGGTGGATCGACACGCCTGTCCGGCGAGGGAGACAGGGGATCAGCGCGGCGCCATGCGGATCGCGCCGTCGAGGCGGATGACTTCGCCGTTCAGCATCGGATTGCGGATGATCGATTCCACCAGTTGCGCATATTCGGCCGGATCGCCGAGACGACTGGGGTGCGGCACCTGCGCGCCGAGCGCGTCCTGCACATGCTGCGGGAAGCCCTCCACCATCGGCGTGCGGAAGATGCCCGGCGCGATGGTCATGACGCGGATATGGTGCTGGGCCAGATCGCGCGCGACCGGCAGGGTCATGCCGACGACGCCGCCCTTGGACGCGGCATAGGCGGCCTGGCCGACCTGGCCGTCATAGGCGGCGACCGACGCGGTGTTGACGATGACGCCGCGTTCGCCCGACACATCGTCCGCAGCCACGGCGCGGGCGGCAAATTGCGAGATGAGATTGAAGCTGCCGATCAGATTGACCTCAACCGTGCGGCGGAACAGGTCGAGCGCGTGCGGCACATTGTCCTTGCCCACGGTCTTGGCCGCAGGCGCGACGCCGGCGCAGTTGACGAGGATGCGAGCGACGCCATGCGCCCGCTCGGCCGCGTCGAGCGCGGCGGCGACGGCCGCGTCGTCCGCCACGTTGAGCGCGAAGGCCAGGCCGCCCAGATCCTGCGCGGCGGCGCTGGCGGCCGCTTCATTGAGGTCGAGGATGGCGACGCGAGCGCCACGGGCGGCGAGCATCGTCGCCGTCGCCTTGCCCAGGCCCGATGCGCCGCCGGTGACGATGGCGGCGATATTGTGCATGTCCATGGATCAGCCCTTCCCGTTCAGACCAGCTCGACGGCCATGGCGGTGGCTTCGCCGCCACCGATGCACAGGCTGGCGATCCCCTTCCTGAGCCCGCGATGCTCCAGCGCGGCGATCAGCGTCGCGAGGATGCGCGCGCCCGACGCGCCGATGGGATGGCCGAGCGCGGTCGCGCCGCCATTGACGTTGAGCTTGTCGGCGGGGATGGCGAGATCGCGCGCGGCGATCATGGCGACGACGGCGAAGGCTTCATTGACTTCGAACAGGTCGACATCCTCGACCGACCAGCCGGCCTTGTCCAGCGCCTTGCGGATCGCGGGCACCGGCGCGCTGGTGAACTTCGCGGGTTCCTGCGCATGGGCGGCGGTGGCGACGACCCGAGCGACGATCGGCAAGCCGAGCCGCTCGGCCACGCTGCGGCGCGTCATCACCAGCGCGGCGGCGCCATCGGAAATGGAGGAGGCGTTGGCCGCGGTGATGGTGCCGTCCTTCGCGAAGGCGGGGCGCAGCGACGGGATCTTGTCGGGCCGGGCCTTGCCAGGCTGTTCGTCGGTGTCGATCAGCATGTCGCCGCCGCGGCCCGGCACGGTGACCGGCGTGATTTCCCGCTGGAAGGCCCCCGACGCGATCGCTTCATTGGCGCGGGAGAGCGAGCGAATGGCGTAATCATCCTGATCGGCGCGGCTGAACTGATAGTCGCGCACCGCCTCCTCGGCGAAGACGCCCATCGCCTTGCCGGGTTCATAGGCGTCCTCCAGCCCGTCCATCATCATCGTGTCGATGATGCGGTCATGGCCGATGCGCGCGCCGGCGCGATGCTTGGGGAGCGCATAGGGGGCATTGGTCATGCTTTCCATGCCGCCCGCGACAATGATGTCCGCCGCGCCGGCGGCCAGCGCCTCATGCGCCATGATGGCGGCCTGCATGCCCGATCCGCACATCTTGTTGACCGTGGTCGCCTGCGTATTGAGGCCAAGGCCCGCGCCGAGCGCGGCCTGGCGCGCGGGCGCCTGGCCTAGGCCCGCCGGCAGGACGCAGCCCATATAGATGCGCTCCACCGCATCGGCGGCGACCCCGGCGCGCTCGACCGCCGCCTTGACCGCAGCGGCACCCAGATCGGTCGCCTTGAGCGGCGCGAGCGCGCCCTGGAAGCCGCCCATGGGCGTGCGGGCATAGCTGGCGATGACGACTGGATCCTGATGCATGATGGTTCCTCTTCCCGGGCGGCGCATTGCGGTTGCGCCGACAAATCTACTGGTGAGTATATTGCTTATCGCCGCGTTTTTTGTCAAGCTGATGACAGGAGACGCCGCATGCAGACGCTAGAGACCAAGGACGCGCCTTCCCCGTTCCGGACGCGCGCGGAAAAGATGCAGGATCGCGCGGACAAGCGCGAGGCGGTGCTGCGCGCGGCGGTGCGGATGTTCAATGCGCATGGGTTTCATGCGACGTCGCTGGACGACGTGGCGGCGTCGCTGGGGATCAGCAAGCCGACCATCTACCATTATCTGGGCAACAAGGAGCAGGTGCTGATCGAATGCGTGACGCGCGGGCTGGAGCCGCTGCGCAGCGCGGCGGAGCAGGCGCGCGCGCAGGCGGGCAGCGGGCTGGAGCGGCTGCGGCGCTTCCTGATCGACTATGCGCGCACGAACATGGATGATTTCGGCCGCTGCATGGTGCGCACCGGCGACGAGCTGCTGTCGCCCGCCAGCGCCGCCAGCATCCGCGCGCGCAAGCGGGAGATCGACGCGACGCTGCGCGCGCTGATCGCGGAAGGGATCGCCGACGGATCAATCGCGCCGGTGGACGTGAAGATGAGCGCCTTCGCCCTTGCCGGCGCGCTCAACTGGCCGGCGCGCTGGCATGACCCCGCCGGGCCGGACAGCCCGGAGACGATCGCCACCGGGCTGGTCGACATGCTGATTGGCGGGCTGGCGCCTCGCTGACGATCAGTCGTGCGGTTCGACCGGGAGCGCGACGGACAGATGCGGCGGCTGATTATAGGCGCTGTTCTGCCAGGCGACGCCCAGGCGGTAGACCGGGTCGTGCATCAGCGTGGCGTGGCGAATGGCGGTCGGCCAGGGGGTGGCGTAGATGCGCAGCTCGCGGCTGTCGGCGCTGCGCAGAACCAGTTCCTCGCGCCAGTCACCCACTATGTCGGCTGAAAGGGCTGGGTTGCGCTTGGTTCCGTTGTTGGATGCGACGCCCTGCGGCAGGAGCACCGGGTCTTCCTTGCCCGCCTGCCAGTTCCATTTGGTGATGCGGTCGCCATCGAGCAGTTCGCGCAGCGCGTCGCCGTCCCACCAGATGCCGAAATTGGCGGCGCGCGGGTGGCCGCCAGGGATGACGCCACCCTTCGCATCCCAAAGGTCCGCAGAGTTGGATGCCCAGGCCTCCACACCTGGATGGCGCGGATCGATGTCGATGGCGATGCCGCGCCCGGTGTCGCGATCGGCCGGCTTGGTCCAGAGCCGCTCGCCCGTGCGCGCGTCGAGCATGGCGGCGCCGATGTTGCCGTTGGCGCGCATGTCCTCATGCACGCCGAAACGCTCCAGCCCCGGACGGGACGGGTCGAGATCAGCGACGTGCAGCGCGTCGCCATGGAACAGCCGGGCGGTCCAGAGCCCCTTGCCGTCATCATCCACCGCCATCGCGCCATAGATGATCTCGTCCCGGCCATCGCCGTCCACATCGGCGACAGACATCTGGTGGTTCCCCTGGCCGCCATAGCCGTCATGGCCCGGGGCGCTACTGTCAAACAGCCAGCGACGCGTCAGCTTGCCATCCCGCCAGTCCCAGGCGGCGAGCACGGAGCGGCCATAATAGCCGCGCGCGAAGACGAGGCTGGGGCGGCGCCCGTCGAGATAGGCGACGCTGGCGAGATAGCGTTCGGAACGATTGCCATAGGCATCGCCCCAGCTTTGGACCATCGCCTCTGGCGTGGGATCATCGCCGCCCGGGCCACGCGTCGGCGCATAGGGCTGGCTGGCGAGCGCGCGGCCGGTGCGCCCGTCGAAGATGGTGAGATATTCGGGGCCGCGCAGGATTCGGCCTTGCAGGCGAGCGACCCGGCGTCCGTCAGGCAGCAAGGTGGCGCCGGTGCGGTCGGCCTGGGGCCGTTCACCCACAGTCTCGCGCCATTCGGCGGCGGCATCGCCAAGCGCCTTGCCGGCGCCGTCGATCGTGCCGTCCGCGGTCTTCATCGCGATCTCCGCGCGACCGTCGCCATCCAGATCATAGACCATGAACTGGGTATAATGCGCGCCCGAACGGATATTGCGCCCCAGGTCGATGCGCCACAGGCGCTTTCCGTCCAAATTATAGGCATCGAGCAGCGTTTCGCCGCTATAGCCGCCAAAGGCATTGTCCTTCGCGATCGAGGGATACCATTTGACGATCAGTTCATAGCGGCCATCGCCATCCAGGTCGCCTACGCTGGCATCATTGGCGCTGTAGCTGTAACGCTCGCCATCGGGCGTGGTCCGGTCGGCCGGCGGGTCGAGCGGGATGGAGAGATAGCCGCCGGTCCAGGGCGCAGCGTCGGCGAGCGGCCTGCCGCGCGCGTCGCGAAGGCTGTAGCGGCTCTCCGCGCTGCCCTCCGGATCGACGAGGCTGGTGGCGTCGGACGCCGCGATCGTGCGGAGGGGCTTGCCGTCGCGCAACAGGGTGAAACGGGTATTGGCGGGATCGGTCGCGAGCAGCCGCCAGCTGACATGCATGCCCTGCCCCGTCGAAAGCGGCACCACCACCAGCGCGCGGTCGAGCCGCTCCATCTGACGTCCGCCCGTCGGCGCCGATGTCGCCGCAGTGGCGGTTATCGTCGCCATGAGCGCCACCGCGCCGCCCCGGATCGCCAGCCCCGTGCCCATTCGCCTCATCATCCCTCTCCCTGATTTTGGAGCAGGCTATAAGAGGGTCGCGGCTATGGCAAGCGTGTTCCACATTCATATAATGCACACCATCATGTGGGACATGAGACACGCTTATTTCGTCACCTTGACGGCGTAGACCTGGTTGCTGCCGTCCATGTTGGAGCGGAAGACCATCCATTGCCCGTCGGGGGTGAAGGTGATGTTGGGTTCCAGCCGATAGTCATGCCGGCGCATGTCGACGATCTTTTCCGCCTCGAAGGTGCCGGGCGCAACCAGATCGGCGGCGTTGTCGGCGTGGATGCCGGCGACGTCGGGGATGTCGCGGGGCGTGAAGCGGTAGAGATATTTGCCGTCGGGCGCGTGGGCGACCATTTCGGCGTCGCCGCCGTCGCCCGAGAAATGCGCAAGGTCGGGCGCCTGATTGTAATGGACCGACCACAGGTTGCGATCGACATGATACCAGCGGCGACGGCCGGTCGCGAGTTCATAGCCCGCGAGCCAGAAGACCTCGCCGCGCGGCGTCTGGAGATCATACCAGATCCACTTTCCGTCGGGCGAGAAGAATTCATGCCCGGCGATTTCCATGTTCATGAAGCGTTTGTGGACCAGTTGCTTGCCCGTGCCGTCGGTGCGGATGGTCCAGATGCGGTCGACCTTGTGCCAGGGGCCTTCATGGCAATACATGATGAGGCCGGGATCGGTGGGCGAGAACTGCACATGGTTGAGCCAGTCGGTCGAGGCGACGACGACCTTCCGCTCGCCGGTGCGAATGTCGATGGTGAAGATTTCCATCGGTATCTTCGCTTCCAGCCGCTCGTTGAGGCGCACCTCCTTGGCTTCGGCGAAGGTCAGCGGCTGGCCGTCGGGGCCGGTGGCGGCATAGTTGGCCTGGCCGAACTGCTGCTTGATCTCGGGCTCTCCGCCCTTCTTCGTGCCGTCGGGCTGCAGCGGCCGGTCGCTGGCCGCCCATTGGCCGAGCAGCAGGCTTTCGTCCGCGTTGATCGAGCCGATCGAGCCCTTTGCCACGGTCGCGATGCGGCGCGTCCTGCCGCTGTCGATGTCGGCGGCGAAGATGGTGGTGGCCCCGCCCGCATCGTCGCGGCGGCGGCTGGCATAATAGGCGCTGCGCGTCCGGCGTCCGGTGAAGAGAAGTTGCAGATCGCGGCCCTTGACCAGCGGCGTCACGCTCCAGTCGGCGAGCGTCACGACGCTGATGCCATCGGGCGTGGAGATGACCATCTTGTCGCCCTGAGGCGTGTAGCTGTTCTGGTGGAAATAGAGGCTGGCGGCGCCCGCGGGCTCATTAGTGATCTGGACGATCCGATGCCCGGTGGTGGCGTCGGTCCACTGCCTGACCGGCTTGGCGAAGGCGGCGCCGGTCCAGGCGAGCGCCGCGAGCGTTATCAGCATGATGCCGCTTTTCATCGAGAGGTCCTTCTTCAGCCTTGCGCCGGCAGCGCGTCGGGGATCAGCGCCAGATTTTCGATCGCGGCCAGCCCCCATTGGGCGGCCGCATTGGTGGAGACATTCGGCCATTCGACGGTGGGGCCGAGATAGCGGGGGCCATCATGCGCGACGCGCGGGTCGCCGGTCGAGAGGCCAAGACCCGCTTCGCCGGAGAAGAACTCCTCCCAGGCGCGGCGCGCCATGGCGGCATCCTGCGTCTCATGCGCGAGATAGGCGGTGAGACGCGAATGGCCTTCGCGCAGGTTGCGTCCCTTCCAGGGAAAGGGAAAGGCGGCCTCCCACTGCGCGCGAGGGGCATTGAACCAGCGGCAATAGTCGAGCCAGGCCGCGCGATAGGTCGGCACGTCGAGCAGGTCGAGCAGTTCGGCATTGAGTTCGAGCGCGCCGAAGACGGCGTTGAGATGCGAGACGGCGATGCTGTCGCCCGCCCCCAGGAAGCGGCCGGTCGACAGGTCGAAGGGCGCGCTGCCCACCAGCCAGCCATATTTGAGGCCGCCGATGCTGGTCATGCCGGCGAGCAGCCGGTCGCGCCATGTCCGGTCGCCCGTCCGCTCCCATTCGGCGAGCCAGGACGAGGCGACCGCGCACCAGGTGGTGCCGAAGGTCATGTCGATCACGCCAGCGGGCAAGGGCTTGCGCGCGGCCCCCGGCACCTTGCGGCCGATTTCGACATGAGCGAGCGTCCGGTCGGACAGGATCAGGTCGCGCATCAGGTCGCCGACGCGCTCGTCGGCGGTCAGATAATAATAGATGCGGCGGTAGATGGCGTTGGAGATACGCGGCTGCTTGCTGCTGTCGCTCCAATGCTGGACGCCATGGCGCGTGCCCAGCCCCTTGAAGCGGCCGAGATGATAGACATCGACTTCGCCGGTGTGCCGCGTCATGGCTTCGGCGAAGCGGAACAGGCCCGCGTCGCCAGTGCGCAGGACGCTGAGCCACAGCCACAGGTCGGGCGACAATTCGCTATTATCCCAGGCGAAGCCGCCAATATCGTAGCGCCACTGGTGCCGATCCGCATCATAGGTGTGCATGACGTCGCCATGGTTCCAGAAGCCATACCAGCGGCGACGATCGACTTCGGCTTCGTAGAAGGCGGCCAGATTGCGGATCTGATCCTCGATCCGCGCCTTCATCGGGGTGGAGCGCTCGGGCAGGCTCCAGGGGCCAAAGACGTTCGCGGCATGGATGCGGCGCGGTTCGACCATCAGCTGCGGCGGGACGGCATTGGCCTGCGCCATGGCGGCGAGCCGGTCGGCGTCGGGCGTCGCCGCGCAGGCCCAGAGCGTCAGTTCGCTGGTGCGGGCAGTGCCGGTCGCACTGTCCCAGCCGGGTTCATAATCCTCATAGGTGATGGCGAGCCCTTCATTCTGGGCGTCATAGCCCTCCATGCCGAGCACGCCGCGATAGGGGCGCATGTCCATCGGCGGCGCATCGGGCGACCAGAGCCACAGGCCAAGCCGCGCCTGATCGGACGCCGCATCGCGAATGTCGATCTGCGTCGGGTGTCGCTGCCAGAAATAGCGCGCGGCGAGCGCGATGCCGCCCTGGGGCGAGCCGACATAGCCAAGGCCGAGCGCGCGCGTGCCCGCGGTCGCATCGATCCAGGCATGGCCCGGCTCGGTGCGCTTCACCAGCGCGAAGCCGTCGGCGCTGTGCTGCCGCAGGGAAAAGTCGCTCCAGGTCGGGATGCGATCCAGCAGCGGGCGGACGCTGTCGGCCATCGCCTCCATCGGCACGGCGCGGCCGGCGATCTGCGCGGCGCGCACGGCGTCACCGGGATCGCGGCGAAGGCCGGTGAGCGGCCGCACGGCTTCGGAGAAGAGATGGCCCGGTGTCGTGGCGAGGCGGACATGCCGGTCATGCGGTTCGCCGGCCATCGGCACGGCGGCGGCCAGCCCTAAGCTGCTGACGAAATCCTTTGCCGGATCGCCATCGAAGATGAAGCTGTGGACGATGCGCAGATGATCGCCGCCGGCATAGGCATAGAGGCGCAGGGTGAAGGGCAGCATGCGCCGCCCTTCCCCTTCATGCATCCCGTCGATTTTGACGACGGCGCGGACCGGCCCCTTCTGCTCGATGGTGACGGTTTCGATCCGGCCGGTGAGAGCGACGCGGCGACCCCGTTCGGGCGCGTCGTCGACGCTGGCGACGAGCGTGAGCGGCCCCATCACCTGGCGATCGCCCGACCAGGCGCCGGCGATGGCGACCGCGCCGCTGCGCGGGATGCGCCAGCGCGTGACGCCGCTGACGATGTCGATCGCATCGGCGGCTTCGCGCAGCAGCACCGGGCTTTCGGGCGGCTGCGGGCGGCCGGGAACGACGTCGAGCGCGCCGGGCTGGTCCGTGCCGGCGGGCAGCGCATGGGCCGACCATTTGAGCGAACCATCGGGCCAGGTGGCGAGCGTCCAATGCTGCGAGGGCAAGGGCTTGCCATCGCCGCGCAGGCTGAGCGGCGCGCCGGCCCTTACGGCCCCGCGCGGCCAGGGCACGCCGAATGTCTGGCCCAGGCTGAGCGGCGGGGCGTCATCATCGATCCAGCGGATCGGCGTCTGCGGCGGCCGGGGCGTCGCGGCGCGAGCGGAGGATGGCAGCAGCGCGGCGGCGCTGCCGAGCAGGCTGGCGCGCAGCATGTCGCGGCGGCCGATGGTGAACTGGCTGGTCATGTCCCCTCCTTCGCCGGTCTACAGCCGGATGATCGCGAAATTGCGTAGCTGGATATGGCTTTGGGTCGTGCGCACGCCGAAATGGCCGTGGCGATAGGGATGGCGGTCCGTCATGGCGAACAGCGTCTCGCCGTCGCGCTCCACGGCGATATGCCCGCCATCGGCGATCAGCCGCAGGTGGAACCAGCGATTGGGCGTCAGCATGGCGGCCGGGTCCAGCCGGTCATGGTCGGGCAGCAGCGGCCGGTCGCCCGCGCGCCCGACATAGCGGCGCATGCGCGTGGTGCTGTTCCGGTTGCCGCCGATGCCGACATAATAGGTGCGCAGGCTGTCATAGTCCTCAAAGACGCCGCTGCGCTTCGCCGCAAGGGCGGACTCGCCCGGCATCGCGGGGTCCTGCGCCATCCAGAAGGCGTTGACATCGCTGACGGCGTCCTGCGGCCCGCCCGCCTGCACCGCGCGCACATCATAGTCGATGGCGACGGGGCTGGTGAGCGGCTGGCGGAACCAGAGAGTGAGGCCGGCGGGCGTGTCGATGTCAAGCACGCCATCGCGCGCCGTCACCTGCGCCCGGGGCGAGGCGGCTTCCAGCCGCCACAGGCCAAGGCCATGGCGGAAATCGTCGCCAAAGAGCCTCTTGCCGGCGGCGGCGCGCGCCGCGACTGGCGTGGCAGCCAGCGCGGCGAGCATCGTCCGGCGCGTGAGGCCGATCACAGTTTCAGGCGGACACCGCCATAGACGCGGCGACCGAAGGTTTCGATGATCGTGCGGCGATAGACGCTGTTCGCATTTTCCTTGCGCGTGGCGTCGAGCAGGTTGACGCCTTCGAGGAAGAAGGAGACGCCGGGCATCACGGTGATGTTGAGCGAGGCGTCAAGCTGGCCATAGGCTTCGCCGAATTCCGGATTGCCGCCGCGACCGGCCGCGTTGATCAGATATTTGGAGCGCCAGTTATAGGCGCCGCGCAGGCTGACGACATCATCCTCATAATAGGCCGAGATATTGTAGCTGTGGCGCGACAGGCCCTGGAAGGGCAGGGAGTCGCCGGTGAAGCGGTCCACGCCTTCATAGCCGCTGTCCTTCGAATAGGTATAGTTGGCGATCACGCCCATCTGCTTGAGCAGCGGCACGTCGATAAAGTCGAAGGCGATCTGCGCGCCGGCTTCGACGCCGTTGATCGTCACCTTCTGCGTGCCGTTGGTGGGCACGGTGATGGTGTAGGTGACGCCGGTGGCGGGATCAGTGTAATCTTCGGTCGTGTTCTGGATGAAGCTGCTGATTTCCTTGCGGAAATAGGTGACCGACGCGAAGCTGGTGGCGTTGATATAATATTCGAGGCCGGCATCATATTGGCGCGCGCGGAAGGGCTGGAGCCCCGGATTGCCGCGCGACCCGGTCAGGCCGACGACGTCGAGCGTGAAGCGCGGGGCAAGCTGCTGCGGCAGCGGCCGGGCCATGACTTCGGTCGCGGTGACGCGCGCCATCAGCGTGTCGGGGATAAGCTCCGCCTTCAGGTTGAGCGAGGGCAGGAACTCGGTGTTCTTGCTGTCATAGGCGACCGGCGAGACGATGCCGGCCTGGCTGAGATAGCCCGAGGTATCGACCTGCGTGTTCACGACGCGCGCGCCGATCACGCCGCTGACCGGGACGGCGCCCACGTCGAAGGCGAAGGACGCCTGGGCAAAGCCGGCGATGTTGCGCTCGCCCACTTCCCAAGTGTCGGTGAAGACCTGGCACGTGCCGCCGGGACGTTCGGGGCAGCCGCCCTCCTCGAACGGGTCGGGCACGCCGATCGCGTCGGCGACGCCCTGCGTCATGTTGAGCCAGGCCTGATAGCCGTCGCTGAAGCCGAGATCGCCGGTGTGGAAGAAAGGCGAGGTGCCAAGCGACGCATAGCCCAGCGCATTGTCGATCTGCGCCTGCGCCGCCGGATCAGAAAAGCCGTTGAGGATAGTCGAGCGATTGAAGTATTTGCTGGTGACGGTGAGGTCGCGATACTGGCCGCCGATCTTGATCGAGGTCAGGACGCCGCCGTCGGGCTTATATTCCGCATCGAGCTTGGCCATTTTCTCGGTCTGATTGTCGTAGCGCGGGCGGCGCAGGACGGTCAGCTGGTTGATGCCGGCGCGGGTCGTGGGATCATTGGGCAGGATGATGTTGGGCGCATTCTGGCCATTGGCATAGTCGACGATCAGGCTGTCCATGCCGGTCACCGCGGCGGTGGCGTTGATCTCGTTATTATAGGCCTTGGCCTTGGCGTAGGAGATTTTGGGCGTCAGCGTCAGCTTGCCCGTGGTCCATTCCGCGCCGAGCGCCACATTATAGGTGGTGCGGCGAATGTCGCCCAGGATGTTGCGATAGGAAACGCCCAGCTGGCTGGTCTGCGCCAGCGCGGGATTGTTGGTCATTTCCAGATGCTCGACCGTGTTGTCGGGCCCGATGATCGTGTTTTCGGTGTCGACGATGCCGCCGCTGGTGCCGGTCTGCAGATATTGCGAGGTGACCGACTGGTTGGACCGCGTCCAGTTGGCCTCCAGATAGGTCTTGAAGTCGTCGCTTGGGCGCCATTCGAAAATGCCGTTCAGCGCATAGCGGCGGGTCTCCAGGCGGTTGATGACATAGCGCGGGATGTCGGGGAAGAAATCGCCGACGCCATCCTCGTTGAGGTCGTAGAGATCGCCATTGGAATCCTTGAGCTGCACCCAGCCGGTGGTGCGGGCCTGATGGCTTTCGACGTTGCGGTTCTCGAACGTGCCCGACACTAGGACGCCCAGCGTGCCGTCGGCGAAGGTGTCGCTGCCGATGATGGCGAGGCGCGGGTCCATATGGTCGCCAATGTCGGCATAGATAGCCTGGGCGGAGCCGGCGAGATAGGGCTTGCCGCCATTGTCGAACGGCCGGCGCGTGATGATGCGCACGGTGCCGCCGACGCCGCCTTCGGTCATGTCGGCAGTCGCGGACTTCACGACTTCCAGCCGGTTGACGAATTCGGACGGCAGGTCGCGGAAATCGACGTCGCGGCCGCCGCCGACCGTGGTCGAAAGCGCGGTCGTGCCGTTGATTTCGACCCGGTTGAGGCTGGGATCGGCGCCGCGGATGGTGACGCCCGCGCCTTCACCGTCGGCGCGCGAAATCTGCACGCCCGTCACGCGCTGAAGCGCTTCGCCGATATTCTTGTCCGGGAATTTGCCGATATCCTCGGCCGAGATGGCGTCGAGCACCTGGGGCGCGTTGCGCTTGGCGTTGAGCGCACCCTGAAGGCTGGAGCGGATGCCGGTGACGACGATGTCGGCGACCTCATCATCCTGCGCGGCCTGATCCTGGGGCGCGACCTCCTGCGCGGCGAGGGCAAGCGGCGTCACAGCCGCCAGCGCCGCATAGGAAATCGTAGCAAGTTTCACATAACGCAACCGCACCGGTCATCCTCCCTTATACCAATATTCCACATATTGGACTTTGATTGCGTTATTTGGAAAATATACGAGGCGCTTGTCAAGAAGGAGTTTCGACAGCGCGGTTCGACGCGCAGCGGCCGCGACGAAAGGAGCCGCAGCGGCGACGAACAAGATCAGTCAGGAAGCGAGGAAGCCGCGCCGGACGCGACTCGGAACGGCGCTGAGAGTGGGCGCCTAGGCCTGGATCGCGTCGGCGCTGGCGCGCAGGATCGGCGTGTCGAGGCCGAAGATCCGGCCCGATCCGCGCAGGTGCCGCTTGGCCTGATACAGCGCCAGATCGGCGCGACGCATCAATTCCATCTGGGTGGCGTCCGGCCCGTCCGCCAGCGCGGCGCCGACGGTGGCGGAGACGGCGCGCGTCTCGCCATCAAGGGTGATCGACACCTGAAGCTGATCCAGAACCTGCTGGACATAGTTGCCCAGATCCGCGCAGTCGCGCGGGCGCGTGACCAGCAAAGCGAATTCGTCGCCGCCCAGCCGCGCCGGAAAGGCGTTGGCCATGGAGCCCGCGCGCATTCGCTGCGCGATCGCCTTCAATATCTCGTCGCCCGCGGCATGGCCGAAACTGTCATTGACCGCCTTGAACCCGTCCAGATCCATCAGCAGCAGCGCGACCGGTTCGCGCTGCGACTTCGACGCCGCCGGGGTTTCGGCGAAGCGCTGTTCGAAGCTCGCGCGATTGGGCAGGCCGCTCAGGCTGTCGGTGCTGGCGCTGTGGCGCAGTTCCTCCTCGCGCAGATGGCGGTCGGTCACGTCCTGGAACACGCCGATGATCGCCGCCGGCCGCTCATGCCGAAATTCGATCTCGCCGATGCTGCGGACCCGGCGCAGGCGACCGTCGGCGGCGATCATGTCGGATTCGAAGTCGAACCCCTCGCCCGTACGCATCGCCTTTTGCAGGCGCTTGCGGATCAGCCGCCCCTCCTCCGCCGTGTAGAAGCCGAGCGCTTCCTCCAGCCCCGGGGTGGAGCCGATCGGCAGGCCGTGGATGACATAAACCTGATCGGACCATTGCAGCACGCCATCGTCGAGCGAGAGCCGCCAGGAGCCGATGCTGGCCAGCTTTTCCGCCTGGCGCAGCAGGCGGTGCTGGCCATCGAGGATCTCGGCGCGCTCCTCGGCCAGTTCAGCAAGATATTTGGCGTCCTCCGCCGTGGCGTGCGCGCGCAGCAGGCTTTCGGCGACCGCGGCGAGATCGCGCAGCGTGGCAAGATCGCGCGGCGAGAGATGGCGGGGCTTGGTGTCGATGATGCAGAAGGAGCCGAGGGCCGGCAGCGTGTCGGAATAGCCGTCATGATGCGGGCGCAGCGGCACGCCGGCATAGAAGCGGATATGGGGTTTGCCCTGCACGAGCGGATTGTCGGCGAAGCGCGGATCGGCGCAGGCATCCTCGATCAGGAGCAAATCATCTTCATGGATGGTGTGCGCGCAGAAGGCCTGGTTGCGGGGCGTTTCGCGCACCTGGCCCATGCCCTGGGCCGACTTGAACCATTGGCGGTCCTGGTCCACCAGCGACACCAGCGCGATGGGACAATCGAGCAGCCGCTGCGCCAACGCGGTCAGCGCGTCGAATTCCCGCTCCGGCGGCGTATCGAGGATGTGGAAGCTCGCCAGCTTGCGCAGGCGGGCGTCCTCCAACGTCTGATGCATGCGCCCTAAATCCTTATTGTCTGATAGTTTATCCTATAATCCTAAGATATGATTACCGATCCGGCGATCATCGCCGATCTGGCTCCGCCGGTCGCGTCGCCTGTTCGCCTGCGCTTGTCACTGTCAGCGGTTTTTCCGATTTCTTCCGTAGCGGCAGTGGGGCGTATAACCAGTGCGCCGCATGAGTGAGCGGCCGACCGAGAGAGGAGTCAATCCATGGACGCAAGGACGAGTGGAAGCCCCCTGAGCGATCCCCGCAAGGAGCCCGCCGCGATGCGCAGCCTGCTGGGCCGCACCAACCGGGACTGGTGGCCCAACCAATTGTCGCTGGACATCCTCCATCAGCAGGGCCGCACCGGCAACCCGATGGGCGATGATTTCGACTATGCCAAGGAATTCAAGAGGTTGGACCTGGCCGCGGTGAAGCGCGACCTGACCGCGCTGATGACCGACAGCCAGCCCTGGTGGCCGGCGGACTATGGCCATTATGGGCCCTTCTTCATCCGCATGGCGTGGCACAGCGCGGGCACATACCGCACCGGCGACGGGCGCGGCGGCGCATCGTCGGGCACGCAGCGCTTCGCGCCGCTCAACAGCTGGCCCGATAATGCCAATCTGGACAAGGCGCGTCGCCTGCTCTGGCCGATCAAGCAGAAATATGGCCGCAAGCTGAGCTGGGCGGACCTGCTGATCCTGGCGGGCAATGTCGCGATCGAGTCGATGGGCGGGCCCGTCTTCGGCTTTGGCGGCGGACGCGAGGATGTGTTCGAGCCGGAAAAGGATATTTACTGGGGCACGGAAGAATTCTGGGTCGGCCAGGAAGGCAATCTGACCCGCATCGACGAGGAAGAGGGCCGCGCGCTGGAAAGCCCGCTGGCCGCGATCCAGATGGGCCTCATCTACGTCAATCCCGAAGGACCCGGCGGCAAGCCCGACCCGATCCAGTCGGCCCGCGACATCCGCGAAACCTTCGCTCGCATGGCGATGAACGACGAGGAGACGCTGGCGCTGACCGCAGGCGGCCATACGTTCGGCAAATGCCATGGCGCGGGCGATGCATCGCTGGTCGGCGCGGAGCCCGAGGGCGCGGACATCGCCCAGCAGGGCCTGGGCTGGCAGAGCGGCCATGAAAGCGGCATTGGCGATCATACCATCACCAGCGGGCTGGAAGGCGCCTGGACGCCGACGCCGATCCAATGGTCGATGAACTATTTCCGCATGCTGCTGGACTATGATTATGAGCTGGTGAAGAGTCCGGCGGGCGCGCAGCAGTGGCAGCCCATCAACCAGAAGCCGGAAGATATGGCGCCGGGCGCGCACAGCCCCGACAAGCGGCTGCCCACGATGATGACGACCGCCGACATGGCGTTCAAGATGGACCCCAAATATCGGGAGATCGCCGAGCGTTTCTACGCCAATCCCGATGAGTTCGCGGACGCCTTTGCCCGCGCCTGGTTCAAGCTGACGCATCGCGACATGGGCCCCAAGGTCCGGTATCTGGGGCCGGACGTGCCCGAAGAGGACCTGATCTGGCAGGACCCGGTGCCCGCCGGTCCGGTGCTGAGCGACGCCGATGTCGCGACGCTGAAGGACAAGATCGCGGCGAGCGACCTCAGCATCAGCCAGCTGGTCAAGACCGCCTGGGCATCGGCCGCGACCTATCGCGACTCCGACAAGCGCGGCGGCGCCAATGGCGCGCGCATCCGCCTGGCCCCGCAGAAGGACTGGGACGTCAACGAACCCGACGAGCTGGCGAGGGTACTGGCGGTCTATGAGGGCATCCAGAGCGACTTCGGCGGCGGCGTCAGCATCGCCGACCTGATCGTGCTGGGCGGCAATGTCGGCGTCGAGATGGCGGCGAAGGAAGCGGGCCATGACCTCAGGCTGCCCTTCGCATCGGGCCGCGGCGACGCGTCGCAGGACCACACCGACGCGCACAGCTTCGAGCCGCTGGAGCCCAAGGCCGATGGCTTCCGTAACTATCTGCAGGTCAGCTTCAACGTGCCGACCGAGGAGCTGATGGTGGATCGCGCCCAGCTTCTGGGCCTAAGCGCGCCGGAAATGATCGTGCTGGTCGGCGGGCTGCGCGTGCTGGGCGCCAATCATGGCGGCACGCAGCATGGCGTGCTGACGGACCGGCCGGGGCAGCTGACCAACGACTTCTTCGTCAACCTGCTCGATATGGGCACGGCGTGGAAGGAAGTGGACGATCGCGGCGACGAGGTGTTCGTCGGCACCGATCGGGCGAGCGACGAGGAACGGTGGACCGCCACGCGCACCGACCTGGTGTTCGGGTCCAATTCGCAGCTGCGCGCGCTGTCCGAAGTCTATGCCGCGGCGGACGCCGGCGACAAGTTCGTCGCCGATTTCGCCCGCGCCTGGACCAAGGTGATGAACGCCGACCGCTTCGACCTCAAGGCGTGACGATCCGCCGCCGGGACGCCCTGCGCGCCCCGGCGGCTCCCCTTATTGCACGGCGGCGATCAGGTCCGCCACCTGGTGGACGACCCCGTTGGCGACCACCGTCCGCACCTTGAACGTGTTGGCGATGTCCTCGCGCGGATCCCCCTCGATCAGCGCGATGTCGGCGAGCTTGCCCGGTTCCAGCGTCCCGGCGTCGAGATTGAGCGCGCGGGCGGAATTGACCGTCGCCGTCTGCAGCGCCTGGAACGGCGTCAGCCCCCCGTCGACATAGGAGGCGATCTCCGCATGGAGATTGGTGGCGATCATCGTGTCGGTCCCCGCCACCACCTGCGTGCCCGCATCATACATCTTCTTCATGGAGAGGAGGCCGCCCTGCAGCAACGGCCCGACGATGCGCGCCATCGCGTCATCATCCTTCGTCACGGTTTCCCGCGCCCAGCTGGGGTACAGCTTCACGCGCGGATCGTCGCGATAGGCGGGATGCTTTTGCAGATAGCCGGTCAGCGCCCCGAAATTGGTGGGGGTGAGCGTCCGCCGGCTCTGGCCGAACAGCTGGATCACATCCTCATAGGCCATGCCGCCCGGCCCCTGCTTGGGCGAATAGCCGCGCCGGCTGGTGGCGCCCATATGTTCGGTGCCGTCGACCCCGGAATAGGCGGCGGGGAAGATTTCATGGCCCGACACGGGAATGCCCATGGCGTGCGCCGCCTCGACAATGCGCCGCTGATAGATGTCGGGCATGCGCACATAGCTTTTCTGGATGTCATATTTGAGCGCGCGGGCGCGGGCCAGTTCGCGTTCCAGATGCGCCGGGCTGGAGACGGCGATGCCCATTTTGTAATAGACGCGCTGCCATTCGAGCAGGGGCCCGCCGGTATAGAGGCGCGGGCTGATCCGCACGCCCGCCTCCGCCGCCTCGCGATCCTCGACCGCGTCATAGACCTGGGTGCCCGGATCGCGCACGGTGGTGATGCCATAGGCGAGCCACGCCTTTTCGAGGTTCGATCCGAAGTCCTTCTGGATATGGGAGTGAAATTCGATGAGGCCGGGGATGGCGGTCAGGCCGCTGGCGTCGACATAGCGCGCGCCCGCATCGCTTTTCGCCGGATCATGATCGCGAATGGCGGTGATCCGGTTGCCGTCGATCACGATGTCCTTGTTGGTCTGCGTCATGTCGCGCACGGAATCGACCAGCGCGCCGACATGGATGATCGTGCGACCCGTGGGCTTGGCGAGGCGATAGCTGAGGTCGATCGGCACGTCGGTGATGACGCCGGTTTCCATGTCGATCGTCTTGAGCGTTTCGTTCGACTGGAAGAGGATGGTCTTCGCATCCCGGCTCCAGGTCGGGTAGAAGGCGATGTCGGACGTGTAGGCGCGGGCCGGGCCCATCGGCCTGGCGTCCGCGTCCACCGACCAGATTTTCAGCAGCCCTTCGTAGATGCCCGCCATCTTCGTCCCGTCGGGCGACCAGGCCGGGCCGCTGCCGCTGCGCGTGTCGAGCGACATATTCTCCTGCGGGATTTGCCAGAAGGGCTTGGTCTTGCCGTCGACGGGGATGACATAGACCTGGTTGGTGCCTTCCCGGAAGCTGTTGGAATATTTGTAGGACAGGCTGATCGCGAGATATTTGCCGTCGGGCGACCAGCTGGGGCTGCCGGGCTGTCCCAGCGACGTCTGAAGCCGCGTCACAGCGCCCGTGGCGACATCGACGACGCACACGCCCGCCACGCCCCAGCGGCCATCGACGTCGATGAAAGCGATCTGCCGGCCATCGGGCGACCAGGCCGCGCCGAGCGGCTGGGTGTCCATGCTGGTCAGTTGCCGGTCCTTGCCGGTCTTCATATCCCGGATGAACAATTGCGGCAGGCCGCCGACGCGATCGGAGGAAAAGACGATGCTCTGGCCATCGGGCGACCAGTCGGCATCGGCATCGAGCGCGGCGTCCTTCGTCAGATTTTCCGGCGTCCCGCCCTTTGACGAGACGACGTAGAGATCGCCGAGCGCGACGAAGGCGATGCGGCTGCCATCGGGCGACAGGCGCGGATGCGTGATGCCCAGCGCCTTGCGCGGCTGGGTGGAATCCCAATCCCGCTTGGCGCGGGCATAGACGGGGCGGACGACTTCGAGCGTCGCGGCGAAATCGACGGTGGACTTACGCGAACCGCCATGGCGGATCCGACCGTCCGAGACATAATGATAGTCGCCGCGCGCGCCCCAGGAAACGCGGAAGGGAAAGACATTTTCCGTGCCGCTCACCATCTGGTCGTCGATGTACAAGTGGCTCCCCGACGCGTCCTGCACGACATAGGCGAGTTGGCCGGCCGGGCCGAAGGCGGGGGCGTCGGCTTTCCCATCCACCTTGCGGAGCAGGCTTTCCCGGCCGGTGGCGAGATCGGCGGCATAGAGCGCGCCGCCCATCATGCCCTCCGCCCCGGCATAGGCGATGCGCGTTCCGTCGGGCGACCAGCTGGGCAGCCGGTCCTCGCGCGGGTCGCGGCTCACCTGCTTCAGCGCGCCGGTCGCGACGTCCATGGTCCAGATGTCGTAATTGCCGCTGCGGTCGGAGGAAAAGGCGATGGTGCGGCCATCGGGCGAATAGACCGGCTCGCGATCGTCATAGGCGCCTTCGGTCAGCTTGCGCATGTCGCTGCCGTCAGGGCGGATCGTCCACAGATCATAGCCGCCGTCGCGATAGGCGAAATAGAGGAGGTGCGATCCATCGGGCGCCCAGACGGGCTGGCGCGCATCGTTGAAATAGTCGGTGATCCGCTTCGCCTTGCCGCCGGCAGCCGGGATGATCCAGAGGCTGCCCTGCAGGTCGACCGCCAGCCATTTGCCGTCGGGCGAGGCCGACACCGCCATGGACGTGCCTTCATGCACGTCGAAGGCGATCGGCTTTTCACCGCCAGGCGGCGGGAGATTGGCGGGGGGGAGATTGGCGGGCTGGGCCTGTGCCAGGGCCGGCGCGATGGCGCCGATCCACAACAGGCACGCGAGCGCCCTGAGCGATGATGTCATGCTGTTTCCCCCTTTACCAACCAAAGACATAGCGTTCGCGGCGGACATCCGCTGCGCCGCGCAGGGTACCCGTTTCGGGCACGACGCCCGCCGCGACGATGCCGGTGGAGACGCCGAACGGCCCGAGCACGTCCAACTTGTGCCCGCGCGCCGCCAAGCCATCGCGCACCGCCTGGGGCACTCGATCCTCGATCTCCAGCACGCCCGGTTCATCCTTCTTGATCGCGAAGGAGCCATGGAAATGGCTGGAATTGATGCGCGGCGCCTCGATCGCGGCCTGGAGCGGCTGGCCGAAGGCGAGCACGCGCAGCAGCACGTTCATGATCTGCTGGTCCTGATTGTCGCCGCCCGGCGTGCCGATGGCGAGATAGGGCGCGCCGTCCTTCATCACCAACGAGGGCGAGAGGGTGGTGCGCGGCCGCTTGCCCGGCGCCAGGACATTGGGGCTTTCGGGATCGAGATCGAACACGGTCATGCGGTTGCTCATCGGCACGCCGGTGTCGCCGGCGATATAGGCGCCGCCCAGCATCCAGCCCGAACTGGGCGTGCAGCTGAAGAGATTGCCGTGCCGGTCCACCACCTCGATCGCGGTCGTATCAGCGGTGGGCACTGGCGGCTTTTTGAGCATGTGCGGCATGAAGGCGGGCGTCGGGCGCTCTCCCCCTTCCATCGCCCAGGGGTCGCCATAGCGATGGTCGAGCGAAGCCTTGGCCCCGATCAGCTTGGCGCGCTGCGCGGCATAGGCCTTGGACAGCAGGGCCTTGCCCGGCACCCGCGCGAAATCGGGATCGCCGAAATAGGCGTTGCGATCGTCGAAGGCGAGCTTGATCGCCTCGGCAAGCGTATGGAGATAGGCTTCGCCGCCCGGCTCCATCGCCGCGATGCCGGCGGCCTCGGCGATGTTGAGCGCGATCAGCAGCGCCGGGCCCTGGCTCCAGAAGCCGCCCTTGCAGACAGTATAGCCGAACACGTCGGTGGTCAGCGGCGCTTCCACCTTGCCCTGATATGCGGCGAGGTCGGCATAGCGCATGAGGCCGCCATCCGCCTCCATCGCGGCGCCGATGGTGCGAGCGATATCGCCCTTGTAGAAAGCGTCGCGCCCCGCCTGAATCGCAGCGTTGCGGTCCTTGGTCCGAGTGAAGGCGGCCTTGTCCGCCGCCGCGATCGTCCGCATCGTGCGGGCGAGATTGGGCTGGCGGAAGATGTCGCCGACCCTGGGCAGTGCGCCGCCGGGATAATAGGTGTCATAGGCGGTCTTGTATTTGGCCGTCGCCTTCTGCTGGCTGGCGAACACCTCCGCCAGGAAATTATACATGACGAAGCCATCGGCCAGCTTGATCGCCGGCTGCATCACCTGGTCGAGGGTCATCGTGCCGTTGAGCTGCAGGGCGCGCGCCATCGCATCGACCATGGCGGGAATGGTGCCGCCCATGGGGCCATTGCCGGGGATCATGCCGAGGCTGGCGAAGCGGTCGGGCGTGGCGAGCGCGGGGGCAGTCCCCTGCCCGTTGATGACCGATATTTTCCTGGCGCCGCTGTCATAGATGATGGTCGGCGCTTCGCCGCCAAAGCCGAAATGGGAGATTTCGGTGACGGCGGCGGCAAAGACGGCAGCGACGCCCGCGTCCGTCGCATTGCCGCCGGCCATCAGCATCTGCGTGCCTGCGGCGACCGCATAATGACGCCCGGCGGCAACGATGCCGAAGTCGCCGACGATTTCGGGGCGCAGCGTTTCGCCGGCGCTGACCAGGCGCGTGGGTTCGGGCGGCGGCGTCTGCGCCAGGGCGGCAGGCGCCAGCGGCAGGCCGGCCGCCAGCGCGGTGCCGCCGCTCACCGCCCAGGCGCCAAGCGCACGGCGGCTCATTCCCGCAAGCGAGTCATCTGTCTTCATGGTCGCGTCTCCCCCGCTCCACATGCGTGCGTGGAGCCCAAATGTGGTCCGGCCCGATGGATCAGGTCGGGCTGATCAGGATGCTGTTGCCATCGATCCGGGTCACGACGCCCAGGCTCTGGGCCACCGCCTCGGCAAAGCCGCGCGGGTCATTGGCCACGAACAGGCCCGTGATCGTTTCCTGCGCCAGCGCCGGATCGGCGATGACGATACGCTCGTCATTATAGCGCGCGAACTGGGCCGCGGCGCTGGCGAGCGTGGTGTCGCGAAAGGCGATCTTGCCTTCGCGCCAGTACAGCTCCTGCTCGATCGTTTCCGGCGCGATCGCGGCGGTTTCAATCGGCGTGGCGGCGCGCAGATCGACCATGGCGCGCATGCCTTGCGCCACGCGAACCGGGGCCGCGCGCGGCTCGCTCACCTCCACCACGCCTTCGCTGACGATGACGTCGATGGGGCGGCGCGCCTCGTGCCGCACGGTGAAGGCGGTGCCGACGGCGCGCACGCGCGCATCGCCGACGACCACGACGAAGGGCCGCGCCGCATCCTTGGCGACATCGAACAGAGCTTCGCCGCCGCGCAGGTAAATGGTGCGCTGTTCGGCGGTGAACTGCACATCGATGCCGCTCGCGGTGTTCAGGTTGACGATGCTGCCGTCGTCGAGCGCGATGCGCAGCATTTCGCCCTTGCCGGTCGCATAATGCTGGCCCTGTCCAAGGAGGCCGAGGCCCACCGCCCCGACCGCCGACGCGGCAAGCGCCAGGCCTGCGCCCCGCAGCAGCGTGCGGCGATCGAAGGCGGAAGGGCGGGTCGCGACCGGTGCATCCTCATGCGGCGCGTCGTCCTGGATTGGCTGCGCCAGCTC
The DNA here is from genome assembly GCF_020782235.1 of Sphingobium naphthae. Lineage (GTDB taxonomy): Bacteria > Pseudomonadota > Alphaproteobacteria > Sphingomonadales > Sphingomonadaceae > Sphingobium > Sphingobium naphthae. The sequence continues at coordinate 285,195 of NZ_JAJGNO010000002.1, forward strand.
CACCCGCGCCAAGGCCGCGCGCGCCATCGCCCAGGCGCCGAGCCTGCGGCTGTCGCCCGCCAGCCAGGCGTCGAGATCGGCCGCCTCCGCCGCAGTCAGGACGCGCGCGTCAAGCCGGGCCGCCCACATGGCCGCCTGTTGCTCGATCTGCGCACTGCTTTCCCTGACTATCATATCGCTCCGCATCCGGAATTTGGTCATTAGACGCGGCTTGGCCGGATTTTCCGCCACGTCCGAAAATATTTATCAGATGCCGGATGCCGCGGCCGACATGCTTTTCCACCGTGCTTTCGGAAAGGCCCAGCTTTCGCGCGGTTTCCCGCTGCGACAGGCCCTGCACCTTGCGCAGGACGAAGGCTTCGCGGCATTTGGCCGGAAGCTGGGCGATGGCGTCGGCGACGAGGCGAAACTCCTCGCGCTGTTCCGCCTGGATGTCGGGCGGCAGGTCGTCCGCCCGGAAGCCCAGCCGTTCGATCTCGCTGAGCGAGTCCATCGACACGACTGGCGCGCGGCGCACTTCGGTCGCGACGACCGACAGGGCGGCGCGGAAGAAATAGGCGCGCGGATTTTCGATATGATCGACCGCCGCCAGGCCAGCGAGCTTGGCATAGGTTTCCTGGATCACGTCATCGATCAGGAAACCATGCTGGATGCGCCCCGACAGCCAGCGCCGCAGCGCCGGTTCATGCGGACATATGTGGCGCGCCAGCCAGAAGGCCCTGCTGTCCTGAATCGGTCGGCCCCTTCCCCAAGAAGATCATGGCTTATCAACGAAGCGCCCGCGCAAATCCGCCGTATCGGAGGAAAAATAGGCGCATGAAAAAAATGTGACGGCAGCGATGGCGGATAATCGGCGCGGCTCTGTCTTTCGGAATGGGACCAGCGGCCATGCGGGCTGGTCCGGGGAGGATGCCGAGGCTTTTCACGAGGAAAGCCGCAAGGGCGTCGGCCGGCAGCGAAACCGGCGCGAATAGCAGTGGGATTTCTAGTCGAACAGCCGGTCCGGCACGCGGTGGAGGCCGCGCGCCCGGAGGATGGCGCGCGCCGGTGCGGCGCAATGAGGGGGAAGCAGAGACATGACCAGTATGAGAAGCATGGCCATCATTCTGAGCGGCGCCAGCGCGCTGGCGCTGAGCGGGGGCACGGCCCTGGCGCAGCAGCGCAATTTCGACTTGCCCGAAGGCCGCGCGGCCGATGTGCTGCCGTCCTTCGCCTTGCAGAGCGGCTTGCAGATCATCGCGCCGGCCAAGAAGCTGCGCAACACGCGCACACCGCGCCTGCAGGGCGCCTATGATGCGCGCCAGGCGCTCAAGCGCATCATTCGCGGCACCGACCTGGTGATCGCGTCCGACCGCAACGACGTGGTGACGCTGCGCGACAAGAGCCTGTCGGCGCTGCGCGGCGACAGCGCCGCGATGCGCCCGATCGCCTTTGCCGAAATGCAGGTCGGCGGCGCCATGTCGGACGTCGCCCCCGCTCCCCTGCCCGCCGAGCCGCAGGGCAATGACGGCGCGGAGATCGTCGTCGTCGGCACGCAGATCAAGGGCGCGAAGACGACCGGCGCGCTGCCGGTCAGCGTCGTCGGCCAGGAGCAGGTGGACGCCGTCGCCGCCGTGTCGGGCGGCGACCTGTTCCGATCCATCCCGCAGCTGGGCGGCGTGACGTTCAACGAGCAAGTGCTGGGCGGCGGGTCGGGCAATGCGGCGCGCGGCGACGTATCGACCGTGTCGCTGCGCGGCCTAGGCCAGGGCAATACGCTGCTGCTGATCAATGGCCGCCGCACCGTGCTGCACCCGACGTCGCAGGCGATCACCGGCGTGATCGATTCGGGCGTTCCGACCTTCGGCTTCAACGCCAACACCATCCCCGTAGGCGCGATCGAGCGCGTCGAGGTGCTGCGCGACGGCGCGGCGGCGCTCTACGGGTCGGATGCCGTCGCGGGCGTGGTCAACAATGTGCTCAAGTCCAATTTCACCGGCGCCACCTTCGACGCGCAATATGGCGCGGCCGAAGGCACCAATTTGCGCGAGTTCACGATCAACGGGCTGGTCGGCTTCAATTTCGGCGGCGGGCGGGGCAATATCTCGCTCTATGGCGGCTATGCGCAGAAGTCGAAACTCTATCTGAGCGACCAGGACTATACCGCCAATCTGGACCGCCGCCCCTATGTCGAAGGCACCGCGTTCGAGGGCAATGCCGCGTTCAACAGCACGTCGACCAGCACGCCCTGGGGCACGTTCCAGGCGAGCGGATCGGGCGTCATCACCAGCAATGGCGTCGCGCTGACCAACGCGTCGCGCCAGTTCCACATCCAGCCGTCCACCAACGCCAGCTGTCAGGTGGCGGCGACGACATCGGGCATGTGCTGGGACGATGGCAGCGGCACGACGCAGATGGCCAATGTCGATTCCAACCTGCGCTACGACGCGAACCAGACCTTCCCCGACCTGACCACCCAGCCGTCTGTCAGGCGCATCAACCTGTTCAGCTTCATCAATTATGAGCTGACCGACAATTTGGATTTCTTTGGCGAACTGGGTTTCTACCGCGGCAAGACCGAAGCCTATATCGGCAGCGGCGGGTCGCTGGGCAATATTCCGATCACGGTGGCGGCCGACGCCTATTGGAATCCGCTGGGCCCGACGCTGCTGGCCGACGGATCGGTCAACCCCAACCGCCTGCCGGGGCTGGTCGGCGTGCCCGACGAGGGTCTGCCGGTCACGATCCGCAGCCTCAACTATGTCGATGCCGGGATGAAGACGGTCAACGTCACCAATTACCAATATCGCTTCCTGGGCGGACTGCGCGGCAGTTTCGGCGACTGGAACTGGGAGACGGCGGGCCTCTACACCTGGGCGACGGTCAAGGACGTTATGGACGGCACGTCCAGCACGCTGTTGCAGGCGGCGATCAACAAGACCACGCCCGATGCCTACAACCCCTTCAACGGCGGCTGCGTCGACACGCCGTCGGTGGGCGACTGCACGGTCAATGACCCGTCCGTGATCGACAGTTTCCGCATCCAGTCGACCCGCCGCAACAAGACGACGCTGGCGCTGTGGGACCTCAAGATTTCCAACGCCAATCTGCTGGACCTGTGGGGCGGCAACAGCATCGGCATCGCGAGCGGCGTCGAATTCCGGCGCGAAACCTACAAGGATGACCGCGACCCGCGCCAGGGCGGGGTCGCGGGCGTGGACATCACCTACACCGACGCGGTGACCGGCATCTTCTACGGGTCGGACCTGATGGGCGCGAGCCCCAGCCCCGATGTGTCGGGCCGGCGCAAGGTGTGGTCGGCCTATGCCGAACTCGCCATCCCGCTGGTCAGCCCGGAGATGGAAATTCCGATGATCCGCTCCTTCGACATCCAGGTGGCGGGCCGATATGAAAGCTACAGCGATGTCGGCGACGTCGCCAAGCCCAAGATCGCGGCGAGCTGGGACCTGTTGCAGGGATTTCGCTTGCGCGGGTCCTGGTCGCAGGGCTTCCGCGCGCCGAACCTGGAAGTGCTCAACACCGCGACGCTCGACCGTGTGAATGGCGGCACCGAATATGTGCTGTGCGAAGCGGACCTGCGCGCCGGGCGGATCAGCAGCTTCGCCGAATGCGCGCGCAGCGTGTCGGTGCTGCGGCGTTCGGGCGGCAACCCGGACCTGAAGCCAGAGGAATCGACCAGCTGGAATTTCGGCGCGGTCTTCCAGCCGCCGCTGCCCGACGGGATGGGCCAGGTGACCTTCACCGTCGATCGCTGGCGCATCAAGCAGAAGGGCGTCGTGGGGCTGCTCGACTATCAGAATGCGCTCAACCTCGATTATCTGCTGCGCGTGCAGGGCAGCAGCAACCCGGCGGTCGTCCGGCGCGAGCCTACGGCCGACGACATCGCGCTGGTCGCGGGGACCGGGCTGGAACCGGTGGGCGAGCTGCTTTACGTCACCGCGCCGTTCCAGAATCTGCTGCCGATCCAGGTGGACGGCATCGACTTCAACCTGGATTATCGCGTCACCACCAGTTCCTTCGGCAGCTTCGGCCTCAACGTCAACGCCGCGCGGTTGATCAAATATCAGATCGATGCGCCTGCCGCGGTGCAGGCGGTGATCGACGCTCAGGCGGACGGCACGATCAACGCGGCCGTGCCGGTGTCGGGCGGCGGCGACGTCGTCAATCGCGACGGCCAGCCGCGCTGGCGGATTTCGGGCAATCTGACCTGGGATTACGGCCCGGTGCGGATCGGCGCCTTCACCCAGTTCATTTCCGACGTCTATCAGAATGACGTGTTCGATGCCGCCGGCAATAATTTCGTGGTCGATGGCCAGACCACGGTCAATCTCTATGCCACCTACAAGTTCGACCAGGGCATGATGAAGGGCACGGCAATCACCATCGGCGCGCGCAACATCTTCGACAAGAACCCGCCGCTGGCGTCGAGCGGCTATCTGTCGAGCCTCTACCAGCCGCAGGCGCGCTACTGGTATACCAGCATCAAGAAGAGCTTCTGATGCAGGATCAGGGCCTTGCCCGCCGCGAGCTGATCGCGGCGGGGCTTGCCGGCGCGGCGGTCGCCCTGCCCCCCGTCGCACTGGCGCAGTCCGGCGCGCGCGCGCCCGATGCGCCGCGCAGCGCGCCGGCGGCCGTGCGGGCGCATCGGGTGGAAGTGCCGATGCCCCATGGCGGCGTGGCGGCGGGGCACCCCCTCGCCGCGATGGCGGGGACGCGAATGCTGCTGCAGGGCGGCAGCGCGGCCGACGCGGCGGTCGCCGCCATGGCGGTGATGAACGTCGTCGAACCCTGGGCCTCCAGCGCGGCGGGCAACGGCTTTGCCACCTGCCTCGACCGCAAGGCGGGAACGGTCCATTCGCTCGCCTTCACGGGGGGCGCGCCCGGCCTGTTCGATCCCGCCGTCGATCCGGCCGAGCTGGATAGCGGGCACAAGGCGGTGACCGTGCCCGGCGCCTTTGGCGGGTGGATCGCACTGGCCCGCCGGTTCGGCCGCCTGCCCCTTTCGACGCTGCTGGAGCCGGCGATCGGCTATGCGCGCGATGGCCATCCGCTCGACGCGTCGATCGCGATGTTCATCCGGCGGCAGCAGGCGGTGCTGGCCCGCTATCCGACCAGCGCGGCGATCTTCCTACCAGGCGGCCAGCCGCCAGGGCCCCGCGCGCTGTTCCGCAACCTGCCGCTGGCGCGCACGCTGCAGGGTTTGGCCGACGCGGAGGCAAGCGCGCTGCAAGCCGGCGCCGATCGCGACAAGGCGCTGATGGCGGCCCATGCCCATTTCTATACCGGGCCGGTGGCGCAGGAGATGACGCGCTTTTCGCAGGCCAATGGCGGCTGGCTGCGCATGGCGGACATGGCCGCTTATGCGCCGCTGTGGGAAGCGCCTGTATCGACCGGCTATCGCGGCCTCGACGTGTATTGCAGCCCGCTGACATCGCGCACCGGGCTGGAGCTGTGCGAGCAGCTCAACATCGTCGAGGGATGGGACCTCTCATCCATCGCGGCCGGCGACCCGCAGCTGGCGCATTGCCTGATCGAAGCGATCAAGGTCGCCAAGGCCGACATCTATCGCCATGCCGGCGACCCGCGTTTCGTCACGGTTCCGGTCGATATGCTGCTGTCCAAGGCGTTTGCGGCCAAGCGGCGCGCGATCATCGACCGGGCGCGGGCGATCGCCTTTCCGCACGGGGCGGACATTGCGCGCGCAGGCGAGCCGCCGCTGCTGGCGCTGGCCGACGAGCGGTCGCGCGGCGGCGACACGACCAGCCTGTCGGTCGTCGATGCCGATGGCAATGCGATCGCCGTCACCACGACGGTGGGCGGCGGCTTTGGCACGTCGGTGGTGATGGGCGACACAGGGCTGCTGTGCAATAACGGGCTGCGCATCGGATCGACCGCGCCCTATGACGGCCATCCCAACCGCGCCGCGCCGGGAAAACGCGCCCTGCTGGGCAACGGCCCGGTGATCGTGCTGGACAAGGGCCGGTTGAAGCTCGTCTGCGGAACGCCGGGCGGCGAAACGATCGGCCAGACGCAGTTCCAGTTCCTGGTCAATATCATCGACCGGGGCATGCCGATCCAGGAGGCGATCGAGGCGCCGCGCTTCGCTCTGCAGGCCGATCCCAGCTTCTACAAGGCGGGCGCGGCAATCAGCGTGCAGATGGAAAGCCGCTTCGCCCCCGCCATCACGCAGGGGCTGAGCGCCATGGGCCACAGGCTGGAGATGGTCAGCCCCTTCGCCATCGGCAGCATCCAGGGCGTGCTGGTCGACGAATCCGGCGCGCGCATGGGCGGCAGCGATCCGCGCCGCATGGGCTATGCGGTGGGCTATTGAGCAGGCTGCGCGGGGAGATGATGGTCAGATCGGCAGTTCGTTGGTCGACTTGATTTCGGAAAGCGCGACGGTCGAATGGATTTCCTGAACGCCGGGCAGCTTGCTCAGCCGTTCGAAGAAGAAGCGTTCATAGGCGTCGATGTCCTGCGTGACGATGCGCAGCATGAAGTCCATCGTGCCCATGAGCACATAGGCGTCGAGCACTTCGGGAAAGGTGCCGATGGTGGCGCTGAATTCGTCAAGATTGGCGCGGCCATGGGCGTTGAGCTTCACCTGCGCGAAAATCTGCGCATTAAGGCCGACCTTGCGCCGGTCGATCAGCGCGACCCGCTTGCGGATCAGCCCTTCGCGCTCCAGCCGGTCGATGCGCCGCCAGCAGGGGGACGGCGTCAGCCCCACCCGCTCGGCGATTTCGGCCGTGGTCAGGCTGGCGTCGCGTTGCAGCTCGCGGAGAATCTTGCGCTCGAAGGGATCAAGGTCGATCATCCTGTGCTGCATAGCGAGGAAACGCGGACAAATCATCCGGAATGCGCGATGCGGACCGTCATATTGAGCAAGACTCTTCGCGCCGGAGCGTTCATAAGCCGCCGCGCAAACGCCCCCTTGAGGAGAATATGATGGTCGACCACGCCCCTTCCCCCAGCCAGACGATGCGGACCGTGCGCCTGCTCGACGCGGCCAGCGGCCTTGACGGCGTGATCGCCATTCATTCGACAGCGCTTGGCCCGGGCGCGGGCGGTTGCCGCTTCTGGCGCTATCCCGATATCGAGGCGGCGACGCAGGATGCCTGCCGCCTGGCCAAGGGGATGAGCTACAAGAACGCCATGGCCGAGCTGCCGCTGGGCGGCGCCAAGGCGGTGCTGCGCTATCCCGAGGGCAATTTCGATCGCGCGGCGCTGTTCCGCGCCTTCGGCAAGGCGGTGGATGCGCTGGGCGGCGTGTATGTGACGGCCGAGGATGTCGGCACCAGCGTCGCCGACATGGCGCAGGTGTCGACCATGACGCGCCATGTCGCGGGCCTCGACCCGGCCGAGGATATGGCGGGCGGCGATCCTTCGCCCTGGACGGCGCTGGGCGTGTTCGACGCGATGCGCACGGCCGCGCGGCTGACGCTGGACGCGGAGCTGGCCGACCTGACCGTCGCCGTGCAGGGAGTCGGCAATGTGGGCGCGAGCCTGTGCCGCCAGCTGGCCGAAGCGGGCGCGAAGCTGATCATCGCCGACATCGATGCGGCGCGGTGCCGGGCGCTGGCCGACGAATTGGGCGCGACGACCGTCGATGTGGTGGAGATCGCTGCGGCCGATGCCGACATTTTCGCGCCCTGCGCGCTGGGCGGCGCGCTGACGCAGGAGAGCGTCGCGGCGATGAAGGCGCGGCTGGTCTGCGGCGCGGCGAACAACCAGCTGGCGACGCCCGACGTCGCCGATGCGCTGCTCGCCCGCGGCATCGTCTATGCGCCCGACTATGTCGTCAATGCCGGCGGCATCATCAGCGTGTCGGCCGAATATCTGGGCGAGGATGAAGCGAGCGTGCGCACCCGCGTCGGCCGCATCGGCCCGCGCGTCGCCCGCCTGCTGGAGCAGGCCGCGCGCGAGGGCCGCTCGCCCGCTATGGTCGCCGACGAGATGGCCGAAGCGATCATCGCCGGCGCGGCCGAAAAGGCGGCCTGACGCGTCACTGACGGATCGGATCGACGGGCGGCGCGCCATAATAGTCCGGCGCGCCGTCCAGCCGCACGTCGATCCGGTCGAGCAGGAAGCCGGGGTCGAGCGCCTCCAGATCGATCCGGTGCGCGCCGGCGGGCAACTGCGGCAGGCTGATGTCGCGCGTAGCGCTGTTGGACAGGACATTGCGCTTCCATTCCTCGCTGCGGCCGAAGCTCTGATAATCGAGGATGGTCGGATCGCCGCCATCGACACGGACAGCGATGCGCAGCCGGTTGGCCGATGTCAGCGGATGGACGGGCAAGGCGACGATGCGCAGCGTCACGTCGGTGCGCTCCTGCGTCGTGAAGGGATAGGATAGTGGGCGATCGCCGGACGGGCCCGAGCGCGAAGGGAGGTCGAGCCGGCTGCGCAGCGCGGCGCCGCCCGAGCCGAGCCCCGGCGCCGCTTCCCAATCCGCGCTGCGCGCCGCGATGGCCGGGAGCGAGAGGATGCGGTTCGTAAGGGGCGCGGGCGCCGGGCTACGGCAGGAGGGTGTCTGCGTCCGCGCGCAATCTTCGCCGGCGGGGATGTCCCATTTGGGATAGAAAGGTTCCTGGAAGACCGGCAGGTCGCGCTGCGTCATGCTCATTATGTGGCGCCATTTGCCGTTGCGCTGCGCATTATAGGCAGCGGTGTCGGTGACGATCCGGGCATGCGCCGCGCGCGCCTGATCGGACAGCCGGTTCATGTCGGTGCGATGCTGTTTCGCATGCACGGCAGCGAGATCGAGCGTGAGCATGCGATCGTTGATGTTGGCGGCGCTGCGGACATTATAGCCCACCATCTGGAAGAAGGCGTCGCGGCGATCGGCGGGCAGCGCGGCCGCGACGCGATCGATCCGGTCGACCAGCGCGGCGTAATCGGCGAGCCGCCGTTCCGCCTCCTCCCCGCCGGTGCGCACATAGTCGCTGATCGCGTTTGGCCGCGTCGGTTCGGTCTGGCCCCAGCCCATGAATTCGGGGCGGCGTGGAAAGGTGAGGTCGAAATGGGTGCGCATCACATCCGCGACGGCATCGGCCGCCTGCGGCCCGAACTGCCGTTCCGCCCAGCGCCGCAGATAGGCGCGGGGTGGATCGGCCAGCAGGCGCGCGTCGAAAGCAACGTCGAGAAAATATTGCATCAGAAACTCGCCGGGCTTGATGTCACCGACATTGGCGACCCACAGCCTGCGCGCCTGGGTGCGCCAGGCGCGATCCAGCTGTTCGCGCACCAGCGCGGGGTGGGTGCTCGACAGCCAGGTATAGTCATGCGGCCGACCCCAGTAGGAGAGATGATAATAGATGCCGGCCCCGCCCGGTCGCTGCTGCTCCTGCGCGTTCGACAACTGGTGCAGATAGCCATAATTGTCGTCGGGCCAGACGATGGTCACGTCGTCCGGGATGTTCAGGCCCGCGCGATAGGTGTCGAGCACTTCCTTGTAGAGAGTCATGACCTGAGGCAGTTGCGCCGCGGGCCGGCCGGTTTCCTGCGTCAGGATGCGGCGCTGCTGCGCGATCACGTCGGCCGTGACGTCGCGCGCCGCCTGCGCACTGTCGACGCCCTCCATGCCGCTGTCATGCCGGCCCCGCAGGCCCAGCGTGTAGATATTCTCATGGCCCGCCACCTGGCGCACCCGATCGCGCCAGTAGCGCAGCAAGGCGGGCTTGTTCTCCACATAGTTGAACGCGCCCCACGCATCGCGCCATTCGCGCACATTGTTGCGCATCATCGGTTCGGCATGAGAGGTCCCGACGATGATGGCATAATCGTCCGCCGTGCGGGCATTGCCCGCCACCGTGTAGAAGGGTCGGGTAACATCATGCATGGCGGGCCAGACCATATTGGCCTTGAGCCGCCAGAGCAGTTCGAAGATCTTCGCGTAGGTCTTGGGGCCGATGTCGCCGGTTTCGGGCTCGAAGGTGCGGGCGGCCCAGGGCTGCAACCCCCAATCCTCGTCATTGAGGAAGATGCCGCGGTAGCGCACCGAGGGCGGATCGGACAACCGCCACGCCCCGTCGATCACCAGCCGGTCGGTCCGGCGCGGCGTCACATCGGCCCACCATTCCCAGGGCGAGACGCCGAGGTCACGGCTGAGATCCGTGACGCCCCAGACCGCGCCGCGCGGATCGGAGCCCGCGATCAGCAGATAGGCGCGTCCCGGATGGCGGCGGGATGGGACGAGGACGCGGATATAGCGTTCCCACTGGCCCTCCAGTGGCCGCAGATCGACCGCGCCGTCGGCCGCCACCGCGCGAACCAGCGCCGAATCCTTTTGGCCGATGACGATACAGAGGCTGGAGCAGGATTGCAGCGAGGTAGCCGTTGGTGGAGATACGCCCGTGAGCGCGGCGAGATCGCGCTGCAGCAGTTGCGCGGCCAGCGCCATGGTGCGGCCGGGTTCATGCAGGACCGGCGCAACGGCCCCGCCATCGAAGAGGGTGACGGGCTGCGCGCGCGCAATGTGCGGCGCGGCGAAGGCCAATAGCAGCAAGGCAAGCCCGGCCCATTTCATCCGCACCGCTCCCGTTCCATATTATGATTTCTCGATCCATATTTTAGTGGAACGAACGTAGCAAGTCGTCGCGGGCGCGGCGCGCTTTAGTATGCGTCGATCTAAGGATTGTCGGCGTTGTAGAGCCGCTGGACCGGGATGCGTTCGCCCGCGACTTGGTCCAGCAGCAGATAGGCGAGCACTCTGCCTTCGCGCGCATAGATGGCGAGCAGGCTCCCATCGGCCTGCCGCTCAGGCGGCTGATCAATGGTCCAGCCTGGCGCAGGCGGCTGGGCGAGGCTGGCGATAAAGGGCTGAACCTGCGCGCGCGGCAGCAGATAGATGCGCGCTTCCAGCGGCCCGGCGTCCGGTTCGATCCGGTCGCGCGCCGCCAGGCTGGCGCGTGTCAACCGCGCGGACGCAGCGTCGCCCAGGGGCAGTTCGTCGCTGGCGATCAGCGCGGCCGGCACGGGCGGCAGGTCGGGCCGCGGCGCGGCGTCGCAGGCGGCGATCATCATCGCCGGCAACAGCCATACCCAGCCAAGGCCCGACCGTCCGATCAGGGCTGGGCCGTCCGGGTGACCGAAGCCAGCCGATCCTCGAAGGCGCTGGCCACCGCGTCGCCGACGCCCAGTTCACCCGTCTGCCCGTTGACCGGCAGCGCGCCGCGCTCCAGCCGAATGCCGGCGGCGGCGCCTTCATCGGCGATGGCGTTCTTGACCGCGATCTGCATCCATTCCTTGCCCACTGCCGCGCCCCCGGCCACGACCCGGCCGGTCGGACCGCCCAGCGAGGCGACCTTGTCCACCACGGTGAGCGCGGATTTCAGGATAGCGGTGACGGTTTCGCGCTGCTCGGCCACATCGGCGGACCGTGCCGTGGTTGCGGCATAGACGCCGCCGACGAAATAGCCGAGCGCGCCGGCATTGGCGCGCCGTTCCTGATCGGTGCCGGCGACGGTTTCCACCTGATTGAGATAGTCGACCGGATTTTCCGTCGCATAATTGCCGACCTGCAGCCGGCCCATCTGCTGGCCCAGTTCCTGCTCGCGGCCCTGGTTCAGCATTTCCTTGGCATAGGCGGCGAAGCTGGAGCCATCCATCGTCTGCTGATTATAGGTGAGTTCGCCCATGACGCCGGTGGTGTCGCTGTCGATGATGGCGGTGAGGCCGTCGGTCATCTGGCGCAGCGTTTCATCCTTGCCGACCACGGTCAGGCCGCCAAAGACGCTGTCGGTGTCGCGCACCGCGCGCAGCGTCTGGACGCCCGCGTCGAAGACTTGCGCCTTGAGATCGGGATCATAGGTGCTGGCGGCGGCGCCCATGATGGCTTCGAAACTGTCGGCGTTCCAGCTGATCGAGTTGCTGGCGCCCGCCTGGCTGGCGATCGTCATCAACTGACCGTCGGTGGCGGACGTCAGCACATCGGGCAGCTTGTCGCCGATCGCTTCGAACCCCAGCTGCGCATAGCTGCCGCGCAGCGAGCCGAGCACATCGCCCACCGCCGTGGCCTCCGCATCCTGCATCTGGCTGCTGGAATAGCCGAGGCCATAATGCGCCTGAGTCGCGTCATCGACGCTGCCCTTCATCGCAGCGATATAGTCGACCTTGGCCTGGGACGATCCATGGGTGGCGACCGCCTGGCCCAGTTCGGTGACGGGATCGAAGCCGCCATTGTCCGCGCCGGCGAAGGCGTCGCTCAACGCGGCCAGGCTGTCGCCGTCCAGCTTGCCGGCCATGTCGGCGAAGAAGGCGCGGCGCTCGTCGCCCGACAAGCCGCCATTGCCGAACCAGTCGCCATCCATCACCTCATGCGCGACGCGATCCAGATCGCCCGACTGGGCGAGGCGATCGACCACCTGGTCGGCCTGATCCGCGGGCAGTGCGGTCAGCGTGTTGACGACATCATGGGTTTCGTCGTTGCTGACGGTGTTGAACCAGCCCGACGTGTCGAGCTTGTCATGGATGGTGTTGACGGCATCGCCGACGGGATCGGTCATGGCGGGCGCTCCGATGATGGTTGCGACTGGGCCTGTTGTGGCGCAGGCGCGCGCGATTGGCGCTCGGCGATCCGACTAGACGGGCTAGTCGATCCGATTAGGCAGGGTCGATGGGAGGCGGTGGTGTGATGTGGCGCGCCGCGCCGTCCATAAGGAGGCGGGACGCTGGGCGATCTATCGCGAGCCGGCCCGATGGCCAGCGTCAGTCGTCATAATCGACGTGCAGGTTGAACTTGCCGTCGGGCTGGAGCGTGAAGACGAAATGCTTCCACTTCGCCCGCCCCTGCTGCTGCATGCGGTCGCGCAGCTTCGCCAGTTCGGCGTGAATGGTTTCATTCTGCTCATAGGACGGCACGAAATAATTGCGGTCCTTGTCGGGCGAGGCATAAGCGAACAGAAGGTCGCTATAGCCGTCGCCCACTTCGCCTTCGGTCCACAGCTTCTGCCATCCCGCCGGCGCGGCCTGCGCCAGTTGCCGGGCAATGGTCAGATGCGGATCGGCTTCGCTCACTTCTGTCCTCCGGGCACATTATCGAACATGCGCGTGCGCGGCACGCCGTCGATGCTGTAGGTTACCCGAAAATTGTCGGGCCGCTGACTGTCGGACCCATATTTCACCTCGATCTTCACATCAACCGTCTTGCCCTCGTTGAGCGCGGTCTGGAAGGTGCGCTCCAGATCGCGCCAGGCGCCCATGTTGAAGTTGCCGTTCATCGGCACGAGATTCACGCGGTCGCCGGGACCGTTGAAGATGGAGGCGATCAAATGCCCGCCCTGATCGTCGGGCAGGCGATCCTCGCGGCCGGACACGCCCTGCTGATAGCTGTTGCGGTCGGCGGTGTGGAGATCAAGCTGGCCCTCGACATCAGCGACCCGGCCTTGCGCATCGGTGCGATAGGTATAGCCGTTGACGACATAATCAGCGTTGGGCGTCAGGTTGCGGGCGTTGAGTTCGGGCGACCAGTCGCCCTTGCTGCCGCCATCCATCTCGATCCGCGGGCGCGCCGCATCGGCGATCTCGTCGCTGTGCCGGGTCGCCTGCTGCGCCACTTCGCTGCCGGCGTCGAGCGCCTTTTCGCCGCCCCGGATCGCGCCCTTGGCCAGATCGCCCACGCCCGGCACCCAGGCGACCGCGGCGAGACCGAGATTGCCCCAGGCGCCGTCCTTGCCCTGGATCACGTCGCCGATGGCGGAGACGGTATCGCGCGCGTCGCCGATCTGCCCGACGACGGGAATGAAGCCGCCGATCACTTGGCCAGCGGTCGCCGACCAGCTGTCATTGTCGCTGAAGTCGCCCTTGACCAGGCCATCGAAGAAGGCGCCGATGCCTTCTTCCGACTGCGCGTCCTGCGGCGTCGCATCCGTCGCGACCGGCTGCGGCGCGGCCTGGGGCGAGGGTTGCGGGGTCGGTCCGGGCGTCGCCTCGATCGTGATCGGCGCGAGCGTCGTGACGTCCGATGGCGGCGTCAGCTGCGCTTCGATCGCGGCGGTGATGGCGGCGGGATCGGTGGTGCCGAGCCGCGCCGCAGTGGCGTCCCATGCCTCCTTGTAGCCCAGGCCCGCAGGCTGGCTGCCCCAGGTGGAGGCGGCGGGCGCATCGGGGAAGTCGCCGACGGCGAATTCCTGTCCCTCGATCGACACGCCGAAGGGCGCATTGTCGTTCGCCGCCTGCATCGCCGCGCTGAACTGGCCCTGTTCGACCGGGGTCAGCTGCGCTTCGACCGCAGCGGCGAGATCCGCCTGGACCTGCGGATCATCGGGGGCATGGGCGCGGACATCGGCGGCGAGCGCGGTTGTATCGAGGGTGCCTGCGGTGCGATGTTCGCTCACCATGTCGGCCGCAACATCTGTCGATGTGGACGTGCTCGAACCAATGCCAGCCGAGCCCTGGCCAATGCTGTCTGCAGCTTCCGTACCCATGATTACACCCTCGATACCTCTGGGACTGAAGAAAGGGGGAGCGGCGGGAAGGGGATGGGGGATGCCGCTCCCCGCGCGGTGCGCGTCAGCCGCGCGCCGCGTTGGTGAGCGCGTTGACCAGGCCGAACAGCAGGAAGGAGGAGAGCTGCTGCGTGATCTCGCCCATGCTCGGCATCTCGCTGCCCGGGCCGTAGATCGCGCCGACCTTGGTCAGGTTGAGATCGGCCTGGGTGGCGATGTCGCCGGTCAGTTCCGAACGCCAGCCGGCGCCGGTGGCATTTTCCTGAAGCACGAAGCCGTCGCGGGTCAGCATGTCGAGCATCTGGCCATTGTTCGACTGAGTGATCGACAGGTCGCCAATCTGGTTCTGGCTGATGCCGTCGACCACGATCGCCTGATCGCCCTTGGTGATGGTCAGCTTGCTGGCCAGATATTCATTGGGGTTGGCGGCATATTGCTCGGTGTCGATGGTGATCTTGGTGCCGTTTTCCAGTTCGAAGCTGGTCGTGCCCCAGAAGTCGAAGGCATGCTTGCCATCAATGTCGACATGGGGATCGCCCCAGACGCGCGTGGTTTCGCCCGTGCTGGCGTTGTAGATGCGGATTTCCGAGTTGCGCTCGTCCAGTTCCAGGGAATAGCCATCGCCCAGATCGATCGACGCCTGGCTTTCGCCCTCCATCGATGCGGACCAGCTGGCGCCTTCGGTCGGAGCAAAGGTCGACGTCTGGCCGCCCGTGCCCGGCAGCATCGTGCCGCCCTGCATCTGGAACATCATCGGCAGCGCGGCCGACGCGAAGGCGCTGGCCATGAGCGGCTGGAAATAGCTGGCCATGATGCCGCTGGCGAGTTGCAGCGTCATTCCCCCGGCCAGCGGGTTCGCCCCGAAATTGTTCGTGACGTTGAGATTGAACGTATTGTTGATGATCGTTGTCATGTTCATTCCCTCTCGTTGCAAAGAACCGGCGCAGGCCGGCAGTTCATGCGGGACGCGCGCCTTCCAGAGCGACGCGCGCCTGATCCAGTCCATCGATGATGCCGGCGATGTCGCTCGCCGATCCGAGTGTCGAAGCGCCGATCGCGCTGTCCGCCAGATCGAGCGTGCGGCCATCGGCATAGGCCGCCATGTCGGTCGCGACGGCGCTGGCGAAATCCTCTACCGCGCGCGTGAGTGCGCCGGCATCGGCCGCCGAGCCGCCAAAACTTGCGCTCATCTGGTCCGCCAGGGCGCGAAGGCCGTAGACGTCGCCCTGCCCGGGGGCGCTGATCGGCAGCAGGCCGAAGCTGCCGGCGATCTGGCCGACGACCTGGCTGGCGAGCGCGCGAACCTGATCGGCCGGGCCGGCGCTGGCGGCAGGGCCGCCCGTCGCGCCGAGGGCGCCGATCGCGCTGGCGCTGCTGATATTGGGGTCGATCGTCATGGGTCCTGTCTCATCCTGTCGACGGCCCGCGCCGTCCTGTCGCTGAGCATAAAAGCAGATCGGGCGGGCGGATGCGCTCCGCGATCCGACTAGCGGGCTAGTCGATCCGATTAGCGGTGGCGGAAACCGTCATCGGTGAGGAGGATGTCGACAGGATCGGCCTGGAAAATCTGCCGTCCGCCGCGCCGCGCCATTTCGGCATAGCGGGCGAGCGCGGCGCTGTCGCCGCTGCGCAGGGCGGCCTCATGCGTGCCCGCCATGATCGCGCCCTGGATCATCAGCATCTCGCCAAATTCCTGGCGCAGCGCATCGCTGTCCACCTGGTCGGCGACACGGGCGAAGGCGTTGGCCGCCTGACGCCGCACGCCTGCGGCCTGCGCGCGGGTAATGTCGGGCCGATGGTCGTTGGCGACGCCCCATTGGGCAAGCATGTAGAAGGCGAGTCCGTCGATCGCGTCATTGGCGCTGTAGCCCAGCCGGGGCGCCACTTTCTCATATTCCGCGACGGCGCGGCCCGATAGCACGATCTGCCGCATTTCGGCTTCCTGCGCCGCCCCTTCCCTGCCGGCGGCTTCCCCCATGATGTCGGCCAGCTTGCGCCGCACCGCGGGATCGGGACGATAGCCGCCATCGACATCGGCAGCGACGCCCTGGCCGGGGGAGAGATCGAGCGCCGGCAAGCTGCCCGGATCGAAGCGTGCGGTCGGCGCGCCCTGCTGAGGTCCGGCGGGCGCGAAGAGCGACGCCAGCAAGGCGGCGGCGGCGGTCAGGCTGTGCAGCATCATCCCTGTCGTCCCGCCCTCACGCCCAGTCGTCTGCGCGCAGGCTGAGCGTCACGCCGTCGCGGGTGATGTCGATCCGCGTCGGCACCACGGCATCGGGATGGTCGGCCGCTGCGCCCGCCTCGATGGCTATGGCGGTGCCATTATCGAGCCCGAACCAGCTTTGGGCATGCAGTGTGGCCTCGCCGCCCCAGATCGGGCTGCGCGTGTCGCTGGGCCGATGTTCGATCAGGACCTGCCCCGTCGCGCCATCAAGCAACAGCCGATAATCGGGGCCAAGATCCATTGTGGCGCAACCCGTGCCGGGCGCGAGCGTAACGTCGCCGGCGGCTTCGGGATCGGCAAGGCCGCCGCCGACAGCCTCATAATGGCGAGCGATGCGGGGAAAAGCGGTGCCGCCATGCACGTCGCTGCCGAAAGAGCCGTAGATGCCGGGCCCCATTTGCTGGCAGCTGGTGTTGGCGCTGCGGTTCGCCGCGCTCTTGGGCGGCAGATACCAGGCCATGGTGTTGAACGGCCGGTCCAGCAGCGGCACCGCATCGCCGACCTGGTTGGTGAGATAGCCCAAGAGCATCATGGCGGGTCTCCTGTCTCTGCCTGTGTCCGGCAGGATGGCGGCGGCCCGCCGACGTCGCACTCCGCTATCCGACTAGTCCCCTAGTCGATCCGATTAGAGGCCGACGCCCGCGCACAGCCCTTTCAGCTTGCGAACGCGCGGTTCGTTCGCGCCCAGTTCCGCCCGGAAGCGCGGCAGGCTGGCGCAGGCGCGGCGCTGGCCCGCCGTGGGAGCGGCGCTGGCAGTAGTGCTCGATCCGCCTTCGCGGATGCGGCGCGCCTGGCCTTCGGCGACGGAGCGGTGGAATATGCCCTCGGCCGCCTGGCCGGGGCTGATGACGGGCGCGATATCCTGGGCGGTTGCGACGCCGACGGGCGCCACAAGCGCCAGCGCGATGATTACAGTGCGGAACATGATCGTCCTCCTGTGCTGTCAAACCCCTGATAAAAGAGGCGGAGGCCCGATCCAAGGGATGGGCCTCCAACCGTTTGCTTTGCGGGGTAAGCGGATTATTGCTTACGCGCGGTGTTCGACATGGCTTCGCCGATCGTCTTGATGGCGTTGTTGGTCGCGTTCATCAGCATGCTGAACTGCTGCGACACGACGCCGAATTCGGCCGAGGCGCTGGCGTCGTCGCCCTTCAGCGATTCGGCGCGGCTCTGCATGTCCTGACCCAGACGATCCAGTTCCTCGCCCAGCGCCTGCGCCATCGCCATCAGCCAGCCCGGCGCACCGGTCGAACCGGCGCTGGAGCCCGCGACCTTGCCCTTGCCGCCCGAAGCCTTGGCGTCCTTGAACTCTTCGCTCTGGCTCATTTCCTCGATGAACTGCATCATCATCTGCTGGACGCCATTCTGGGCCTGGGCGATGTCCGAGGGCGAAGCGCCGACGCCGGCGCCGAACTGGTCGAGCGCTTCATCGACATTGCTGGCCGCGCCCTGGAAGTCGCCGATCGAACCGGCGAACTGGCTCTGCGCCATGTCGATGATGCCCTGGGGCAGGCCGAGCTTGTCGCCGAACTGCTGCAGGATCTGCTGACCCATTTGCGAGAAGACCTGCTGCGCGAGCTGGGCGACGACGCCGCCGATCGGGCCGAGCATCGAGGTGGCGAGGAGGGAAATGGGGTTGAAGGAACCAATGCCAAACATCGTTATTCTCCTGTCCTTGAAAATCCGGCCCTCAAAGGGTGCCTGGACGGCGGCGCGAACGGGTCGAACCGCCGTCGTCGCCATCCTGTATGACCGACCTGCCAGCCGTCCGCCCTCCCCGATCCGACTAGGGTCCTAAGCGATCCGACTAGCTGAGCGGGTGGAAGAGCAGGCCGGCGAGCGCGTTGAGTTCGCGCACGCCGTCCAACTCCAGCTTGCGGCACATATTGTTGAGGTGCACGCGCACCGTATTTTCGCTGATGACCAGCAGGGTCGCGATGTCGGCATTGGCGCGGCCCCAGCCCAGGAAGCGCAGCACCGCCACTTCGGTGCGGGTGAGCGTGCCGATCGCCTGGCTGTGCCGTTCGGGCACGCGCGAGCGGGGGATGCGAAACTCGCCGATCGGCACATCCTCCTCCGCCGCGCGCGCATCGGCCTGGCGCAGCAGGCGCATCAGTTCGCGCAGGCGGGCTTCCTCGTCCTGCCCGTCGGTCATCGCGCCAGCGTCCTTGCAACGGCGCGCACGACATCGCTGCGCGTCGAGAGGTCCATCAGCACCGCCTGCGCGAGCAGCGGCACGAGGATGAGGAGCAGCGCGGTCGCCGCCCAGCTCTTGATCGAGAGCGACAGGGAAAAGACGTTGAGCTGCTGCGCGAAGCGGTTGAGCAGGCCGAGCGCGGCGTCGACGACGTAGAGCATCACCAGGATCGGCGCGGCGAACACCAGCGCCAGCGTCATCAGCCGGCCGAATTCCCCTTCGAACAGGATCAGCGACTGGGGGTCCAGCACGGGCCAGCTCCTGGCGATCGGCCAGATGACGAAGCTTTCCATGATGGTGCCGACCAGCAGCAACAGCCCGCCCCAGGCGGCGAAGAGGACGTGGGCGAGCCGTTGCAGCAGCGATCCGGTGAGCGATGTCATGGTGCCGCCATTGGGCTCCAATATCTGGCCGATGGTCGCGCCGACCTTGGCGTCGATAATCTCGCCCGCCGCCTCCATCGCCCAGAGGATGGTGGCGAAGAAGAAGCCGATGGCGATGCCGATCCCGGCTTCGCGCACCAGCATGATCGCCCAGCCGAAAGTGCCGATATCCTGCACCATGAAATTGGGCTGAAGCGCGAAGGCGACGCCGCCAAAGGTGAGGATGATCGCGTTGCGGACCGTGGCGGGAATGGTGTTCTGCGCGAACAGGGGGATGATGGCGAAGGCGAAGCCGAAGCGGGCCGAGGCGATGCCGACCAGCAGCAATTCCATCATCCATCCCGGCACGCCCTGCATGCCGCCCGCCGCCGCGCCCGCCATCACTGGCGCACCATGGCCGGGAACTGGGTGAAGATGGTGTTGCCATATTGGTAGAGGCTGCCCGCCAGCAGCGAGGCGGTGAGGAAGATGGTGGCGACGATGGCGAAGAATTTGAGCGTATATTGCAGCGTCTGTTCCTGAAGCTGCGTCGCGGCCTGCACCAGCGCGACCAGCAAGCCAACGGCCGAGGCCGCGACGATCGGCGGGGCGGACAGCAGCAGCACCAGCCACAGCGCGTCGATCGTCATGCGGATGATGCTGTCAGACATAGCTGAGCACCAGTCCGTGCGAGAGCTTCACCCACCCGTCGACCAGCACGAACAGCAAGATCTTGAACGGCAGGGATATGGTGACGGGCGAGAGCATCATCATGCCCATCGCCAGCAGGATGTTGGAGATGACGAGGTCGATCACCAGGAAGGGCAGGAAGATGAGGAAGCCGATCTGGAAGGCGACGGTCAGTTCGCGCACGACGAAGGCAGGCACGACGACGATGAAGTCGGTGGCGCTCGCCGCCTGGGTGCCGCTCTGTTTGGCGACGCGCTGCTGCGTGCGCAGGAAGAAGGCGCGCTCGTCCGCGGCGCTATGCTTGATGAGGAAGGCGCGCAGCGGCTCCTTGGCGCGGTCGGCGGCGGAGAATATCTCGCTGGTCTGGGACGGAACGGCCTGCTGCCCCGAAGCCGCAGCCATCTGCTGCATGGTGGGATACATGACATAGACCGACAGGACGAGTGCCATGCCGTTCAGCACGACATTGGGTGGCACCTGCTGCAGCCCCAGTGCATTGCGCAGCAACGACAGCACCACCACGATCTTGGTGAAGCTGGTCACCATCACCGCGAAGAAGGGCGCGAGCGCGATGAGGACGACGACGACAAGCGCGCTGCCGGGCGTGAAGGCGGACACGTCCATGGGTTCAGCCTTCCTTGAGGACTGTCTCTATGAGCACGCCATAGCTGTCGCCGACCGAGACGATCTGGCCCGCCGCGATGGCGCGCCCCCCCGCGATGATGCGGACGGGGAGCGCGCCGTCGCGATCCTGCAAGGGCAGCACGCCGCCCTGCTGCACCGCCTGCAATCGGGCGAGCGGGACATCGGTCTGGTCCAGCTCGAAACGCAGCTGCACCGAAAAATCGTCCGCCGGAAATATCGGGCTGGCGGCGGCTGGAGACATGGCAGGCGTATCGGCATCATCCATGATCTTCTCCTCTTGAGAACAAATGGCTCAGTGCGGCCGGAAGCAGCGGGCGACGGGATCGAGCCGGCCCGGGACCGCATCGCCGTGCGGCGGGCGCAGCGTCGCGGCGATGGGGGCCGGCCCGATCAGCAGCAGGTCGCCGGGCGCAAGCGTCGCCGCGTCGGCCGGGGACAGGCGCGGCCCCGCGACAGCGATCCCGACAGGCACAGCGATATGGCCAAGCAGCGATGGCGCAAGCGGCGCGGGCTGGGCGAGGATCGCCGCGTCGAGCGGGACCGACAGCAGCAGCAGGATCTTCTGGTCGAGCGAGTCGATTTGCACGGTCAGCCCGGCGGCGTCGGGACAGGGGCCGATGTCGATCGGGTCCAGCGTCACGCCGAGCGCGGCTTCGATGGCGCTGAGCAGATCGTCGGCCGCGTCCAGCAAGGCCGCCATCGCCGGGCCGTCGCTGGCATCCATGGACAGCGCGCAGCCGCCGAGGCGAAGCGGGCGAAAGGCAATGGCGTCAGCGCAGCGGAACCAGGCGGCATCGGCGCCGCGCGGCAGAAGCTGCGCGCGCAGCAGCTGGTCATCGACGCTCAGGCCGCAAAGCGCGCCGAGCAGGCTCTGGCGCAAATGCGCCTCCTCGGCGTCCAGGGCGGGAAAGCGAGGCGGCTCGGGCGCCATCAGGGCCGTCCATCCGGGGCGAGCGGCGCGGCGCGGCCTTCGGGCCAGCGCGCGAGCAGGCTGATATTGCCGCCGGTGACGCCGATTAGCATGACCTCGCCCCGCACCTCGACCAGGGCGATGCGCTCGCGCTGGCCAACGGCCATGGCGCGCAGGAAGCGGATCGGCTGCTCGGTGGCTTCGCCGCCGCCCTGAAAATGATCGTTCCACCGCCGTAGCAGCCGCAGCGCCACCCAGGCCAGTCCCAGCACGACGGCGAGCGCCAGCACCACCGCCAGCAGGCTGAGGAAGAAAGTCCCCGCGTTCATTCCGCATCCTCCCGCACCGGGACTTCAAGCCCGTCGCGCGCCCGGCGGGCCCACAGGATGATTTCGGCGATTGCATCGAACCGGTCGCGCGGGATCGGCCCGCCCACCTCGCTTTCGCCCCAGACGCCGCGCGCCAGGCCGATATTGCGCACGATCGGCACGCCTTCGCGTTCCGCCTCGGCGCGCATGGCGGCGGCGAGCGGCCCTTCGCCCTTGGCCGCGACCATCGGCACCGGACAGTCTTCGGGATCATAGTCGAGCGCGATGGCGAGATGGGTCGGATTGGTCAGCAGCACATTGGCTCGGCCGGCGGCCGCCACGGCATTCTGATTGGCCCATTCCTCATGCAGCTGGCGGCGTTGCGCGCGCAGCATCGGATCGCCTTCATTATCCTTATGCTCCTGCTTGATGTCGCGCCGGCTCATCCGCAATTTCTTGATAAAGCTGTGCTGCGCCCAGGCGCGATCGGCAGCGGCGACGAGCAGGAAGATGGCGCAGGTCCAGGCGAAGAGCTGGATCGACACCGATCGTATCAGGGCCAGCATCGCGCTTGCCACCTGGTCGCCATGATGATCCACCGGCGACCATCCCGCCGCCTGCACCAGGCTGACGAAAGCATCGGCCGAACGCCACAGGATGACCCCGGCAATCGTCAGGATCAGCGTAGCCTTGGCAACGGTCTTGAGAAGCTCGACCAGATTGTCCATGCTGAACATGCGCTTGAGCCCTTCGATCGGGTTCAGCTTGTCGAGCGATGGCTTCAGCTTTTCGGTGGTGACGAGCGCGCCGACCTGCACGAATTCGGCGATCACGCCGATCAGCGCGGCGGGCCCCAGGATCAGCAGGCTGACCGACACCAGCACGAGCAGCGCCGCCCAGCCCAGCACGGGGGCGGCCGCATCGAAGGGCATGCTGGTCGCCGTGCCAAGCGTGTCGCGCATCAGACCGGTGATCTGCGCGCCGGCGTGGCCGGCCGCGAACAGCAGCAGCAGGAACCACATGATCATGCCGAGCGCGGGTCCGACATCCTTCGACTTGGCGATGTCGCCCTTGCGGCGGGCGTCGCGCAGCCGCTTGGGAGTCGGCTTCTCGGTCTTGTCACCGCCGTCATTCTTTTGCGCCATGGAAACTCCACACCGTGCCTGGAGGCATGAACCGGGAAGAAGCTGTGCGGCAGTCACTGGGAACTGAGGCAGAACAGCTTCATGAAGTGCGTGTGTGGACCCAAGTAAAAGTTTCGATGAAGCGTCGCTTCGTCAACCCTCAATGGCAGGATTGGGACGAGCCGTTCAACTTCGAAGATGTTTCGACTTCGACATGGTAGTTCATCTAGTCGTAACGATTATGTGACTGATTTGTCACGGTTCCATAGCAATTAACCAGTTAATTTCGCTTCATCGCCTCTCGGCCACAACCCGTCTCGTTACAGTGGCTTCCCCGAAATTGTAGCGCAACAAAGCCCCCGCCAAACCGCCGCTTTCCGGGCGGACAAGCGCAAGTATATCACGAAAATATCGTTAGATTACTACTGACTTAGACTGATCGATAATTTGGTGTGTGGACGTCACCAGATAGGAGATCGTCAGGATGGCAATCGCAATTTTTCGCAATATTTCTATTGCGACTCTATTCGCATGTTCATCGGCGGGCGGCATCGCCTATGCCGAAGATAATGTCAGCTGGCGGGACATCGATTTCGGGTCCTGTCCGCTGAATGCCAATCTGCGCGTCGCGGACGGCGGCAGCACGAACGGCTATATGGCGTTGCAGGGCTGTGCGGCGCGGATCGTCGTCGCTCCGCGCGCGCCGATCAGCACGACGCCCGACGTGGCGCGCATCATCGGCGTCAAGGAAGACAAGCCCAAGAAGGCGGATCGCCGCCGCGGCAAGACCGCGCTGGCCGAACCGCCGCCGGGCACGCGCCGGGTCAGCGCCATGCTGGACCGTCCGATCAGGATCGCGGGCTTCGTTCCGGATTTCGACCCGCATATCCAGGCGACCGCCGCCGCCCACCGCATCGACCCGCTGTTCCTGCACGCGATCATCGGCACCGAGTCGACCTATCGCGCCAGCGCGCTGTCGCATGCCGGCGCGCGCGGGCTGATGCAGATCATGCCGGGTACCGGCGCGCGCTTCGGCGTCGCGCAGGACGCGCTCTATGATCCGGCCACCAATATCGAAACCGGCGCGCGGCTGCTGAAATCGCTGCAGAAGCGCTATGGCAAGGATTTCGACCTGATCCTGGCGGCCTATAATGCCGGCGAAGGCGCGGTGGCCCGCTATGGCAACCAGATCCCCCCCTATCGCGAAACGCAGGATTATGTCGTCAAGGTGATGGCGCGCTATGCCGCGCTGCGCGGCGGAGCGGCGCGCTGATGGCTGCCAGCCTGCTTTCCCGCCTGCCGCGCGGCGCGGTGCGCCCGGCCGACCTGATGTTGATCGTCGCTGTCGTGGCGATCGTCGCGCTGCTGATCCTGCCGCTGCCAACGATCATGATCGACATGCTGGTCGCGACCAATATCGCCATCGGCCTGCTGCTGCTGCTTTCCACGCTGCACATCACCAAGCCGCTCGATTTCTCCACCTTTCCCACGGTGCTGCTGCTTTCCACGCTGTTCCGCCTGTCGCTGTCGATCGCGACCACGCGCATGATCCTGACGACGGCCGAGGGCGGGCACATCATCCAGCAGTTCGGCGAGATGGTCGCCGGCGGCAACCTGATCGTCGGGCTGGTCGTCTTCCTGATCATCACGGTCGTGCAGTTCATCGTCATTTCCAAGGGCGCCGAGCGCGTCGCGGAAGTGGCGGCGCGGTTCAGCCTGGACGCGATGCCCGGCAAGCAATTGTCGATCGACAGCGACCTGCGGTCCGGGCTGATCGGCAAGGACGAGGCGCGGGAGCGGCGGCGGACGCTGGAGCTGGAAAGCAAGCTGCACGGCAGCCTGGATGGCGCGATGAAGTTCGTGAAGGGCGATGCCATCGCCTCCATCGTCATCGTGCTGATCAACCTTGTCGGGGGCCTGGCCGTCGGCGTCTTTTCGCACGGGATGGAAGCGGGCGAGGCGATGCAGGTCTTTTCGATCCTGACCATCGGCGACGGCCTTGTCGCGCAGATCCCGGCGCTGTTCAGCGCCATGGCGGCGGGCCTGCTGGTCACCCGCACGACGGACGAGAGCCGCGACGGGAGCCTGGGCCCCGCGATCGTGCAGCAGATCGGCAGCAAGCCCAAGGTGCTGGCGCCCGCCGCGATCCTGTGCCTGTTGATGGCGCTGATCCCCGGATTTCCCGCTGCGGTCTTCATCGGCATCGCCTTTGCGCTGGGCAGCGCGGCCGCGTGGCAGCATCCGGTGTCGCACGCCTGGATCATGGGCAAGGCGGCGCGGTTCGACAAAGGCGAAAAACCGTTGCCGCAAACGCTGGCGGCGCAGCCCGAAGCGCCGCGCCCGGTGCGGCCGCTGGTGCTGGAGATCGCCGCGCCCGCGCTCGACGCGGCGCAGGCCGAACGGCTGCGCGCCCGTTTCGTGCTGGTGATCGAGGCCGTGCAGGCGCGGCTGGGGCTGCCGATGCCCGCGGGCGAAGTCACGACGCGGCTGCTGCCCGAGGGCGAGCGGCCGCGCTGGACGCTGAGCGCCTATGAGGCGCCGGTCGGATCGGGCGAGGTCGACGGGCCGTTCGAGGAGGCGATCGCGCCGGCGATCGAGGCGCTGCTGCGCCGCAATGCGGCCCGTTTTCTGGGCCTGCAGGAAACCACCACCATGCTCAACCGCATGGGCGCCGACTATCCCGACCTGGTCAAGGAAGTCGTGCGCGCCGTGTCATCCCCGCGCATCGCCGAAGTGTTGCGCCTGCTTGCCGAAGAGGAGGTCTGTTTGCGGAATCTGCGCGACGTGCTGGAAGCCATCGCCGAAATCGGTCAGTCGGAACGCAATGCGGTGCCGATCGCGGACCGCACGCGGGTGGCGCTGCGCCGCTATATCGCCGCGCCCCACATGGCGGACGGTCGTTTCCCCGTGCTGGTCGTGGGCGGCCGGCTGGAGCGTTTCTTCCGCGACAATCTGCAGACGGTGGAGGGCGTCGCGCACCTCGCCATGCCGCCCGACCAGGCGCGCACGCTGATCGGCATGATCCGCAGCGAAACCGCCAAATGCGGGGCGCGGGCGATCGTCACCGCCTATGATCTGCGCCGGCCGCTGCGGCAGCTGACCGCCGGCGACCTCTTCGGCCTGCCGATCCTGTGCTATAATGAGCTGACGCCCGCGCTGCCGCTGGACGTGGTCGGCACGCTCGACCGGACGCCCGACGCGATCGAGGAACAGGCGCCCGTGGAGGCCGCGGCATGAGGCGGATGTTGCGCCTGTCCTGTGCGCTGGCGCTGGCCTGCGCCACGCCCGCGCTGCATGCCGCCGAGCCGCCCTTTGGCGACCGGAAGGTCAACATCAGCGCGCGCGACCAGCCGGCGGCCGATTTCCTGAACCAGTTCTTCGCCGCATCGGGCCTGCGGGTCGCGGTGAACGGCACGGTGTCGGGCAAGATCAACGGCCGCTTTTCGGGCATGCCCGCCGACATCTGGCGGCAGGTGGCGAGCGCGTTCAACCTGATCGCCTATTATGACGGGTCGGTCGTCACCGTCTACAGCGCCAATGACGTGCAGAGCCGCACGATGAGCGTGGCGGCCGGGCGCGCCGCCGACCTGTCGGGCGCCGTCGCGCGCGGGCGGTTGAGCGACGGCAACAACCGGGTGCGCATCACATCGGCCGAAAGCGTGCTGGCGACCGGCGTGCCCCGTTTCCTGGACCAGGTGCAGCAGATCGCCAGCGCCCTGCCCCGCACCGCCGTGCGCGAGCGGCCGCCGGTCGCCGCGATCGCGCCCGGCCGCGCCCAGCCGCTGACGCCCGGCGGCATCGATCCCTATGAACTGCGCGTCTTCTACCTGCGCTACGCCCGCGCCGACGACACCACGCTGCGCACGGGCGATCGCGAAGTGCGCGTACCCGGCGTCGCCACCATCGTCGCGCGCGTGATGGGCGACGGGCTGCCGATCGGCACCGTCGGCGGCAGCTATGGCGCGCAGCAGGTGCGCCAGTCGGTGCCGCGCCTGATGGGCAAGGGGCTGGACAGCGTCTCCCCCGACGCGTCGCGCTCCACCCCCTATGACAATGACGAGGAGGATTATCTGGGTCTGCCCGGCCAGGAGCCGATCGTGGTCCAGGCCCAGCCCGTGCCGCAGGTCGGCCCGCGCATCACCGTCGATCCTTCGCTCAACGCCGTCATCGTGCGCGACCGGCCCGAAAACATGCCCGCCTATGAGGGGCTGGTGCGGTCGCTGGACGTCGCGCCGCAGATCGTGGAGCTGGAAGCGACGATCATCGACATCAATGTCGACCGGCTGCGCGAGCTGGGCATCAACTGGCGCTTCCAGAGCGGCGACTGGAGCGCGCTGTTCGGCGGCGACATCGTCCGGCGCACGGGCAATCCGCTGACCGACGCGCTGAACACCGGCAGCGTCAATCGCGGCCTGTCGCTGTCGGGCATCATCGGCGCGAACAACGAGTTCATCGCCCGCATCAGCGCGCTGGAGGAAAAGGGCGCGGCCAAGGTTGTGTCGCGGCCGCAGCTCGTCACCCTGTCCAATGTCGAGGCGGTGTTCGACCGCACCCGCACCTTCTATGTCCGGGTCGCGGGCGACCGGCAGGTCGACCTGTTCAACGTGACCGCCGGCACGGTGCTGCGGGTCAACCCGCATGTGCTGGTCGACAATGGCCAGCCGCGCATCCGCATGGTCGTCAATGTCGAGGATGGCGCGCTGCTCGACGGAACGGTCGACCGCATTCCGGTGGTGGAGCGCGCCAGCGTCAACACCCAGGCGCTGATCGCCGAGGGCGAAAGCCTGTTGCTGGGCGGCCTGACCGTCAATTCCGACATGGACGCGGAAACCGCCATTCCGGTGCTGGGCCAGATCCCGGTGCTGGGCGAATTGTTCAAGTCGCGATCGAAGCGCCGCCAGCATGTGGAGCGGCTCTTCCTGATTTCCCCCCGCATCACCCGGCTGGACACGCCGACGATGACCGCGCCGATGCCGACCAGGTTCGGCGTCGCGCCCGCGTCCCCGCCCGCGCCCCGCCTGCAGATGGAGAGCCTGCAATGACCGCTGCAACGATCCGTGGGATCGACATGCCGCGCGGCACCGCCGTCGCGCACCGCGTGCTCAAACTCCTGTCGGGCCGCCTGTCCGGCAAGGCCTACCCGCTCGACGGGCGCGCGCGCGTCAGCATCGGCCATGGCCTGGCCAATGACGTGGTGCTGCGCGGCGCGGGCACGCGCGACTGCGCGATCGAGCTGGAGCTCAACCCCGACACCGCACAGCTGCGCGTGCTGCAGGGACAGGTGGAATTGCTGGGCCGCACGCTGGCGGCGGGCGAGCAGGCGGTGCTGCCGGCCTATCTGCCCTTTCGCCTGGGCGAATATCTGGTCGCGCATGGCGCGCCGGTGTCGCCGCGCTGGGAGGATGCGAGCAAGATCGCCGATACGCCCTGCGGCGTTGCAGTGGGGCCGTTGCAGGCGCCGCGCCTGATCGACCGGATGCTGGACATGGGCCGCGCGCATGTCGGCCGGATCGACCGCAAGATGGCGCGGCTGGCGCTGGGCGCGGGCTGCGCCGGGCTGCTGTGCGTCGCGGCGGCCGAGCCGCTGGGGACGCTGGTCACCGGCCAGAGCGGCGACAAGGCCGCCCTGACCCGCGCCGTGCGGCAGGCGGGCTTCAGCGGCGTCACGGTCGGCGAGGCGCCGGGCGGCGCGCTCAGCATCGGCGGCGTGGTGCGCGACGAGGAGGAACTGGCGCGGCTGCGCGCGCTCGCAACCCAGCATGGCGACGGCGTGATCGTCGATGCCCAGACCGGGCCGCAACTCGCCAGCGCAGCGACCGACATCCTGCAGGGCAAGGGCGTCGCCGCGCGCGTCAGCCCGGCCCAGCCCGGCGCGCTGGTCGTGCGCGCAGGCTATATGCCCGCCGACCGGCAGGCGCAGGTGAGGGCCGACCTGCGCAAGGACCTGCCCGCCGTGCGGCAGGTGGGCTTCCGCGTCGACGACAGCCTGGACGCGAGCCCGCTGCAATCCTTCTTCACCCAGAGCGGCGCGGGGCTGGCGACGATCGTCGCCGATCCCGCCCATATCGTGACCGCCGACGGGTCGCACTGGTTTCCGGGCGCCACCCTGCCCACCGGACATCATCTGGTGTCCGTCGCCCCCAATGCCGTCACCTTCGAGAAGGACGGCCGAATGGAACGCATCACCCCCTGAAGACGCACATAAGGAGATTTGACATGACCGACAGTATTTCCCGCGCCGACATGGCGACCCTCGCCAGCACGCCGCTGACCGGCGCGCGCATGCGCCAGGACGACGCGCCCGGCAACTGGTTCGAAGCCTTTGCCTCCGCCTGGGGCAAGGCGCTCGACCGCCAGGCCGCGACGATCGAACAGAAATCCGACCTGATCGCCAATGAAGGCGGCGACAATCCGTCGCAGATCACCATGCTGACCGCAGAGGCGATGAAGATGAGCTTTCTGTCGAACAGCTCGCACAGTTCGATCGACAGCGTGTCCAAGGCGCTCGAAACCATGGCGCGCAAGCAATGACGGTCGATCCCGTCACCGCGCAGGCGGCGATCCCCGCCCGGCAGGTGGAGCTGGCGCCGGCCATGCCCCAGCAGGCCGGGCAGGACGCGGCGGCCGATTTCGCGGCGTCGCTCAAGGTCGCGGCGACCGAGCATATCGGCGGCACCGACATGTCGCCGGCGCTGCGCGGCATGCTGGGCACGCTGGACAAGGTGAATGGCGAAGCCAAGTCGGTCGCGGACTATGCCCGGTCGGTGGAAGGCACGGGCGGCGAACTGACGCCGGGCGAGGTCGTCCAGCTGACGATGCGCTGCCAGGAATTCATGTTCCATTGCCAGCTGACGTCCAACATCGCCAATCGCAGCTCGGAAGGCGTGCAGCAGCTGTTCCGCCAGCAGGGCTGAAGCTGAGAGGAGAAAGACGGTGATCCCCAGAATTGGACAGTCGGGCCTCGCCCTGCTCGCCGCGCTGGCGCTGGCCGGGTGCGGCAGCCAGGAAATCTACGGCCAGTTGAAGGAGGATCAGGCCAACGACATGATCGCGGCGCTGCGCGACGCGCATATCGACGCGGCAAAATCAGCGGACAAGGACGGCCAGTGGGCCGTCGCCGTGAGCCCCGACGATTTTTCCAAGGCGATCCAGCTGCTGCGGGCCAAGGGCCTGCCGCGTGAGGATTTCGCCAATCTGGGGTCGCTGTTCGAGAAGAAGGGGCTCGTCTCCTCACCCGTGGAGGAACGGGCGCGGCTGATCTACGGGTTGAGCCAGGAGCTGAGCCACACGGTGAGCGAGATTGACGGCGTCGTCCAGGCGCGCGTCCATCTCGCCATGCCGGAGGCCGACCCCCTGTCCGACAAGGTCAAGCCCGCATCGGCCGCCATCTTCGTCAAATATCAGCCCGGCTATGACCTGCGCAGCCAGACCGGCGCGATCAAGTCGCTGGTGACCAACAGCATCGAAGGGCTGGCCTATGACAAGGTGTCGGTGGTGATGGTGCCGAGCCAGGCTGCGCCGCCGCCCGAACAGTCGATGCTGGTGGCGAGCTTCGACAGCTGGGCGAGCCGTATCCTGCTGGCGCTGGTCGGGCTGGGCGGGCTCGCCACCCTGTTCTGGCGTCGGCGGCGCCCCGTCGCGGTCCCGGCGCGGGTCGAGAGCGAGCAGGCATGAGCAGCGGCTCGGCGGCGCGGCGCGAACTGGCGCAGGTGGCGCGTCATGGCGGCTGGCCGATGACGCGCGGCGCGCGCCTGGGTCGCCCGGCGCGGCCGGACTTTGCGACGCTGCGCGCGCTGCCGCGATGGCCCGCGCTGGACCCGGCGCGGCAGCAGCGAGTCGCGACCGTCGCGCTGCTGATCGGCGCGCAGTCGGCGCTGGGACGACTGATCGACGGCGCGCGCCTGCGCGGCTACGCCATGCTGGTGGGCGCGCCGGTGCTGGAGCGGCTGTGGACGCTGGAGGATGGCGGTCGCGATCCCCTGCCCCCGGTCGAGGCGCTGCCCCATGCGGCCGAGCGCCTGCTGCGCGCGGCGGCGACCGACGCCGAAGCGCGCCAGCGCATGGACCAGGCCGAAGCGCTTCTGAAGGAACTGGACGCATGGCCTTTCACCTGATCCACGCCGATGGCCGCAGCCTGCTGGCGAGCGACAGGCCGCTGCTGCGCGACCAGGAACGCGCGCCGATCACCGAGGCGGTCGCGCTGCTGGGCGCGGTGCGCGGCTGGCATGACGGACAGGCGCAGGCGCTGGCCGAAGCGCGCGACGCTGCGGCGGCGCAGGGCCGGCGCACCGGCGAAGAGGAAGGCCGCGCCGCCTTCGCCGAGGCGATCGCCACGCTGACCGAGCAGGCGCAGGCCGATGCCGCCCGCCGCGACGAGGATGTCGCCGCGCTGGCCTTGGCGGCGCTGCGCCAGATGGTCGGCGCGCTGCCCGCCGAGGACAGGATGACCGGCATCGCTCGCCGCGCCGTCGAGGCGCTGGGGTCGCGCGGACCGATATTGGTCGAAGTGTCCGTCGCGATGCAGCCGCATGTCGAGCGCGCATTCGCCGACCGGCCGTCGTCGGTCGAAGTGGCGGTGCGGGTGCGCGAAGGTCTGGCCGACGACCAGTGCCGCCTGACGGCCCCCGACGGTCGGATCGTCGCCGATGTGGGCGTGCAGATACAATCCTTCGCCGCGCGCTGGGAGGTGGCCGATGCGCTCTGACACGCGCCTGTCCGCCCTGTTCGACACGCTGGAGGCGGGGCCGGGCTTCGAGCAGCGCGGCAAGGTGCGCGGCGCGATCGGCACCGCGATCCGCGTGAGCGGCGTCACCGTGCGCATCGGCGACATTTGCGAGCTGGCGAGCCCGGCGGGCCGCCATTCGCTGCTGGCCGAGGTGGTCGGCCTGTCGGAACATGAAGCGATCCTCTCGCCGATGGGCGACCTGCGCGGGCTGTCGGGCGAAACCGAAGTGATGGTGCGCGTGGGCGAAGACCGGGTGCCGGTGTCGGGCGCGCTATTGGGCCGGGTGCTGGACGCGCGGCTGCAACCGCTCGACGGGCTGCCGCCGGTCGAGACGCCGGCGAGCCAGCCCCTCTATGCCGCCGCGCCCAATCCGATGGAGCGCCAGCGGATCGACAGGCAGGTGGAAACGGGCGTGCGCGCGATCGACGGGCTGCTGCCGCTGGGGCGCGGGCAGCGGATCGGCGTGTTCGCCGCGGCGGGCGGCGGCAAGAGCACCTTGCTGGGCACGCTGGCGCGGCAGGCACAGGCCGACGTCATCGTCATCGCCCTGATCGGCGAGCGCGGCCGCGAAGTGCGCGAGTTCATCGAGGATAATCTGGGCAGCGAGGGGCTGGCGCGATCGGTGGTGATCGCATCGACATCCGACCGCCCGGCGCTGGAGCGTGCGCGCGCCGCCCATGCCGCCACCGCCATCGCCGAGGGCTTTCGCGCCGAGGGCAAGCATGTCCTGCTGCTGATGGATTCGGTGACGCGCTTCGCGCGCGCGCTGCGCGAGATCGGCCTGGCGTCGGGCGAGCCGCCGGTGCGGCGCGGATTCCCCCCGTCCGTCTTCGCCGAACTGCCGCGCCTGTTCGAACGGGCCGGGTGCGACGCGCGCGGCGCGATCACCGGCATCTACACGGTGCTGCTGGAGGATGAGGAGGATGACCCGGTCGGCGAGGAAGTGCGATCGCTGCTCGACGGGCATGTCATCCTGTCGCGCAAGCTGGCGGCGCGCGGCCATTATCCCGCGATCGATATATTGGTGAGCCAGAGCCGGCTGATGGGGCAGTTGATGGAGGAAGGCGAGCGGCGCGCCGCCCTCTCCTTCCGCGCGATGCTCGCCAAGCTCGACGAGATCGAACTGCTGCTGCAGGTCGGCGACTATAAGCCGGGGCAGGATGCGCTGGCCGACCGCGCCATCGCGCGGCGCGACGAACTGAACGGATTCCTGCGGCAATCGACTCATGAACCGGCGCCCTTGCCGATGACACGCACCATCCTGAGAGGATTTGAATGATGAGCGACCAGATCGACCAGCTCAAGACCATCGTCCGGCTGCGCAAGCGCGACCTGGAGCGGTGTGCACATGAGGTCGCGGCCGCGCGTCAGGCGATCGCCGCCGCACAGGCGCAGGAGGAGCAGGCGGCGCGCGCCTGCGCCGACGCGCTGGCGAGCCGGGCGGCGGCGATGATGGAGCGGCTGCGCCAGCCCTGCGACCCGCTGGTCCAGCTGCATTGTCAGGCCGTCTCCGCACGGGCGGAGGCATCGCAGCTGCTGCGCACCCAGGCCGGCGCGGCGCTGGCCGAGGCGCGCGCGCTGGCCGACCGGTTGAAGCGCGAATGGCTGCGCGCGCAGGCGCGGCATGACGCGATGCTGCAGGAATTGGAGCGCGCGGTGCAGAGCTGGCAGCGGCAGGTCGGCCGCCGCGCCGAGGACGAGCTGCGCCCTGCCCCCGTCCCGGCGATGCTGGCATGAGCGCGGCGATCGCTCCGGCAACGCCGCAGCCGGCGGCGCTGCGCGCGGGCATAGACACAGGGACAGGCACGCGGGCGGACACGGCCGCCAAGGACGCTGCCGGGCCCGAAGCAGCGGAAAGCTTTCGCAGCCTGCTGGCGCGCAAGGCCAGGAATGGCGGCGGCGAGGGCAAGCCGATGCGCGAGGGAAAAGGCGAGGACGAGGCGGCGGCGGCGCCCGCGCCGGCTACCGCCGCGCCGTTGGCATTGTCGCCGCAGACAATGGGGGTGCCAAAGCATGGCTCCACGCCGGGGCCAAGCGATGACAAGGCGGGCCAGGCGCTCGCGCCTCAACTTCAGCGGAGCGGCGAGGCGCAGGTCGCGCCGGTGGCGACGCCCTACGCCGGCGCGGCCGCGCACGAGGCGGCGAGCGCGCAGATGTGGGCGCAGCGAATGGACGCCGGAGCCCCGTCATCGGCCTCCACCCACCTCAGCCTGCCCGGCGACCAGTGGCGCGCCGATCATGTGCGGATCGACGCGCAGCAAGGCGGCCTGTCGGTGCTGATCGACCTTGGCGCCGACGCGCAGGACAGGAATGAAGCGCTCAAGGAGCTGGAAGCGCGGCTGCGCGCCCGCGGCCTGGACGCGACGATCCGCGATGGCGAGGCAGCGCGGTGCTGAGCGGTCTTCAGGCTTCTCCCGCCACCGGCGCCGCGTTCGGGGGCGCCGAGGGACGGCTCGCGCCGGTCCGACCAGACGCTGTCGCGCGGGCCGGTGCGCGCCCGGTGCCGCGCCGCCCTCGCCGACCAGAGCAAGGCCAGCGCCAGCAGCAGCGCGACCCCGTCGACCAGCATCAGTGCGGGGGCGTCATACCAGTCGGCGCCGGCGATCAGGCTGGCGAGCGGCACGCACAGCATCGCCACCGCGCCCAGCACCGACAGTTCGACACCCGCCCGCGCCGCGCCCCGGACCAGCGCCCAGAATGTGGCCAGCAGGAACAGCGCATAATAGATGGCGCTGTGCATGCCATAGCTGGCGTGACCGCCCAGCAGCTTGGCTGCCGCCAGCGTCACCGAAATGCCCGCGACGCAGCCGAGCGGAACGCCGACGGTCAGCGCCCCCAGGATGCGGGTGGCGCGCGTCTGGTCGACAGCGCCGTCCTTGCGCTCCTTCCTGCGGCGGGATTCCACCCACAAAAGATTGCCGGTGTAGAACAGGAAGGCGCCGGCCAACCCCAACAGGAAATAGGCCCAGCGGATCGTCGCCCCGCCGAAATTGCCGAAATGGAGCGCGAAGAAGCTGGTGATCGTCGCCGACCAGCCATCCTGCATGCCCGGCATATAGTCGGTCGCGGTGATCGCGCCGGTCTGCGGATCGACGCCGGCCATGCCATAGCTGGGCGCGCGCACGCCATAACGATCGTCGCTGCCCTGCACCCGCAGCGCCGGCAGCCCGCCGCCGCCCCGCCCGTAGACCAGCGTTTGTGGGGTGAAGCCGGGCGCCTGTTCGCGCACCCGCGCAACGATCTGCGCCGGGGTCAGCGTAGCGGGCGGCGGCCCTTCGGCCGGCGCGGCCATGGCGGGACGGCCGCCGCGCTCGCCGCCGCCGAAGGCCATGCCCTGGGCATCGTAGAACTGGTCGTGAAAGGCGAAGACCACGGCGGTGAGCGCCATGATGATGTGGAAAGGCAGGCTGAACAGGCCCAGCACATTATGCAGGTCGAGCCACATGCGCTTGACGTTGCGGCCGATGCGCAGCGCGAAGAGATCGCTCACCAGGCTGGGGAGCAGCACCACCAGGCCGGAGACGATGGCGATCATGTACAGCAGCGCGATGCCGCCCATGATCGGCATGGAGATTTCATGATCGAAGGGCAGGCCGACCTGCTGGTGCAGCACGTCGATCAGCTGCGCGACCTGCGAGGGACCCTGCGTCACCACCTGCAGCGCGCCGTCGGGCGCCAGCGCGGCATAATGCGTGGTGCCGCCGCCATGATGATCCTCCGGATCGCGCACGGTCCAGCTCATCCGGGCGGGGTGCGCGGCGTCGGTGCGAAGATGGATTTCGTAGCCTTTGGCGGCTTCCGGATGGGCGGCGATCGCCTTGGCCACCAGTTCGGGCGTGCGATCCAGCGACGGCGCGGGGGCGAGCGCCGGCGGCGGCGAAGCCCAGCGCTGCAACGGCAGCTCGAACATGGTGAGCGCCCCGGCATAGAAGGCGATGAAGAGGCACAGGCCCGAGAGGATGCCCACCCAGCCATGCACTTCCTTGTACATCTTCACGACATCGGTCGGCAGCTTCACGACCCCAGCCCTCCCATCAGCAGCACAGGCGCCCAGACCAGCAGATTGGCGGCGGCGAGCCAGAGCCAGGCGCGCAGCGACGATCGGAATAGGAAGCAGAAGCTGAGCGTCAGCGCCCAGACGGGGGCCATGAGCCACATGGCGAACTGCCCCTTGGTCGAGAAATAGGCGTCGCCAACGCCCGCGGCGATGCGGAACAGCCCGGCGCAGCCCAGCGCCAGGGTGAAGCCCAGGATGAAGGCGGCGGCCGTCTTGCCGAACCAGTCGCGGCTCGACAGCGGGCGGCGCCGCGCTCGGGGAGCGAGCGGCGCCTTCATCTTTTCCCCTCGGGCGCGCCGCGGCGCCAGGCGATGGCGACCGGCACCACCGACCAGATCGTCATCAGGATCGTCAGCAGGATGAAGATGGCGGTGGCGGGACCGGCCCAGCCCAGCAGCAGCATCGTCCCCAGCGCCAGCGACAGCGCGCCGGCCCAGCCCAGCAGCCCGGGCCGGCAGGGCAGCGCCCCCCATTTCTGGTGCGGCGCGGCCAGATAGAGCAGCACAGCGGCGACCGCAGCGCAAAGGCCGCCCAGGATCGCGCCGATCATGCCGCCATCCCCTTGGCCCTTGACCCGCTCATCCTCTTCATCCGTCCCTCCTCCCCCAAGGCGAGAAAATGCCGGCTTACCAGCGGAACTGCAAGCGCGCGGTGAGGCTGCGCCCCTGACCATAATAGCAGGCGGACACGGCGGTGCAGGTCGCGACATAGCGTTTGTCGGCGATGTTGCGTGCGTTGAGCGACAGGGTCGCGCCCTCCAGGGCCGGCAGGCTCCGGCCCAGATCATAGCGGACGAACAGGTCGAACAGCGTATAATCGGGAATGGCAAGACTGTTGGCGGTGTCGCCAAAGCTCTTGCCGGTATAGCGCGCGCCGCCGCCGAAGCCGAGGCCAGCAAGCGCCCCTTCCTCAATCGTCTGGTTGACAAACAGCGAGGCCATCCATTCGGGCACCTGCGGCAGTTCGTTGCCGACCTGGCCAGCGGTGTTGCTCTTCGTCACCTTGCTGTCGCTGCGCGTCGCGGTAGCGATGACAGCCATGCCCCAGGGCAGAGTCGCCTTGGTTTCGAATTCGATGCCCCGCACTCGCCCTTCGCCGGTCTGGACGCTGCAGACGGCAGTGCCGCACAGCAGGTCGTCCTCGTCCGATCCCGCCGGCAGGTCGGCCAAAGTCGCGGGCGTCACCATATTCTGCTGCGTGATCTGATAGGCGCCCAGCGTCACATAGATATTGTCGCCGCTCTGATAGCGCAGGCCCACTTCATATTGCTGGCCAGTCGTCGGCTTGAACGACTCGCCTGTCAGGCTGGTCGATGGGTCGCTGACCTGCGGCAGGAAGCTTTCGGCATAGCTGGCATAGGGCGCCAGGCCATTGTCGAACAGATAGACCGCGCCCGCGCGCCAGGTGAAGGCGTCGCTCTTGGTGATGTAGCGCAGGTCCGAGACGGGGTTATAGGTGTCGTCCTTCGCCCAGTCCTGCCGTCCGCCCACGGTCACGCGCAGACGGCCGATCTTGATCTGGTCCTGGATGTAGACGCCCTTCTGGCTGCTCACCGTTTCGGTATAGATTTGCGGCGACAGATTGGCGGCATAGCTGCTCGATCCGCGCGGCTCCGGATCGAAGATGTCGAGCAGCGGCAGCACCTGCGAGGAGGCGACGAGATCGCGATAATGCTCCCATTCGGTGTGGAAATAATCGAAGCCGGCAAGCAGCGTATGTTCGACAGGGCCCGTGGTCAGCTTCGCTTCCAGCTGCGTGTCGGTGGCGATGCCGTCGCTTTCGCCCACGCCCTGCACCGCGCGGCGGCCGATCGTCTGGCCCGGAATGCAGCCCGCGATCGTGTCCGGGCAGGTGGTGAGCGTGTTCCCCGACAGCACGACGACGCGATAGATGGTGTCGAGATGCGTGTAGCGGCTGTTGTTGCGCAGGGTGATCGCATCGTTGAACTGATGCGAGAAGAAGGAGCCGATCAGATACTGGTTGCGGTCGAACGTGTTCCAGCCCGGTTCGCCCAGATTGGCGTCATTGGCGATATAGCCGCCATTGCTCTT
The DNA here is from genome assembly GCF_020782235.1 of Sphingobium naphthae. Lineage (GTDB taxonomy): Bacteria > Pseudomonadota > Alphaproteobacteria > Sphingomonadales > Sphingomonadaceae > Sphingobium > Sphingobium naphthae. Next base: position 322,935 of record NZ_JAJGNO010000002.1, read on the forward strand.
GTAGAGCGAGCCGAGCGCGGGCAGGAACTGGAAGGTCGATCCGCCCTCATCGCGCTGATACTGGCCCAGGATCGTCCAGCTGGTGCGGTCGGTCGGCTTCCAGGTGATGCTGGGCGAAATATAGCGCCGGCCGATCTTCACATCTTCCACCTGCGTGTCGCCATAGCGCGACAGGCCCACCAGCCGGGCCGAGAGGGTGGAGCTGATCGGGCCGCTGATGTCGGCCGCCGCCTGATAATTCCAGTTGTTGAGATCGGTCGTGCCGATCCCCTGCAGCATGAAGTCGGCCTGGAATTCGTCGGTCGGACGCTTGGTGACGATGTTGACGACGCCGCCCGGCGCGGTCTGGCCATAGAGCGCGCCCGAGGGACCCTTGAGCACCTCAATCTGTTGCAGCGCATAGGAATCGAAGCCCGGCCGCGTCCACTGACCGCCCGAGGGCAGGCGCAGGCCGTCGACAAAATTATTGTTGGACGAAAAGCCGCCGGCGCCAAAGCCGCGCACCGACACTTCATCGACGCGGCTGTCGATGCCGAAGGATTCGGCCTGGACGCCCGCGGTATAGGCCAGCGCATCGGCGATGCTGGGCGAGGCGCGCAGTTCGATTTCCTCGCGACTGATGATCGAGATGGCCTGCGGCGATTCGATGATCGGCGTGGCGCTCTTCGTGGTGGAAATGGCGGCGGACCGGCCGGTGGCGGTCACGACGATGACGTCGGTGTCCCGCTCCGCCTCGGGCGCGGTCTGGGCCTGCGCTAGCAGGGAGGTGCCGGACAGAAGCATGGCGGTGAGCGTCGCGATAGTGCGCATGTGAGTCCCCTTTTCTCGTTGGGCGCTCCGCTAATGCGAATCCATCTCAGTCGCAACCTAAAAGCTGTTTCGCTTTATTGCAGCATCTTTGCAGAGCCCGCTCCTGTACTGCATACGGACTGAGGCCGAATGCGTAGAAAGGACTTCCCATTAATAGGCGGAATTTCCCAACAGCCGGCGTCTTCCACACGCATCCTGTTTGCTCTTAGCAGTGAGTGCCTTGGAAAAGCGCGTTTTCCGCTAGTTGGCACAGCCCCTGCAAAGCGAATGGCACGATCCACCAAGGGTCGTGACACACATCAGGGAAGGAGATTTCACCATGAAGAGCATCGTCATCGTTTCCGCCATCGCCCTCACCGCGCTCGCCACCCCGGCGCTGGCGCAGCCCGAAGGCACGTTCGGCCGCGCCAAGGTCAGCTATGACGCGCGGACCGACAGCTATTGCTTCCGCGAAGCGCCCGCCGGTTCGCTGGTGCCGCGCACCGACTGCCGCAGCAAGGCGGAATGGGCGCAGGCCGGCCTGACGATCAGCCACAAGGCGACCGTGCAAATGGCCCAGCGTTGAACGGCCGCAACCGGCCCGGCGGGCGGAGAAGCCGCTCTGCCGGGCCCGCTGTGACTGGCTTAGCGGCTCGTCACGACGACCTGCGCGCTTTCCAGCCCCTCCGCCTCGGCGCGCAGGACGATCCGGCCGGCTTCGCCCGGCCTGGCGCGCACGATCGCCAGCGCCAGCCCGTTGAAGGCCGCGCGCTGCGCTGACGGAAAGGCGGTGAGATCGGTTGGGTCGCCATTGTCGGTCGCGACGATGTCGCCCGGCCCCTCGATCGAGAAGCGGATCTGGGGCTTGGCCGACGGCACGATCAGGCCATCCTGGTCGACTATCTTCACCGTCACGAAGGCGAGGTCGCGGCCATCATCGGCGATGCTGGACCGATCGGCGGTCAGCGACAGGCCGGCCGGCGCGCCCACCGTGCGGACCGTCTCGCTCGCCCAGGGCTGGCCGTTCTTCCAGCTGTCGACCCGCAATTCGCCCGGCGCATAGGTCACATAGTCCCAGCGGAAGCGATATTCATAGTCGCGCTTCTTGATCCTGCCCTGGGACTTGCCGTTGACGAACAGTTCGGCCTCGTCGGCGGACGAGAAGACATGGACCGGCGTCACCTGCCCCTCGCGTCCCGGCCAGGTCCAGTGCGGCAGGATATGCGCGAATTTGAGGTCAGGCCGCCAGCGCGACTGGTAGAGCCAGTAGCGATCCTTGGGAAAGCCGGCGAGATCGATGATGCCCGAATAGGAGCTGCGCGACGTATAATAAGGCGTCGGCTCGCCCAGATAGTCGAAGCCCGTCCAGACGAATTCGCCCGCGACATAGGGATGCTGGTCGTCCGCGGCCCAGACCCGGTCCGGCGATGACCCGAAATCGGCCGCGTGCAGTTCATAGGCGCTGACCTGGTGCGTATCGGGATTGCCGCCCGACCAGGGGCGCACCGGTCCGCTGATCGCGCCGGCGACCGGGAAGAGATATTCGCCCCGGCTGGAAAGGGTGGAGGCGGTTTCGGTGCTGAGGATCAGCTTGTCGGGATAGGCGGCGCGAAAGGCGGGATATTGGCCGACGATGCCGCGAATGCCCGCGCCCTGATAATTGAGGCTGATGACATCCATGACGCCGGGCAGGGGCATGTCCGCCTTCGCATAGTTCATCGCGCTGGTGGCGGGGCGGGTCGGGTCCTCCTCATGCGCGATGGCGACCAGCTCGCGGCCGATCCGGGCGCCGGCCTCGCCATCATATTGTTCGCCCACCTCATTGCCGATGCTCCACAGGATGATGGAGGGATGGTTGCGGTCGCGCCGCAGCATCGCGCGGGCATCGGCCTCATGCCAGTCGGGGAAGATCAGGTGGAAGTCGTGCGGCGTCTTCTTCTTTTCCCAGCTGTCGAACACCTCGTCCATGACCAGGAAGCCCATGCGGTCGGTCAGCTCCAGCAGTTCGGGCGCGGGCGGGTTATGGCTCATGCGGATGGCGTTGGCGCCCATGTCGCGCAGGATTTCGAGCTGGCGCTCGGCCGCACGGACATTGAAGGCGGCGCCGAGCGCGCCCAGGTCATGATGATTGTTGACGCCACGCAGGGGAACAGGCGCGCCATTGACGATGACGCCCTTGTCCGGATCGAACCGCACGTCGCGGATGCCGAAGCGCGTTTCATAGCTGTCGACGACGCGGCCGCCCTGCGTCACGGTGGCGACGGCGACATAGCGGTTGGGCGCTTGCGTGGGCGGCGGACCCCACAGGCGGGGATTGGACAGAATCGTGCTGCCCTGAAGCACCGCCTTGCCGCCCGGCGCGATGCTGGCCGATTGCCGCGCAATGCTGGCGACCGCCCGCCCGGTGCGCTTGCCGGCGGCGTCGACCACGTAGAGGCTGGTCGCGACATCCACCTGCGCCGCGCGATCGCCGTCATTGTCGATCGTCAGACTGACGTCGATGCTTGCCCTCTCCTTGCTGACCTGGGGCGTGCGCACGATGCTGCCCCACTGGCCGACATGGACCTTGTTCGTGGTGGTGAGGAAAATGTCGCGATACAGGCCGCCGCCCGGATACCAGCGCGCCGAAGCCTGCGGATTGTCGAGGCGGATGGCGAGCTGGTTGCGGCCGCCGGGCACCGCATAGGGCGTCAGGTCCAGGCGGAAACTGTTATAGCCATAGGGCCAGCCACCGACCAGTTGGCCGTTGAGCCACACGGTCGCGTAGGACATCGCGCCTTCGACATCGAGGAAGATCGACTTGCCCCGATCACTGGCGGGGATGTCCAGGCTCTTGCGATACCAGCCGATGCCCCAGCTAGGCAGGCGGCCCATGCCGCCATAGGGGCCGTCCTTGATGAAGGGGCCGGCGATCGCCCAGTCATGCGGCAGGTCGACTTTCTGCCAAGCGCTGTCGTCGAAGCCCGCCTGCACATAGGCGACCGACCCGCCTGGATTGCCGGCGGGGCGGACATGATGACGGGCGGGATCCTTGATGAAGGGATTGGCGCTGGGAAGGATCCAGGGCTTGAGCACGCGGGCACCCGCATCGTCCACCGCGACCGCAGCGTCGGGACGCGCGTCGGCGAGCTTGCCGTCATCGGCATCCTCGATGGGCGGGCGCACATCGTAGCGCAGATCTTCTTGCAGGCCCGCAGGATCCCCCTTGGTGAAGCGCCAGTCGCGGCTGATCGAGACGCTCTCCCGCGCCTGAGCGGCCGGAGCGGCCAGCGCGAGAGCGGCGAGCAGGATCGCGCCGCCTTGCCGGCCGGCCGGTTTCCAAGACGACAGCGAAGCCGACAGATGCACGATGATCCCTCCCCTTATATGGTAGCGTTATCATCCTTGTGCCGCATCTTCGCCGCGCACGCAACCCCGCGCGCCTTGAGCGCGTCGCGCCAGGCTCAGTGCGTCTCGCGCTTCAGCCGTTCGGCCAGCGCTTCGATCTCCTCGGGCTCCAGCAGCCAGGTGCGGGTCTTGCGCCCTTCGCGATGGACGGGCTGGGTCAGCAATACGCGGGCCTGGGCGCGAGCGTGGGGCTTGTAGAGGCCGAAATGCACCGCGCAGTCGCGGATCGTGCCGATCAGCGGCGGCTTGCCGTCCAGGTCGATCATGGTCGCGGGCTGATCCCAGGGGATGGACGCGACGCCGGGAAATTTCTGTTCCATGCGCCTGCGTCACCACGGCCCGGCGGCGAAATCAAGGCCTAACCGAGCAGGGCGATCAGCACCGGATCGCCGGTCGCGCGGGGATCGCGGCGGATTTCCGCTTCTTCCCGCCCGATCGCGCGGAAAATGGCGTCGCCGATCTGGTTCGAAACATTGTCGGCAAGCGCGGCATAGTCGCGCCCGCCGCTCGCGGACAAGGCGGCCGAGAGCATTTCGAACATGTCCGATCGCAGCGCGCGCGATGCGCCGGGAAGCAGCGCGTCCACCACCGATCCGCGCGCTTCGCGGGCGAGCAGGTCGCTCGCCGCAGTGGGGCCGCCGCGCAGCACCGACACAGCGTCGGACAGCGTCATGCGCTGCACCGCATCCATGACGATCGGCGCGGCATTGTCGGCCAGGTCGACCGCGACATCGTTGAGCGCCATCGCCACCCGGCTGCGCACGGCATCGGTGCGCAGCAGCGCGGACAGGACGGCGCCGCCGGTTCCGCCGCCCAGGTCCGGCGGGGTGATGCGCGTCAACTGGTCGTCGTAGAAGCCGCCGGGTTCGGTCAGCCGGGCGAAGGCGCGCTCGCTCGACAGTTGCAGCAGCCGGCGCACGGCCTGTTCGACGGTGTAGCGGCCCATCGGCGTAGCACAGGCGGCGAGCGGCAGCAGCGCCAGCGTCGCGATCAGGCTGCGCCGGTCGGAAAGAGCGTGGGTCAGCGGCATGACGTGTCTCCCTTCATTATCCGGCCGGGGCGATGGACCCGGGCGCTTTGACGAAAGCTGAACGCGCCAGCGCCCAATGCGTCCCGGCTGTGCGCGCCGGCCAGGCGGTTGCCAAATCGGCAGGCGCGATCTACTCGGACAATATGGGGCAGCAGGACTTCATCGCCGTCGACTGGGGCACGACCAACCGGCGCGCCTATCGCATCCGCGCGGGCGCGGTGATCGGCAGCGTGCAGGACGCGCTGGGCGTGACCGCGGTGCCGGCCGGCGGCTTCGAACAGGAAGTGGCGCGGCTGCGTGAGGCGCTGGGCGACGCGCCGATGCTGCTGGCGGGCATGGTCGGATCCAACCGCGGCTGGGTGGATGCGGGCTATGTGCCGACCCCCGCCACGCTGGAGCAGCTGTCCGCCGCCATGGTCGCGCCGACGGGCGGCGTGCGCATCATTCCGGGCGTGCGCCATGTCGCCGAAGGGCGCGGCGACGTGATGCGGGGCGAGGAAGTGCAGTTGCTGGGCGCCATCTCCGCAGGGCTGGCGCCGCCCGACGCGCTGCTGTGCCAGCCGGGCACGCATTGCAAATGGGCGTGGATGCGCGATGGCGCGATCGCGCGCTTCGTCACCGCCATGACCGGCGAGATGTTCGCGCTGCTCAGGAACCATGCGCTGATCGGGCAGGAAATGACGGGCGAAGTCGTGCCGGGCGACGCCTTTGCCGAGGGCGTGCGCGACGGCGCGCGCGGCGACCTGCTGGCGTCGCTGTTCGGCGTGCGGCCCGCCAGCCTGCTGGGCCTGCGCGCGCAGGCCGACGCCGCCGCCTATGTCAGCGGCCTGCTGATCGGCGCGGATTGCGCCGCCCATGCGGGCGAGGACATCGTGCATCTGCTCGCCGATCCGGCGCTTGGCGCGCTTTATGCCTGCGCGATCGAGCAGCTGGGCGGGCGGGCGGTGCGGATCGACAGCCATGCCGCCTTCATCGCCGGCGCAACCCGCCTCTGGGAGAATCTGACATGAGCCTCGATTTCGCCACCGCCTTCGCGCGCTGCCCGCTGGTCGCGATCCTGCGCGGCGTGCGCCCGGACGAGGTCGAGCCGATCGGCGACGCGCTGGTGGCCGCGGGCTTCACCCTGATCGAAGTGCCGATGAATTCGCCCGATCCGCTCGACAGCATCGGCCGGCTGGCGCGGCGGCTGGAGGGACAGGCGCTGGTCGGCGCGGGCACGGTGCTGACGCCCGATCAGGTGCGCGCGGTGCAGCAGGTTGGCGGGCGGCTCATCATCTCGCCCAACAGCGACCTGTCGGTGATCGCGCAAAGTGCGCAGGCCGGCCTCGTCTCCATGCCCGGCTATTTCACGCCGACCGAAGCCTTCGCCGCGGTGCAGGCCGGGGCGAGCGCGCTCAAGCTCTTCCCCGCCGAGGCCGCGACCCCCGCCGTGCTGAAGGCGCAGCGCGCGGTGCTGCCCAAGGACCTGCCGATCCTGGTGGTGGGCGGCATCAATCCCGACAATATGGCGCCCTGGGTCGCGGCGGGCGCGAACGGCTTTGGCCTGGGCTCGGCGCTCTACAAACCCGGCGCGACGGCGGCGCAGGTGAGCGAGGCCGCGCAGGCGTTCCTGAACGGCTGGAACGCCACCCAAGGCTGACGCGCCGGCACCGATGATGACAAAGCGGTGTCCTTTTCATGAAGGGCGCCGACGCTGAACTTTCATCGGCCTGCCACCTGCCTTTCGCCATCCTGACCCACAGCCGCCTTAAGGCCGGCGCTGGGGGTTAGGGTCATGCTGAAGTCGCTGCGCATCATCTTGTTTGCGAGCCTGACGGTCATGGTGGCGACCGGGACGACCGGCAGTCGCCCGCTCAGCCGCGCGCGCTTTCAGGATATGGGCGTCGTCGCGCCCTCGGCGGACGATCCGCTGAGCGTCATGACCTATAATGTGCGCGGCCTGCCCTGGCCGATCGCCTGGGGCCGGGCCGACGCGCTGGCGCAGATCGGCGACCGGCTGGCGGCGCTGCGCCGCGCGGGGCGACAGCCGCATATCCTGCTGCTGCAGGAAGCCTTCACGCCCGAAGCCAGGGCCATCGCGGCGCGCGCGGGCTATGCCCATGTCGTTGCCGGGCCGGACAGGCGCATGCGCGGCCCCGCGCCCGTCAGCGCGCGGGATCGCACCTATCTGGCGCGCGCGCGCTGGGACCGGGGCGAGGCGGCGGACAAGCAATTTGGCAGCGGTCTGCTGATCCTGTCCGACTATCCGATCCTGAGCGCCGCGCGCCTGGCCTTTCCGGCCCATGCCTGCGCCGGTTTCGACTGCCTCGCCAACAAGGGCGCGCTGGTGGCGCGGCTGGCGGTGCCAGGCATGGCGCAGCCGGTGCATGTGGTGAACACGCATCTCAACGCGCGCAAGGCGGCGGGCGTGCCGATCGCCCGGTCGCAGCGCGCCTTCGAACGGCAGGTCGATCTGCTGACGCGCTTCGTGCGGGCGCAGGTGCCTGAAGACGCGCCGCTGATCCTGGGCGGCGACATGAATATCGGCCGCGATCCGGCGCGGCAGCGCGCCTTTTTCGATCGCTGGGCGAACGCGGGCATGGGCTTCGTCGCGCCGCAACTGAGCGGCGCGCGGCGCGCACAGGCCCCGTTGCCGCAGGAGCAGGCGGCGCTGGCGGCGACGGCCGAGCGCGGCAAGGACTGGCTGTTCGCCCGCGACGGCGCGGGCCGGCCGATGAGGGTCAAGCAGGCGCGGGTGCCGTTCGGCGCAGCGCCCGACACCGCGCTGTCGGACCATGTCGGCTATATGTTGCGCTATGCGCAGGAGGCAGACCGAGTGACGCTGGCGGGCCTCGCCGCGGAGGCGCGGCCATGATCGGGCGGATCACCGGCGCGGCGCTGCTGGCCGGCTTCTGCCCCGCGGCGCAGGCGCAGATCCATTCGATCGACCAGACCGCGCGCTTCTCGCTGAAGCCGCCGGTGCGCATGACGCTGCTGCGACCGGACGATCGCGCCGCCGCCCGGCCGGCCGGGCTGGACCTGCGCCAGACCCCGCCCCCGCGCGAGGAGGCCGCGGTCGATGTGCGCGTGGTGCGGCAGACGCTGCAATTTTCGCAGCAGCGCGCGAGCGGAACGCCTTCGACCGGGCCGATCGCACCGCATCTGTCGCGCACCCGCGTACGCACTATAGAGGTCGAAGGGCTGCTGCCGATCGACGAACGCGCGCGCCTGCGGCTGGGCTGGACCGGCGCCAAATATAGCAACCGCAACGCCAATGTGACCGCCGCCTACAGCAACGCCAATCTGCGCGCCAAGGACTGGTTCCAGCCCCATGCCGCGCTGCTGTGGTCGGCCCGCGCCGACCTGGAGCTGCAGGCCGGCTATGACGAGGCGCTGCTGGGCTATGCCGATGTCGGGATGAGTGGGCCGCTGGCGCTGACGCGCGAGGATTTCCGTCGGGTGCAGGGCATGTTGCGGCCCGAGCGGCACCGGCGGATGCGGGTCGGCACCAACTGGACGGCGGCGCCGGGAACGAGCATCGGCATCGACCTTTATGGCGGGCGGCTGGACGACCGGCTGCTGTTCGGCGCGGGCGGCGCGCTGCCCGTCAATCACGGGTCGGCCGATGTGCAGGGCGGCGTCCTGAGCGCAAGCCGGCAGCTTGGCCCGACGATCCGCTGCGCGCTGCGCTATGCCCTGGCGCGGGTCGACCGGCTGGACGGCGGCGCGGCGCAGGAAAGGCAGCTGGCGGCCGAGGGCCAGTGGCAGGCCGGGCCATGGCGCGCCAGCCTGCGCGCCGCGCGATCGAGCGCGCCTGCGCTGCTGACCGGCCCCGACGCGGACGATCGGGCGCTGCGCCTGTCGGCGGCGATCGCCTACCAGCCGCCGCGCGCGCCCGGCATGACGCTGGCCCTGCGCCTGGCCGATCCGGACCGGCTGGCGAGCAGCAGCTTCATGGGCGAAGGGGCGCCGCTTGGGCTGCGCGCGCAGGACCAGGCGCGCAGCCTGCTGCTGTCGGCGAAGCTGGCGCTGTGAACGCGCAAGGCCCTGCCATTTTTCTGTAGCCTTGGGCCCCTATCGCTCGCCGCTTCATGACGGGAGCAGCAGCATGGCGGGTCGCCTGACGTCCATCCTCATCCTTTGCGCGGGCCTGAGCGGCAGTGCCATGGCGGCCGCCCAGCAGGGGTCCGACGCCCCGTCCCCGCCGCCTGCGCCCGTGGTCGCTCGCCTCCCCGCGCCCGAAGCGCATCAGGGCGTCGCGTCCGACGGCGTCCATCTCTACGCGATCGACAATGACCGGATCGGCAAATATCGCCTGCGCGACGGCCAGCGCGTCGCCAGCTGGCAGGGCGAGCGGCGGCTGTTCCCGCACATGAACAGCTGCACCGTGGCGGGCCGTGAACTGGTCTGCGCCGCGTCCAACTATCCGGCCGTGCCGCAGACCAGCGCGGTCGAGTTTTTCGATCTTGCCACGTTGCGCCATCTGCGCACCGTCAGCCTGGGCCTGGGACCCGGATCGCTGACCGTCATGGACCGGCACAACGGCAAATGGTGGGCGGTGTTCGCCAATTATGAGGGCAAGGGCGGGGAGCCCGGGCGCGACTATCGCCATACGCTGCTGGTGCGGATGGACGACCAGTTCCGGCAGGAAGCCGCCTGGGTCTTCCCCGCGGAAGTGCTGGCGCGGTTCGCACCCAAAAGCTGTTCGGGCATGAGCTGGAGCAAGGACGGGCGGCTCTATGTCACGGGCCATGACCGGCCGGAAATCTACGAACTGGCCCTGCCCGAGGCGGGATCGACGCTGGAGCTGCGCCGGACCATCGGCTTCGCCTCGCCTGGCCAGGCGATCGACTGGGATCCGGTCAAGCCCGGCCTGCTCTGGTCGATTGACCGGGCGCGCAACGACATGATCGGCAGCCGGATCGACGCAGGGCTCTGAAGCAGCGCGGCGGATGTGCTAATGCGATTGACTCGCATGTCCTGATTGGCCTATCGAGCGCGCGGATCGATCGCTCGAAGGAACCCGCATGTATCGTCACCCGCGCCTCCTGCCAGGCTCGACCAGCCTGTCGGCGGCGCTGCGCCAGAGCGCAGGGGCGTGACGATGACCGTCAAGCGGCGGCAGGAGGGTTGGCGCTATCGCGGCAATGTGGCGCTGCGCGTGCTGGCCGGGTCGGTCGGGGCCTATCTGGTCATGGCGCTGACCGCGGCGCTGCTGGCCCGGACCCTGCCGATGAGCCGGGTGGAAGCCGTCACCACCGCCACCATGATCGCCTATCTGGCCGCGCCCGCCGTCACCATCTGGGCCTTTCTGGCGCGCGGCCCCTGGCGCGCGCTGGCCGGCGTCGCGCTGGTCGCGGGACTGCTGGCGCTGGGCGCCTGGGCCGCGGGGCAGCCGGCATGAGCGCCCTGCCATCTGCGGCGGTGCGCGAGGGGATGCGCCAATGCATGGCCTGGCTGCATGGCTGGACCGGGCTGTTGCTGGGCCATGTGCTGTTCCTCATGTGCCTGACGGGCACGCTCACCGTTTTCAAGGCCGAGATCAGCCGCTGGATGCGGCCGGAAACGACCGCCTCCGCCGCGCCGGCCGACGCCATGGTCGCCGCGACCCGCTGGCTGGAGCGCAACACCAGCGGATCGACCGGCTGGTTCCTAACCGCCCCCGATAGCCATCAGAACGCCGTCCAGGCGACCTATGACGGCACTGGCGGCTATGTGACGCGCGCGCTCGATCCAGTCAGCGGCGCGCCGGTCGCGCGCGAGACGCTGGGCGGAGAATTCTTCTACCGCTTCCATTTCGAACTGGAGCTGCCCTATCCCTGGGGGCGGCTGCTGGCGTCGCTGGCGGGGATGATGATGCTGACCGCGCTGGTCACCGGGATCATCGCGCACAAGCGCATCTTCAAGGACATCTTCACCTTCCGCCCGACCAAGGGGCAGCGCAGCTGGCTGGATGGTCATAATGCGCTGGGCGTGCTGGCGCTACCCTTCCACATCATGATCACCTTCACCGGCGTGCTGACGCTGGCGTCGCTCAACCTGCCCTGGGGGATGGCGGCAGGCTATGGCGCGGACGTCGCGACCCTCTACAGCGACCTGACGCCCGGATCGGTGACGCGCCCGGCCCTAGGCGAAAAGGCGCCGCTGGCCCCGATTGCACCGATGCTGGCACACGCGCAGCGCCATTTTGGCGGCGCGCCGATCGGCCGCGTCTATGTCTTCAACCCCGGCGACAAGGGGGCGGTGGTGGTCGTCTATCCATCGGATCAGAAGGCGATCGGCTATATGCCGGGCGAAATCAGCTTCGACGGCGCGACTGGCGCGGTGCTGAAAGCCTGGACCGAAAACCGGCCGGCGGTGCGCGCCTATCAGACCGTCTATGGCCTGCACATGGCGCGCTTCGCGCCGGAACTGACCCGCTGGCTCTATTTCCTGGGCGGCGCGATGCTGACCATGGCGATCGCGACCGGCATGGTGCTGTGGATCGTCAAGCGCCGCGAGCGCGCGCCGCTGTCGATCGGCAACCGCATCCTGGAACGGCTGAACGTAGGCATGCTGACCGGCGCGCCGATCGGAGCGGCCGCGTTCCTGATCGCCAACCGGCTGTTGCCGCTGGGGATGGCCGATCGCGCACAGGCGGAGGTGTCCGCCGCGCTGTGGAGCGCGGGCGCGGTGATGGTGGCCGGCCTGGCGCTGCGGCCCGCGATCGGATGGCCGGTGCTGTTGGGCGCGCTGGCAGTGGCCTGCGCCTGCGCCGCGCTGCTGGGCCCGATCTGGGCGGGGGGCCCCGTGATGGTGACGATCAACCTGATGCTGCTGGGCGTCGCGCTCGCACTAACGCCTCTGATCCTGCGCCAGACCAAGCGGCTGAGCGCGCCGGTGCCGCTGCGCCGGCGAATGGCGCCGGCATGATCGCGGCGGCGGGGCTCCTCTATCTTGGCCTGTTCGCGATCGCCGCGAGCATGGGCCGCCACCGCCGGGCGCTCTCGGGCCCCTGGCACCAACCGGCGACCGCACCGTTGCTGGCGCCGGTCGGCTGGTGCCTGATCCTGGGATCGCTGCTGGCGATGCTGCCGCACTGGCAGGGCGGCGTCGGGCTAGTCAGCTGGATCGGGCTGCTGCCGCTGCTCGGCGGGGCGTTGCTGCTGGGGCTGAGCTATCGGCCGCGCTGGCTGGTCCATGGCGCGGCGGCGGCGGTGCTGCTGAGCTTGGCCGGCGCGCTCATCGGCGCCTGAGCGCTCAACCCTTCATATCGATGGTCGCGATGACGCCCCCTTCGGGCGCGTTGCGCAGCCGCACCGAGGCTTCGAAGCTCATGGCGAGCGACCGCGCGATGGTGAGGCCGATGCCGGTGCCATGACGCCCGCCGGGCTGGCTGCTCGGCCCGCGGGTGAAGGGCTCGAACATCTGGTCGATCTGGTCGGCCGGGATGCCGGGGCCGGAATCGCGCACATGGATCATCAGCCGCCCGCCCGAGCGCGCGCAACTGATTGCCGCGCCGCCGCCATATTTGACGGCATTGTCCACCAGGTTGGCGATGCAGCGGGTAAGCGCGTTGGGCTTCACCCGCACCGTGCCGCCGCAGCCGCTGACGAAGCGCACCGGCGCGCCCAGATCCTCGGCATCCTCGGCCATGCTGGCGAGCAGGGAGTCGATGTCGATCACCGACCATTCCTCGCGCGATTCGGTGCTGCTGGCGAGATCCAGCCCTTCGCGCACCAGCGTCTGCATCGCCTGATGATCACCCAGCAGCCGATCGCGCAGCTCGCTATTCTCGACCAGTTCCAGCCGCAGCCGCATGCGCGTGAGCGGCGTCTGAAGATCATGGCTGATCGCCGCCAGCAGCTGCGTGCGCTCGGCAAAGCCCGCCCGCGCCCGCCGCTGCATCAGGTTGAAGGTGGAGAGGGCGGCGCGCACTTCCTCCGGTCCCCGCTCGGGTATCTCCTCGGGATCGAGCGAGAGGGAAAAGGCCTCCGCCGCGCGCTCCAGCCGCCGCAGCGGCTTCGCCACCGATCGCGCGACCAGGATGGCGAGCCCCGCCGAGGCGACGATGATGACGAGCAGGTAGAGCGGGTTGAAGATGGTGCTGGGCGGCTTGGCGAGGCGCGGGAAGCTCAACGCCATGGCCCGCCGCGCGCCATGCCGGTCGGTGAAGCGCACCACCCAGCAGTCTGGCCGGGGCGCGTCGATGATGCCGGCGGCGCGTTCCTTGTCGCCGCGGCTGGGGAAGCAGAGCCCGGCGGGCACCTGCCCCGCTTCGGGCTGCGACGATGCGCCGAGCCGCTCCGACAGGATGGTTTCCAGCTCGCCGTCCGTATCGCTCAGCGCGACCCCAGCCGGCGCCATCGCCGCTCCGACGATGCGGTGATTGGCCATCATCGCTTCCACCCGGGCAGGGTCGCGCTGCAGCCGGTCGGCGATGTCGACCGCGCTCGCCACCACGCGAGCGCGGCGGACGCGCTCGAAATCATGATGCCGCGCCTGTTCGGCCACCAGCAGCGCGATGATCGCCGCGACCGACATGCCAAGCGTCAGGATGAGGAAGATCTGCCCCGCCATCGTCCCGAAAAAGGCGCGGATGCGTGCCAGCGGTTGCAGTCGCGTCATAGATGCTCGACCCCGCTGGCGAGCACATAGCCTTCGCCCCGCACGGTCAGGATCAGCTCGTCCCCGCCGTCGAGGGTGGCGAGCTTCTGGCGCAGCCGGCTGACCTGCAGGTCGATCGAGCGATCGAAGGCGGCGGTGGCGCGCCGTTCGGGCACCAAAGTCTCGCGCGACAGGACGACATTGGGCTCCTCGATGAAGCGGGAGAGGAGGCGGAATTCGGCCGACGACAACATGACCAGGCTGTCGTCGGGGGCGACCAGACGCCGCTGCTGCAGGTCCAGCCGCCAGGGACCGAAGCGCGCGAAGCGCGCCGCCGCCGGACGCGCGGCAGGATCGCTGCGCCCGCGCCGCAGCAGGTTGCGGATGCGCACCAGCAGTTCGCGCGGCTCGAAGGGCTTGGTCAGATAATCGTCGGCGCCCAGTTCCAGGCCCAGCACCCGGTCGATGGCGCTGCCGCGCGCCGTCACCATGATGATCTGCACATCCGCCCCGTCGGCGCGCAATTCGCGGCAGAGCATCAGGCCGTCGCCGTCGGGCAGGTTGAGGTCGAGGACGATGAGGTCCACCGCCTCCTCGCGCAGGGTGCGGCGCAGTTCGGCCAGGCTGGAAGCGGCGAGCAGGCGATAATTTTCCTGATGCAACTGGCCGATGATGAGGTCGCGAATGTCCGCATCATCATCGACCACCAGCACGGTGGCCGGTCGGGCAGGGGATGAATCCAGCATGGCATCCCTCCTACCGCGTCGCACGCCCAAAGTCTGCGCTTCTTCGCGCGCGATACAGGCTGATACAAAGCGATACGCGGCAGCGCGGCGGCGCAACAGATGGAGCGCAAGCGAAAACAACTCCCACTATGACGTGACGCGCAAAATATCGAAGAGAGCGCGGTCGGCCTTACCCCTGATGCCGACGCAAAGCGGAGCTCCTGCGATGACCCTTCCCGCCATGATGGCCGGAAAGCCCCGACGGACAGGCCTGATCGCCTGCGCACTACCCCTCCCCCTCCCCTGTGTGCGCCCGATCATCCCCCTGTCGCTGACCGGCGGCATCGCAGGAGCCCGTAACGCCGACGCCAAGGACTGATCGCCGACCCATGCCGACCTCCGCACGTTCCCACGGCCTTCGGGTCGCACCGATTGCCCTGCTGATGCTGCTTGCGGCCTGCAGTCAGGAAAAGGCCCCCCAAAAGGGACCGGTGGAGGTCGGCGTGGTCACGCTGAGCGCGCAGAATGTGACGGTGGCAAGCGAATTGCCCGGCCGCACCGTTTCCACATCCATGTCGGAAGTGCGGCCGCAGGTGTCGGGGATCATCCAGAAAAGGCTGTTCACCGAAGGATCGATGGTGCGCGCGGGCCAGCCGCTCTACCAGATCGACCAGCGCCTGTATCGCGCGTCGCGGGACGAGGCGCTCGCGACCCTCGCCAGCGCGCAGGCGACGGCGGCCGCCGCGCAGGCCAAGGCGCAGCGCTATCGCAGCCTGGGCGATACCGAGGCGGTGAGCGCGCAGGACCGCGACGACGTCATCGCCACCGCGCGGCAGGCGCAGGCGGCGGTGCAGCAGGCGCGCGCCAGCCTGCAGACGAGCAACGTCAACCTGGAATTCACGCTGGTGCGCGCGCCGATCAGCGGCCGCATCGGGCGCACGCTGTTCACGCCGGGCGCGCTGGTGACGGCGAGCCAGACCGATCCGCTGACCACGATCCAGCAACTGGACCCCATCTATGTCGACGTGACCCAGTCCAGCGCGCAATTGCTGGCGCTGCGCCGGTCGCTGGCGTCGGGCAAGACGCTGCCCGCCAGCGCGACCATCCGCCTGAAGCTGGAGGATGGCAGCGACTATCCGCTGGAGGGCCGGATCGAGTTCGCCGAGCCGATCGTCGATCCCGACAGCGGCACCGTGACGCTGCGCGCGCGCTTCCCCAACCCCGACGGGCTGCTGCTGCCCGGCATGTTCGTGCGCGTCGTCGCGCCGCAGTCGGTGGTGCCCAACGCCATCCTGGCGCCGCAACAGGGGATCGCGCGCGATCCCAAGGGCAACGCCACGGCGCTGGTCGTGACCAGGGCCAACAAGGTCGAGCAGCGCACCGTCACCGCGGCTCAGGCGATCGGCGACAAATGGCTGATCACCGCCGGGCTGAAAGCGGGCGACCGGCTGATCGTGGAGGGCACGGACAAGGTGCAGCCCGACGCGACCGTCAAGCCCGTCCCCGTCGCCAGCGCGCAATAAGGTCCGACCATGCTCAGCCGCTATTTCATCGACCGGCCGATCTTCGCCTGGGTCATCGCGATCGGCATCATGCTGGCGGGCATCGGCGCGATGCTGTCGCTGCCTATCGCTCAATATCCCGACATCGCGCCGCCGGGCGTCGGCATCAGCGCGACCTATCCGGGCGCCAATGCCGAGACGGTGGAGACCAGCGTCACCCAGGTCATCGAGCAGCAGCTGACCGGCATCGACGGGCTCATGTATTTCTCATCCTCCTCCTCGGCCAACGGGCAGGCGCGGATCACCGTCACCTTCCAGAAGGGCACCGATCCCGACACCGCGCAGGTGCAGGTGCAGAACAAGGTGCAGCAGGCGCTCAGCCGCCTGCCCAACGCGGTGCAGCAGCAGGGGCTGACCGTCACCAAGCAGCAGACCGACTTCCTGATGCTGGTCGGTCTCTACGACGAGACCGACAAGGCCAACCAGGCGGACATCGCCGACTATCTGGTCAATAATTTCCAGGACCCGATCGCGCGCATCGACGGCATCGGCGCGACCCAAATCTTCGGGTCGCAATATGCGATGCGCATCTGGCTCGACCCCTATAAGCTCGCCACCGTCAAGCTGATGCCGTCCGACGTGCAAAGCGCCATTTCGGCGCAGAATGTCGAAGTGTCGGCGGGCCAGATCGGCGCCGACCCCGCGCCCGAGGGGCAGCAGCTCAACGCCACGGTGCGCGCCCGATCGCGCCTGCAGACGCCCGAGCAGTTCCGCAACATCATCGTCAAGACGCAGACCGACGGGTCGGTCGTGCATCTGTCCGACGTGGCGCGGGTCGAGCTGGGCAATGAAAGCTACACCACGTCGGCGCGGCTGAACGGCCACCCCGCATCGGGCATGGCATTGCAGCTGGCACCGGGCGCGGACGCGCTCAAGACCGCCGAGCTGGTCAAGGCCAAGGTGGAGGAACTCGCGTCGGGCCTGCCCCATGGCTACAAGATCGTCTATCCCCGCGACACCACGCCCTTCATCAAGCTGTCGGTCGAGGAAGTGGTCCACACGCTGATCGAGGCGGTGGTGCTGGTCGTCATCGTGATGTTCGTGTTCCTGCAGAGCTGGCGCGCGACGCTGGTGCCGGCGATCGCTGTGCCGGTGGTGCTGCTCGGCACGTTCGGCGTCCTTGCGCTGTTCGGCTATTCCATCAACACGCTGACCCTGTTCGGCATGGTGCTCTCGATCGGCCTTCTGGTCGACGACGCCATTGTCGTCGTGGAGAATGTCGAGCGGCTGATGGAGGAGGAAGGGCTGTCGCCCCGCGACGCGACGATCAAGTCGATGGGGGAGATTGGCGGCGCGCTGGTCGGCATCGCGCTGGTGCTGTCGGCGGTGCTGCTGCCCATGGCCTTTTTCGGCGGGTCGACCGGCGTCATCTACCGGCAATTTTCCATCACCATCGTGTCGTCGATGCTGCTGTCGGTGCTGGTCGCGCTGATCCTGTCGCCGGCGCTGTGCGCCACCTTGCTCAAATCCTCGGCGCAGGAACAGCGGCATCGCGGCTGGGCCGGGCGCTTCAATCGCTGGTTCGACCGCGTCACCCATGGCTATGTCCGCCGCACCGAACAGGTTCTGGGCAAGCGCCTGCTCTTCTGGGGCGCCTATGTCGTGATCCTCGCCGTGCTGGCGCTGCTGTTCACGCGCCTGCCGACCAGCTTTCTGCCGGTCGAGGACCAGGGCCAGGTGATGGCGCAGGTGACGCTGCCCGCCGGCGCCAAGTCCACCCGCACCGCTGCTGCGGCCGAGCAGGTGCAGCAATATTTCCTGAATGACGAAAAGGACAATGTCGCCTTCGCCTTCATCATGACCGGCTTCAGCTTCCAGGGTCAGGGCGAGAATGTGGCGCAGGGCTTCATCAACCTGGCGCCGTGGGAGGATCGCAAGGGCAGCGACAATGCGGCGGGCGCCATCGCCCAGCGGGCCAACAAGCAATTGGGCGCAATCCGCGACGCGAAAGTGCTAGCGATGACCCCGCCTGCGATCCGGGGCCTGGGCCAATCCAACGGCTTCACCTTCGAACTGCTCAACAGCGGCGGATTGAGCCGCGACCGCTTCCTGGAACTGCGCAACCAGCTGATCGCCGCGGCCGCCAAGGACCCGGTGCTGTCGGGCGTGCGCGCGGCATCGTTGGAGGACACGCCGCAGCTGCAGGTCGACATCGATTCCGAAAAGCTCGCCGTGCTGGGCCTGACCCAGGCCGATGTGGACGATGTGCTCTCGTCCGCCTGGGGCAGCACCTATATCAACGACTTCGTCGATCGCGGCCGGGTGAAGCGCGTCTATATGCAGGCCGACGCGCCCTATCGCGCGCTGCCGACCGACCTCGACAAATGGATGGTGCGGCAGGCGACGACCGGCGAGATGGTGCCTTTCTCCGCCTTCGCCACCACGCGCTGGGTGATGGGCCCGACCACCGTGTCGCGCTTCAACGGCCTGTCCTCGTTCGAAATCCAGGGACAGCCGGCGTCCGGCGCCAGTTCGGGCGAGGCGATGGACCGGATCGTCGCCCTGCAGAAGCAGCTGCCCGCGGGCACCAGCTATGCCTGGAGCGGCCTGTCCTATCAGGAACAGCTGTCGGGCGGGCAGGCGCCGCTGCTCTATGGCCTGTCGGTGCTGGTCGTCTTCCTCTGCCTCGCCGCCCTGTATGAAAGCTGGTCGATCCCGCTCGCGGTGCTGCTGGTCATTCCGCTCGGCCTTGTCGGCGCGGTGATCGCGGTCTGGGCGCGCGGGCTGGAAAATAATATCTTCTTCCAGGTCGGCCTGCTTACCACCATGGGCCTGGCCGCCAAGAACGCCATCCTGATCGTCGAATTCGCCGAACTGGCGCATCATGAGGGCAAGAATGCCTGGGATGCCGCGCTGGAGGCGGCGCGGCTGCGGTTCCGGCCGATCCTGATGACCAGCCTGGCCTTCATCGCGGGCGTGGTGCCGCTGGCGATCGCGACCGGCGCGGGGGCGCAGAGCCGCGTCGCCATCGGCACGGCGGTGATCGGCGGCATGACGACCGCGACGCTGCTGGCAATCTTCCTCGTGCCGCTCTTCTTCGTTTCGATCCTGCGCCTGTTCGGCAAGGACAAGCCCGCCGGCCCCGGCGCCGCGATGGAGGCCCTGGCATGACCCGCGCGCTGATCGGCGCCAGCGCCCTGCTGCTGGCCGGATGTTCGATGACGCCGGCCTATGAACGGCCAGCGCCGCCGGTGCCCGCGACGCTGCCGCAGGGCGAGGCTTATGCCGCGCCGGCCGCCGGCGAGACGGCGGGGCTGGCCTGGACAGAGCTGGTGCAGGATGCGCGGTTGCGGACCGTGATCGAGCGCGCGCTCGCCAATAATCGCGACCTGCGCGCGGCGATCGCCAATGTCCAGTCGGCGCGCGCGCAATATCGCGTGCAGCGCGCGGCGCAGCTGCCGACGGTGACGGCCGACGCGGGCGCCAGCCTGACGCGGCAGAATGACGCGCGACAGAATAGCTACAGCGCCGACATCGGCTTCAGCGCGTTCGAGATCGACCTGTTCGGGCGGGTGCGCAGCCTGACCGAGGCGGCGCTGGAAACCTATCTGGCGACCGAGGAAGGCGCGCGATCGACCCGCATCGCGCTGATCGCCGAGACGGCGAGCGCCTATGCGACGCTGGCGGCGGACCAGGAATTGCTGGCCTTGGCGCGCCAGACCAAGGCGAGCGCGCAGCGGACGCTGGACCTCACCCGCTCGCTCAATGCGGCGGGGCTGGCGGGCAAGCTGGACGTGCATCAGGCCGAAACCACGGTCGAACAAGCGGCATCGGATGTCGCCGCCACGGTGACGCAGGTGGCGCAGGACCGCAATGCGCTGAACCTGCTGGCCGGCGCGCCGATCGAGGACGCTTTGCTACCGCTGTCGCTCGACAGCCTGATCGCCGGCATTTCGCGCGTGCCCGCGGGCCTGTCGTCGGACATATTGCTCCGACGGCCCGACGTGCTGCAGGCCGAACATCAGCTTAAGGCCGCCAACGCCGATGTCGGCGCGGCGCGCGCGGCGATGTTCCCGACGATCAGCCTGACGTCGGCGATCGGCGTGGCAAGCTCCGCCCTCTCCTCGCTGTTCAGCGGCGGCGGCTTCGCCTGGTCGGTCAGCCCATCGGCCAGCCTGCCGATCTTCGGCGGCGCCAATCGCGGCAATCTGGACTATAGCAAGGCGCAGCGCGACCTCTACCTCGCCCAATATGAACAGGCGATCCAGACCGCCTTCCAGGAAGTCGCCGATGGTCTGGCCCGCGCCGGGACGATCGATGCGCAACAGGCGGCGCAGCGGCGGCTGGTGACGGCGAATGCGCGCGCCTATGATCTGGCGGAGCAGCGCTACCGCGCGGGCGTCGACACCTTCCTGACGGCGCTGACCAGCCAGCGCAGCCTCTACAGCGCGCGCCAGTCGGCGATCGCCACAAACCTGGCGCTGGTGAGCAACCGAATCCTGCTCTACCGCGTCATCGGCGCCGACCAGTGACGGCTAATCCTGCGCCAGCCACCCGGCGATGTCGCGGCGCGCATGGAGCACGCGCCAGACATCGACATGATCGGGCTGCTCGACATAGAAAATGAGATGGGGAAAGCGGCCGACCGCGCGGCTGCGCAGGCCCGGCAGGCCCAGTTCATGGGCGAAGCGCGGCGACCCCGCGCCCGGGCGAGCCGCGATCGCGCCATAAGCGACCTCCAGCGCGGCGACGAAACGCAGCGCCACATCCGCGCCGGCTTCGCGCAGATAATGACCGACGATATTCTCCACGTCCGTCCGCGCTTGCGCGCGGGGCGTCACGGGCTTGCCCATCAGCGGGCGGCGGCGATGCGATCGCGCAGCTGGTCGAAATAGCCCTGGTCGGCCGGAGCGCCGGGCGCGCTCGCCGCGCCGTCCAGCAGCATCGTCCGCAACGCCTGGCGATCCCGGTCCCTGCGGATCAGTTCGCGGACATATTCGCTGCTGGTGCCATAGCCGCGACCGACCACTTGTTCGTCGACGAACGCCTTGAGCGTTTCGGGCAGGGAGATGTTCATCGTGCTCATCTCCCTTGATCTAGACCTTTGGCAAAATTTGGCAAGACGACTCGATAGCCTCAGGGGCGGTCGATGCATTGCAATCACCGAATCCGTACCGACGCGTATCATTTGCATCGCCCCCGCCCTCACCTCTTCCCGGCGGACAGGCTTGTGCTATGATCCTTTCCACAAGACATAATGGAGAGGATCATGTCGCTTCTGGCACGATTTCTGGATTGGCTGTGCGGAGCCTTCGCGTCCGGCGCGCAGGATGCGGTGCGGCTCAATCAACTGATCTGCCCGCTGTCCCGGCGCCTGGACCAGTCCGACAGGGCGGGACGGCGCTAGGCCCAACGCTGGCGCGACTGCTTGGCTGGCCGAACGCGCTAAACGAATGAAATCCCACGAAAAAAAACGGGCCGATCCGAAGACCAGCCCGTGAAAGTTTTTAGGAGAGGATGCCTGAAAGGCAGGGTCTTTTTCACCCGAAATCCGCTTTGCTGCAAGTGCGAAAGTCCATATTGCGATTGCAAAAACTGCATCCGTAGCGGCATGCAACGTTTCCGTAGCGTAAACCGGATATGTCTGATGGCGGGAAGCTCATCCGCAAATCCCCGACTCAGTTCGTCCTGATTCGCAGCGACGCGGCCGCCGCGACCAGCAGCGTGACGGCTGCGAACGCCATGGTCCAGATCGGTTCGCCGGGGAAGAAGGCCTTCATGATGGAGCCCATCACGGTCGCCACCAGCAATTGCGGCAGCACGACGAAGATGTTGAACAATCCCATATAGATGCCGATCTTGGCGGGCGGCAGGCTGGACGCGAGCATGGCATAGGGCATGGCCAGGATCGACGCCCAGGCGATGCCGATGCCCACTTCGCTCAGCAGCAGCCAGGCGGGATCGCGCAGCAGCAGGAAGCTGGCGAAGCCCGCCGCTCCGGCGGCAAGGCACAGGGCATGGGTGCGCGCCTGGCCGATGCGCCGCGCCACCCATGGCAGCAGCGACAGCGCCGCCACCGCCGCCACGCCGTTATAGACCGAAAACAGCACGCCCACCCAGTTGCCGCCCGCCTGATATTCGGCGCTCGCCGGGTCGGCTGACCCGAACATATATTGCGCGACCACGGGCGTCGTGTGGATCCACATGATGAACAGGGCCGACCAGCTGAAGAACTGGATCACCGCTAGCCGGCGCATGATCGGCGGCATGGCGCCCACATCGCCGACAATATGGGCGAGCATCGTGTCGCGCCGCCCCGCCCGCGCCAGGGCGATCGCGGCCATGCTGGCAAGGCCATAGCCCGCCAGCAGCGCGGCGAGCAGATAGACTTCCTTTTCCATCTGCCAGAGGCTCACCAGCGCGGCGACCACCAGCCCGGCGCCGATCCAGCCCCAGCAGGGCGCGATCGACCGGCGCGCCAGATCCGGCGCCGCGGGCGCATCGACGCCGCCGGCGAAGCCGCGCATCTGGTCGGGCGTATATTCCCTGGTCGTCAGCACGGTCCACAGCACCGCGCCGAACAGCGCGGCGCCGCCCGCCCAGAAACTGTAGCGAACCGTATCGGGCACCTGCCCCGCCGCCGCGACATTGGAGACGCCCAGATGATCGAGCGCATAGGGAAACAGCGATCCCACCACCGCGCCCGCGCCGATGAAGGCGGTCTGCACCGCATAGCCCACGACATGCTGGTCCTTGCGCAGCATGTCGCCGACAAAGGCGCGGAACGGCTCCATCGAAATATTGAGGCTGGCGTCCAGCATCCACAGCAGCAGCGCCGCCATTAGCAGGCCGGCGCTCTGCGGCATCGCCAGCAGCGCGATCGCCGCCAGGATCGCCCCGGCCAGGAAATAGGGCCGTCGCCGGCCGAGCCGCCCCAGCCAGGTGCGATCCGACAAATGGCCGATCACCGGCTGCACCAGCAGCCCCGTCAGGGGCGCGGCGACCCAGAGGGCGGACAGATCATCGATGCTGGAGCCCAGCGACTGGAAGACGCGGCTCATATTCGCATTCTGCAGCGCAAAGCCGATCTGGATGCCGAAGAAACCGAAGCTGATATTCCACAGCCCGGCAAAGCCCTGGCGAGGCTTGTCCATGCCTATTCCTTCCCGTCCCGTCGCGGCCGGCCTTCCGCCGCCTGCGCCAAGGCGCAGCGCTGGCATGGCGCGTCCTCGCGGGCAAGGGGATGCATACGAATACGTGATTGTCTCCGGCCATTGTCGGGGCCCAAGAACGCATGGAATCGCCTCGCCCGGCAGGAGCCAACCGGACGACCAGTCGTTGAACCGGCATGGCGCATCGATCGAGGCTGGCGGACAGGGTCAAAACACCCATCAGGAGGCAGGTGATCCGCCTGTTCAACGATGTGGATCGCGGCGAGGCGCCGGTGCAGCGCAGCGACCAGGCGCTGTTTCACCCGGATTCCGTCATCTGGCGCGTCCATGGCGATGTGGGGTCGATGATGGTCGGCGGGGTCGCCAGCCTGCTGATGCAGATGCTGCATCCCGCCGTGCTGGCCGGGGTCTGGGATCATTCCAATTTCCGCGCGGACATGCATGGCCGGCTTCGGCGCACGGCGCGCTTCATCGCCAAGACGACCTATGCCGACCGCGCAATCGCGCAGGCGGCGATCGATCATGTCCGGGCGATCCACGGGCGAGTGACGGGGCGCTTGCCCGACGGCACGTCCTATCGCGCCGACGATCCCGCCTTGCTGGCCTGGGTCCATGTGACCGAAACGACCAGCTTCCTCGCCGCCTGGGTGCGCTATGGCGAACCGCTGATGTCGGCGGCGGACAAGGATCGCTATGTCGCCGACATGGCGGTCATCGGCGAAGCGATGGGTGCGGACCCCCTGCCGCGGACGCTGGCGCAGGCGCGCGCGATCATCCAGGCCATGCGGCCCGCGCTCCGGGCCGACGCGCGCACGATCGAGGTCGCGAGGCTGGTCCTGGGCCGGCCCAGCCTGCGCGCCCGGGATCTGCCGCAAAGGCTCGCCATGGAAGCGGCCATCGACCTGCTGCCCGACTGGGCGCAGCGGATGCATGGGCTTTCGACCTCGGCGATCGAGCGACCGCTGGTGCGCGCGGGAACCTTCGGCGTCGCGCAAACCTTGCGCTGGGCGTTCCGCTGATCAGCGGGCGTGCAAAGCGCCGCGCAGCCAAGCATCGATCGACCAGCCGCCGCCGCCCAGCGCGATCAGGGGCAGCAGCAATCCGGCCCAGCTCAGATGGGTGGGCCAGGCGTCGGGATAGACGAAGCACTGGATCACCAGCGTCATCCCCAGCAGCGCGAAGGCAGCGCCGCGCGTCGCGAGCCCCAGGACCAGCAGCATCGGAAAAAGATGCTCCGCATAGGTCGCCAGCGGCGCGGAGATCTGCGGCGACAGCAGCGGCAGGGCATATTCGGTGCTGAAGAGATCATAGGTCGCGGGCGTGATCGTCAGGATGCCTTCGACCTTGGTCCGGCCCGACAGAAAAAAGATCGCCGCGATGGACAGCCGGTCGACCAGCAGCAGCAGGTCGAAGGGCAGGATCGTGCGGGCCGCGGCGGCTGCGCGGTCGTGAATGGCGAGCAGGAAATGCATCGGCTGGTCCTTTTGTCCATGGCTCGGCGCCCGGAGCGGCCAGGGACCGTCCGGGCGCCGGACATCGGGCGGTCACGCCTTGGGCGTCAGCGATCCCGGCCCCTTGGGCGTCTTGATCTTCGTGCAGGTGCCCGCCTTCACCAGCGTCCAGGCATTGCCCTGATAGTCGGTGCGGGACGTGCCGGCGCAGCTGGTGCCGGCGCCGGCCTTGCAGTCATTCTTGCCGGCGAGCGAGACGCCATAGCATTTTTCCATTTTGGGAGTTTCGGCCGCCTGTGCGGCGGTCGCGCCGCCTGCGATGGCGAGCGCGAGGGTAGCGGCGATGGCGGCGGGGGTGGTGGTCATATCCTGTCTCCTTGATCGGTGCGCCGGGGCGCGACGGGCCGGTGGGGTCAGCCCGCCGCGCTGTGACCGTGGGGGGAGGCGCTTGCGGTCACGCCAGGCCATTCGGCGCCCCACTACGCCCGGTTACAGAAAAGAATTTTTCGTGTCCGCGCCGCTGCGTTGTAACCATGGCCCGGCCGCCGCCGAAAGGCGGACGGGAGCGCGCATGAAGACAGACGAGCAGCAATTGCGGGAATGGATGGTCGGCGGCCTGAAGGGCGACGCCGCCGCGCATGCATGCCTGCTGCGCGCGCTGGTGCCCTTGCTGCGCGCATATTATCGCCGACGCTGCGGCCCGCAGGCGGAATATATCGAGGATCTGGTGCAGGAAGTGCTGATTGCCGTCCATAGCCGCAGGGCGACCTATGACCCCGTCCGTCCCTTTGGCGGCTGGTTGTTGGCCATCGCCCGCTACAAGATGATTGACCATTATCGCCGGCAGGGCCGGACCGTGCCGATGGACGACATGGACATGATCGCGGACGAGGCGGATTTCGAGGCGGCGAGCATCGCCCGGATCGACACCGATCGCCTGCTCGACATGCTGCCGCCCAAGCAGGCGGGCGCCATCCGCGCGACTCATATCGACGGGCTGAGCGTTGCCGAGGCCGCGGACCGCGTCGGCCTCGGCCAGTCCGACATCAAGGTGTCGGTGCATCGCGGCATCAAGGCGCTGGCCGCCCGCATGCGGGGGACCAGATGATGCGCACCGATCGGCTGATCGAGCAACTGGCGCGCGACGTTCCCCCCGTTCCGCGCCGCGCCGTGGGATGGCGGCTGGCGCTCGGCATCGTCGGGGGCGGCATGGTGACGATCGGGGCGATCGCGCTGCTGCTGGGCTTCCGGCCCGATCTCGACCTGGCGATGCAAGGGCCCAATTTCTGGATAAAATGGGCCTACACCATTTCGCTTGGCCTCTTGTCCATTCATGCGACCGCGCGGCTGGCGCGGCCGGATCAGGGGCGGCTGTCCGCGCCGTGGCTGATGCTGCTGCCGCTGGCGGCGCTGGCGGGGGTGGGCGCTGTCGAACTGATGCGCGCGCCGCCGGCGGACTGGCTGGCGATGTGGCTGGGCCATAGCTGGCGCGTCTGTTCGGCGATGGTGTTCCTTCTGTCGGCGCCGATCTTCATCGGCCTGCTCTGGTCCTTCCGCCGCCTGGCGCCCACGCGGTTGCGCGCGGCGGGCGGCACGGCGGGGCTGGCGGCGGGCGCATGGGGCGCGACTCTCTATTGCCTTCATTGTCCCGAAGTATCGGCCATCTTCGTCCTGACCTGGTATTCGCTGGGGATCGCGCTGGCTGCTGGAATGGGCGCGCTGCTCGGCCCGCGGCTGCTGCGCTGGTGAGAAAAATCGGTCGCCGGGCGTAACCGGCGCCTGCCCGCCGTCGAATGATCCATGCCATCCAACAGGCATGTATCAGGAGAATGAGCATGAACAGCATCTCTACCGGCGCAGGCTATGCCGCTTCCGCCGCCCTCATCGCCATCGCCGCCAGCGCCGCGACGGCCCCGGCGATCGCCGCCGACGGCGCCAAGCAGATCCACTGCTACGGCATCAACAGCTGCAAGGGCACATCGGACTGCAAGACCGCGAAGAATGAGTGCAAGGGCCAGAATGAATGCAAGGGCCAGGGTTTCAAGACGATGACCAGCGAGGCCTGCGCCGCTGCCGGCGGCAGCCTGACCGAAGCCAAATGAGCGTCCGGGGCCCGGCCGGACCGGGCCCCGCCATCGCATCGGAGCCGCCGATGACCCAGCCCCAAGCAAATCGCTACGGCCTTGGCCTGCGCAAGCCGCATTACCAGCATTTCCTGGACGAGCAGGTGCCGGTCGATTTCGTCGAAGTGATTTCCGAGAATTTCATGGTCGATGGCGGCCGGCCGCGCGACATCCTGCGCCGCGTGCGCGAATGCTATCCGGTCGCCCTGCATGGCGTATCCCTGTCGGTGGGATCGGCCGACGGCCTCGATCCCGCCTATCTCGCGCGGCTGAAGCGGCTGGTCGACGACGTCGATCCGCTGTTCGTATCGGACCATCTGTGCTGGACCCGGATCGAAGGCTTCCAGTCGCACGACCTGCTGCCCCTGCCCTATACGCGCGAGGCGCTCGATTGCGTGTGCGCCAATGTCGCGGCGGCGCAGGACCATCTGGGGCGCACGATGCTGATCGAAAATCCGTCCAGCTATATGTCCTTCGCCGCGTCGGAAATGACCGAATGGGCGTTTCTGGATGCGCTGTGCGCTCGCACGGGCTGCGAGCTGCTGCTCGACATCAACAATATCTTCGTGAGCGCCGCCAATCATGGCTTCGACCCGATCGCCTATCTCGACGGCATCCCTGCCGCGCGAGTGCGCCAGATCCATCTGGCGGGGCATAGCAAGGGCGACCAGCTGCTGATCGACACGCATGACCAGCCGGTGCCGCAGGGAGTCTGGGCGCTTTATGCCCATGCCCGCGCGCGGCTGGGGCCGGTGGCGACGATGATCGAGCGGGACGATGACATCCCGCCGCTGGCCGATCTGCTGGCCGAACTCGACATCGCCCGCGCCTGCGGTGCCAGGGAAAGCATAGCCGCATGAGCCTGCTGGCGTTGCAGCGCGACCTGCGCGACTGGTTGCGGCATGACGCGGGGCAAGCCGCGGCGCGCCTGGGCGGTGAAACGATGCCCGGGCTCATCGTCTATCAGAATAATTATCGCGCGCAGCTGATGGAGTGCCTTGCCTCCGCTTGCCCGCAGCTGCGCCTGTGGATCGGCGACGAGGCCTTCTTCGCCGCGGCCGCCACGCATATCGACGCCGCGCCGCCGAGCGACTGGACACTGGACGCCTACCCCGCCGGTTTCCCCGCCACATTGGCGCACATCCACGCCGACAGCCCTGAAATCGCCGACCTCGCCTGGCTGGAGATCGCGCTGGCCGACGCCTTTGTCGCGGCCGACCACGCGCCGCTTCCCCCGGCCGCGCTGGCGGACCTGACCTGGGACGATACCGTCTTCCTGCTGTCGCCGGCGCTGCGCCTGCGCGACCTTGGCAGCAACGCGCCCGCCATCTGGTCGGCGCTGTCGGCCGGCGAGGAACCGCCGCCGGCGGCATCGCTGCGCCAGGGGGAGGCGCTCCTGGTCTGGCGCAGCGACTTCACCGCCTGTTTCCGCACGATCGACGCGCTGGAGGCGTCCACCCTGGCCGCCATCGCGGCGGGGCAGCCCTTCGGCGCGGTCTGCGCGGGTCTGGTCGCGGCGGCAGGCGAAGAACGAGGCGTGGCCCTCGCCGGCGACATGCTCGGCCGCTGGCTCAGGGACGGCGTGATCGCGGGCGTGCGGCAGGCGGTCGGACCAGGCGCTGCGGCATGACGGCGGGAGCCGCCAGGCTCACGCGCGCGCGCTTCCCTCCGCCATCGCCGCCTTGCGCGCCTCGGCCGCGGGCAGGAGCCGCCACGCCAGCAGCGCCACCAGCGCCGCGACGGGCACCGTCACGAGCAGGGACAGGATGCCGGTAGCGAGGCTTCCCGACAGCGACGAGATCCGGCCGGCCATATAAGGCCCAATCGCCAGGCCCAGCAGCGTCGTGCCGACGAAGAAGATGGCGGTGGCGCTGCCGCGCATGCGGGGCAGCACCAGATCCTGGGTCGTGGCCGCAGCCGCGCCGAGTGCGCTGCTGCCGCTGGCGATGATGAGCACGTTGAAGAGGAAGAACAGGCCAGCCGACGACGCGGTGAAGGCCGCGACGATGAAAAAGGCGGGCGCGATTGCGCCGAACAGGATGACGGCGATCCGCCCTGATACATGCCGGCGGCGTAGCGCGTCCGCGATCCGGCCGCCCATGGTCACCCCGATGAAGCCGGCTATCGCCGCAGGCAGGCCGACCCACAGGCCGACCTCATCGGCGGACAGGCCGAAGCTGCGCCGCGCATAGCTGGGCGCGAAGGCGGCCATCGAATAACCGACAAGGGCGTTGAGCCCATAAGCGACCACCACCGCAACGAAGGCGCGACTGCCGAAGGTCAAGGCGAAGGTCGCGCTGTCGCGGCTCCGCAGCGCGTCGGCCCAGGAAAAGACGGCATAGACGCCGATCCCCACCGCGGCCCATTGCGCCAGCGGCTCGCCCGCCAGCAGCACCAGCATCGCGACGACGCAAGCCACCAGCAGCAGGACCAGCACATTGCGGACCAGCGCATGCGTGCCGCGCCGCGCAGCGCCGATCAGCGACAGCGGCGGGATGACGGTCAGCAATTCCGTGACGAAGCCGGCGGTGGACGGCGGCGGACCGGCCGTGCCGCCGCCTTCCGACTGGCCCCGGATGGGTTCGCGCAGCGTCGCGACCAGGATGGCGAGGATCAGCCCCGGCACGCCCACGGCCAGGAAGGCGGCCTGCCACCCGGCAAGGCCCATCGGGCCGCTATGATCGGGATAGGCCCGATCCCATCGCTCGACGATCAGCCCGCCGATGAACAGCGACAGGCCGCCGCCGATATAGATGCCCGACGAATAGATGGCGAGCGCCGTCGCTCGCAGCCGCGGCGGGAACCAGTCGGAAATCAGCGAATAGGCCGCCGGGCTGGCGGTCGCCTCGCCGATCCCGACGCCGATGCGCGCGCCCGACAGGGTGAGGCCCGACCGCGCGAAGCCGGACAGAGCGGTCATCGCCGACCAGAGCGCCAGCCCGATGCTCATCAATCGCACGCGATGCCAGCTGTCGGCCAGCCGCCCGAGCGGGATGCCGAACAGTGCGTAGAAGACGCCGAACGCCGTGCCGAACAGGAAGCCGATGTCGGCATCGGTCAGATTGAGGTCGCGCTTGATGTCCTCGGCCAGGATGGCGAGGATCTGGCGGTCGATGAAGTTGAGGACATAGACCAGGAAGAGGATCGCCAGCACATACCAGGCATAGGGGCTGACGCCCTCCTGCCCGATGGGTTGCGGGGCCGCCGCATCTTTGGCGCGCATGCCTGTCATAGGATCTCCCTTGGCGTGATGATGGCGGGGCCATGCCACATGCTGCGGCGCTAGCCGTTACCGGCGGCGGCGCGCCCCGGATCCGTGCGCGTTTCCGCGATCCGGCGGCCCCAGACTTCCCGATGATCGCGCCGCTCGACCCGGATCGGCCGGGCGATCGTCAGCAATTCGCCAAGCCCGTGCCGGTCGAGTTCGGTCGCCACTCGCTGGCGCGTGTCGGCATCCAGCGCGTCGACGCTGTCGGTGATCTTCTGCCACAGGTAGAAGAGATAGGGCTGAACCCCGCTGTCATGCGGGACGCCGCGGAAGCGGGTGCGGATGGTCGTGAGGATGCGCTGGTGCGGCTTGCCGGTGACGGGCGTGCCTTCGGCCGGATCATGGTCGGCGACATGGAGCGCCAGCGCCGCCGCCATCTCATGCAGCCCCGGAAACAGGTCGAGCCCCATATGCCTCAGCAAAGGCGCCAGACTGTCCGCCACGGCGTCATCGGGCAGAAAGTCCGGGGCATGATCGGGAAATTCGGGCATGTCCGCGTCGGGCGCCTGCATCCGCTCCGTCCAGCGGAAAAGCGAGGGCGCGCGGTTCTTCATGATCTGCGATGGCACCGGGTCGCGACCTAGATGCGCGAAGAGCGGCCCGAACAGGGCATAATCGCCGATCGAGGGCGCGCCGCCCAGCAGATAGGGATGGCGGGCGAAATGACCCTCCAGCGCGTCGAGCAGGTCGTGATAGGAGCCTTTGATCGCCGGCGCCGTTTCCGCCGTCACGCCCAGCATCGGCAGATAGCCGGCCATGCGCGCCATCACCGCCTGCGCGCCTTTATCGTCGCCGCCGGCGCGAAAGGCGTGGGTGAGGAAGGCGGACTGTTCGTCGAAGCAGGACCAGCGATAATGCATGGCGTGGCGCGTCAGGCCCGCGACGGCGTAGAGCTGGACCACAAGCGCGACGACGCGCTGCAGCGCAGCCTCCGGCACAGCCCCCGGCCGCGGCGCGTCGCGATCCAGATGGTCGATAATGTCGGCGCTGTCCTGCACATAGGCGCCGTCGGGCAGCTGCAGCACGGGAATGATCGCGCGGCCGATGCGCGGCACGACCTCGGCGCGAAAATCGGGATGCGCCGGGGATCGCTCGACATAAGCCAGGCCCCGCTTGCGCAGATAGGCCCGGACCTTGCCGGTATAGAGCGAATGCGGCAGGCCGTAGAGGATGAGCATGGCGCCTGCCCCCGTCCTCATCCAAACACGCCGGTCGCCGGCACGTCCTTCAGCCAGGCGCGGACCTGCGCGCGCGGATCGGCCTCGACCCGCGTCTCGTCGTCCAGCACCAATGTCAGCCGGCGCTGGCTGTCATAGGGGTCCCATCGCGGCAAGCGGTCATTATTGGGGTCGCCGGTCGCCGCGAAACTGGCCCAGACCGACGCCATCCGATCGGCCATCCGCCGGCTGCCAGCGTCGGTGCCGGTCAGCGCCCCGCGCACATTGTGCAGGCTGGGCGCGACATCGACCCCGTGGACCGCGCCATAGCGGCCATTGGTCGCCGGGCTGGGCCAGGTCCACAAATAGGTCCATACCGGCGCGCCGCCGGCCGCCGCCTTGCGCTCCGCCTGGGCGAAGGCGCCGCGCCGGAACCCCAAATCCGTATCGATCCGCGCCTTCTGGATGAAGGGCGATATGCCCGGCGTTTCCTGGGCGTAATAGTCAAGCAGCGCGTCCGCGTTGGCGCCGACCCGCTGCCGGGCATAGGCGCGCACATCGGCCTGGCTGACGTCGAAATCGACCATGCGGAACGTCCATTCGTCGAGCACGGTGGAGACGATCATCGGCACGTCGTGCGACACGGCCGGCGCGCCGGGATCGAAGGGATGCGCAGGAATGGCGGAGCCGCCGACCACGGGCGCCAGCGCCATCGGCGGCAGGCCCTTGGCGCGATCGTCCGCCTCCACCAGCGCCTGCGCCTGCAATATCTGGGTATAGGGCAGGTGCTGGAGACCGCGCAGGTCGCCCGGCGCGACGTCCAGCGCCTGGAGCACGCGCATCGCCGCCCGGTCCGCCGCCTCCCGCTCCATCGCGCGGAGCAGCGACCCGCTCATCACCCCGGCGCGATGGAACAGCCCCTTGGCCGATGGCATGCCCAGCGCCATGCTGGTCTTCGCGCCCCCTCCCGACTGGCCGAACAGCAGCACGCGGCCCGGATCGCCGCCGAACTGCGCGATATTGTCCTGCACCCAGCGCAGCGCCGCGACGATGTCCAGCATGCCCACGGCGCCGGACTCGGCGAAATCATCGCCGCCCCCCGCCGCGCCGCTCAGGTGCAGATAGCCGAACGCGCCCAGCCGGTGAGTCACCGACACCACCACCGTGTCGGCAAAGCGCGCCATCATCTCGCCGTCCATGCCGGTCGAATTGCCCGAACCGGCATAGAAGCCCCCGCCATGGAGCACGACGATGACGGGCTTGCGGCCCTGCGGGTCGACGGTGGGCGTCCACACATTGACGCGCAGACAATCCTCGCCCGGACCGCTGGGCTGCAAGTCCATGGAGATGAGGTCCGCATAGTCATGCCGACGGTCGGCGGGCAGCTGCGGACAGACTTCGCCATAGGCGAGCGCGTCCTGCACCCCGGACCAGCGCGGCGGCGGCGCGGGCGGCATGAAGCGGTTCGCGCCCGCGGTCGACGCGGCATAGCGGATGCCCTTGAACACAGCGACGCCGCCCGACAGCAGGCCGCGCACCTTCCCCTGGGCGGTTTCGACGATCGGGAACATCGGCGGCGCGGCCAGCGCTCGGCCCGCCATCGCCAGGCCCGCGCCGGCCAGACCCGCGCCGATCGCATGTCGACGCGTCACGCGCCCATCCTCATCCGTCATCAGGCTTTCCTCCATGATCGGCCGGCCTCAGCGCACTGGGCCGCCTGCGAAATTATCGGCTTCGCGCGCGCGCGCCTCGGCAAGGCGCGCCTTCAAAATCTCGACATTGCGCTCATGATGGGCGCGCGTGATGGGGTAGAAGAGCAGGATCACGCAGCCCAGCAGCCACAGGCCGAAGGACGCGAACAGATAATGGATGACGAGACTGTCCATCATCGCGTCCGTCACCTGATCGGCGCTGACCTTCGCGGGAAAGGCCGACCAGGTGAGGATCAGGCCATTGGCGACCAGCCCAAGCGCGGTCGAGCATTGCTGCATGAAGCTGGCTGCGGCGAAGAAGGTGCCCGCCTCGTGCCGCCCCGTGCGGACCGCGCTGTCCTCCACCACGTCGGCGAGCATGGACGAGGTGTTGATCAGCGAAACCGCGACCATCGCTCCGTAAATGGCGCCGATCACGAACAGGGTCGGCAACAGCCGGGAATCGCCGGGCAGGAAGAAGAGGTCGAGATAGGAAAGCAGCAAGGGCGACAGCCCAAGCGATACGCCCACGATCGCGAACAGCAGGGAACTGGTCCGCTTCCCCAGCCAGTGGGACATGAGCGGCGCCAACGGCGCGGCGATCGTCGCCGCGACCACGCTGTCGATGGTGAGCAGCGCGATCTGCGCCGCGCTCAATCCGAACAGGTAGGTGTTGAAGTAGAGCGCGCTCGCCGCATAGAGGCCGATCGCGGTGAATTTGAAGACGCCAAAACCGAAGATCGCCAGGAAGGCGCGATTGCGGAACGCGCCCGCCATCTCGCGAAAATGCCGGGCTATGCCGTCGCCCTGCCCCCGCGGATCGGCCTGGCGCAGATAGGGAATGCGGTCATGGGTGCCGAGCCCGCAGGCCAGGATCGACAGGAAGATCATCGCCGATCCCAGCAGCGCGAAGCCGGTATAGCTGTCGGGATTGAGCTGCCCGCGCGGATAGTCCGGCGTCGGCGCGAAGAAGATCAGCAACGATAGGGCGCTGAAGCCATATTGGCCGAGATACAGGAACCAGTAACGCAGCGAAAAGAGCCGCGTCCGCTCCCGATAATCCTCGGTAAGTTCGGGGGTCATCGCCTGGGTCGCAATTTCGAAGGCGCTGATCGAAATGCGCGTGAAGACGGCCGTCGCAAACACCCAGAACCCCGTCTGCGCATGGCTGAGCGTCGCGGGCGGCAGCCATACCAGAAGGAAGAAGAGCGGCGTCGGCACCAGCGCCGCATAGATGAACGGATGGCGCCGTCCCCAGCGCGTGCGCGCCACATCCGACCAGCGGCCCAGAAAGGGGTCGATCAGCGCGTCGATCAGCAATGTCGCCGCCAGCGCCGCGGACACGATGGCGGCGGGCACGCCCACCACCTGATTGTAGAAGAACATCAGATAGGCGGAGAAGGAGACATTCTTGACGCCATTGGCGATCGCGCCCGACGCATAGCCATAGCGCGTCTTGAGCGACAATGGCGGAAGCGTGGGGGATGCGCCCTCCCCCACCCGTCCGGTCGGCTTCGCGCCGCTCCCGGGCGCTTCCTCGTCCATGCAGTGCGAAGCCATTGAAGCGTCCCTTTCCCATGTGAAGCGGTTCGGCCTTGATGGCCCGGCCCGCTCCGGCCGTTGGCGGCGCGCCCCGAATTCGCCGAGCCGTGTTTGATCAGAAATCCTTGGTCAGGCTGATCCCGAAGGTGCGCGGTTCCAGCAGATAGAGGCGGCGCGTCAGCCCCAGCGATGCACTGTTGACGCCCACCGCCGTGATCGCATCCTCATCGAACAGATTCTTGGCCCAGGCCTGGACCGACAGGCCCTTGGCCGGATTGGCCAGCGTCAGCGTCGCATTGACGTTGGACCAGCCCTTCGCCTTGTTGTCCGGATTGTTATAGACATCGCCCCAGACCGAGCTTTGATAATGATAGTCGACCCGCGGGGTCAGCCGCCAGTCGGTGGACACGTCCCAGTCATATTGCGCGCCGAGCGACACCGTCCATTTGGGCGAGGTCGGCAGTTCGTTGCCGGTGATGTCGGTGGGCACGCCAAAGCTGGTCGGCAGGCCGAAGCTGGTGGCGAAGGCGCCATTGGGGGCCGCCGCGGTCGGGCAGGCGCCCAGCAGCGCCGACGCCGGCACCAGGCCCGCGTTGATGGCGGAAATCAGTCGGGCAACGCCGCTGGCCGGGCCGACGCAGGCGATGGACGTGTTCTTCAGCGCCACCAGGCTGTCGTCGCCGCCGGTGATGTCATAGGGATCGACCGACAGGTTGTTGGGCCCGCTGTTGATCTTGGTCTTCAGATAGCCGGCGTTGAAGTGGACCGAAAATTCCGGCGTCGGCCGCACGATCGATTCCAGTTCCAGGCCGTAGATGGTGGTGTCGATATTGCGCGTGACCGTGGTCAGCCCTTCCGACACGGAATATTGATAGTCGTTGTAGCGATAATAGAAGCCGGTCAGGTTGAGCGTCAGCCGGCGATCGAGAAAGCTGTTCTTGGTGCCGATTTCGAACGCATCGACGGTTTCCGGCGCGAAAAAGGCATTGGGATTGCCTTCCGCCGGCGGGTTGAAGCCGCCGCCCTTGTAGCCGCGCGAATAGCTGGCATAGATCATATTGTCCGGTGTCGGATTCCATTCGGCGATGGCGCGGCCGGTCCATTCCTTGAACGACGCGCGCTGGAGCACGCCCGTGCGCAGCCCCCGGCCCGGCGTCAGCAGCACCAGCGATGTTTGCGGCTGCCGCTTGTCGTCATGGGTATAGCGCGCGCCCAGCGTGATCTGGATCGTGTCGGTCGGCCGGATATAGAGTTCACCGAAGGCCGCCTTCGATTTCAGCCGATATTCCGAATGGCTGAGATAATAATTGTGGCCGGTTTCGTCCGGGATCGGGTTGGGATCGACATAGGCGCTCGGGACCACGGTCTGGACATAGAGGGTCTGGCCGTTGGCGAAGAAGTAGATGTCGTTGTGCCGGTAGGCGGTGTAATAGAAGGCGCCCAGGTTGAAGTCGAACACGCCGCCAAAGTCCGACTGCAGCCGCAACTCCTGGCTCCACTGGCGCTGGCGCAGGACATTGTAATTATTGACCTGAAGGAATTGCGACGCGCCGATCTGCGGATCGGTGAAGACGCCGCCGGGCGTCAGCGGGCCTTCGTTGAAGGGGGTGGTCGCCGCGGGCAGGCCGCCGCTCTGGATCGTCCGATCCAGATTGCGGTTGGTGATCGATGACAGGGTGAGGTCGTCGGTCGGGTCCCATTCCAGCGTCAGCTGGTAATTGTTGCTGACCACCTTGTTGCTGGGATCGACGCTGAGGCTGGTGCGGCGCAGGTCGTTGGGCAGGACGATGCCGGCGTTCACGTCGCCATTGATTGCGCCGATCAGATTGGCAAGCTGGCCCGACAGGGTCGACGCCGCGTTGTTATGGCCCTGCAAGGCGCCCGGGGCGTAGATGCTGGCCTGCTGGCACCCTTCGCTCAAATAAGCGCGCGCGACGGCATTGTTGACCGGCACGCCCGCCACCGACTCGGGCCCCGGATCATTGATGCACGCCTGGCGCACGCCATAGCGGCTGTCATCTTCCTCGAAATGTTCCCAGATGCCCGTCACGCGGAACCGGTCCGACGGCTGCGCCTTGACCGACGCGCGAAAGCTCCAGAGCGACCGGCTGTCGATGTCGTTGCCGGTATAGACATTGTCCATGATGCCCTGGCGGTCGAGATAGAAGCCCGCCACGCGCACCCCGAATTCCTCGCTGGGCGACAGGTTCA
Organism: Sphingobium naphthae; assembly: GCF_020782235.1. Lineage (GTDB taxonomy): Bacteria > Pseudomonadota > Alphaproteobacteria > Sphingomonadales > Sphingomonadaceae > Sphingobium > Sphingobium naphthae. The sequence goes on from NZ_JAJGNO010000002.1 coordinate 359,548, forward strand.
CGAAACCCTTGAGCCGGACCATGTCGTAATTGCCATATTCGCCGGTCATGCTCGCGCTGTTTTCGCCCAGCTGCGGCTTGTTGGTGAGGATGTTGATGACGCCGCCGGTGGCGTTGCGGCCATAGAGCGTGCCCTGCGGCCCGCGCAGCACCTCGACTCGCTCCACATCGTAGAATTCCGCGTCGGTGATGCGGGCGCGATCGATCGGCGCATAATTTTCGGCGACGCCGACGCCCTGATCGCCAGCCGTCGTGACCAGGGAATAGCCGATACCGCGAATCTGAAAATTGCTCGATCCGTAAAGCTGCTGGCTATAGTTGAGGTTGGGCACCTGCAGCGCCAGATTGGCGGCGCTGTCGAGGCGGCTGGATTTCAACGCCTCCTGCGAGAAGGCGGACACTGCGATCGGAACATCCTGCAGGGCTTCGGAGCGGCGCTGCGCGGTGACGATGATGTCGGCTGCGCCAGCGGGCGGCGCCGCTACGCTCTGCGGCGCTGGAGCCGCCTCCTGCGCTGCTGCGACGCCACTCGTCGCGAGACAGGTTGATACCATCCAGAAGCGCACGCACTTGCGGACCATGATCCCCTCCTTTTGTCGCGCAGGGTCGACTCCCGGCGCTTTCCCGCACAATGCCACCGGGAACCAGGAAGTCAACTTTCACATACCGTTTATTCAAATTATTTTTAAGCGACGGGCTGCGCGCGTTTCGACGCGCCCGACCTTCAACCCCAAAAGACAAGGAAGCCCGCCAGTAGCGGGCTTCCAGACAGCATGCGGAATGCCGCGCGGGGCGCGACGCCGCGTGGCGGGATACGACGACTATTCGGCCGCGACCGCGACCGCCTCCGAACTGCGATACATCATATGATCGTAATTGGTGCGGTAGAACATGTCCTTGACCGGTTCGTCGATGCCTTCCAGCGACGCCTCGAACAGGCCGATCGGATCGCGCGTCCCTTCGGGATGCGGATAGTCGCTGGAAAACATGAACAATTCCGGCCCCGCATCGCGGATCATCCGGCCCACATCCTCCTTGGGGAAGGGCGTGAAGCGCACCGCGCGCCGGATCTGGTCCGAAGGCTTCATGCCCATCGCCTGCAGATAGACGTCGCTTTTCGAAAAGGACGCATAGCCATGATCCAGCATCCGCAGGAATTCGGGCACCCAGCCGGCGCCACATTCGATCACCCCGCCGCGCAGATTGGGGAAGTGTTCGAACACGCCGTCATAGACCATCGCGGTCAGGAATTCCTGCGGCGCATACCAAAGCGTCATGAAATCGGGGAAGCGCAGATTTTCGCCCCCGCCATGAATATCCGCCGCGCGCGCACGGCCATTGTTCATATAGGCCTCGGGCGGCTTGCGCGTGCCGGGGCCGATATGCAGCATGAAGGGCAGGCGATTATCCTCCAGATATTGCCAGAAGGGATCATAATCGGGGTGACCCGGCGATCGCCCACCGGCCGGCGACGCGGAGAACATCACTGATCCCGCACCCTTGGCATGAGCGAAGCGCGCTTCCTCCAGCGCGCGCTCGGGCTCGTCGAGCGGCGTGTAGGCGACTGCGACCATGCGGCTGTCGGCACTGCAGAAATCGATCTGCGCCAGGTTCAGCGCGCGCGCCGCGGCATAGGCCTGGTCGGTCGATTGCGCCCGGCCGATCGCGGCCAGGCCAAAGGTCGGGAAGATGAGCTGGCTCTGAAAGCCCAGCCAGTCCAGCGCCTCGACGCGCTCATCCTTGTCGAAGCCGCCATAGCCCAGCCAGCCCTTGTCGCCGTCGATGATATGGGCCGCGGCCTTGGCCCGCGCGTCCGGATCATGCTTCCGCGCCATGGCGGCGTCGATCATCTTGGTGATGCGCTCGCCCCCCTCGCGCTTGGAATATACGCCGGTATATTTTTCCTTATATTCCCCCTCCAAATAGGGGGCGAGCCAATCCTGCGTCTCCATCGTGTGGGAATCGGCATCATTGATGATTCTGCCATTTGCGTAGGTCATATCGCTCTCCTCGGGCTGAGACTCTTCCTAGTCACTTTGCGTAAAGTTTCATCTATTGGTTTTGCTGTCAATTTGAATCTGATAGGGCATCTGCGGCGACCGCGGCGCGCCCTCCCGCTCGATCGGGAGATGGCGCCGCGGCGAGAGCGACAGGAGGAGGGGCGACATGGCGCGCGTGGCGGCAATCACCGAAGAGGTCACGCAAGGGGCGGCCGGCGCGCAGGCGGAGGACCATTTCGTGGCGGAGAATTTCCGCCGCAACTACCGCGCCAATCTCTATTATGGGATGTTCGGGCAGACTGGTTTCCGCCTGATCTACGCCCCCACCTTCATCCCCGCCTATATCCATCAGTTGACCGGGTCGGACGCGCTGGTGGGCAGCGGCGCGGCGCTGCTGCAACTGGGCATGATCTTCTCGCCGATCTTCAGCGCGTCGCGACTGGACCATGCGCCGCGCATCCTGCCGCATGCCATGCGCACGGGCGCGGCGATGCGGGCCGTCATCCTGGCGCTCGCCCTGGCCGGATGGTTCCTGCGCGGCTGGGCGGAACTGGCCCTGACGCTCGCCTGCCTCTTCCTGCTCGGCCTGTTCACCGGCGCGCAGCGCGTCGCCTTCCAACTGCTGATGGCCAAAGTGATCCCGATCGATCGTCGGGGCCGGCTGCAGGCGTGGCGCAACTTCACCGGCGGCATCATCGCCGCCGTCCTATCCTATGGCGCGGGCATCTGGCTGATCGATCGCAATGCGCTGGGCAATGGCTATGCCACCACCTTCTTCCTCACCTTCCTGCTCACCAGCATCGGCCTGCTGATCCTGGTGCGGCTGCTGCGCGAACCGGACACGCCCGCGCCGCACCGGCGCGTCGGCTTCATCGACCGGCTGAAACAGCTGCCGCAGCTTCTGAGCGATCGCGACTATCGCCATTTCCTCGTGGCGCAGGGCTTTTGCGTCCTTGCCCGGATCGCCTCGCCCTTCTTCATCCTCTATGCCGGCGCGCGCATCGGCATGGACGGCCGCGTCATCGGCCTGCTCGCCTTCTGCTATTTGGGCGCCGACACGCTCGCCAATCTGCTCTGGGGCTATATGGGCGATCGCACCGGCTATCGCGCAACATTGATCGCCTCCCTGTCGATCTGGATCGGATCGATCATCCTGCTGCTGGCGGTCGATGCGGCCTGGGCGGCCTATCTCTGCTTCTGCGGGCTTGGCGCCGCCTCTGCGGGCTATCTGATGAGCCAGCAGACCATGGTGCTGGAATTCGGCGAACGCCGGCAGGCCGCGATGCGGCTGGGCCTCTCCACCACGCTGGAGGGCGCCGTCGCGGCGGCCGGCCCGCTGGTCGGCGGCATCGTCGCGGCGCTGGCGGGCTATGTGCCGCTGTTCGGGACGGCGCTCGCCTGCCTGCTCATATCGCTAGTGGTCCTGCTTCTGGGCGTGCGCGAACCGCGTCTGCGCCGGGCGGAGGTCATCGCCCGCACCCGGGCGGCTGATGACTGGGCCGATCCGCCCGTGCTGCGATAGGCCCGGGCGCAGCCCCGCACGACGATCAGGCGAAGGGCGGCTCGTCCGCCCAAGGGAAGAAGTCGGGCATGTCGCGCGACACCCGGTCGGGGAAGCGCGCCGGCCGCTTTTCCAGGAAAGCGCCGATGCCCTCCTTCACATCGGCGCTGCGCCCGCGCGCCTGCAGCGCGCGGCTGTCGACCCGGTGCGCGTCCATGGGATGCGGCGCGCCCAGATTCTGCCAGACCAGTTGCCGGCTGAGCGCGACCGATACGGGCGAGGAATATTCCGTCATCATGCGCGCATGGACGAAGGCCGCGTCCAGCAAGGCTTCGGGCGGGTGCACCGCCTGGACCAGGCCGGCGGCCAGCGCTTCCTCGGCCTGGAAGACGCGGCCGCTATACAACCATTCCAGTGCTTTTGGCACGCCCACCAACTTGGGCAGGAACCAGCTGGAGCAGGCTTCGGGCGTGATGCCCCGGCGGCTGAAGACGAAGCCGAAGCGCGCGTCGGTGGATGCGATCCGCGCGTCCATCGGCAATTGCATGGTGGCCCCGATCCCCACCGCCGCGCCGTTGACGGCCGCGATCACCGGCTTGAGGCTGCGGAATATGCGCAGCGTCACGCGTCCGCCGCCATCCCGCCGCACGCCGTCCACGTCGATGTCGCCCGGCCGCCCCCCCGGCTTGTAATGGAAAGTCTCGCCCCCTTGGCCCAGGTCCGCGCCCGCGCAAAAGGCGCGACCCGATCCGGTCAGGATCACCGCGCGGACGGCATCGTCGCCATCGGTCAGGTCGAACAGGTCGAGCAGGTCCTGCATCATCGCCAGGCCGAACGTGTTCATCTTGTCCGGGCGGGAGAAGGTGGCGATGGCGATGCCGCCATCGACCCGATAATCGAGCGTCTGAAATTCAGGCATGGGGGGCGCTTTCATAAAGGCTTTCATGGTCCGCCGCATAGGAGGCGTAGGACGCCTTGAGGCTGGCGGTGTTGAGCAGCATGGTCGCGATCGGCCGGTCGCCGCCGGGGTGAAACAACCGCGTGCGCACCCACATGCTCTCGGTCTTGCGGCTGCCGCTCAGCGCCACCACTTCCCGGTCCAGCTCATAGGGCGCGCCGACCCGGATCGGCCCGTCGATCAGGCGAATCTCCTGGTCCGCGAACAGCCCGACGCACGGGCCGCGCGTGGGGAAAGGCTGTTCGCGCGCCACATGGTTGAGCAGCACGCTCACCATCTCCAGCGGCACGATGTCGGCATAGCGGGGCGAAGGCTCGGTGATGCGGCGCAGCTTGTCGGCCAGGCTGAAGGGATAAAGATCGCCCATCCGCTGGTCCGGCGCCATGGATACGGGCATGCGCCCGGTTCGCATGCCCAGCTGTACATCCTTCAGGATGACGGGCTGCGCCAGCGGCGCGAGCGTTCGCATCCGCGCGGTCAGTGCGCTTTCGGGCGCGTCAGGACCAATCGAGGCCGTGCCGGTCAGCACTTCGGTTCCGTCCCGCTTTTCCATGCGGATTTGCGCAAAATCCGCGCCATGCGGCGATACCGACGCGCGCACCTCCTCCCCTTCGAACACGGGGCTGCGATAATGAGCGGAGATGCAGCCCGTGGCGAACCACGCCTCGCCCCACAGCGCATAGGCGAGCGGATCGAACTGGCTGAAATGAGTCGGCCCCTCGATCGTCCCGCCCCGGAACCCCAGTTTGCGGGCCGTGTCGTCATCATGGATCGACGCGTGCCCGTCATAGCTTTGCGCGTCCAGCATCTGCCGCGGCGCACGCCATGGCCCCCATAGCGCGCCCTGCGCGTCCCGTTCGATCGACGTCGCGAAGGGCGCGGTCATGCCACCACCTCCGCCGCGTCGGCAAACAGCCGATCGAGCCGCCCGCGCAAAATGTCCTGCGCCTCGCGCACGATCCGGCTCACCAGATCCCCGACGGCGGGAATATCGTGGATCAGCCCCTGCGCCTGCCCGGCCCAATAGAGACCCGCCGACAGGTCGCCGTCCTCCATCACCGCTTTGCCCTTCTGGCCCGCCACCAGATGCGCGACATCCTCGAACCGCGCCTCGGGCCGGGACAATATCTCCGCCACCGTGTCCGACACGACGTTTTTGCCGACCCGCGCCGTGTTGCGCAGATTGCGGAAGATGAGGTTGGTGTCGCGCTCGTCGCTCGCCAATATCTTCTGCTTCACATTGTCGTGGATGGCGCATTCGCGCGTCGCCAGAAAGCGCGTCCCCATATTGATGCCTTCCGCCCCCAGCGCGAGCGCCGCGACCAGGCCGCGCCCGTCGGCGAAGCCGCCGCTCGCGATGATCGGGATTTTCAGCCTGTCCACCGCCGCCGGGATCAGGATCAGGCCCGGCACATCATCCTCGCCCGGATGGCCGGCGCATTCAAAGCCGTCGATCGAAATCACGTCCACGCCCATGCGTTCGGCCGCCAGCGCATGGCGCACGGCGGTGCATTTATGGATGACGCGGACGCCAGCCCGCTTGAAATCCTCGACATGCTCCTGCGGCCGATGGCCCGCCGTTTCCACGATGGTCACGCCCGACTCGATGATCGCGCGGCGATATTCCGCATAAGGCGGCGGGCGCATGGTGGGGAGGATCGTCAGATTGACGCCGAAAGGCTTGTCGGTGCGGTCGCGGACCCGGCCGATCTCCCGGACCAGTTCCTCCGGCGATGGCTGGGTGAGCGCGGTCAGAAATCCCAGCGCGCCAGCATTGGCGACCGCGGCGACCAGCGGCGCCCGGCCAACCCACTGCATACCGCCCATGGCGATGGGATGCTCGATCCCGAACATCCGCGTGAAGGCCGTGCTGAGCGCCATCATCCTCTCCCCTCGGTTCGCCGTCGACACCCCGACGCCGTTTCGCCCTTCCTGCACAAAACATACCTTCCGTTCAACAGATATGTTTTCACACCCACTTTATCGATGGTGTATGACATACCGATAATGCATTCATCCGCTGCGAACGGCCTATCTTGCGCCTTTGCAAGCCTTGCGACACAAGGGACCGATGCCCGCCGCCCCGCCTTCGTGCCTAACCCGCCGCCAGTTGATGGATCGCGTCTGGCGCGCGCCGCTGGGCCAGATCGCGGCCGAACTGGGGATGACCGCCAACGGTCTGGCCAAGCTGTGCGACCGACTCGCCATTCCACGCCCGGCGCGGACCTACTGGCATCGTCCCCATGCCGATCGCGCCGCCCTGCGCCCCGAATTGCCGCCTGCACCGCCCGACGCGGGGGAAACGATCCAGTTGCGCATCCCGCGCCAGTCCCGGCGCACCCGCACCCGGCTCAATCCGGACGAGCGGCGCGAACAATTGCTGGATGCCGCAAGCGTCATCGCGACGGCGGAAGGCGTGCAGGACATCAGCCTCAACCGGGTCGCCCGCGCAGTCGGCATTTCAGAGGCGCAGGCGCATAATTGTTTCGGACGGCGGATCGACCTGCTGGTGGCGCTGGCGCGCCGCGAACTGGCGGCGATCGAACAGACCCGCCGCGACGTGATTTCGCGGGGAGACGATCCGGTCACGTCGGTCGTGCTCTCGACCATCTTCTATCTCGAGGAATCCGAAAGGCGCGGATCGCTGTTGCAGGCCCTGCTGCGCGTGCCGGAGATCAAGCAGATATTGCGCGCGGAACGCGAGGAGCTGCGGCGCCAGGCGCGCGCCCCCGTGCTGGCGTCGATGCAGGCGCGCTATGGCATGTCCGCGGCGGAGGCCGAGGGCGCCAATGCGATATTGTCCGCAATCGTGCGGCGCGGCGGATCGCTGCTGGCGGACGGCCGGATCGACCATGACATCGCCACGCGCCTCTGCCTGTCGATCGTGTTGGCCGGCATGCGCAGCAATGCGGGTGGCGCGGCGGCGACTCCCCCTAGCGCGGCGCCTGGGCAGCGATCGCCGCCGCCATCAGCCGGTCGCTGAGCGCCTGCGCCTGTGCGATGGTCAATATGCCCATCCGCACCTGCCGCGCCGCTTCCTCGGGAATGACCACCAGCATGTGGATCAGCGCCATCGCTTCCGCGCCGGGCATCTTCAGCGCCTCCCGCACGCTTCGGCCCAGCGCGCGATAGACGCGCCCGCGCAGGCGCGACGCTGCGCCGTTCAGCTGCCGCGCCACCGCGGCGTCGCGCAGCACCAGCGCCAGGGCCTCGCCATGCGCCGCGACATGGCGCAGGTAGATGGCCGCTACCGCGCAGGCGCGTTCGGTCACGGAGCCCCGCGCTGCCGCCTCCATGATCCCGGCGTCTACCAGCAGGTCGACCTGCCCTTCCAGCAGCGCATCGAGCAGACCGATCCGGTCGGGAAAATAGGCATAGGCCAGCGCCCGGCTGGCGCCTGCCCTGTCGGCGACCTCCCGCATCGACAGATCGGCGGACCGGTCGCGGTTGACGATGTGATCGGCCGCATCGACCATCTGCCGCTTGCGCTCGGCCGCGCTCAGCCGCATGCAGCCCTTCTCCTTCGCCCCTGCCATAGCGCCCTTGCCTAGCATAAGGCGCGACCCATGCAATCAGGCGCCCTGGCGCAGGTCCACCACCACCTTGCCCACCGCCTTGCGATCGGCGAGCCAGGCGATCGCCTCGCCGGCCCGTTCCAACGGCCAGCTGCGATCGATGCGTGGCCGGATGCTGCCCTCCTCCCACCAGCGGAAAAGCTGCGCGACATGGGCGCGGTTGCGATCGGGATAGCGGGCGGCGAACCCGCCCCAGAACACGCCGCGCACGTCGCAGCTTTTGAGCAAGGTCAGGTTGAGAGGCAGATGCGGGATGCCCGCGGGAAAGCCGACCACCAGATAGCGCCCCTCCCAAGCGATGGCGCGCAGCGCGGGATCGCAATAGTCGCCCCCTACCGGATCATAGATCACATGCGCGCCGTCAGGCCCCACCTTGTCCTTGAACGCCTGCGCCAGCGCCTTCGACTGCGCCTTGTCGAACGGCGCGCGGCCGTAGATCAGCACATCGTCCGCGCCGGCGTCGCGCGCCGCCTGCGCCTTCTCCTCCGACGACACGGCGGCCACGACGCGCGCGCCCATCGCCTTGCCGATCTCGACCGCGGCCAGGCCGACGCCACCGGCGGCGCCCAGCACCAGCAACGTCTCCCCGGCCGCCAGCGCGCCGCGATCGACCAGCGCATGGATGGTCGTGGCATAGGTCATCAGCAGCGCCGCTCCCTCCATCGGATCGCGTCCGTGCGGCAGGGCGAACGCCTTGGCGGCCGGCAGCAGCATATATTCCGACAGGCCGCCATGGCCCGTCACCGCGATCAGTCGGTCACCGGGCGCCCAGCCCTCGACATCCTCGCCGACCGCCGCGACCTCGGCGCAGATTTCGCTCCCCGGCGCGAAGGGGCGTTCGGGCTTGAACTGATATTTATCCTCGATGATCAGCACGTCGGGATAGTTGATCGCGCAGACCAGTATCTTGACCAGCAATTCGCCCCGCCCGGCGGTCGGCACCGGCCGGTCCGCCAGCACCAGCGTTTCCGGCCCGCCTGCGGCTTGCGACAATAATGCCTTCATAGTCTCTGCCCTTCCATGTTTTCCAGCAAGTCCGCCCGCAGCCGCGCGACCACCGGCGCGGTGACGCCAATGCCGTCCAGATAGGGCGCCATCCCGCCCCAGTCGCCGTCGATCGCATCCAGCGCCGACAGGATGAAGTCCGGCCGCGCATCCGTCATCACCGCCAGCGCGTCGGCGGGATAGCGGGCGCGGAACCGCGCGACGGATTCGTCGCGCACCACGCTGCGCACCATCGCGCCTTCGATCCTGCGGGCGTGGGCGGAGGCGACATAGTCCGCCACGATGGCCTCGCGGCCGCATCCCAGCGCCGCCAGCAGCAACGCCACGGCCATGCCGGTGCGATCCTTGCCGGCCGAACAATGGATGATGCAGGGAAAGGCGCCCTGGCTGATGCGCACCAACAGCTCGCCAAAGACATGGGCCATGGTCCGCGGCAGTTCGGCATAAAAGTCCCGCATCAGCGCTTCCGCCCCGGCCGGCGTGGCTGGATAATCCTGCGCCATGTCGACCAGCCGGCGCTTGTGGCCGGGCCGAAACACATGAGTTTCGACCCCGCCTCCTCGCCAGATGGTCCGGTCCGCCTCCCGCTCGCGCCGGGCGCGAAGATCGAAGATCGAGGTGACGCCAAGTCCATCCAATAGTCTCAGATCATTCTCGACCAGATCAGACAGACGCCCAGACCGGAAGACCCGTCCATGGCGAAGACAAGAATTTTCCTCGTCAGAGATGATCCCGCCAATATCTCTGAAATTCAGAATATCAGGCAAAGCGTTATTTGAATTTTTATGGAAATCTATTTGACGCATCATCCTGATCCGACAATATGGTCTTCATGAGACAGGATATATCCCTGATATGGTCGCAGGACATTCGCCGCCTGGTTGATCCCGTGCCGACTGCGCCGCTTGCCGCGCGCGGCGAAGGGCTGGATGGGCCCGCGGGGCGCATCTTCGGCGGGCAGGCGATCGCGCAGGCGCTGATGGCCGCGGCGCAAGCCGAAGGGCAAGGGCGGCTCGCCCACAGCCTCCACGCATCCTTCCTGCGCGCGGGCGATGTCGGCAAGGCGGTGGACTATCACGTGACCGAGCATTTTCTGGGGCGCAGCTTCGCCAATCGTCAGGTGATCGCCACGCAGGACGGCCAGCCCATTCTGGTCGTCCAGGTCAGCTTCCATGGCGCCGAGGACGGACATGTTCATCAGGTCGACATGCGCACGCATCTGACGCCGGAACAGTCCGCCGACCGCCTGCGCCAGTGGCGCAACCGCACCGACGAGCGCGGCCGGCTTTTCGCCGATCGGCTGGACGGCCGGCCGATCGAGATCGTGCCGATCGATCCCGACGCGCTGTTCGGCGCCGAACCGCAACCGCCGCGATCGGCCTGGTGGATGCGCCTGCGCCATCCGGCGGGCGCGGAGCCGGCGGTGCAGCGCGCCCTGCTGGCCTATGCGTCCGACATGATGCTGCTGCGCACCGCCATGTTGCCGCACGGCATCCGCCCGTTCAGCCGGGGCGTCCAGACCGCCAGCCTGGATCATGCCATCTGGTTCCACGACACGCCCGACATGGACGATTGGCTGCTGTTCGAAACCGACAGTCCTTGGGCCGGCCATGCGCGCGGCCTCAGCCAGGGACATTTCTTCACCGCGCAGGGCCGGCTGGTCGCCAGCGTCGCACAGGAAAGCCTGATGCGGATGCGTCGGCCACCGACGCCGGACTGACGCCGGCGCGCGCGTCACGCCGTCGCCTCGGCGGGCAAGACCATCAGGCTCAACCAGCGAGCGACCAGCGCCGGCCGCTCCTGCGCCTCCAGCAACAAGGTCACGTCCAGTTCCTGCTGCCATTCGCCGGGACGTTTTTCGGTGAGCGACGCGACGGAAAAGCGCGCGCGCACCGCGCTGCCCACGCGAACGGGCGTGACGAAGCGAACCCGGTCAAACCCGTAGTTGACCGCCATCGCCAGCGTCGGCAGCGCCGGCCGGTCGGACTGCGCATGCAATTGCGGCAGCAGCGACAGGAGCAGGAAGCCATGCGCGATAGTGCCGCCAAAGGGCGTCAGCGCCGCGCGTTCAGGATCGACATGAATATATTGATGGTCGCCCGTCAGCTGCGCGAACGCGTCCACCAGCTGTTGGTCGATCCGCAGGACGGGCGAGCCATAGCTGCACCCGACCAGTCGCTGCAACGCGTCCGCTTGGCTCATATCGCATCGCGCTCCTCTCTCCCCCTGTCATGGAGCGGCGCGACGCAAGTTTCAACCATCTATAGGAATTTAGATAATTCGATATCATTATCAGATATTTACGACATACCTCAGGCGTTAAGTTCCTGCCGATCAAGCCGCACGGCGGCCCATTGCGTCGCCAGATCCGAATCGAACAGCCCGCCCAGCACCGTGGACGCGTAGAGGCCAATCGCCTCCGACCGGTTCAGCCGCGACGCCCAGCGGCGCAGGTCGAAGGCGGAATTGAGCGTCGCGATGATCATCTGGCTGGCGATCATCGGATCGACCAGCCGGATGCTGCCTTCGGCCGCTCCCTCGATCAGATTGCCGGCGAAGCGCACGGCGCTGCGATCCGAACGCTCCACCGCCTCGCCGCGCAGGTTGAGCGGCAGCGCCTGCAGCGCCGATGTGCGCGTCAGCGGCCATTGCGCGTCGAACTGGATATCGAGCAGCGAGGCGATGACGCTGGAGAGCCGTTGCCATTCACTGCCGCCCAGCTGCCGCGCCTGCGCCTGCACCTGGGCGATGCGGCCGTAGCTGCGGCGGAAACATTCCAGCACCAGATCATCCTTGGCATCGAGATGATGGTAGAAACTGCCCTTGGTGACCTTCAACTCCTCGACGATGCGCAGCACCGACGCCCCGCGATAACCCATCTCGTTGATCAGGCGCGTGGCGACGCGCAGGAAATTCTCGGCGCTGCCCTCCTGCGCCGCCACCGCGTCATCCTGCGGGCCGGTGAGCAGCACGGGCGCCCAGACCGCGTCGGACCGGGCGATGCCATGGTCCAATATGTCGAACAGGCGGCGCGACACGCGGTCGAACTCGTCGAGCGGATAATGGCTGATCCATACCGGCAGCCAGAAAATGGTTTCCAGCAGCATGTGCGCGCGCCCGGTCATCACCGTCTTGGACGCGGGTTCGGCCGGCGTCTCGAAAAAGGCCCTGACGTCGCGGAAAATCTCCTGGAAGCGTCGCTCCAGCGGCAGGCGGATATTATCCTCCAGCGTGCGCAGGTCCGACAGGCTGGCCAGCGCCTTGCCGCGGCCGCGAATGACATCGGCGCGCAGGGCGACATGCTGGTCGACGAAATGGCGCACCCGCGACCGCGGGTCGGGCTGCGCCCCCGACGCGCGCACCATGTCGTGCAGCCGCTCCATGCTGCGTTCGAACACGGCGGCGGCCAGCAACTCCTTGCGCTTGAAATAATAGGTGATGCTGGTGGTGTTGAGGTCCACCATCTTCGCCACTTCGCCCAGCGTCGTGCCCTTCACGCCCTGGACGTTGATGAAGTCGGTCGCCGCGGCGAGGATTTCCTCGCGCTTCAATTCGAACTTCTGCCGGCTGCGCGGCTTGCGCTTGGCTTGGACCGCCAATTCTGTTTCTTCTGCCATCTGCCCCTTATGCCGGAGCGCCACGCGCCGGCCAACATCCTTGTTGCCCGCACCAATTGAAATATTGGTATGGCTTTAGGCGTTGCTTTCCATTGTTTTTTGAAGATATGGTATCCGCAATCACATCGGGAGAGGATTGCGCAAACCGTGACAGACAGTGAAAGCGCGCGCCAGCAGACGGATGACGCAGCGTCCCGCCAGCGACTCGAAACCTGGCTGCAGCAGCATGTGGAGGGATTTGGCGCGCTGCAGGACATGCGCAAATTTCCCGGCGGCCAGTCCAACCCCACCTACCGCCTGTCGGACGGCGCGCGCGCCTATGTGCTGCGCCGCAAGCCCTTCGGCGCCATCCTGCCCTCCGCTCATGCCGTCGATCGCGAATATCGCGTGATCGCCGCCCTGCATCCGACCGGCTTTCCCGTCGCGCGGCCCTATGCCCTGTGCGACACGGACGCGATCATCGGCGCGCCCTTCTACGTCATGGAAATGGTCGAAGGGCGCACCTTCTGGGACGGCATCCTGCCCGATGCGGACCCATCCGACCGCCGCGCCATCTATCATGCGACCGTCGATGTGCTGGCCGACCTGCACAATCTTTCGCCCGATCGCCTGGGCCTGGGCGACTATGGCGCGCCGGGCAACTATTTCGAGCGGCAGGTCAAGCGCTGGACCAAACAGTATCGCGCGTCCCAGACCGATGAGATCGAGGAGGTCGAGCGGCTGATCGAATGGCTGCCGCGCACCATGCCGGCGCAGGAGCGGACATCGATCATCCATGGCGATTATCGCATCGACAATCTCATCTTCGCGCCCGATGCGCCGCAGGTGCGAGCGGTGCTCGACTGGGAATTGTCGACGCTGGGCGATCCGCTGGCGGACTTCGCCTATCTGGCGATGAACTGGGCGATACCGCGCGGCGACCGTCAGGCGCAACTGGGCGGGGTCGATCTGGCGGCGCTCGGCATACCGGAGCTTCAGGAGATGACCGACCGCTATTGCGCCCGCACCGGGCGCAGCGGCGTGCCCGATCTCAACTGGTATTTCGCCTATGGCCTGTTCCGCCTGGTCGGCATCGTGCAGGGCATCAAGAAGCGCGTGCTCGACGGCAATGCATCCAATGCGGAAGCCGAAAAGGCGGCCGCGCGCGTGCGCCCGCTGGCCGAGCAGGCGTGGCATTTCGCCCGGCAAGCGGGCGCCTGACATCTGACGAAGGGAGAGTGAAGCATGTCGCTGTTCGACGTGAGCGGCAAGGTGGCCGTGGTGACGGGCTCATCGCGGGGCATCGGCCGCGCCATAGCCGAGGAACTGGCCGCGCAGGGCGCCAGGGTGGTGATTTCCAGCCGCAATCAGGATGCGTGCGAGGACGTCGCCGCCGGCATCAATGCGCGCCATGGCGAGGGGCGTGCGATCGCGATCGCCGCCAGCATTTCGTCCAAACAGGCGCTGGAGGAGATGTTCGCCGCCGCCCGCGCGCAGCTGGGGCCGATCGATATCCTGGTCTGCAATGCCGCCAGCAATCCCTATTATGGGTCGATGGACGGGATCAGCGATGAACAGTTCCGCAAGATCCTGGACAATAATGTCCTCGCCAATCACTGGCTGGTCCAGCTCGCCCTGCCCGACATGCGCGCGAAGCGGGACGGCGCCATCGTCGTCATTTCCTCGATCGGCGGGCTCAAGGGGTCGGACACGATCGGCGGCTACAATATCTCCAAGGCGGCCGACTTCCAGCTGGTGCGCAACTATGCCGTCGAAAATGGCCGGCATGGCATTCGCGTCAATGCGATCGCGCCCGGCGTGGTGAAGACCGATTTCGCCCGCGCGCTGTGGGAGGATGAAAAGGTCCATGACGCGACCGCGGCTCGCACGCCGATGCGCCGATTGGGCGATCCGCGCGATATTGCCGGTGCCGCCGTGTTCCTCGCCTCGCCCGCCGCGGCCTGGATGACGGGGCAGATGGTGGTGGTCGACGGGGGCATCACCATATGACGCTCCCCCTGGCCGGCAAGGTCGCGATCGTCACCGGCGCCGCGTCCGGCATCGGCCGCGCGACCGCCCGCCGCTTCGCCGGGGCGGGCGCCGGGCTGATCGCCTTCGACCGCAGCGACGCCGTGCGCGACGTGGCGGCGCAGATCGAAGACGATGGCCATAGCGCCGTCGCAGTGACCGGCGACGCTGGGTCGGAAGCGGACATCGCCGCCCTTGTCGACATGGCCGAGCGGCAGCTGGGCCGGCTCGACATCTTCCATGCCAATGCCGGCATCAGCGGCCAAGCGGCGGGCGGCTTTTTCGACGCGACGCCCGACATCTGGATGGAAACGCTGCGCATCAACCTGATCGGTCCCTTCCTGGCGGTCAAGCATGGCGCTCCGGCGATCGCGCGCGCGGGCGGCGGCGCCATTCTGTGCACCGCATCGGTCGCGGGCCTGCGGTCGGGCGCGGGACCGGCCCATTATTCCGCGTCCAAGGCGGGCGTCATCAATCTGGTGCAGACCGCCGCGCAGCAGCTTGCCGGGTCGGGCGTGCGCATCAACGCCATCTGCCCGGGCCTGATCGAAACCGGCATGACCAAATCCGCCTATGACCGCGCCCGCGCGGCAGGCAAGCTGGACAAGATCGGCCAGCTCAATCCGCTGCTGCGCGGCGGCGAGCCCGAGGAGATTGCCGAAGTCGCCCTCTTCCTCGCCTCCGACGCGGCCAGCTATATCCACGGGCAGGCGATCGCCGTCGATGGCGGGCTGTCCAGCTCGCACCCGACGGCGCGCCGCCCGGGCGACCTGCGCGCCGGCGCGGCCTGGTAGGGCGACGCCGGGCGCCCTCGGCCTAGCCGTCGAAGAAGGCGCGCAGTTCGGCCTTGATGATCTTGCCATTGGCGTTGCGCGGCAGGGGCGTCGGGCAGACATGGATCCGCTCGGGCACCTTGAACGGCGCCAGCCGCGCGCGCACCCAAGCCTGCAACACCGCTTCGCTGGCCTCCTGGCCCGGCGCCAGATGGACGATCGCGGCGGGAGTCTCTCCCAAGGTGCGGTGCGGCAGGCCGATCAGCGCTGCGTCCGTCACCGCCGGATGGGCGTAGAGGCAGTTTTCGACCTCGATACAATAAATATTCTCGCCGCCCCGGATGACGATGTCCTTGGCGCGATCGACGATGTAGCAAAAGCCTTCCGCATCCACCCGCGCCAGATCGCCCGTGCGCACCCATCCGTCGAAGAAGGTGGCGGCGGTCGCTTCGGGGTTGCGCCAATAGCCCTTCACCACCTGGGGCCCGAACGCCCATAATTCACCCACTTCGCCGACCGGCATCTCGTGCGCGCCGTCCAGCGCCATGATGCGGATGTCCGACACCGGCAGCGCGGGACCGCAACTGTCGGGGCGATGGACATAATCCTCCCCCGCATGGGTCGTGACGGTCGCCGAGGTCTCGGTCATGCCCCAGCCGCTGCTGGGCGAGACATGCATGTCGCTGTCGATCAGCCGCACCAGTTCGGGAGCGGCCGGCGCGCCGCCATAGGCGACCGATTCGAGGGAAGAGAGGTCATATTTGGGGCGATCGGGATGCTCGATCAGTTGCCAGGCGATGGTCGGCACGCCCCCCGTCACCGTGACTTTCTCCCGCTCGATCAGCGCCATAGCCTCGACCGCGTCCCATTTGCGCATCATCACCAGCTTGCTGCCGGTCATCATCGTGCTCATCAGCGAAGCGTTGCAGGCGGTGACGTGGAAGAGCGGGATCACCGTCAGCGCGATGCGCGGGCGCGATGGCGGTGGCTCCTCGCCCCGGCGCAGGCAAGACCGATGCGTGCTGAACGCATTGGCGAGGCTGCCCGTCAGCGCGCTGCGATGCGTGCCCAGCGCGCCCTTGGGCGCGCCCGTGGTGCCGCTGGTGTAAAAGAGCGTCGCCTCGTCGTCGGGCTCAATTTCAACTGCCGGCAAGTCCTGGTCCGGCAGGTCGGCATAGTCGCCCGGCGCGCCGATCAGCGCCTCCAGTGCCTCGGCCTCCATGAGCGGCGCCTTCGCCCGCGCCACCCAGATGGCAGCGAGGTCGGGCAGCGCATCGCGCAGCGGCGCGATCCGCTGATAGCGCTCGCCATCGCAGATCAGCAGCCGCGCGCCCGCATTGTCGAGCCCGTAGCGCAGCTCCTGCGCCTGCCACCAGGCGTTAAGCGGCACGGCGATCGCGCCGATGCTGGTGACGGCGAAGAAGGCGACCGGCCATTCGGGCAGGTTGCGCATCGCAATGGCGACGCGATCGCCCTTCCCCACGCCCTGCTGCTGCAACCGATGCGCCAGCGCGGCCACGGCGCGGAACCAGCCTTCATAGCTGACCCGATCGCCTTCATAGACGATGAACTCATTGCCGGCGAAAGATGCGCGCGCATGACGCGCCAGCGCAGCCAGGCTGGGCGGCTGGTTCTTCCATGTGCGCATTCGCACGCCCCGGACCGTCACCTCCTCCAGCTCGAACAGCGATCCCGGCGCGCACAGCCGCTCCACCGCTTCGGCCAACGACAGAGCGGGCCAGGTCTGCACCCTGGGTTCAGCCAGCGTCGCGCTTGTCGGATTATCAGCATCCATCTCGCATATTCCTACTTGAGGTTTGTTTTTCCGTAGGCGGTTGCAGCGAAGGCTATGCGCAATTTCCGCGTTCTTCAACACGGAAAATAAGAAACATCTTGATCTGCGACCTTATTTCCGAAGATATGGTATGCACATTCAGAGTCGGACGGCCTGCCGTCGCGACGGGCAAAACGATCGATGCATATGGGGAGAGGTGATGAGCGTGATCAGCACGAAGCGCGACGGCGACATTCTGGTCGTCACGGCGGATAATCCGCCTGTGAACGCCCTGTCGGCGCAGGTGCGCGCCGGCCTGGCCGATGCGATGGCGCAGGCATCGGCCGATGACGCCGTTCGCGCCGTCGTCATCCGCGCGGCCGGGCGCACCTTCTTCGCCGGGGCGGACATCACCGAATTCGGCAAGCCTCCGATGGAACCCAGCCTCCCCGCCGTCATCGACGCCATCGAACAATGCGGCAAGCCGGTGGTCGCCGCGATCCATGGCACCGCGCTCGGCGGTGGGCTGGAGGTCGCGCTTGGCTGCCATTACCGCATCGCCGCGGCTTCGGCCAAGCTGGGCCTGCCCGAAGTGAAGCTTGGCCTGCTCCCCGGGGCGGGCGGCACGCAGCGTCTGCCGCGCGTCGTCGGCGTCGCCGAAGCGCTGCCGATGATCGTGACCGGCGCGCCCATCTCCGCCGCGAAGGCGCAGCAGATCGGCCTTGTCGACCGGCTGGTCGATGACGCCGCGCTCGACCAGGAAGCCATCGCCTTTGCGCGCTCCGTCATTGGCGACGACCATCCCGTGTCGAGCGCGCGGACCGACAAGCTGGCCGAGACGCCGCCCGGCTTCTTCAACGCCTATCGCGCCGCCAATGCGCGGCGGATCAAGGGGCAGGATGCGCCGCAAGCATGCATCGCCGCGGTGGAGGCCGCCACCACCCTGCCCTTTGCCGAGGGTATCGCAAAGGAACGCAGCCTCTTCAAATCGCTGGTCGAAGGCGACCAGTCGAAGGCGCTGCGCCATGTCTTCTTCGCCGAGCGCGCCGCCGCCCGGATCGACGGCCTGCCCGAAGGCACACAGCCCCTGCCGATCGCCAGGGTCGGCATCATCGGCGCGGGCACCATGGGCGGCGGCATTGCCATGAATTTCCTGTCCGCCGGCATTCCCGTCATGATGGTCGAGCGCGAACAGGCGGCGCTCGACCGCGGCGTCGGCATCATCCGCAAAAATTACGACGCCACCGCCGCCAAGGGGCGGATCAAGCCGGAACAGGTGGATCAGGCCATGGACTTGCTGTCGACCTCGCTCGACTATGGCGACTTCGCCGATTGCGACCTGGTGATCGAGGCGGTGTTCGAACTCATGGACATCAAGAAGGACGTGTTCGGCAAGCTTGACGCCATCTGCAAGCCGGGCGCGATCCTCGCCACCAATACCAGCTATCTCGATGTCGACGAAATTGCGGCGGCGACCTCTCGTCCCGAATGGGTCGTGGGCCTGCATTTCTTCTCGCCCGCCAATGTCATGCGGCTGCTGGAGGTCGTTCGCGGCGCCAGGACATCGCCGCAGGTCATGGCCACCGCCATGGCGCTCGCCCGGCGCATCGGCAAGGTCGCCGTCGTGTCGGGGGTCTGCCACGGCTTCATCGGCAACCGCATCCTGGCCGCCCGCACGCGCGAGGCCAATGCGCTGCTGATGGAAGGCGCGCGCCCGGCGCAGGTGGATCAGGTCGTGCTCGACTTCGGTTTTCCCATGGGCCCCTTCCAGATGGGCGATCTTGCCGGGCTCGACCTGGGCTGGGACCCGGACAAATCCTCCAGCGCCACGATCCGCGAAGTATTGTGCGAGCGCGGGCGGCGCGGCCAGAAAACCGGCAAGGGCTTCTACGATTATGACGAGAAGCGCAACCGCACGCCATCGCCCGACGTGGATGCGATCATCGCCGACTTCGCCGCCAAATCGGGCAAGGAACAGCGCATGATCAGCGATCAGGAGATTCGCGAGCGGCTCTTCTACCCCATGGTCAATGAAGCGGCGCTGATCCTGGAGGAAGGCATCGCCCAGCGCCCCTCGGACATCGATATCGTCTGGCTGAACGGCTATGGCTGGCCGGCCTGGACGGGCGGTCCGACCTTCTGGGCGGACCAGGTCGGCCTGGACGTGATCGTCGCCGGCCTCCAGACTCATGCCGATCGGCTGACCGATTTCCGCCTGTCGACCCTGCTCCAGGACAAGGCCGCGCAGGGAGGCCGCTTCAATGGCTGAGGCCGCCACCCGCGCGCGCGACACGCTCGCCTTCTTCAAGATCGTCACCGCCGATGTCGAGCGGGCTGAGGCCTTCTTCACCGGCGCCTTCGCCATGGAGCGCACCAATCAGGTCGAAGGACCGACCTTTCGCGAGATCATGCTCACCGCGCCGGGCGGCGGCTTCACGCTGGTCCTGTTTCAGTGGCGCGACGGCCGCGCCTTGCAGAGCGGGTCGCTCCATGGCCCGATCGGCTTCATCACGCGCGATTTCGACGCGTCGCTGGCGCAGGCGATCGCCCATGGGGCAACGCTGGACCGGGGGCCGTTCGACTATGGCGGTGGCCGGGTCGCCTTCCTGCTCGGCCCGGAGGGTCATGAGATCGAGCTGATGGCGCGCGCCGGAAAGGTGGCGGCATGAGCGACGATCTGACCGCGTTCCGCGCCGAAACCCGCGCCTGGCTGGAGGCCCATTGCCCGGCCGAAATGCGCGAGCCGGTGCGGTCCGACAAGGATGTCTGCTGGGGCGGGCGCAAGGCCCGGTTCAGCAGCGTCGCGCAAAAGCAATGGCTCGACATCATGGGCGCGCGGGGCTGGACCGTGCCCGACTGGCCGGCGCGCTATGGCGGGGGCGGACTGTCGCCCGATCAGGCCAAGATCGTGCGGCAGGAAATGGCCGACCTTGGCTGCCGCACGCCGCTGCACAGCTTCGGCATCTCGATGCTGGGGCCCGCGCTGCTGCGCTATGGCACGGAAGAACAGAAGCTGGAGCATCTGCCGCGGATCGCGCGCGGCGAGATTCGCTGGTGCCAGGGCTATTCCGAACCCAATGCGGGATCGGACCTTGCCAGCCTCGCCACTCGCGCGGAGGACAAGGGCGATCATTTCCTGGTCAACGGGCAGAAGGTGTGGACCAGCTATGCCGATCAGGCCGACTGGATCTTCTGCCTCGTCCGGACCGATCCGACGAACAAGCATCGCGGCATATCCTTCCTGCTGTTCGACATGGATTCGCCGGGTGTATCGACCCGGCCGATCCTGCTGATCTCGGGCTATTCGCCCTTTTGCGAAACCTTCTTCGACAATGTGAAGGTGCCCAAGGACCAGCTGGTGGGCGAGATCAACCGCGGCTGGGACGTCGCCAAATATCTGCTCGGGCATGAGCGCGAGATGATTTCGGGCATGGGCACGCAGGGCGGCGCCATTTCCCTGTCGAAGATCGCGCTAGCCAATCTGGGCGCGGAGGCCGACGGCCGGCTGGCCGACCCGATCCTGCGCGCGCGCATCGCCCAGTTCGACCTGCGGGCCGAAGCATTCCGGGCCATGTCGGAACGGTTTCTCGACGAGCTCAAGGCCGGCAAGGCGCATCCCGCCCAGCCCTCGATGATGAAATATACCGGCACGGAGCTGAACAAGCAGCGCTACGAACTCGCCATGGCGGCGGGCGGATCGGCGGCGCTGGAGTGGGACAGCGACGAATCGCGCCAGGGCGCCGCCGCGCGCGCCTGGCTGCGCACCAAGGCCAATTCGATCGAGGGCGGCACGTCCGAAATCCAGCTCAACATCATCGCCAAGCGCATTCTCGCGCTGCCCGGAGCCTGACCCATGCCCATGTTCCTCACTGACGAGCAGGTGATGCTCGCCGACACCGCGCGCCCGTTCCTCGCCGACACCGCCCCAGTGGCGCACCGGCGGGCGCTGCGCGATGCGGATGACGAAAGGGGCTATGCCCCCGATCTGTGGCGGCGTTTCGCCGAGATGGGCTTTACCGGCATCGTCGCCGATGAGGCCGATGGCGGCCTGGGCCTGGGCCATGTCGAAGCCGGGATCGTGCTCGAGGAAATCGGCCGCAACCTCACGCCATCGCCCTTCCTCTCGACCGCCGTGGGCGCGGTGACCGCGCTCAAGGGCGCGAGCGAGCCGCTGCGGCGCCGCCATCTGCCCGCGATCCTGGCGGGGGAGAGCATCGCCGCCATTGCGATCGACGAAGCCGCGCGCCATCGGCCCCACCATGTCGGCCTGCGCGCGGAGCGATCCGGCAACGGCTTCCGCCTCAGCGGCACGAAGCGCTTCGTGCCCTTCGGCCATGTCGCCGATCTGCTGATCGTCGCCGCGCGCACGAGCGGCGCGCCCGACGATGTCGATGGCATCACCCTCTTCGCCGTGCCGGGCGACGCCGCGACCGCGTCGCCGCGCCGCCTGGCCGACGCCAGCCTCGCCGCCCGGCTCGACTTTGCCGATGTTCAGGTCGATGGCGACGCGGTGATCGGAGAGGTCGATGGCGGCCGCGGCCCGCTCGACGCGCTGCTGACCGTGCTGCGGACCGGCGCGGCGTCGGAAATGCTGGGGCTCGCCAACGGCGCTGCCGACATGACGATGGCCTATCTGCGCGACCGCAAGCAGTTCGGCCAGGCGATCGGCAGCTTCCAGGTGCTGCAGCATCGCGCCGCCCATCTTTATTGCGAGCTGGAGGTCGCGCGCGCGGCGGTGCTCAAGGCGCAGCAGCTGCTCGACCAGGGCGCAGAGGCGGCGGATCGCGCCGCGACGGTCGCCAAGGGCATGGTCGGCTTTGCCAGCCTGCTCGCGGTGCAGGAGGGGGTGCAGATGCATGGCGGCATCGGCATGACCGACGAATATGATATCGGCTTCTACATGAAGCGGCAGCGCGTGCTGGCCGAACTTTATGGCGACAGCGATTTCCACGCCGATCGTCTCGCCCGCCTGTCGGGCTATTGACCCGCCGCGCCCCTGCCGCCTTTCTGAACCGCCGGCAATACGAAACGCCCCCCTCCCGCAAGCGAGAGGGGGGCGTCTTGCTTCATCCCTGCCGCCTCGGCAGCGTCAGGACGCCGTTGCCAATGCGTCCTGGCCCAGCGCGATGAACCGTTCGAGATGCATGTCCTCGTCGCCCAGCTGATGGCCGATCATCACCAGCCGCTTGGCATAATGGGACAGCGGCAATTCCCAGGTCATGCCGATGCCGCCATGCATCTGGATCGCCTCTTCGGCCGCCAGGGAACCGACGCGGCCGATGGTGAACTTAGCGGCCGACACCGCCTTCTCCCGTTCCAGCCGCCCCTTGGCGAAGCGATCGGCCGCGTTGATCGCGGACGATCGCGCCTGTTCGATTTCCAGCGCCAGCGTCGCCATGCGATGCTGCAGCGCCTGGAACTTGCCGATGGCGACGCCGAACTGCTTGCGAGTGCGCAGATATTCCAGCGTCTGGACCTTGAGCGAATCCATGATCGCGACCGCTTCCCAGCAGAGCGCGACCAGACCCGCGGCGACCGCTTCCTCGATGATGGCTCCCGCTTCGCCCGCTTGCCCCAGCAGCGTCGCGGCCGCGCCATCCAGCATCAGCTCGCCGGCCGCGCCGCCGTCGATCAGCGGATAATCGCGTATCTCGATCCCCGGCGCACCCTTCTCGATCAGAAACAGGGAAGGCCCCTCCCCTGTCCGCGCGGCGACGACGATGCGGTCGGCGCTCGCTGCGAAGGGCACGACGGGCTGCGTTCCCGTCAGTGCCCAGCCTTCCCCGTCCGCGACGCCCTGCGCGGCGTCGCTGTCCAGCGCGGCGGACAGGGTCACTTCCCCGGCGATCGCCTGCTCCAGCAGCGCCGTCTCGCCCGTCGCGGCGAGCGCGCGGCCGGCCAGCAGCGTGCCCAGGAACGGCCCCACCGCCAGCGCCTTCCCCACCTCGGCGAACACGACGCCGATGTCGAAGGCCGATCCGCCGAACCCGCCGCTCGCCTCGTCGAACAGCGCGCCGATCACGCCCAGCTCGGCCAGCTGGGCCCAGACCGGCCGCGACCAGCCCTCGGCCGTTTCGATCACCGTCTCGCGAGTCTTCCAGTCAAAATTGCCGGCCAGGAACCGGCCCAAAGTGTCGACCAGCATCTGCCGGTCCTCGCCCAGCGAAAAATCCATGGCTCAAAGCTCCAATATGGCCTTGCTGATGATCTCGCGCTGCACCTCGTTGGAGCCGCCGAAGATCGAAAGCTTGCGATAGTTGAAATAATGGGATGCGGCGGGCGCGGCGAAATCGGGGCCGACGGCGGGGCCGTTGAACCCTTCCTCCAGCGCCTCGGTCACGAAAGGCTGGGCATGGACGCCCGCGGCGCGGCGCATCAGGTCAGAAATCTGCTGGCGGATCTCGGTCCCCCGGATCTTGAGCATCGAGCTTTCCGCCATCGGCGCATGTCCGGCCCCGGCTGCGGCCAGGACGCGCAAATTGGTCGTCTTCATATTTTCCAGGTCGATTTCCAGCCGGGCGAGGCGCGCCGCGAACTGCGGGTCCTGCGCCAGGGGGCGGCCGTTGCGCCGCTGCGTCGCCGCCACCTGCTTCAGCCGTTCGAACGCCGCCATGGACGCACCCACGCCGGCGATGTTGGTCCGCTCATAGGTCAGCAGATATTTGGCGTAGGTCCACCCCTTATTCTCCTCCCCGACCAGATTCTCGACCGGCACGCGCACATCAGTGAAGAAGACCTCGTTCACCTCATAATCGCCGTCGAGCAGCTTGATCGGCCGCACCTCGATGCCGGGCGTCTTCATGTCGATCAGCAGGAAGGAAATGCCTTCCTGCTTCTTGCCCTTATTGTCGGTGCGCACCAGGCAGAAGATCATGTCGGCATATTGGCCCAGCGTGGTCCAGGTCTTCTGACCGTTCACGACATAATGATCGCCCTCGCGCACCGCGCTGGTCTTGAGCGCGGCAAGATCGGACCCGGCGCCCGGTTCCGAATAGCCCTGGCACCACCAGTCGGTCCCGTCGAGGATGCGGGGCAGCCAATGTTTCTTCTGCGCTTCCGACCCATATTTGATCAGCACCGGCGCCAGCATCGACAGGCCGAACGGCACGATCCGCGGCGCATGGGCCAGCGCGACCTCGGTTTCGAAGATGAAGCGCTGCATCACGCTCCAGCCCGTGCCGCCCCATTCGACCGGCCAGTGATTGGCCAGCCAGCCGCGCGCATTGAGGATGGCGTGCCATTCCTCCATGTCCGCCTTGGTCAGGCGCTGGCCCTTGCGCACCTTGTCCGACAGGCGGGCGGGCAGCTTGTCCTGAAGGAAGGCGCGCACCTCCGCGCGAAACGCCTCATCCTCTTGCGTGAAACTCAGGTCCATGATGATTTCCCCATTGGTGCAGGGTCAGATGATTTCGAACAGGCCGGCCGCGCCCATGCCGCCCGCGACGCACATCGACACGACGACATGACGCACGCCCCGGCGGCGCCCCTCGATCAGGGCATGGCCGACCAGGCGGCTGCCGGTCATGCCGAAGGGATGGCCGATGGCGATCGCGCCGCCATTGACGTTCAGCTTTTCCGGGTCGATGCCCAGCGTGTCGCGGCAGTACAGCGCCTGGCTGGCAAAAGCCTCGTTGATTTCCCACAGGCCGATATCTTCGACCTTCAGCCCCGCGCGATCGAGCAGCTTGGGAATGGCGAAGACCGGGCCGATGCCCATTTCGTCGGGGCGGCATCCCGCGACCTGAAAGCCGCGGAACACGCCCAGGATCGGGCGGCCTTCCGCCTCGGCGGTGGCGCGGTCCATCACGATCTGCGCGGACGCGCCGTCGGACAGCTGGCTGGCGTTACCGGCGGTCACGTTGCGCCCCTCCTTGATCGTCAGCCCGTCCTTCCAGACCGGCTTCAGCGCGGACAGGCCTTCATAGCTGGTGTCGGCGCGGACCCCCTCGTCCTGCGCCAGCGTCACCGTCTCCCGCCCCGCCTCGGTCCCGTCCTTGTTCCACAGGATTTTCTCCGCGGTCAGCGGCACGATCTCCGCGTCGAAGCGGCCGGCGGCGATGCCCGCGGCGGCGCGGCGCTGGCTTTCGGCGGCGAAGCGATCCTGCGCCTCGCGCGACACGCCATAGCGCTCGGCGACGATCTCGGCCGTCTCGATCATCGCCATATAGGCGTCGGGTTCATTGTCGAGCACGGCCTGCGATCGCCAGTCGGGCTTCACCAGCCCCGGCTTCATCGTCATCGAAATGGATTCGCCCCCGCCCGCCAGCGCGACATCGGTGTCGTTCGCCATGATGGATCGCGCGGCCAACGCCACGGTGGTCAGCCCGGATGCGCATTTGCGATCTAGCGTGAAGCCGGCCAGCGACTGCGGCAGCTTGCCGGCAAAGACGGCCAGGCGGCCGATATTGAAGAATTGCTGCCCATATTGGTTGCCGGTGCCATAGAAGACATCGTCGATGCGGGCGGGATCGATCCCCGCGCGCTCAACGGCGGCGGCCATGACATGGGCGGCCAGCATGGCGGGCTCGCAATTGTTGAACGCCCCGCGATTGGCGCGGCCGATCGGCGTGCGCGCGGTCGAAACGATGACGGCTTCCCGGCTCATATCTCTTCCTCTTCCTTGTCGATCCTTGGCGGCCGCCCGTCAGGCGCGCGGCGCCGGCGCGGCATATTTGCCGAATTCGGCCCGGGCGATGGCGCGGGCATGCACCTCGTCCGGCCCATCGGCGAAGCGCAGCGTGCGCAGCCCCGCCCAGGCATGGGCCAGGAAGAAATCCTGCGACACGCCGCCGCCGCCATGCGCCTGAATGGCGTCGTCCAGTATCTGCAGCGCCATCGCCGGCGCCTGCACCTTGATCATCGCGATTTCCAGCTGCGCCGCCTTGTTGCCCGCGCGGTCCATCATATCCGCGGCCTTCAGGCACAGCAGGCGGCTCATCTCTATGTCGATGCGCGCGCGGGCAATGCGCTGCTCCCACACGCTATGGTCGGCGATGCGCTTGCCGAAGGCGACCCGGCTGGTCAGCCTGGCGGCCATGGCGGCAAGCGCTTCCTCGGCGACGCCGATGGTCCGCATGCAATGATGGATGCGGCCCGGCCCCAGGCGCCCCTGCGCGATTTCGAAACCGCGTCCTTCCCCCAGCAGCATGTTGGCGGCGGGCACGCGCACATTGTCCAGCAGGATTTCGCCATGGCCATGGGGTGCATGGTCATAGCCATAGACGGTCAGCATCCGCTCGATCCGCACGCCCGGCGCATCCATCGGCATCAGGATCATGCTCTGGCTGCCGTGGCGCGACCCGTGCGGATCGGACTTGCCCATGACGATCGCGACCTTGCAGCGCGGATCGCCCGTGCCCGACGACCACCATTTGCGGCCGTTGATCACATAATCGTCCCCATCGCGCAGGATCGAACATTCGATGTTGGTCGCGTCGGACGACGCCACCGCCGGCTCGGTCATCAGGAAGGCGGAGCGAATCTCCCCCTGCATCAGCGGGGCGAGCCAGCGATCCTTCTGCTCCCGCGTGCCATAGCGCAGCAGCACTTCCATATTGCCGGTGTCGGGCGCCGAGCAGTTGAAGACCTCGCTCGCCCAGTTCACCCGCCCCATTTCTTCGGCGCACAGCGCATATTCCAGGTTGGTCAGCTGCTCGCCTTCGAAGGTGAAGCTGTCGTCCACATGGCTGCGGCCCGACCGCGGCGGCATGAACAGGTTCCACAGGCCCGCGGCCCGCGCGCGCGGCTTCAATTCCTCGATCACCGGCACGGGCCGCCAGCGATCCGCGCCATGCGCCTGATCCGCATAGTCGCCGGCGCGGGGCCGTATCTCCGATTCGATGAAATCGCGGACGCGGTCGCGAAAATGGCGCTGCCGTTCGCTCAGTTCGAAATCCACCGGGCACCTTCTCCATCATCTTCTGGGCGCGACGGATCGCGCATCGCCATTGATGCGCAGGGTCGGCGGCACTTGCAAGCCAAAAACATACGCACATTTCAAATTTAATTT
This sequence comes from Sphingobium naphthae, assembly GCF_020782235.1. GTDB lineage: Bacteria > Pseudomonadota > Alphaproteobacteria > Sphingomonadales > Sphingomonadaceae > Sphingobium > Sphingobium naphthae. Next base: position 386,766 of record NZ_JAJGNO010000002.1, read on the forward strand.
TCTGCGGCTTGCTTTTTGATGTTGGAAAGCGTGCCGATTTTAGTAATCTGCTGCCATAGCGATAGGAGAGAGACGTGAAAGCCGCCATCTTGCGTTCCGTGGGAAGCCCGCTGTCGATCGAGGACGTGGCCATTTCCAAACCCGGCCCGCGCGAAGTGCTGATCCGCACCGCGGCCACCGGCGTCTGCCATTCCGACCTGCATTTCTACGAAGGCAGCTATCCCACGCGCCTGCCCACCATCCTGGGCCATGAAAGCGCGGGCGTCGTCGAAGCGGTCGGCAGCGAAGTGCGCTCGGTTCAACCAGGCGATCATGTCGTCACTTGCCTCTCCGCCTTTTGCGGCCATTGCGACCATTGCGTGTCGGGGCATATCAGCCGCTGCGTCAGCCCGGAGACGCAGCGCGCCAAGACGGACGAGCCGCGCCTTGGCGACTCGGCCGCGCCCATGACGCAGTTCCTGCATCTCTCCGCCTTCGCCGAACAGATGCTGATCCACGAAAATGCCTGCGTGCGCATCCGGCCGGACATGCCGCTCGACCGCGCCGCGCTGCTGGGCTGCGCCGTCATCACCGGCTATGGCGCGATCACCTACACCGCGCAGGTCCGCCCCGGCGAAAGCGTCGCGGTGATCGGCTGCGGCGGCATCGGCCTGTGCGCCATTAACGCGGCCGCGCTGGCGGGCGCCGGCCGGATCATCGCCATCGACCGGATCGCGGAGAAGGAGGATCTGGCGCGGCGCTTCGGCGCGACCGACTTCATCGACGCATCCGATGGCCAGGCGGTCGCGCGGATCATCGAAATGACGCGCGGCGGCGTGGATCATGCGATCGAAGCGATCGGCCTGGCAAAGACCGCCCAAGACGCCTTCACCATGCTGCGACGGGGCGGCACCGCCACCATCGTCGGCATGATCCCGGTCGGGCAGAAGGTCAGCCTCAACGGCTATGAATTTCTCGCGGAAAAATCGCTCAAGGGCTCCAACATGGGGTCGAACCGCTTCCCGGTCGACATTCCCCGCCTGGTCGACTTCTACATGGCCGGCCGGCTGCGGCTGGACGAGCTGATTTCCCGCCGCATCGGCCTTCACCAGATCGAGGAGGCGTTCGCCGAGATGAAGGGCGGAAATATCGCCCGCTCGGTCATCACCTTCGCCTGATCCTGCTACCGGAGCTTCCCATGTCCGATCCCAAATTGCTGATCAACGGCGCGCTGCGCGACGGCGTGCGCACCATGGACGTCATCAACCCCGCGACCGGCGACGCCTTCGCCGCCTGCCCGCTGGCGGACGAAGCCCTGCTGGACGAAGCGGTCGCCGCCGCCCGGGCCGCCTTCCCGGCCTGGTCCGCTCGTCCGATCGAGGAACGCGCCGCTCTGCTCACCGCGCTGGCCGACGCCCTGCAGGGGCGCGCCGGCGAATTCAGCCAGCTGCTGACCCGCGAACAGGGCAAGCCGCTCGACCAGGCCGGCATGGAAGTGATGGGCGCGGCCTTCACCCTGCGCGCCTTTGCGGCGATGCGCCTGGAGCCCGTGCTGCTCAAGGACGATGAAAAGGGCAAGATCGTCGAACTACGCAAGCCGCTGGGCGTGGTCGGCGCGATCACGCCGTGGAATTTCCCGCTGATGCTGCTGATGAACAAGCTGGGTCCGGCGCTGATGGCGGGCAATACGGTGGTGGCGAAGCCGGCGCCCACAACCCCGCTCACCAGCCTGCTGTTCGGCGCCCTGTGCGCCGACATATTGCCGCCCGGGGTCGTCAACATCCTGTGCGACGACAATGATCTCGGCCCGGCAATGACCAGCCATCCCGACATCGCGAAGATTTCCTTCACCGGATCGACCGAAACGGGGAAGAAGGTGATGCAGGCGGCCGCCGCGACGCTCAAGCGCGTGACGCTGGAGCTGGGCGGCAATGACGCGGCGATCGTCCTGGACGATGCCGACCCGGTCGATGCCGCCCGGCGCATTTTCCAGGGCGCGATGGCCAATGCCGGCCAGGTCTGCGTCGCGATCAAGCGCGCCTATGTGCCCGAAGCCATGTACGAGATTTTCTGCGACGAACTGGCCCGGCTGGCGCGCGCGGCGATCGTCGACGATGGCACGCGCCAGGGCGCGCAGATCGGCCCGATCCAGAATCGCGCCCAGTTCGACAAGCTCAAGGCGTTGCTCAAGAGCTGCGCCGAGGAAGGGCAACTCGTGGCCGGCGGCGACGTGATCGACCGGCCCGGCTATTTCCTGTCGCCGACCATCGTGCGCGACGTCGACGACGATGCGGCGATCGTGCGCGAGGAACAGTTCGGCCCCGTCCTCCCCGTGCTCAAATATCGCGATCTGGACGATGTCATCGCGCGCGCCAACGCCAGCGACTATGGATTGGGCGGCTCGATCTGGAGCGCGAACGAAGAGCGCGCGACGGCCGCCGCGGCACGAATTCAGAGCGGCACCGTCTGGGTGAATCAGCATCTCGCGCTCAATCCCACCATCCCGTTTCGCGGCGCAAAATCCTCAGGCATCGGCGCTGAACTCGGGGCGGACGGGCTCAAGGAATATACCCAGGCCTCGATCATCAACATCAAGCGATGAGCGCCGCCGGCGCAGCGCGCGATGATATCTTCCTCAGCCGCCCGCCCTATCGGTAGGCCAGCGCCGTTCTTTCGGCCAGGCTGCGGGCGGCATCGCCCACCTTCAGCCAGCGCGCCCGCTCCTCCTGCGCATCGGCAAGGGCGCGGTGCGCGGGCGGCTGCCCCGGCGCGCGGATCTCGGTCAGCACCAGCAGCTCCGACACCGTCTGCGCCAGCGCGTCGGCGGGCACCACCGGCGCCAGGATTTGCTCCGCGCAGGCGCGCATCGCCTCGTCGCTGTCGCGCAGCCGCAGACTGTGGCGCGGCAGCCCCGCCGCCCGCAGCAGCGCGCTCAGCCATTTGCCGTCCCAGGACGGCGCGCTCGCCAGCAGGTCATGGCCCTCCAGCGCCTCGATCATGCGCTGCGCGACCACATCATGCGGCGCGCCCTCGCGCAGCAGCAGGTCGCGCGGAATATGGTGGACCGCCTCGGCCTGAGCGTCCCAGTCGGTCCACTCGGGCGCCGGGCGGATCAGATGCGCTTCGCTGCGGCCATCCTCGAACACCCAGCCCACCTCGATCGGATAGCTGCGCTTGCCCAGCGAGGAGGCTTCGAAATCGAGAAAGACCAGCATGGCGGACAGAACGTCCCAGCGGGCATTTGGCTTCCTTCGCCCCATGGCCATCCCGCGCCGCTGCCCACCCGCGATCGCCGCCATTGTCGCGCCGACGCAAATAATCCATCCCTGCGCCAAGGAGACGATGCATGACTCATTTCGCCTGGGACGACCCGTTCGACCTCGACAGCCAGCTGAGCGAGGAGGAGCGGATGATCCGCGACTCCGCCCGCGCCTTCGCGCAGGGCGAACTGCAGCCCCGGGTGATCGACGCTTTTCGGGAGGAGCGCGACGCGCCCGACCTGTTTTCCGCCATGGGCCGCGCCGGGCTGCTCGGCGTTACCCTCCCCGCAATCCATGGCGGCGCTGGCGCCAGCTATGTCGCTTATGGCCTCATCGCGCGGGAAATCGAGCGGGTCGATTCCGGCTATCGCTCCATGGCGTCGGTCCAGTCCAGCCTCGTCATCCATCCGATCCACGCCTATGGCTCGCCCGCGCAGAAGGACCGCTATCTCCCCGGCCTCACCGCCGGCACGCTGATCGGCTGCTTCGGCCTCACCGAACCGGACGCCGGCTCCGACCCGTCGGGCATGCGCACGGTCGCGCGGCGCGATGGCGATGGCTATATAGTGAGCGGCTCCAAGACCTGGATCAGCAACGCGCCCTTCGCCGACATCTTCATCATCTGGGCCAAATCCGAAGCGCATGACGGCAAGATTCGCGGCTTCGTTCTGGAACGGGGCGCGCAGGGCCTCTCGACGCCCCGGATCGAGGGCAAGCTGTCGCTGCGCGCATCCACCACCGGCATGATCCTGATGGACGATGTCCGGGTCGGGGCCGATGCCCTGCTGCCGGGCGTGGAGGGGTTGAAGGGGCCATTTGGCTGCCTCAACCGGGCGCGCTACGGCATCGCCTGGGGCGCGATGGGCGCGGCGGAATTCTGCCTCCATGCCGCTCGCCAATATGGCCTGGATCGCCGTCAGTTCGGCCGTCCGCTCGCCGCCACCCAGCTCTATCAGAAGAAGCTCGCCGACATGATGTGCGACATCGCCTTTGGCCTGCAGGGCGCGCTGCGCGTCGGGCGGCTGATGGACGAAGGCCGCTTCCACCCTGACATGGTGTCCATGATCAAGCGCAACAATGTCGGCAAGGCGCTCGACATTGCCCGGCTCGCCCGCGACATGCATGGCGGCAACGGCATATCCGAAGACTATCAGGTGATGCGCCACATGATGAACCTGGAAACGGTCAACACCTATGAAGGCGCGCATGACGTCCACGCGCTGATCCTGGGCCGCGCCATCACCGGCATCGCCGCCTTCTGATCGGCCGGCGCCGCCGCGTTCGTCGCGCGTCGCCAACAATCTTGCTGATTTCCATCAGTCCGGGCGTTTTTGTCGGAAACCTCGACCGCGTCCGGTGGTTCGTGGCCCCGTAGTCGATCCAAATGGACAGGAGACAGGGTATATGGCCACGCACACAGGCAGCAACGCATCCCCGACCGGCACCAACGGAAAGGATGCCAAGCCAGAACTGTCGGACAGCTTCCAGGAAAACCAGGGCAAGGGCGGCGAAACGCACCAGGTTGCGCAGGAAGACGGCGCCGTCCTCACCACCTCGCAGGGCGTGCCGGTCGCTGATGACCAGAACAGCCTGAAGCAGGGCGCGCGCGGCCCGACGCTGCTGGAGGATTTCCATTTCCGCGAGAAAATCTTTCATTTCGATCATGAGCGCATTCCCGAGCGCGTCGTCCATGCCCGCGGCTATGGCGCCCATGGCTATTTCGAACTGACCGAAAGCCTGGCCGACATCACCCGCGCCGACATCTTCCAGCGCGTGGGCGAAAAGACCGAAGCCTTCGCGCGCTTCTCGACCGTCGCCGGGTCCAAGGGCTCGTCCGACGTGGCGCGCGACGTGCGCGGCTTCGCCGTCAAGCTCTATACCAAGGAAGGCAATTGGGACCTCGTCGGCAACAATATCCCGGTCTTCTTCATCCAGGACGCGATCAAGTTCCCCGACCTCATCCACGCCGCCAAGCCCGAGCCCGATCGCGGCTTCCCCCAGGCGCAGACCGCGCATGACAATTTCTGGGACTTCATCAGCCTCAGTCCCGAAAGCATGCACATGGTCATGTGGATCATGTCCGACCGGACGATCCCGCGCTCCTTCCGCATGATGGAGGGCTTTGGCGTCCACACCTTCCGCCTGGTCGACGTTGACGGCAAGTCGTCCTTCGTCAAGTTCCACTGGAAGCCCAAGCTCGGCCTCCAGTCGGTGGTCTGGAACGAAGCGGTCAAGATCAACGGCGCCGATCCCGACTTCCACCGCCGCGACCTGTGGACCGCGATCGAATCCGGCGATTTCCCCGAATGGGAACTGGGCGTCCAGATTTTCGATCAGGAATTTGCCGACTCTTTCGACTTCGACGTGCTTGATGCGACCAAGATCATCCCGGAGGAACTGGTGCCGGTGCGGGTCGTCGGCCGCCTGGTGCTCGACCGGCTGGTCGACAATTTCTTCGCCACCACCGAACAGGTCGCCTTCTGCACGCAGAATATCGTGCCGGGCATCGACTTCACCAACGACCCGCTGCTCCAGGGCCGCAATTTCTCCTATCTCGACACGCAGTTGAAGCGCTTGGGCTCGCCCAACTTCACTCATCTGCCGGTCAATGCGCCGCGCTGCCCCTTCGCCCATTTCCAGCAGGACGGGCATATGGCGATGCACAACCCGGCCGGCCGCGCCAATTACGAACCCAATAGCTGGGGCCCCGCGCAGGGCGGCCCGCGCGAGGATCCGGTTCGCGGCTTCAAGAGCGTGATGACTCCGCCCGACGGCGACAAGCTGCGCATCCGCCCGGAAAGCTTCGCCGACCATTATAGCCAGGCGCGGCAATTCTACATCAGCCAGACCCCGATCGAGCAGAAGCATATCGGCGACGCGCTGGTGTTCGAACTGTCCAAGGTCGAACGGCCCGACATTCGCTCGCGCATGGTCTCGCACCTCATCCACATCGACGGCGATCTGGCGGACACGGTGGCGAAGGGCCTCGGCCTGCCGCTGCCCGAACCCGCCAAGGCGGCGGTCGCGCCCAAGACCGACCTGCCGCCGTCCGACGCGCTCAGCATCCTCAAAAACGGCCCGCAAAGCTTCGCCGGCCGCAAGCTGGGGCTGCTGGTCAGCGACGGCGCCGACGCGGCGCTGGTCAAGGCGCTGATGAGCGCTGTCGAGGATGCCGGCGCCATGTGCGAAGTGGTCGCGCCCAAGATCGGCGGCGCGACGCTCAGCGACGGGACGATGCTGCCGGCCCAGCAGAAGATCGATGGCGGGCCGTCCGTCCTCTACGACGCGGTCGCAGTGATCCTGTCTGACGAAGGCGCCGCCATGCTGGCCAAGGACGCGCCGTCGAAGGATTTCGTCGCCGACGCCTTTGCCCATTGCAAGTTTCTGGGCCTCTCGCCCCAGGCCGAACCGCTGCTGGTCAAGGCCGGCATCGCCGAGGATCTGGACGATGGCTGCCTGGGGCTGGAGAGCGCGGACGATGCCAAGGCCTTCGTCGCGGCACTGGCGCCGCTGCGCTTCTGGGACCGCGAAAGCCGCGTCGATCTCGACGCGATGAACGCCTGATCCGTCAACCGAGGAGGAACATCATGTCCATCATCGACAAGGTCGTTGCGGCGGTGACGCCGCCCGAAAGCGAGGAAGCCCGCGCCAAGGCGCGCGCCAAGGCCGAAGCCGCCGCCCGCCCAGGCGACTGGCTCTCGCAGATCCTCGATCATCATCGCCAGATCGAGGCGCTGTTCGCGGCGGTCAAATCCGCCACCACGGCGGAAGCACGGCGCGAGGCGCAAAAGCGCCTCGCCCTCATCCTCACCGGCCATTCGGTGGCGGAGGAAGCGGCCATCTACCCCGCGCTCGCCGCCGACAAGCAGGTCGGCCATGCCGAACTCGCCTATCAGGAACAATCCGCCGCCAAGATGGAGATGGGCCTGCTGGAACGGCTCGACCCGATGAGCCAGGATTATCTCGACAAGCTCGAACATATTCGCGGCGCGGTCGCGCACCATGTCTATTCCGAGGAAGGCACCTGGTTTCTGGAACTGGCCAAGGATGTGGGCCCCGAGGAACAGGCGATGATCACGCAGCGCTACAAGGAGGAATTCGAGCGCTACGCCATGGCCCCGGCCTGATGAAAGGCACGCGCCCCTCTGTTTCGGGCAGGGTCGCGCAACACTGAACGCCGCAGGGCGGGCTGACAATGTCAGTCCGCCCTGCTTTTATGGTGCGGGGGCCGCACGCTGCCGTCGGCGCGGTCACCCATATTTTGCGTGCTAGCGCCGGTGCGAAACCGCTCACCCCACTTGACCAAGTGAACGTTATCAAATAGGTGAACGTTCACAACAAACGCACCAGATGCCGATTCGCGGCACGGGGAGGGGATATATGCGCATTTCCAAGGCTTATCGGCTGTCGACTCTCGTCTGCGGCGCTTCGGCGCTCGCGCTGGCCTGCGGCAGTCACGCTGCATTGGCGCAGAACGCCGCCGCCGATGAACAGGCGGCCGACATCGTCGTCACCGGCATCCGCGCCAGCCTCACCGCCGCGCGCGACATCAAGCGCGATGCGCAGGGCGTGGTCGACGCCATCTCGGCCGAGGATATCGGCAAATTCCCCGACACCAACCTCGCGGAATCGCTCCAGCGCATCACCGGCGTGTCGATCGACCGCTCCAACGGCGAAGGCTCGACCGTCACCGTCCGCGGCTTTGGCCCCGAATTCAACCTGGTGCTGCTGAACGGCCGCCAGATGCCGACCTCCAGCCTGGGCGACGGGGCCAGCGCGCCCGCGACTCGCTCCTTCGACTTCGCCAATCTGGCGTCGGAAGGCGTCGCCGGCGTGGAAGTCTACAAGTCCGGCCGCGCCACGCTGCCCAGCGGCGGCATCGGCTCCACCATCAACATCAAGACGCCCCGTCCGCTCGACCGCCCGGGTCTGCGCGGCAGCTTCGCGGTGAAGGGCGTCTATGACAGCTCGCGCAACAACAGCGATCCGATCACGCCCGAACTGTCCGGCATCATTTCCGACACCTTCGCCGACGGCCTGTTCGGCATCGCCATCACCGGGTCGTGGCAGAAGCGCAAGGCCAGCGTGAACCAGGCCAATGTCGGCTGGCGCGACGGCTATCTGGGATCGGAAAATAACTGGGGCTCGCTGCCGCAGCCCGACGATCCACGCGCCGCCAATATCGAAAACCGGCCCGGCCCCAATGATGTCTATCAGGTGCAGCAGAACGCCAGCTATGACCTCAACGACATCAATCGCGAGCGCCTGAACGGCCAGGTCGTGCTCCAGGTCCGCCCCGCGGAAAACCTCACCGCCACGATCGACTATACCTATTCGCGCAACACCGTTCAGGTGCGCAATTCCAACGTCGGCATCTGGTTCAACTTCAACGACGTGTCGAGCAGCTGGACCGACGGCCCCGTCGCCGGCCCCAACTTCTACACCGAACGCTTCGGCGTCAATGAAGGCAAGGACCTGTCCTATTCGGGCTCGCTGACCGAAAACCGGTCGGAAAACAAGTCGCTGGGCGGCAACATCGCCTGGGACGGCCCGGGCGGCCTGCGGCTGGAGCTGGACGCGCATCATTCGACCGCGGAGTCCGGCGCGAACAATCCCTATGGCACCAGCACCTCGGTCGGCACCGCCATCTTCGGCGTCGCCAGCCAGACGGTGGACTATACCAACGACCTGCCGGTCATCTCGGTCGACATGCATGACGGCATCGACCCGTTCGACGCGGGCAACATCCAGGCGACGGGCAACGCCTTCCGCAACGCCTATTTCAAGGACCGCATCAACGAAGCCCAGCTGCGCGGCAGCTATGACTTCGACAATTCCATCCTCGACAGCCTCGACTTCGGCGTCACCTATATCGAAAACAAGGTGCGCTCGGCCTATGGCTATATCCAGAACGACACCTGGAGCGGTTCCACCACCAAGGACCAGATGCCCGACGATCTGTTCACGCTCGTCAGTCTCCCCGACAAGTTCAAGGGCCTGTCGGGCGCCGGCGATCCGGCGATGATCCAGCAATTCTATACCTTCAATTTCGAAAAGATGGTGGCGTTCCTCGATGACCTGAACGGCATCTGCGGCGGCGATGACGACTGCCTCTCCAGCTTCACCGTCGACCGCCGTATCCGCGAACGCACCATCGCGCCCTATATCCAGGGCAATTTCGAATTCGACGTCGCCAACCGCCCGGCTCATTTCCGCGCCGGCCTGCGCTATGAAAAGACCAAGATCAAATCATCGGCGCTGGTGCCGATCCCGACCGCGACCCAGTGGGTGTCGATCAACGAATTCAACCTGGTCTTCGGCGGCGAAAGCGACTTCACCACCTTCCGCGGCGACTATGACAATTGGCTGCCGGCCTTCGACGTCGATTTCGAGCCGATCGACAATGTGAAGCTGCGCGCCAGCTACAGCCACACCATCACGCGGCCCGACTATGCCTCGATGCAGGGCGGGCAGACGCTCGACCAGCTGTTCCGCATCGGCGGCGGCACCGGATCGCGCGGCAATCCGGGCCTGCTGCCCTACAAGTCGAAGAATATCGACCTGTCGGCCGAATGGTATTACGCCCCCGCCAGCTATCTGTCGGTCGGCTTCTTCGACAAGCGGGTGCGCAACTTCATCTCCAGCACGCGGGTCGATACCGAAGCCTTCGGCCTCACCAACCCGGCGGACGGCCCGCGCTATCAGGCGGCAGTCGCGGCTCTGGGCGCCAATGCCAGCACCACCGACATCCGCAATTATATCTTCGCCAATTATCCCGCCTCGGTCGAAATCGACAGTTTCGATCCGGTGACGGGCAATTATACCGGCCGGATCCTGGGTCTGCCCGAGGATAATCCCGTCAATTTCCAGGTGACGACGCCGATCAACTCCGACCAGTCGGCGCATCTCTATGGCTTCGAATTCGCGATCCAGCATAATTTCTGGGAAACCGGCTTCGGCACCATCCTCAACTACACCATCGTCCGCGGCGACGCGACCTACGACAACAGCCAGCCTTCGAGCGTCGCCCAGTTCGCGCTCACCGGCCTGTCGGACAGCGCCAACGCCGTCCTCTTCTACGACAAGAACGGCATCCAGGCGCGCGTCGCCTATAATTGGCGCGACGAATTCCTGTCGGGCACCGGGCCCAACCCCTTCTATGTCGAAGCCTATGGCCAGGTCGACGCCAGCGCCAGCTGGGAGTTCCGGAAGGGCTACACCGCCTTTGTCGAGGCGATCAACCTCACCGGCACCAGCCGCCGCGGCCATTTGCGTAGCGACCAGAATGTCACCTTCGCCTCGCCCGGCTATGCCCGTTACGGCGCCGGCATCCGCGTCAATTTCTGACGCGGCTTGATCGTCCTTCCCGGGGGTGGGACAAGGCCGTGCCCGGCGCAAGCCAGGGCGCGGCCTTGCCACAGGGGCACAGGGCCAAGGAGTGGAGCGTCCCTTTCTTCATGAGCCAGCATCAGCTTCTCGATTCCCTCAACCATCGCGACCTGCGGGTGCGGACCGACAGCGCGGCGGAGCTGGGCGACGGCGTCATGGCCTGCCTGTTGATGCCGGCCGAATTCCGCCAGGCGCAGGCCCATTTTCCCATCCTCTTCCGCCGCGATCAGGCCAGCGGCGCATTCAGCGCGCTCGCCCTGTTCGGCTTCGACAATGGTGAAAATCTGTTCCTGGAGGGCGGCCATTGGGACGCGGGCTACAAGCCTTTGGCGCAGGCGGTCCAGCCCTTCCTCATCGGCCGCAGCGCCGATGGCCAGCCGGGCGGCCAGGTGCATGTCGATCTCGACAGCCCTCGCATCCTGCGCGGCGGCCCGGATAACATGGACGGCGAAGCGCTGTTCGACGCGGCGGGCAAGCCCAGCCCCTATCTCGACCTCATCGCGCAGCGCCTGGGGGATCTCGACGCCGCCTATCGCGCCAGCGCCGATTTCTTCGCCGCGCTCGCCCGGCACGATCTGCTCGAACCCTTCACCATCGACGTGCCCCTGATCGACGGGTCGAACAACAGCCTCGTCGGCTTCCATATCGTCAATGAAGATCGGCTGCAGGCGCTGGATGCCGACGCGCTTGCCGACCTCCATGGCGCCGGCCATCTGATGCCGCTGTTCATGGCGGTGGCTTCGGTCGCGCAGTTCAGCGAGCTGGTCGCGCGCAAGAACCGCCGGATCGCCGGTGGCTGACGGCGCGCTCCCGGCGCTGCCCCCGGTGCGGGAGCTGGCGGTGGCGGACGCGGCGGCGCTCGACGCGCTGCTCGCGGGCGAGGAAACGCCCTTCATCCTGCGCGGCCTGGTCAGCGACTGGCCGCTGGTGCGGGCGGCGCGGCAGGGCGACCGCGCGGTGCGGGCCTATCTCGCCGATCGCGCGCGCGCCCTGGACTTCACCGTCTCCATGGCCGACCCCGGCATTGGCGGGCGCCTCTTCTACGACGAGGCCATGGGGGTCAATTTCCGCATGGGCAAGGGCCGCCTGCCCGACATCTTCGCCGGCTTCGACAAGGCGGAGGGCCTGCCCGCCGATCAGGTGCCGACCGTCTATCTGGGCTCGGTCGATGTCCATCAGTTTTTCGACGGCGTCGCGCAGGACAATGTCCTGGACCTGGGCGCGCGCCAGCCCCTGCTCTCGCTCTGGATCGGCAATGCGACGCGGATCGCGGCGCATAACGACTTTCCCGACAATCTCGCCTGCGTGGTGGCGGGGCGGCGGCGCTTCACCCTGTTCCCGCCCGACCAGTTCGCCAATCTCTATCTTGGCCCCATCGACATCACGCCCGCCGGTCGGCCCATCTCCATGGTCGATGGCGCCGCGCCCGATTTCGCCGCCCATCCCGCTTATCGCGAAGCGCTCGCTCATGCGCAGGTCGCCGACCTGGAGCCGGGCGACGCGCTCTTCATCCCCTCGCTCTGGTATCATCAGGTCGAAGGGCTGGCGCGCTTCAACATCCTGATGAACTATTGGTGGCGCGACACGCCCCGCTATCTGGGCCAGCCCAACAACGCCCTGCACCATGCGATCATGGCGATCCGCGACCTGCCCGATCATGAGCGCGCGGTCTGGCGCGCCATGTTCGACCATTATGTCTTTTCGGGCGGGGCGGACGCGCGCGCCCATGTGCCTGCCCATGGCCAGGGCGTGCTCGCGCCGCTCGACGCGCAATCGGCCGCGCGCATGCACCAGTTTCTGCTGAGGAGCCTGTCGCAATGAAACAGCCTTCCCTCCCTCGCCGCATCGTTGTCGCCGGGGGCGGCACCGCCGGCTGGATGACCGCCGCCGCGCTGGCGCGGACGCTTGGCCCCGTGGCGCAGGTGACGCTGGTCGAAAGCGAACAGATCGGCACGATCGGCGTGGGCGAAAGCACCATCCCGCCGCTTGTCGCCTATAACCGCATCCTCGGCATCGACGAAGCCGACTTCATGCGCGCGACCCAGGCGACCTTCAAGCTGGGCATCAATTTCGAACATTGGCGCGTGCCGGGCGAAAGCTATTTCCACAGCTTCGGCGGCACCGGCAAGGATCATTGGTCGGCGGGCTTCCAGCATTTCTGGATGCATGGCCGGGCGCAGGGCCATGACGCGCCCTATGGCGACTATTGCCTGGAGCTGCAGGCGGCGCAGGCCAGCCGCTTCTCCCACCTACCCGACGATCGGATGAATTACGCCTATCAGCTCGATTCCGGCCTCTACGCCAAATTTCTGCGCGCCATGGCGGAAGGCGACGGTGCCATCCGGATCGAGGGGCGGATCGTCGCGGTCGACCTGGACGGGACGAGCGGCGACATCGCCGCCCTGCGGCTGGACGGCGACCGGCGGATCGAGGGCGACCTGTTCATCGACTGCACCGGCTTTCGCGCGCTGCTGATCGAAGGCGCGCTGCATGCGGGCTATGACGACTGGACGCACTGGCTGCCCTGCGACGGCGCGGTCGCGGTCCAGACCGCCAGCGTGCGCCCGCCCGTCCCCTATACCCGCGCGATCGCGCATGACGCCGGCTGGCAATGGCGCATCCCGCTCCAGCACCGGCAGGGCAACGGCATCGTCTATTGCAGCGCCTTCATGACGCCCGGCGCCGCGCTCCAGATGCTGCTGGACAGCGTCGAGGGCGAAACGCTGGTGCAGCCCAATCCCATCCGCTTCCGCACCGGTGCGCGGCGGCGGCAATGGCATCGCAACTGCGTCGCCGTCGGCCTGTCGGGCGGCTTCATGGAGCCGCTCGAATCCACCTCCATCCACCTCATCCAGCGCGCCGTGTTGCGAATCCTGCGCATGCTGCCCGCCGGCGCGATCAGCCCCCGCGACATCGCCGAATTCAACGACCAGCAAATGGCGGACATGGAGCAGATCCGCGATTTCCTGATCCTTCATTACAAGGCGACCGACCGGCGCGACACGCCCTTCTGGCGCCATTGCGCCTCCATGTCCGTGCCCGACAGCCTCACGCACCGCATCGAACTGTTCCGCGAAACCGGCCGCATCTTCCGCAAGAATGAGGAATTGTTCGCCGAAAACAGCTGGGTGCAGGTGATGATGGGACAGGGCGTGACGCCACGAAGCTATCACCCCGTCGCCGCAAAGCTTCGCCCGCAGGAACTGGAGCATCTGCTCGCCACCCTGCGCGAACAAGTGTCCCGCACGGTCGCCGCCCTGCCCGACCATGGCGCCTATGTCGCGCGTTATTGCGGCGCGCAGGACGTGGCGGCGGCATGAGCATGCGCGCGCTTCTCCTCGCCGCCGCGCTGATCGCCGCGCCCGCATCCGCCGCCGAGGCGCCCGGCAGCGATTCCGGCTGGTCGCTGGTCTGGTCCGACGAATTTGACGGCGCGTCGCTGGACGCGAGCAAATGGGCCCTCGCCGACAATTGCTGGGGCGGCGGCAACGAGGAGCGGCAATGCTACACCCCCGCGCCCGCCAATCACCGCGTCGCCGACGGCCTGCTCTCGATCATCGCCCGCCGCCAGACCCATAGCGGCCCCGCTTTCCCGCCCGACCAGCGCACCACGCCGGAAAAGCGCCAGGCGAGCCGGACGAAGCCCTTCACCTCCGCCCGCCTGTCGACCAACGGCAAGGCCAGCTGGCGCTATGGCAAGGTGCAGGTGCGCGCGAAGCTGCCGCAGGGGCAGGGAACATGGCCCGCCATCTGGATGCTGCCCGAAGGCTGGGACTATGGCGCCTGGGCCGCCTCTGGCGAAATCGACATCATGGAAGCGGTCAATCTCGGCACGCCGTGCCCCGACTGCGCGGGCGGGGTCGAAAACCGCGTGCTCGGCACCATCCATTTCGGCGGGCAGCCGCCGCGCAACCGCTATATCGGCGATGAAACCGCCTTGCCCGGATCGCGCGAGGCGTTCCATGTCTATGAGCTGGAATGGGACGCGCAGGGCATGGTCTGGCGGGTCGATGGCGTCGCATTCGCGCGCCGCGCGCCGCATGAATGGCACAGCCTGGGCTCGGACGCGCCGGGCGCGCCGTTCGACCGTCCCTTCCACCTGATCCTCAACCTTGCCATTGGCGGTCACTTGCCCGAAGGACGCAATGACAAGGGCGTCGACGACAGCGGCTTCCCGAAAATGATGCAGGTCGACTGGGTGCGCGTCTGGCAGAAGGACGCGGCGCCCGCGCCCGAAAGCGGGGGACGGTAAACAGTCTATGGCGCGGCGGCGGCTGGCGGTCACGATCAAGCATGTTGCGGCGGACGCGGGCGTCTCGCTGCAGACGGTGAGCCGCGTCATCAACAATGAACCCAATGTCCGCCCGGAAATGCGCGAGCGCGTCCAGGCGTCGATCGACCGGCTGGGCTATGTCCCCTCGATCGCGGCCCAGCGGATGAGCGGGTCCAAATCCTATCTCATCCTCGCGCTCAACGACCGCGAACGCACCATCGCCGACTGGCGTGCGCGCCAGGGCACCGACTGGGTCGACCAGATGCTGCTGGGCGGCATGCTGGAATGCGCCGAACATGGCTATCGCCTGATCTTCGAACTGGTCGACACGCATGAGGATCATCTGGAGCGCGAACTGGGCGCTGCGCTCGCCGCGCTTCAGCCCGATGGCGCGATCCTCACCCCGCCGCACAGCGACAATCAGGAAATCCTGCGCATCCTCACCCGCCACCATGTGCCCTATGCCCGGATCGGCGCGCTGGGGGATGAGGATGGCGGTTCGCCCGCGGGCGTGCGCGTGTCGATGGACGATGAAGGCGGGGCGCGGCTGGCCACCCGGCATCTCATAGATCTCGGCCATCGCCGCATCGGCTTCATATCGGGACCGGCCGAATATCGGCTGGCGGGCTGGCGCGTCGATGGCTGGCGCGCGGAAATGGCGGCGGCGGGCCTGGACGGCCACGCATGGCTGGAGGCCGGCGATTTCAGCTATGCCTCGGGCGCGCGCGCCGCGCGCGCCCTGCTCGCCCGCGCCGCGCCGCCCAGCGCCATCATCGCCAGCAACGACCAGATGGCCCTCGCCACGATCGAGGCGGCGCGCGCCGCCGGGCTCGACATCCCCCGCGACCTGTCCGTCGTCAGTTTCGACAACACCCCGCTCGTGCGCTTCACCACCCCGCCGCTGACCGCCGTTGACCAGCCGATCGCCGAAACCACCGCCACCGCCGTGCGCCTGCTGATCGAGGCGCAGCGCGAAGGCGCGACGCCGCCACCCGCCGCCCTGCTGCCCATGACGCTGGTGACGCGCAGCTCCACCGCCCCGCCGCCCGCCGCATGATCGGCCGAACAGGACCGGACCGGGACCGCCGCTTCCTGCTGCTGTACGCGCTCGCCTGGGCCGGCGGGGCGATCGCCTACACGCCCTTCCTCACCATCCTGCTGCCGGTCCGGATCGAACTGGTGGGCGGCGGCGACAGCGTCCAGTGGCTCGCCGTCACCACCTTTTGCGGCGCGATCATGGCCAGCGCCGCCAATATCCTCTTCGGCTGGCTCAGCGATCGCAGCGGCACGCGCCGGCCCTGGGTGCTAGGCGGGCTGCTGCTGTCGGGCGGGCTGCTGATGTTGGTGCCCAGCGCGCACAGCCTGCCCGCGCTCACCGCGCTGATCCTCGCCTGGCAGGGCGCGCTCAACATGATGCTGGGGCCGCTCGCCGCCTGGGCGGCCGATGTCGTGCCCGATCGGCACAAGGGGCTGTTGGGCGGCCTTCTCGCCTTCGCGCCGGCATCCGGCGCGCTGACGGGCGCGCTGGTGACCATCCCCGGCCTTGCCGGCCCGACGCTGCGCCTTGGCCTGGTCGCCGCGATCACCACCGCCTGCGTGCTGCCGATCATCCTTTTCGGCCGCGCCCGCCGGATCGAGGATGAACCCCCGCCCGAGCAGGCGACCCCGGTGCCGCTGCTGCGCGCCATGGCGACGCGCATGTGGTTCGCGCGCCTGATGATCCAGGTGTCGGAGGCCGCGCTCTTCGCCTATCTCTACGTCTGGCTGCGCGGCGTCGATAGCGGCTTCGGCGACGCGGCCATCGCCCGGCTGCTGGCGATCGTGCTGCTGCTCGCCGCACCGGCGGCGCTGGCGGCGGGCTATGCGGCCGACCGTCGCGGCCGGCCGGTAAGCCCACTGCGGATCGCCGCCGTCGTCGCCGCCATCGGCCTCTTCGCCATGGCGCTGGCGGACAATGGGGTGGAAGCCACCATCGGCTTCTTGATCTTCGGCCTTGCCACCAACATCTTCCTTGCCCTGCACAGCGCGCAAACCCTGCGCGTGCTGCCCGACAGCCGCTCGCGCGGCCGCGACCTTGGCCTCTTCAACCTCACCAACACCGTGCCCTCGCTGGTCATGCCCTCGCTCACCATCGGCCTCGTGCCGCTGCTCGGCTTCCCCGCTTTGTTCATGGTGATGGCGCTGCTGTCGCTGGGCGCGGCGGCGCTGCTGCGCGGGCTGGCGCTGGGCGAGCGACGCGCCGGCCGCTGAGGCCGGGCTTGATTTCTCCTGCCGGACATGACAGGACCTTTGATGAGAACGTTCACAATAATCATGTCAGGAAGGATGCCCATGCGCCACGCCGCCATGTTCCTCACCAGCGCGCTGGCGCTCGCCAGCGCCGCGCCCGCGCAACAGGCGCCGACCGTCGCGCCTGCCGCCCGCGCCCATCCCGCCGCCTGGCCCGCAGCGCGCAGCCCTGCCGCCATCACCGACGCCGCGACCGAACAGGCGATCACCGCCCTGCTTGCCCGCATGACCGTCGAACAGAAGGTCGGCCAGGTGGTGCAGGGCGACATCAGTTCCGTGACGCCCGCCGACCTTGCCCGCTATCCACTCGGCTCCATCCTCGCGGGCGGCAATAGCGGCCCCTATGGCGACGAACGCGCGGATGCGGCCACCTGGGCGAAGCTGGTCCAGGACTATCGCGCCGCCTCGCTCAAGGCCGGGGCGGGCGTCCCCATCCTCTTCGGCGTGGACGCCGTGCACGGGCACAGCAATGTGCCGGGCGCCACCATCTTCCCGCACAATATCGGCCTTGGCGCGGCCCATGATCCCGATCTCATCCGCCGCATCGGCGGGGCGACGGCGGCGGAAATCGCCGGGTCGGGCATCGAATGGACCTTCGCCCCGACGCTCGCCGTGCCGCAGGACCTGCGCTGGGGCCGCAGCTATGAAGGCTATGCCGCCGATCCCGCGCTGGTGAAATCCTATTCCGCCGCAATGGTCGAGGGCCTGCAGGGCCGCCTGCAACCCGGCAAGCCCCTCGGCCTGCTCCATGTCGCCGCCTCCGCCAAGCATTTCCTCGCCGACGGCGGCACCAGCAACGGCAAGGATCAGGGCGACGCGCAGATTTCCGAGGCCGAACTGGTCCGCACGCATGCACAGGGCTATCCCGCCGCGATCGACGCCGGCGCGCTCACCGTCATGGCCAGCTTCTCCAGCTGGAACGGCGTCAAGAATCACGGCAATCCGACCCTGCTGACCGATGTGCTCAAGGGGCGCATGGGCTTTGAAGGCCTGGTGGTGGGCGACTGGAACGGCCATGGACAAGTGCCCGGCTGCACCGTCACCGACTGTGCCGCCGCGCTCAATGCCGGGCTCGACCTCTATATGGCGCCCGACAGCTGGAAGGGGCTGTTCGACAGCTTGGTCCGCGATGTCCGCGCCGGCAAGATCAGCCGGCAGCGGCTCGACGACGCGGTGCGCCGCAACCTGCGCGTCAAATATACGCTCGGCCTGATGGGTTCCTCACCGGTGGAGCGCGGCGACGCGGCCCAGCTGGGTGCGCCCGATCATCTCGCCATCGCCCGCGAAGCGGTCGCCAAATCGCTCGTGCTGCTCAAGAATGAAGGGTCGGTCCTGCCGATCAAGCCGGGCGCCAGGGTGCTGGTCGCTGGCCCGGGCGCCGACAATATGGCGATGCAGGCGGGCGGCTGGACCGTCACCTGGCAGGGGACCGACACGACCGCCGCTGATTTCCCGCGCGGCCAGACCATCGGCCGCGCGATCGTGGACGCCGTCACCGCTGCGGGCGGCACCGCCCGGATCGACCCCGCCGGCGCCGTCGAGCAAAAGCCCGATGTCGCCATCCTCCTCTTTGGCGAACAACCCTATGCCGAATTTCAGGGGGACGCCGAAAACCTCCTCTTCCGTGACAGCGCGGACGCGGTTGCGCTGCTCAAACGCCTGAAAGGCCAGGGCATTCCGACGGTCGTGGTCTTCCTCTCGGGCCGGCCGCTCTTCACCGGCCCCGAACTGAACGCCGCCGACGCCTTCGTCGCGGCCTGGCTGCCGGGGTCGCAGGGGCAGGGCGTCGCCGATGTGCTGGTCGCCGGCAAGGACGGGAAAAGCCCGCGCGACTTCACCGGCCGCCTGCCCTTCGCCTGGCCCGCCGACGCGCGCTCGCCGGTCACCGCCCCGCTCTTCCCGGCGGGCTATGGCCTCGATTACGCCCACCCCCACGCCCAGGGGCCGATCAATGAGGACCCCCGCGTCGAAAAAGGCCCCGCCGCCAGCGACAGCCAGTTCCTGCGCACCGGCAAGGTGGTCGATCCCTGGCGGCTCGGCATCGACAGCAGCGTATCCGCGCGCGCGATCGACGTCGCCGCGCAGGAGGATGCGCGCCAGTTCGTCTGGACCGCCCCCGGCGCGATCGCGATCGACGGCCCCCCGGTCGACATGCGTCGCCAGCTGAACGGCGCCTTCGCGCTGCGCATCGACTGGCGCGTCGATGCGGCCAAGGGCGCGCCGGTGGTCCTCAGCTTCGGCGGCGCTCGGCTCGACATCAGCGGCAAGATCGCCGATCTGCCGGTCGGCGCGCCCTCGACCCTGCGCGTCCCGCTGCGCTGCTTCGCCGATGCGGGCGCCGATGTCACCGCCGTCGGCACGCCGCTGCGCCTCTCGGCCGGCGCGGGCCTCTCGGTCAGCATCCGCAACATCCTGACCGAAGGCGTCGGCGAAACCCCCAGCTGCCCGCCCCCGGCGAAGTAGGAGACTGCCGCTAAAGTCGCTCGCGCATGGCGTGGGCGACCGTCTCCAGCCAATCGACGACCGCGCGCACGCGCGGCAGCCGCTGCAGGTCGGCATGCATGACCAGCCAGTAGCTGCGCCACACTTCCGCCTCGCCCGGCATCAGCCGGACGAGCCGGTCGTCGGCATCCGCCGCGAACAGGTGCAGCACGCCCAGCCCCAGCCCGGCCGCGACCGCCGCCTGCTGCGCCGCGCTGGAGCTGGCGCGGAAGACGATGTTCGCGCCCGACACGATCTGGTCGAGCGCCATCATCTCGGGAAAGCCCGCCAGCTCCTCGATATAGGACACAAAGACATGCCGGCCGAGCGCGGCCCGGCTCTCGGGCAGGCCATGGCGCGCCGCATAGTCGCGGGCGGCATAGAGCCCCAGCCGATAATCGGTCAGCTTGCGCGCCACCAGCCGGCCGCGCGGCGGCGGCTTCAGCATCACCGCGATGTCCGCCTCCCGCTTGGACAGGCTCGCCGCCCGGCTTTCCGACGCCAGCTCCAGCGTCAGCCGGGGGTGCGCCTGCCGCAGCGCGTCGATATGCGGCGCGGCGAAATGCGCGGCGAAGGCTTCGGGCGTCGCCAGCCGCACCACCCCCTCGACGTCGCGGTCCCGCCCCGCGACGCTCGCCGCCGCCGCCAGCAATTCGCTTTCCACGCGCTCGGCATGGGGCGCCAGCGCGAAGGCGGCGGGCGTGGGGGTGACGCCGCGCGGCGACCGGTCGAACAGCCGCGCCGCCAGCGCCGCTTCCAGCGCGCTGATCCGCCGCGCCACGGTGCTGTGGTCGATCCCCGCCCGCCGCGCCGCCGCCAGCATATTGCCCTCGCGCATCACCGCCAGGAACAGGCGCAGGTCATCCGAATTCAGCATGGGCATTTCCGCACAACCAATGTGTCACCCTGGCTGTATCACCGCCAAACAGAAAAGCCTATGCTGCCCCGACAATCAAGGAGAGGAATTCGCCCATGCGCTCCATCACTCATTTCATCCATGGCGCCGCCCAGTCGCGCGATGGCGGCCGCAGCGCCGATGTTCTCGATCCCTCCACCGGCGCGGTCCAGGCGCAGGTGCTGCTGGGTGACGCCGCCCTGCTGGAGGACGCCGTCGCGTCCGCGCGCCAGGCGCAGCCCGAATGGGCGGCCGTCAACCCGCAGCGCCGCGCCCGCGTCATGTTCCGCTTCAAGGAACTGATCGAAGCGCATATGGACGAACTGGCGGCGCTGCTCTCGTCCGAGCATGGCAAGGTGATCGCCGACGCGAAGGGCGATGTGCAGCGCGGGCTGGAAGTCGTCGAATTCGCCTGCGGCATCCCCCACCTGCTCAAGGGCGACTATACTCAGGGCGCGGGCCCCGGCATCGACGTCTATTCGATGCGCCAGCCGCTCGGCATCGTCGCGGGCATCACGCCGTTCAACTTCCCGGCGATGATCCCGCTCTGGATGGGCGCCGTCGCGATCGCCTGCGGCAACGCCTTCATCCTCAAGCCCTCGGAACGCGATCCCTCGGTTCCCGTGCGCCTCGCCGAACTGGCGCTGGAGGCGGGCCTGCCCGAAGGCATTTTCAACGTCGTCCACGGCGACAAGGAAATGGTCGACGCGATCCTCGACCATCCCGACATCAAGGCGGTCAGCTTCGTCGGCTCGTCCGACATCGCCAACTATGTCTATGCCCGCGCCGCGCAGAACGGCAAGCGCGCCCAGTGCATGGGCGGCGCGAAGAATCACGGCATCATCCTGCCCGACGCGGACATGGACCAGGCGGTGGCCGACATTGTGGGCGCGGCCTATGGCTCGGCCGGCGAACGCTGCATGGCGCTGCCCGTGGTGACTCCGGTCGGCGAAGCGACCGCGCAGGCCTTCCGCGAAAAGCTGGTCGCCGCCATCGAAACGCTGCGCCCCGGCATCCCCAGCGACCCGCAGGCCCAATATGGCCCGCTCGTCACCGGCCAGCACAAGGCGCGCGTCGAAAGCTATATCCAGATGGCGGCGGACGAAGGCGCGGAAATCGTCGTCGACGGCCGCGGCTTCTCGCTCCAGGGCTATGAGGAAGGCTTCTATCTCGCCCCGACGCTGATCGACCGGGTCACGCCGCAGATGAAAAGCTATCAGGACGAAATCTTCGGCCCCGTGCTCCAGATCCTGCGCGCAGAAAGCTTCGAGGAAGCGCTCACCTACCCCTCGCAGCATCAATATGGCAATGGCGTCGCCATCTTCACCCGCAATGGCGACTATGCCCGCCGCTTCGCCGCCGATGTCGAAGTCGGCATGGTCGGCATCAACGTGCCGATCCCGGTGCCGGTCGCCTATCACAGCTTCGGCGGGTGGAAGCGGTCGGGCTTCGGCGACCTCGACCAATATGGCGAGGATGGCGTGCGCTTCTACACCCGCACCAAGAAGATCACGCAGCGCTGGCCCTCGGGCGGCGTGGTGGTCGACCAGAGCTTCGTCATCCCGACGATGAAATAGGGAGCGGGCGAAGGGCGCGCGCCAATCGGCCGCGCGCCCTTCGATCCGTTTGACGCGGCACGCGGCCCGGCTTAACCCGCCCGCCATGATCGCTCTTCTCTCGCCCGCCAAGACGCTCGATTTCGAGCGCACCCTGCCCCCGCTCGACCCGACCACGCCGCATTTCGCGGACGAAGCGCACAGCCTCGCCCGCTCGGCCGCGCGGCTGAGCCAGAAGCGGCTTGCGGAACTGATGCATATCTCGCCCAAGCTCGCCAAGCTCAACGCCGACCGCTTCGCTGGCTTCCCCGACCTGCCGCAGCGCCCCGCGCTCTTCGCCTTCGCCGGCGACGTCTATACCGGCTTTGAGGTCGACACGCTGGAGGACGCCGGCGTCGCCTTCGCCCAGGATCATGTCCGCATCCTCTCGGGCCTCTATGGCCTGCTCCGCCCGCTCGACGCCATCCGCCCCTATCGCCTGGAAATGGGCACGCGCTGGGCGCCCCGGCACAAGGCGCTGACCGACTGGTGGGGCGACCGGATCGCCGCCTATCTGCGCGACGAACTGGCGACCGAAGGCTCGAACGCCATCCTCAACCTTGCCAGCCAAGAATATTTCGCCGCGGTGAAGGGCCGGCTGGACGGCGTGCGCATCATCGACGTGGATTTCCGCGAGCCAGGCCCCGACGGCCCCCGCTTCGTCAGCTTCCATGCCAAGAAGGCGCGCGGCATGATGGCGCGCTGGATGTGCGAACATCATGTCACCGACATCGACTCCATGCGCGGCTTCGACAGCGACGGCTATCGCTTCGACGCGGCGGAAAGCGACGCCGACATGTGGCGCTTCACCCGCGCATGAGCGGCGCGGCCGTCATCATCGGCGCGTCGGGCGGCATCGGCGGCGCGTTCCGGACGCTGCTGGAGGAGGAAGGCGCCTTCGCGCCCGTGCACGGCTTTGCCCGATCCTCCACCGGCGCGAACCATATCGACCTGCTGGACGAAGCCAGCATCGCGGCCGCCGCCGCCCATGTCGCGCGCGGCCCCGCGCCCGCCCTCATTTTCGTCGCGACGGGCCTGCTGCACGAAGGCGATCGCGGCCCGGAAAAGGCGCTGCGCGACGTCGATCCCGACTGGCTGGCGCGCAGCTATGCCGTCAACGCGATCGGCCCGCTGCTCGTCGCCAAGCATTTCCTGCCGCTGATGCCGCGCACCGGCCGCACCGTCTTCGCTGCCCTGTCGGCGCGGGTCGGCTCGATCAGCGACAATCGCCTGGGCGGCTGGCACGGCTATCGCGCGTCAAAGGCCGCGCTCAACATGCTGGTGCGCACGCTCGCCATCGAGGAAAAGCGCCGCAACGACCGGTCGATCCTCGTCACCCTCCACCCCGGCACGGTCGACACCGCCCTCTCCCGCCCCTTCCAGGCCAATGTCCCCGACGGCCGCCTGTTCGACCCCGAACGCGCCGCGATGCAGCTGCTCGACGTGATCGAAGCGCTCAAACCCACCGACAGCGGCAAGCTGCTCGACTATCAGGGCGAGGAAATCCCCTTCTGACGGCACCGCCGCCGCTGGACGCATCGCAGAAGGCGCGATAGGGCATGGAACCAGGATCGCAGCTGTTCATTGGGGCGAGCGATCGGCCTTTCGGGAAGCAGGCATGGAACAATCGGAATTGCTGCGGCGCATGTGGGGGCGCGTGGACCTGTGCCGCCGCCTCGCCATCACGACCACCGATCCGCATACCGCCAATGCCCTCATACAGATGGCCAATGAAGGCGAAGCCGACATCCGCCGCCTCATGACGGAACGGGACATAAGCGCCTCGCTGATCCCGCCGACCCCCGGCGCGCGCCGCGTCCGTCAGGCCAGCCGGTAGCCCACACCCGGTTCGTTGCGGATGATCGCCGGGCGCGACGGGTCATCCTCGACCTTGCGCCGCAGCGCGCGGATGGCGACGCGCAGATATTCCACATCCTCGCGATGCGCCTTGCCCCAAACCCGCTCCAGCAGCATCGCATGGGTCAGCACGCGCCCGCCCGCCTCCACCAGCGCCTGCAGCAGCGCATATTCCCGGGGCGTCAATGACAAGGGGCGCTCGGACGCCCAGGCCTCGTGCCGGTCTGGCGCCATGCGGATCGGCCCATGGACCAGCGTCCCGCCCGGCGGCGGTGCGGCGCCGTTCTGCCGCAAGGCCGCGCGCACCCGCGCGCGCACCTCGTCGCCGTCGAACGGCTTGGTGATATAGTCGGCCGCGCCCAGGTCCAGCGCCGCCACCTTCTCCGCGACATCGCTGCGCGCCGAAATCACCAGCACCGGCACGGGGGCCAGCGCCCGCACCGCGCCGATCAGCTCCAGCCCGTCGCGATCGGGCAGCCCCAGGTCCAGCAGCACCGCGTCGATGCCGCCGCGTCCCGCGATCGCCAGCGCCTCGCGCCCGTTGGCGGCCGCTGCCACGTCATGTCCGTCGACCGCCAGCACGACGCTGAGCAGCCGCAGGATCGCCGGCTCGTCATCGACGCACAGGATGCGGCTCATGGCCCGGCGCGCCCGGCCTGCGGCAGGACCAGCGTGAAACATGCGCCGCCGCCCGGCGCGTCGTCGATGGTGACGCTCATGCCCATCGCATCGGCAAATCCCTTGACAATTGCAAGGCCAAGGCCGCTCCCCTGGCGCGTGTCGCCGCCCTCGCCCCGCGCGAAGCGGTCGAAGATCCGCGTCCGCTCATGCGCCGGCACGCCCGGTCCATCGTCGCTGACGCGCAGCCGCACCGCCGCGCCGTCCGCCTTGGCGGCAACGATCACGCGCGCGCGCGCATGGCGCAGGCCATTGTCGATCAGGTTGGCCAGAATATGATGCAGCAGGATCGGGTCGCCCCGCACGAAGGGCAGGTCGGGCGCAATATCCTGCGCCAGCGCGATCTCGGACGCGTTGCGGACGCTGTCGCACGCGCTCCCCACCACGTCGACCAGGTCCAGGCTCTCCAGCTGCGGCGTCAGCAACCCCGCCTCGATCCGCGCCACCTCGATCAGGTCGGTCATCATCCGCTCGATCCGCTGCGCCGCCGCCAGCGCATCGCGCGCATCGGGCCGTTCGCTAGCCAGTTCGGCCAGCCGCCCGCTGATGATCGTCAGCGGCGTGCGGAAATCATGCGCCAGCGACGCCAGCAGCGTGCGCCGCAGCCGGTCCCGCTCCTCCAGCCCCTCGCGGGCGCGCCGCTCCGCCTCCAGAGCCGCCCGGTCGCGGCATTGGCCGATCAGCAGCGCCAGCTGGCGCAGATGGTGAAGCTCGCTCTCCGGCCGCGTGCGCCCATCCGCCGGCCGCGTCAGCGCCAGCACCTCGCGGCCCGCCTGCCGGGCCGGCCGCAGCGGCAGGACGCTCCAGTCCGCCGCCGTCATCACCGGCGTGCCATGGCCGGTGCCGTCGCCATTGTGCAGCGCCCAGGCGGCGGCGGCCAGGTCCAGCGCGCTCAGCCGCCCGTCCGGCTGGGACAAGCGCTCCTCGTCCAGCAGCAGCAGCGGGCCGTAGCGCGCCTCGATGAAGGCGATCCCGTCCTGCAGAGCGCCTTCCGGCTCCGGTGCGGCCAGGAGCGCCGACAGCGCGGCCGCTTCCTCGCTCAGCCGCGCCCGCGCCCGCGCCTCGGCCTCGCGCGCGGTCAGCCGCGACGCCAGCCGACTGGTCACCAGCGCCACCGCCCCCAGCACGAAGACGCTGACCAGATTGTCCAGCCGATGCACCTGCAATGTGTAGCGCGGCTCGATCAGGAAGAAATTATAGCAGGCCGCCCCGCCCAGCGCGGCGACCAGCCCCGGTCCGAGCCCGCCCCGCACCGCCGCCAGCAGCACCGGCAGCAGGAACAGCAGCGCGGCCGACGCCAGCCCGAGGAGCGGCAACTGGCTGGCCGCCATCCAGGTGACGAGCGCGACGGCCAGCAAGGCTTCGGCAAAGGCGGTGGCGCGTCGCGTCATGGCCGCTCCTATAGCTCAACCTGGCTGCCCAGTTCGACCACGCGATTGGGCGGGATGGTGAAATAGGCAGTCGGGTCGGCGGCGTTGCGATGCAGGAACATGTAGACCGTCGTCATCCAGCGCGGCAGCGCGGGGCGCGTGCCCACCCGGATTGCGCTGCGCCCGACGAAGAAGGACGTCCCGCCCGGCCCCGCCAGCAGCCCCTCGCGCCGCGCCAGGTCGCTCGGCACGTCGACCGCATCCATATAGCCATAGCTCAGCCGCGCCTTGATGAAATCGCCGTCGATCCGCTCGGTCGCCAGCCGGTCCTGCGGCGCGACATGGGGCGATCCCTGCCGCTCGACGGTCAGGATGATGTTGGTCCGGTGCAGCGCCTTGTTGTGCTTGAGGTTGTGGAGCAGCGCCGATGGCGCGATGTCGGCATCCTGCGTCAGGAAGACCGCCACCCCCTCGATCCGCAGCGGCGGCCGCGCCTTGATTGCGGCGACGAACTCCGCCAGCGGCACGCCCTGCCCCGCCGCGCGGGTGCGCGCCGCCTGGCGTCCCTTCACCCAGACCGCGATCACCAGCCCGACCATCGCCGCCACCAGCAGCGGCACCCAGCCGCCCTCGCTGACGCGCAGGATGTTGGCGCCGAAAAAGAACAGGTCGAGCGCCAGGAAGGGCGCGACCAGCATCGCCGTCCACACCGGATCCCACTGCCAATATTTCCACGCGATGATGAAGGCGAGGCAGGTCGTCACCACCATCGTGCCGGTCACCGCAATGCCATAGGCCGCCGCCATGGCGGAGCTGGAGCGGAAGCCGAACACCAGCACCAGCACGCCCGCCAGCACCAGCCAGTTGATGACGGGCATGTAGATCTGGCCGATCTGGTCGGCCGACGTCTGGCGGATATGCATGCGCGGCAGCAGCCCCAGCGCGATCGCCTGATGCGTGAGCGAATAGGCGCCGGTGATCACCGCCTGGCTGGCGATGATCGTCGCGCAGGTGGCAAGGATGACGAGCGGCGCGCGCAGCGCCTCGGGCGCCATGATGAAGAACCAGTCGGCATTGGCGAGCGGCTGCCCGGCCGCCTGCGCCGCAGCGAGCGCCTGCAGCGCCAGCGCGCCCTGACCCAGATAGTTGAGCGAGAGCGCCGGCCAGACGAAGGACAGCCAGCCCAGCTGGATCGGCCTGCGCCCGAAATGCCCCATATCCGCGATCAGCGCCTCCGCGCCCGTCACCGTCAGGAACACCGCGCCCAGCACGAACAGGCCGGTCGTCCCGTGCGACAGCAGGAAGCGACAGGCGTTGACCGGGTTGAAGGCGTGCAGGATCTCGGGCGCCTGCATGATATGCCACAGGCCCAGCGCCGCCAGGCTGAGGAACCAGATCAGGCAGACCGGGCCGAACAGCACCGCCACCCGGGCCGTGCCATGCGCCTGGATCGCGAACAGCGCGACCAATATGCCCACCGTCACGCCCAGGATCATCGATTGCGACATGCCATCGAGGCCGGGGATGGTCTTGAGCCCCTCCACCGCCGACAGCACCGACAGGGCCGGCGTGATGATGGCGTCGCCGTAGAACAGCGCCGCGCCCGTCGCGCCCAGCACCGCGACGACCAGCCAGCGCCCGCCTGTCGCGCGCCGCGCCAGCGCCATCAGCGACAGCACGCCGCCCTCCCCGCCATTGTCCATGCGGGTGAGGAACAGCACATATTTCATGGTGACGACGATGATCAGCGCCCAGAGCGCCAGCGACAGCACGCCGATGATCTCGCCCCGGCTGATGCCGTCCTGCGCCGCCTGCGCCAGCGCCTCGCGAAAGGCGTAGAGCGGACTGGTGCCGATGTCGCCATAGACCACCCCGATCGCGCCGAGCGTCAGCGCGGCGAGGCTATTGCGTTTGGAATGCGATGCGTCGTGCAAGAGGACCTCCGATATGGATGTCCTCGCCATGGCTCCGATCGGCGTAAAATCGCCATGCGAAGCCGGTGACCACGGCGTAAAATCCTCGTAAAAATGGGCGAGTACTTGAAAGGCAAAGCCCGCATGTTGGACTCCTGTTGCACATGATGGCAGCATCGGCTAGCCTCATCGCGGAAACGCGCCGCAACCGCGGTTCACGCATAGGGAGGGGTTGGATCATGCCAGAATGCGGCACCATCGTTGCGCGCCCTGCGCCATTCTGGCGGCGCTTTCGCCTGGCCTTCTTCCTGCTTCTCGCCTGCGCGCTGGGAACCGGCGCCGCCTTCGCGGACAAGGCGCAGGCGGCGCCTCGCGCAATCACGCCCCTGCCCGATGGCTGGCGCTTCTATCAGGGCGACCCGCAGGGCGCGGAAAGCCCCGCGCTGGACGATAGCGGCTGGCGGCCGGTGTCGGTGCCCCATGACTGGGCGATCGCCGGCCCCTTCGACAAGGATGCGAAGGCGGCGGGTGAAAATGGCTTCCTGCCCAGCGGCGTCGCCTGGTATCGGCGCGCCCTGGCGCTCGCGCCGACGCCGGGGCGGCGCTATTTCCTCGAATTTGACGGCATCATGGAACGCAGCGGCGTCTGGGTGAACGGCCATCATGTCGGCTATCGCCCGATGGGCTATGTCAGCCTGCGCTACGACATCACCCGCCATCTGCGCGCGGACGGGCGCAACATCATCGCCGTGCGCGCCGACACCTCCGCCGCTCCGTCCTCGCGCTGGTATAGCGGCGCGGGCATCTACCGGCATGTCCGCCTGATCGAAACCGGCGACGTCCACATCCCGCAGGGCGGCGCCTTCGTCCATGCCAGCGCGATCGACGGCGACCGCGCGACCATCGCCGTCGCCACCGACATCAGCAACGCCGCCGCGACGGCGGCGGAGGTGACGGTCGATCTGGTGCTGACCGATCCGCAAGGACGGCAGGTCGCGCACCGCAGCGCACCGGTCGCCCTGGTCGATGCCGGCCGCACCCGCACCGTGGCGCTGGACGTGCCGCTGACGCAGCTGCGCCGCTGGGACTTGGACGATCCCGCCCTGTACCGCGCGACGATCCGCCTGCTCGCGGACGACGGCGCGGTGCTGGATGATCGGCAGGTGCGCTTTGGCGTGCGGGACGCGCGGTTCGAGGCCGCGACCGGCTTCTGGCTCAACGGCCGCAACGTCAAGCTGAAGGGCGTGGCGCTCCATCATGATGGCGGCGCGGTCGGCGCGGCGGTGCCGCTCGACGTCTGGCGCCAGCGCTTCACCGCCCTCAAGGCGCTGGGCGTCAACGCCATCCGCACTGCCCATAATGTTCCCAGCCCCGACTTTCTCGACCTCGCCGACGAACTCGGCCTCGTCGTCATGGACGAACTGTTCGACCAGTGGAACGTCGCCAAGACGCCGGAGGATTATCATCTTTTCTTCGGCGACTGGCACAAGCGCGACACGCTCGACATGGTGCGGCGCGATCGCAACCATCCCAGCATCATCCTGTGGAGCGCAGGCAACGAGATTCACGACACCGCTTATCCGGTCCAGGCCAAGGCGGCGCTGCGCAGCATCCTCGACATCATCCACACCGCCGATCCCTCGCGCCCTGTCACCATGGCGCTGTTCCGCCCCAATGTGACCAAGGATTATGACAATGGCCTGGCCGACATGCTCGACGTCATCGGCCAGAATTATCGCGAGAATGAACTGATCGCCGCCAGCCGGCAAAAGCCCGACCGCAAGATCATCGGCACCGAAAACGGCCATAACCGCAGCAACTGGGTGCCGGTACGCGACTATGCTCCCTATGCCGGCATGTTCCTGTGGACGGGCATCGATTATCTGGGCGAGGCGAACCGTTCGGGCTGGCCCAATATCCAGAGCCCCGCCGGCCTGCTCGACCGCACCGGCCGGCAGAAGATCATCGGCATGCAGCGCGAAAGCTGGTGGTCGGACAAGCCCGTCCTCCATGTCGTGCGCAATGCCGATCCCGATGCCGCCGGCCCGGCGACCGACGGCGCGGGCGGGCCCAACCAGCCGGCCCTGCCGACCATGATCGCCGTCGCCACGCCCCGGCCCAAGGTCGCCCTGTTCGATGACTGGACGCCGCAGGACAGCAGTCCGCATGACGAAGTGGTCGAAGTCTACAGCAATTGCGACCGGGTGGAGGCCTTTATCAACGGCCGCTCGCTTGGCGCGCAGCCGATCCAGGCCGACGCGTCGCCGCGCCGCTGGACCGTGCGCTATGCCCCGGGCGAGGTGCGCGCCCAATGCCTCGACGCTGGCCGGACGCAAGTCTTCGACAGTCTGCGCACCGCTGGCCCGCCGGTCGCCATCCTGCTGGAGGCGGACGCGCCGACCGTCGGCTCGACCTTCGACGATCTCGTCTATGTCCGCGCGCGCGTCGTCGACGCCCATGGCGTGACCGTGCCGTCCGCCAGCCACCGCCTGCATTTCGCCGTCGCTGGCGCAGGAACGCTCGTCGCCACCGACAATGGCTCCTCGGTCGATCACACCCCCTTCGCTTCGCCGGATCGCGCGGCGCTCGACGGGCATGCCGTGGCGCTGGTGCGCGGCGCGGGCGCGGGTCGCCTGACCGTCAGCGCGACCGCCGATGGCCTTGCGCGTGGCGCCGTGACGCTTCAGGCCCGGCGCTGACTGACGCTCAGGGCTCGATCGCCGCCGGGTGCAGCTGCTGCCGGCGAAAGGCGGTCGGCGGCATCGACGCCAGCTTCGCGAAGAAGCGCGAGAAATAGGCCGCGTCGCCAAAGCCCAGCCGATGCGCGATCTCGCTGACGCTCATCGGCGTATAGGCCAGGCATCTCTTCGCCTCGGCCAGCAGATGGTCGTGCAGCAACTCGATCGGCGACATGCCGGTCACGCTCTTGCACGCCAGGCGCAGCTGCGACACGCTGACGCATAGCTGCGCGGCCAGGTCCGACACCAGCGGCTGGCGGCGATACTGCGCCTCGATCAGCAGGCGAAAGCGCCGCACCAGCTCGGCTCGCCCGGTCAGCACCGCGTCAGGCCGATCCTGCACCGGCCAGTGCCGCAGGAACAGCAGCAGCACCGACATCAGCTGGATTTCCGCGCCCAGCGCGCCGCCCCGGCGCCCCGCCTGCAATTCCTCGGTCAGGGCCGCCATCGCCGGCTCCACCTGCGCGTCGCAGCGCGCGGCCAGCGGAAAGACGCCGCCGCTCTCCAGCACATGGCGCAGTTCGGGCGCGCGGATCAGCAGGTCATCGAGATAATGAGTCTCGATCGTGATCACCCATCCCTGAGCGGCGCCGGCATAATGGAAGCCGTGGATGCGGTGCGGCGGCACGACCATGACGCAGCCCGGCGCGAAGGCCTGATTGTCGCCATCGATCATCATATGCCCCTGGCCCTGCTGGCAATAGACGATCTGCGTCATGCGCGGATGGGTGTGCGGCTTGATGATCCAGCCGCGCTCGCGGCATCTCTTGTCCAGCGGCTCGACATTGACGAACCAGTCGGACCGGTCGCGGGCATCGCCATAGAGGATATAGCGCGGCACGGCGGCGGCGCTGACGCTGTTCCCGCCCGGCATCTGTGGCGAAAAGTCCAAATGATTTTCCGTTACCGCCATGGACTCGCTCTACCCCAGAGCGGAAGATCGCGCAATCGATCGGGCGGGTCGGCCTGTCGGATCGATGTTTTTTAGGAGACGATGCTTGGTCAGGATAGCCGTATCGCGCGCATTCTCGCGCGCCGCCATCCTGCCGGGCCGTCCGTGCGCAGGACGTTGACGTGGCTACCCTGATCGGCGCGATCGCCAGTTCCCATACCCCCACTATCGGTTTCGCGCTCGACGCCCGCAAGCAGGACGATCCGGCCTGGAAGCCGATCTTCGACGCCTATGGCCCGATCCGCCACTGGCTGGAGGACAAGCGGCCCGACGTGCTGCTGATGATCTACAATGATCATATCACATCCTTCTTCTTCGACCATTATTCCGCCTTCTGCCTGGGCGTGGACGATCGCTACGCCGTCGCCGACGAAGGCGGTGGCGCGCGCCCGATGCCGCCGGTCGCGGGCGACGCCGCGCTCTCGCGCCATATCCTGCAGTCGCTGATGACCGACGAGTTCGACATGAGCAGCTTTCGCGACAAGCCGCTCGACCATGGCATCTTCTCGCCGCTCTCGGTGCTGCTGCCCCATGACGCACATGGCTGGCCCACGCGGATCGTGCCGCTGCAGGTGGGCGTGCTGCAATTCCCCATCCCCACGGCCCGGCGCTGCTATAATCTGGGCCAGGCGCTGCGCCGCGCGATCGAAAGCTATCCCCCGGACATCAAGGTCGCGATCGTCGCCACCGGCGGCCTGTCGCATCAGGTCCATGGCGAACGCTGCGGCTTCAACAACACCGACTGGGACATGCGCTTCCTCGACCTGCTCGAAAAGGATCCCGAAGCGCTCACCCGCATGACTCATGCCGACTATGCGCGCCTCGGCGGCATGGAGGGCTCGGAAGTCATCATGTGGCTGATCATGCGCGGCGCGCTCTCGGCGCGGATCACGCGCGTGCACCAAAGCTATTATCTGCCGTCGATGACCGCGATCGCGACCGCCATCTACGAAAATGAAGCCGCGCCGATGGACGAAGCCGACGCCGCCCGGCACCGCGATCGCATGGCCGATCAGCTGCGCGGCGCCGACGCGCTGGAGGGCACCTATCCCTATACGCAGGAACGCAGCGCCCAGGGTTGGCGCGTCAATCGCTTCCTCCATCGCCTGGTCGATCCCGGCCACCGCGCCCGCTTCCTCGCCGACGAGGCGGGCGAACTGGCCGCCGCCGACCTCAGCGAAGGCGAGCGCGACCTTATCCGCCGGCGCGACTGGCGCGGGCTGATCCACCATGGCGCCATCTTCTTCCTGCTGGAAAAGCTCGGTGCCGTCAGTGGCGTTTCCAACCTCCACATCTACGCCGCCATGCGCGGCGAAACGCTGGAGGACTTCCAAAAGACCCGCAACCAGCAGGTCATCTATTCGGTCGCCGCGCCCGTCGACCAGGACTGATCGTCCCCGCGGGCATGTTCAAGGAAAGTAGGTAGAGGATATGAGTGAACTGGACCCGCGGGCGATCATCGCGCGCGAACCCATGCATTTTCGCCAGGTGATCGCCATCGGCATCGCCACGGCGCTGAACGCGCTCGACGGCTTCGACGTGCTGTCGATCAGCTTCGCCGCGCCCGGCATCGCCCGGGACTGGGGCATTGATCGCGCCGCGCTCGGCCTCGTCCTGTCGATGGAGCTGATCGGCATGGGCATCGGCGCCCTCATCCTGGGCGCCATGGCCGACCGGATCGGCCGCCGCCCGACCATCCTCTCCTGCCTCGTCATCATGGCGGCGGGCATGTTCCTCGCCTCCACGGCGCAGAATGTCACCATCCTCTCGGCCTACCGGCTCTTCACGGGTCTGGGCATCGGCGGCATGCTGGCGGCGACCAACGCGATCGTCGCCGAATGCTCCAATGCGCGCCGCCGCAACCTGGCGGTGGCGATCATGGCGGGCGGCTATCCCGTCGGCGCGATCATCGGCGGGTCCATCGCCTCGCTGCTGCTCGCCTCGACCGGCCGCTGGCAGACCGTGTTCGAATTCGGCGCGATCCTGACCGCCTGCTTCATCCCTATCGTGCTGTGGCTGGTGCCCGAAACCATCGCCTTCCTGCTGCACAAGCGGCCCGCCGGCGCGCTGGAGAAGATCAACCGCACCATGGTGCGCCAGGGCCGCGCCCCGCTCGACGCCCTGCCGCCCCGCGACGAAGCGCCCCAGCGCTTCAGCTTCGGCCAGTTCTTCGCGCCCGGCCTGGCCAGCGTCACCTTGCTGCTGATCCTCGCCTATTTCGCGCACATGATGACCTTCTACTTCCTGGTGAAGTGGATTCCCAAGATCGTCACCGACATGGGCTACCCGCCCGCGCTGGCCGGCAGCGTGCTGGTCTGGGCCAATGTCGGCAGCGCCACCGGTTGTCTGGTGCTCAGCCTGATGACGCAGAAGGTCGGCGTGCGTCCGCTGGTGATCGGCGCGATGATCTGCGGCGCCGTCGCGGTCGCCGTCTTCGGCCAGGGCTTCAGCACGCTCGCCAGCCTCGGCGTCATTGCCTGCATCGGCGGCTTCTTCACCAATGCCGCCACCGCCGGCCTCTATGCCGTCATCGCCCAGTCCTTCCCGGCCGCGCTGCGCGCCGGCGGCACGGGCTTGGTGATCGGCGTCGGCCGCGCGGGCGCCGCGCTCGGGCCGATCGTCGCCGGCCTGCTCTTCGCCAGCGGCACCCCGCTCTCGATCGTCGCCCTGCTGATGGCGGGCGGCACGCTGGTCGGCGGCATCGCCCTGGCGCTGGTGCGCTACCGCGAAAACGCCATCGCCTGATGCGCGGCGGGCGGGCCTTGGCGCCCGCCCGCCCGCCCACGAAGTTTAGGAGAAGATATATGTCGCGCCGTTTTTCGCGGCTCGCGGGCCTCGCCTGCGCCGCTCCCCTCTCGCTCGCTCTGGCGTCCGTCGCGTCGGCCCAGTCCGTCGCCCCCGACGATGATGCCAAGGACAGCTCTGGCGGCCCGCAGGCGTCCGCCTCGCCGCCGGGCATCCGGCCCGCCCGGTCGCAGCCCGCCCCCGCCGAAGCGCTGCCCGGCGGGCGCAAGGGCCCGCCCGGCGTGCCGCAGGCGCTCCGCTGGACCGAAGACTGGTCGAAGAAGCCGGCCGACGACGCCCCCTTCCTGGAGAAAATCCGTCATATCTCGCTTGATGCGGACGATGACGTCTATCTCTCCATCGGCGGCGAGGCGCGGGTCTATTACACCAACTGGAAGCACTCGACCCTGGGCCTGCGCGCCAATGATGACAATGATCCGGTGCAGACCCGGCTGCGGCTGGTCGGCGACCTGCATGTCGGCCCCTATGTCCGCGCCTATGTCGAACTGGGCGACAATCGCGAGCATGGCGAACAATTCGCCACCCCGCCCAATGAGGACCGGATCGATCTCTATCAGGCGTTCATGGACGTCACCGTGCCGCTGGGCGACGCTGGCAAGCTGACCTTCCGCCCCGGCCGCTTCGAAATGCCGCTGGGCAATGGCAAGCTGGTGGGCATTCGCGAAGGGCTCAACATGCGCCTCACCTATCAGGGGCTGCGCACCACCTATATCCTACCCGGCAAGCTGTCGGTGGACGCCTTCGCCCTGCGCCCGGTCGCGATCTCGGCGGACAGTTTCGACGATACGGGCGACGCCGGCAAGGCGTTCAAGGGCATCTACGTCAGCGCGCCCAAGGCAATCGCGGGCTTCGGCACCGACGCCTATTGGTATCGCTATGACCGCAGCAACGCTACCCTGCGCGAAGGCACGGGCGATGACCAGCGTAACAGTTGGGGCGCGCGCCTGTGGAAGCGCACGCCGCAATTCGACTTCGACCTGGAGGGCACGGTCCAGCGCGGCAGCTTCGCCGATCAGGACATTCGCGCCTGGGGCGTCATGCTGGAAACCGGCTATAGCTGGCCGTCCATGCCGATGAAGCCGCGGCTCGGCCTGCGCGCCAACGCCTTCAGCGGCGATGATGACCTCGACGATGGCAAGGCCGGCACATTCGTCGCCGCCGGGCCGCGCCTGCCGCTCTACAGCGAAGCCGCCTTCTTCAACTTCTCCAACATGGTGGATCTCTATCCCTCGCTGACGCTGAAGCCGGTCGACAATGTCACGCTGATGGCGGGTCCGGATTTCCTCTGGCGTCAGGACAAGGCGGATGGCGTCTATATCGGCCCATCCGGCGCCTCCTTCGCGCCCTATGACGGATCGCGCTATGTCGGCACCGCGCTCAATCTGGAAGCATCCTGGCAGACGACCCGGCGGCTGAGCTTCCGCCTGTTCGAAACCTATTTTTCCGCGGGCGACGGCTTTGCGCGCAATGGCGGGCGCAACGGCAATTATTTCGGCCTGCTGTCCAGCTACCGTTTCTGATCGGTCCGCATCGGGCGGCGGCGCGTCCGCGTCGCCGCCCTCCTCATCAGGACTTTTCCGTCAGGACGGAGCGACCCGCACGGCGTCGCGCTGCTTTTCCGGACGGATATAGATGGAATCGAGCTGCGGCATCGCCGCCTTCAGCTCCGCCTCAATCTCCTCGATCAGCGTCTCGCCCTCGCCCATCGACAAGCCATCGGCGAAATCGGCGCTGATCGCCACGAACACCGCCTCGGGCGCGATATGGACGGTGCGCACATGGTTCACCGACAGGATCGCGCTGCGCGTCTCCAGATGCCGCCGCACCCGCTCCACCAGCGCCGGGTCGGCGCTCTCGCCGATCAGCAGCCCCTTGGCCTCGCGCGCCAGCAGCAAGGCGACCAGCCCCAGGATCAGGCCGATGACGATCGAGGCGAGCCCGTCGATCCGCGCATCGTCCAGATAATGGCTGAGCGACACGCCGATGCCCGCCACGAACAGGCCGATCAGCGCCGCGCTGTCCTCGAACAGGACGATGAAGCCCGCCGGGTCCTTCGACCGGCGGATCGCCGTCCACCAGGGCGTCTCGCCCCGGCTGGCGTTGAACGCGCGCACCGCGATGGCCCAGGACCCGCCCTCCAGCAGGATGGCGATGCCCAGCACGATATAGTTGATCAACGGATCGCGCAGCGGCTCGGGCGCGCGGATATGGACAATGCCTTCATAGATAGAGATGCCCGCGCCCAGCGCGAAGATCAGGATCGCGACGATGAAGGCCCAGAAATACAGCTCGCGCCCATAGCCGAAGGGGTGGGCGCGGTCCGGCGGCCGGCCCGCGCGCCGCTGGCCATAGAGCAGCAGCAGCTGATTGCCCGAATCCACCAGCGAATGGACGCCCTCGGTCATCATCGACGATGATCCGCTGATGCCCGCGGCGATGAACTTGGCGATGGCGATGCCCACATTCGCCGCCAGCGCGCCATAGAGGACGATATTCTTGCGAAATCCCCCGCGCTGTTCCTGCGCCATGCGTCAGCGCCGCCGGGTCGGCTGGGAAGGGACAGCGCGGGCGAACAGGGGGGCAGCGGGCAGGCTGGCAGCGGGCAGGCGGATCATCTTCATGTCCGCAGCAATGGACCAGCACCCCCATCGGTTCCGCCGTGGCGGCGCGCGACGGTCAGGACGCGCGCCGCCACGGCCCGGTCACTGCACCGTCGGGATCGCCGCGCGGCAATCCTCCGCGCATTCGCGGCACATGGTCGCGCAAAGCTGGCAATGTTCATGGTCATGGCCGCCACATTCCTCGGCGCAGATCATGCAGACGGCGGCGCAATGCTCCAGCATCGCGCGCAGCGCCTCGACATTCTGCCCGGTCCGTCGCACCGCCATCCGCGCCGTCGCCGCGCAGACATCGGCGCAATCCAGGCAGGTGCGGATGCACTGGCGCATGTCCATCTCCTCCGCGACGCAAGCGTCCGCGCAGGAAGAGCACATCAGGTCGCAGAACATCGCATGGCGCGCCGCCGTGGCAAGCGCGTCGTTGATGTCGCCGGCGACATCGGGATGGAGGGCGATCATCTTGGCGATCGACATGCAGGTCTCCTTTTGTCCATTGAATAAGGGGTGCGAAGGGCGGTCAGTCCTTCGACTTGTGCTCGGGCTTGCCCTTGCGCTTGGTGGAGGCCATCTCCTCCAGCTCCGTCTCCGTCATGGATTCCTCCATGGATCGGGACGCGCCTTGCAGGTCGCTCTTGGGCGTGTCGCCCCGCTTGGCCGAAAGCGCCGCGCCCGCGGCCTTTTGCTGTGCTGCCGATTTGGCCGGCATGTCTCATCTCCTTCGTCGCTTATGGTCCGCCGCGCCCGCCCACCGCGCCGAAGATCTGGCCGGTGGTGTAGCTCAGCATCGGATCGGCCAGCGCCACATAGAGCGGGCCCAGCTCGGCTGGTTGGCCGGGGCGGCCCATCGGCGTGTCCGATCCGAATGTCACCAGCTTGTCGGGCTCCTGGCCGCCCGTCACCTGCAGGGGCGTCCATACCGGCCCCGGAGCGACGCCGTTGACGCGGATGCCCTTGGACGCCAGCTGCTTGGCCAGGCCCTTGGTGAAGTTCATGATCGCCGCCTTGGTGCAGGCATAATCGATGATGTTCTCCGGCGGGTCATAGGCCGTCACCGACGTCGTGTTTATGATCGACGATCCCGGCCGCATCAGCGGAACGGCGGCCTTGCTCAGCCAGAACATGGCATAGACATTGGTCTTGAGCGTAGTGTCGAACTGCTCGCTCGAAATGTCGAGGATCGATGTCTGGCTGACCTGTCGCGCGGCATTGTTGACCAGGATTGACAGGCCGCCCAGCTGCCGGTGCGCATCGGCCACCAGCTTGCGGCAAAAGGCCTCGTCGCGAATGTCGCCCGGCAGCGTCACGAACGTCCGCCCGGCCTGCTTGACCAGCGCGCCCAGTTCCTGCGCGTCGGGCTCTTCGGCCGGCAGATAGTTGATCGCGATGTCCGCGCCCTCGCGCGCCAGCGCGATCGCCGCGGCCCGGCCGATGCCGCTGTCGCCGCCGGTGATCAGCGCCTTCATCCCCGCCAGCCGGTTGGATCCGCGATAGCTGCTCTCGCCATGGTCGGGGCGCGGCGACATCTTGCTGGTCAGCCCCGGCCAGGGCTGCTTCTGCTTGGGGAAAGGCGGCGTAGCGAACCCGGCGGCGCGTTCGCTCATGGGCGCGCCCGGGCTCTTCTGCTCCTGCGCCATCGCCGGCCGGGCCATCGCCGACACCGCCGCTATGCCGACCGCAGCGCCGCCCAGTAGATCGCGGCGGGACGCCCCGCCCTCCTGCTTCTCGTCCGTCATGCCGCTGAACCTCCGCTTGCCGGCTTGCACCATCCTGCTGGACAACAGGCGAGCCGCCGGCTTGTTCAGTGTGCCACCGCGAAAACAGGCCTCCGCTAAAGCAGGTTAGCCCCCAACCCGCTCTTGCTTGGGATAGTTAGTTAGCTAACGAACCATTTTCGCCTGATTCCGCACTCTTGTCGCTTTCGCTGTCCGACTTGCCGCTATCGCTGCGCCGGGATCAAAAGCCCCGCCCTCTGGTTTGACCCTTGATGGACATCGCGATCAATCCCGAATGGCAGCGCCTTCTTCCCTATGCGCTGGGCGGCGCGCTGCTGTTGTTCCTGCTCTTCAGCATCCCCTTCATCGGCCGCATCCTGCGCGCCCTGCTGTCGATCGGGCTGCTGGCGATCGGGCTGCTGGTGCTCGCCCAGCGCGCCCCGTTCGATCCTGCCCTCTCGCAGATCCAGTCGCGCCTTGGCCTTGGCGAACAGGAAGCGGTCGGCGACACAGTGCGCATCCGCATGTCGCCCGACGGCCATTTCTGGGCCCGCGCCACCGTCAATGGCGTGCCGCGCCGGATGCTGATCGACAGCGGCGCCACCGTCACCGCCCTTTCGCAGGACACTGCTCGCGCCGCATCGGTAACCCCGCAGGATGGCCTGGTCCCGGTCCTCATGCGCACCGCCAATGGCACCGTCCGGGTCCAGACTGGCACCGTGGACCGGCTCGCCCTCGACGGGCTGGAAGCGCGCGATCTCAGCGTCGTCGTCTCGCCCGCGCTGGGCGACGTCGACATATTGGGCATGAACTTCCTGACCCAGCTCGCCTCGTGGCGGGTCGAGGGCCGCACCCTCATCCTGGAACCCGCGCCGCCGCCAGCCTAGGCCGGCGTCACAGCAGCTTGTCGAGCGTGATCGGCAGGTCGCGCACGCGCTTGCCCGTCGCATTGTAGATCGCGTTGGCGACGGCCGCGCCCGTGCCGGTGATGCCGATCTCGCCAATGCCGCGCGCGCCCATCGGCGTATGCGGATCGGGAATGTCGGTCCACATCACATCGATCTCCGGCACGTCCATATGCACCGGCACATGATATTCGGCCAGGCTCGGGTTCATGATCCGGCCGCTGCGCTCGTCGAACTGCGTCTCCTCCATCAGCGCCAGGCCCAGCCCCATGATGATGCCGCCCCGGAACTGGCTCGCCGCCGTCTTGGGGTTGAGGATGCGGCCGCAGTCGAAGGAGCCGAGGAAGCGCGTGACGCGCGGTTCGCCGGTCACGACATTGACTCGCGCCTCGCAGAACATCGCGCCATGGCTGTGCATCGACCAGTGCATCGTCTCCAGCGGCTGGGGCGGCTCGGCCTCGACGCTGATCGCCGCGCGCTGCGCCCGGTTCAGGATGGAGGCATAGCTTTCATGCCGGCTTGGATCGTCCAGCTTGGCCAAGCCGCCATCCTGACTCCCGACCTCATCGGGCTTCAGCCCCGCCAGCGGCGAATCATTGCCCGCCAGCGCCAGCAGTTCCGCCACCAGCTTGTTATAGGCCGCGATCACCGCCGCGCCGATCGACGCGGTCTGCTGCGATCCGCCCGCCAGCACCAGGCCGGGCAGGGTCGAATCCCCGTAGTTGAAGCGAATGCGCTCCATCGGCAGGCCCAGCCGCTCGGCAGCGACCTGCGTCTGCGCGGTGGACGTTCCCATCCCCATCTCGTGCGCGGCGATGTCGATCGTCGCTTCGCCCTCGCGCGACAGGGTGATGCGGGCCGCGCCGCCGGGCATGCGATAATAGGGATAGGTCGCGGTCGCGCAGCCAAGGCCCACCAGCCACTCGCCTTCCCGCCGGGCGGCGGGCACGGCGCTGCGCGCGTCCCAGCCGAACCGCGCCGCCCCGT
Organism: Sphingobium naphthae; assembly: GCF_020782235.1. Classification (GTDB taxonomy): domain Bacteria; phylum Pseudomonadota; class Alphaproteobacteria; order Sphingomonadales; family Sphingomonadaceae; genus Sphingobium; species Sphingobium naphthae. The sequence goes on from NZ_JAJGNO010000002.1 coordinate 427,462, forward strand.
CGCGCCAGGCCTGGGCGATATGGCGGGAGGAAAAGGGCAGGCCGGAAATCGGGTCCTTCTCCGGCTCGTTGCGCAGCCGCAGGTCGATCGGGTCCATGCCCAGCTTCTCGGCCAGCTCGTCCATCGCGCATTCCAGCGCGAAGGTGCCGACCGCCTCGCCGGGCGCGCGCATGAAGGTGTTGCTGATCATGTCCAGCTCCACCTGCTGCACGTCCAGCAACATGGTCCGCGCCGCATAGGCGCTGCGCGTCGGCAGGATGAAGGGTTCGGGCATGACATTATGCGCCGTCTTGGCGGTGACGCCGCGATGGATCAGCGCGGTCAGCATCCCATCCTCCTCGGCGCCGAGCGCGACATGCTGCTGCGTCAGCGACCGGCCGCCGACCGTGCGATAGACGCCTTCGCGCGTCAGCATCAGCCGCACCGGCCGCTGCGCCATCCTGGCCGCCGCCGCCGCGATGATATGATGCTGCCACAGCGTCTTGCTGCCAAAGCCGCCGCCGACATAGGGGGAGGTGATCAGGATCTGCTCGGGCTGCAGGTCGAACACCTGCGCCAGCGTCCAGGCCGAATGGGCAACCGCCTGCTGCGCGTCATGGATGCGCAGCGTATCGCCGTCCCAGGCGAGCGTCACGGCATGCAGTTCGATCGGATTATGATTGTGGCGCGGCGTGCGATAATCCGCCTCGATGCTGACCGGCGCCTTCGCCAACGCTTTTTCCGCGTCGCCCAGCTTGTCGTGCAGCGGCTGGCCCATGAATTGCGACGGCTTGGTCCCGGCCGCGATCGCCGCCTCGAAATCCGTGTCCGCCGCCTCCGCCTCATAGGTGACGCGGATCAGCGACTTGGCATGGTCCGCCTGTTCCTGCGTCGCCGCCAGCACCACCGCGATCGGCTGGCCGTTCCAGCAGATGGCGTCGTCCTGCATCACCGGGATGCTGTCGCCCGCCGCGGCCTTGGGGTCGCTCATGAACAGCGGCGCGGGCTTGAGCCGCGGGGCATTATGGTGCGACATGACCAGCACCACGCCCGGCGCCGCCTCCGCCGCCGCGACGTCCAGCGACGCGATGCGGCCGCGCGCCACGCTGCTATAGGCGATCGCCGCATAGACCATGTCCGCCATGGGGAATTCGGCGGCGAAGGGCGCCGCCCCCGCGACCTTGAGCGGCCCGTCGATGCGCGACACGGGCTTGCCGATCGATCCATGCTGGTGGCGGATCAGCGGGTCGGGTTCGCCGCCCGGTATCCAGCTGTCGGGGGCGAGCGCCACCGCCTTGGCCATCGCGCCCTGCATCAGGCCTTGCGCCAGCGCCTTGCCGCTTTCGATCAGGCTCATGCTTCCTCCATCAGCTGGGTCAGGACCGCAACGATAGTCCGCTGCGCCAGTTCGACCTTGAAGCCATTGTCCCGCAGCGGCCGCGCATCGGCCAGTTCGGCGCGGGCGGCGTCCAGAAACAGCGCCGCGCTCGCCGGCTGCCCGCGCAGCGCCGCTTCGGCGCGGGTCGCGCGCCAAGGCTTGTGCGCGACGCCGCCCAGCGCCAGCCGCACGTCCGCGATCCGCCCGTCCTCCATGTCCAGCGCTGCCGCCACCGACACCAGCGCGAAGGCGTAGCTCGCCCGGTCGCGCACCTTGCGGTAGGTCGATCGCCGCGCGAACGCCATGGGCGGCAAGGCGATGCCGGTGATCAATTCTCCGGGTCGCAGCAGCGTCTCGACGTCGGGCCGGTCCTCGGGCAGGCGATGGAAATCCGTAAAGGCAATGGCGCGCGCGCCATCCACCCCTTGCACATGGACCACCGCATCCAGCGCCGCGAGCGCCACACACATGTCGGACGGATGAGTCGCGATGCAGGCGTCGGACGCACCCAATATGGCGTGGTTGCGGTTCAGCCCGCCGATCGCGTCGCAGCCTTCGCCCGGCGCCCGCTTGTTGCAGCGCGCGCCGTCGACATCGTAGAAATAGAGGCAACGGGTCCGCTGGAGCAGGTTGCCGCCCACCGTCGCCATGTTGCGGATCTGCGCGCTCGCCCCGGCGACGATCGCGCGCGCGAGCAGCGGGTAGCGGTCCCGCACCAGCCGATGCTCCGCCACCGCCGTATTGCGCGCCGCCGCGCCGATCAGCAGGCCGCCATCGGGCTGCTCGGCGATCGCGCTGTCCAGTCCGGTGACGTCGATCAGGGACGCTGGCCGCTCGATCGTCTCGCGCATCAGATCGACCAGGTTGGTCCCGCCGCCCAGATATTTGCCCGCAGCGCCGGCATGCTGTGCGGCCTCGCTCGCCGTTGCAGCGCGATGATAGGTGAAGGGGGTCATTGCGCCACCTCCGCGACGCTTTCGGTGATCGCGTCGATAATCCCGTTATAGGCGCCGCACCGGCAGAGATTGCCGCTCATCCGCTCGCGCACCTCCTCCTGGCTGAATGCGATCGCCTCGTCACTCAGGTCGTCGGTGACATGGCTCGGCACGCCCCGCTGCAGTTCGGCGATCATGCCGACGGCCGAGCAGATCTGCCCCGGCGTGCAATAGCCGCACTGGAACCCGTCATGCTGGACGAAGGCGCGCTGGATCGGATGCAGGTCGTCGGCGCTGCCCAGGCCTTCGATCGTGGTGATTTCCTGCCCGTCATATTGCACCGCCAGCGCCAGACAGGACAGGATGCGCTCACCATTGACCAGAATGGTGCAGGCGCCGCACGCGCCCTGGTTGCAGCCCTTCTTGGTCCCGCTCAGATGCTCCTGCTCGCGCAGCAGATCGAGCAGCGACATGCGCGGGTCCTGCGGAAGCGCGACCGGCGCGCCGTTGACGTTGATGCTCATGCCTGTCTCCCTATTGCGCACGCTTTCACGACGGCGGTCGAGGTGATCATGTCACTGGCCGGTCGCGCGCATGATGGTGCTGGACGGGCAAGGGCGGCAGCCAGCTTTCACGCCGGATCGTCCAGCTTTCATACTCCGGCACGAAAACATTCGGCGCGTCCAGCGTGCCCAGATGCACCTCGACCTCCCCGGCGCTGGCCGCAAAGACCGACGAACCGCAGACGTCGCAAAAATGCCGACTGCCAAAGCGGCGCGGCGTTCCCGTCACGGACACCGCGCCTTCCGGGAAGATCGCCGCCGCGTAGAAGACCGCCCCATGATGCTTGCGGCAATCCATGCAGTGGCAGATCGCCACCCGGTCGGGCGCGCCCGTCATGGCGATGCGCACCGCTCCGCACAGACAGCCGCCTTCGACCATGGGCAAGTCTCCTCAGCGCCGCGGCTCAGCCAAGCGCCTTCATCTTGCGATCCGCCCATGCCTTGCCGGCGTCGCCGCCCCACAGAAGCCAGGCGATGAAGCCGGCGGACGGATCGCTGTCCGAATCCCACGCATGCGCCTTGCCCTGTTTGTCGACGGCGTGGCGGGCGAAGAAGCTGTGCATCGACTTCACATCCTTCTCATCCACCTCGCGCCGCTCGGCCAGTTGCTGTGCGCGGCGCACGCCAATGTCCGTGCCGCCACGGCCGAATTTCTCCCGCAGGCGAAGGCCGCGTCGTGCTGCCGCGGCCATCTTCTGGGTGGGGGTGAAACTCTGGGCCATGCGCGTCTCCGTCGATCGGATGCCTCAGGCGTCGTCATCCATGATGGCGCCGCCGCTTTCCTCTTCCTCCAGCAGCACGGCCGACGCGCCATTGGCCGAGAGGCGCACGGTATCGCCTTCGACTTCGGCGACCAGCCCGCCCGACACATAATGATGATGATCGTCATGCGATCCGCTGTCGGCCTTGATCAGCTTGATGCGGTCGCCTTCCACCTTGTCGACCGTGCCGACATGCACGCCGTCGGCGCCGATGATGTTCATATGCTCACGGATTGCGCTTAGATCAGCCATGGTCATCTCCTCGGGGAAAACAGGGGAACGCGTCATGCGCGAATTGGATGCGGCCACTCGGCGCGCCGATGCCACCATTGCACGCACTGCGCTCACAGATGGGCTGACGACACCCAATGCTGCGATAGCGGCCCGTCCAGCCCCCCAACCGGGTCCGTAGCGGGAAAGGGCAGGTCCAGCATGCGCCGCCGATCCCCCGGCGTGGGCGCGTCGCACCGGATGTCCCACGCCTGTCCTTCGGGATAGCCGCCGACCACCAGGAAATCATCGCTGCTCTGGCAGGCGCAATGGCCCGTGCCCGTCGGCAGCAGCAGCGCATCGCCCGCCGCCACCTCGATCTCCCGTCCATCCGGCCCGCCGATCATCAGCGTTGCCGACCCGGCCGCGACGCCCAGCACCTCATGCGCGGTCGAATGATAATGATGGTAATCAAAGATGCCGTCTCGCCACTGGGTGGGCCAGCCATGCTGCTGGAAGCGCGCTTCGAACGCGGCGGCCGCGTCTTCGCGCGATGCGGGCGTCATCGCCTGGCGGTAGAGAATGACCGGCAGCTTCACATTATTGGGCACCCAGCCATGTTCCGCCAGAAGATAGGTCTCGATCTGCATGCACGCCTCCTGTCCTCGCCCAATAACCGGTCAGATGGCGCAAGCGATCCATCGCGGTGGCACGGAACAAGGAGGGGAAGCCCTCCTGACAATATTGCGCGAGGTTAAGGCAATTTCGATGCTGCTTTTTCCCTTGGGCTGATAATGGTGCGCCATGACCATCGACGCCTCGCGCAGACCATCCCCCCTCTCGCCCGTCTGGAGCGAGGCAGAACGCGTCGCGGCGCTGGAAAGCTACGCCATCCTCGACACGCCTGCGGAGGCCGACTTCGACGATATCGCGCTGCTCGCGGCGCATGCGCTCGACGCGCCGATCGCGGTCATCAACCTCATCGCCAGCGACCGGCAATGGTTCAAGGCGCAGGTGGGCCTTGGCGTGCGCGAAATGCCGCTCGACGTGTCGATCTGCGCGCAGGCGCTGTTGCAGGATGATTTCATGGTCGTGCCGGACACGCGGCAGGACCCCCGTTTCATCGACAATCCGCTGGTGACCGCGGACAATGGCCTGCGCTTCTACGCCGGCGCGCTGCTGCGGGCGCCCAGCGGCGTGCCGATCGGCACGCTCTGCGTCCTGGACTATACGCCGCGCGCCGCCGGCGTGTCGGATCAGGAGCGCCGCGTGCTGGAGGTGCTGGCGCGGCAGGTCATGACCCAGCTGGAGCTGCGCAAGATCATCGCGCTGACCGACGGGCGCGCCGACGCCCTGCGCGCCGAGATCGGCCAGCGCGCCGAGGCCGAGTCCGCGCTCCGCAGCGTCGAGGAACGCTATCGCCTGGCCAGTCGCGCAACCAACGACGCGATCTGGGACTGGGATTTCTCGACCGACCATGTCCTCTGGAACGAAGCGATCGAGCGGACCTACGGCTACAGCCCCGCCGACGTCGGCCCGACGGGCGACTGGTGGATCGGCCACATCCATCCCGACGACCGCGACCGCGTCGCTCACGGCATTCATGAGGCGATCGACGGCGAAGCCGTCAACTGGTCCGACGAATATCGTTTCGCCCGCGCCGACGGCGGCTATGCGCCGGTGCTCGACCGCGGCTTCATCATCCGCGATGCCTCCGGCAAGGCGACCCGGATGATCGGCGCGATGCTCGACCTCACCGAACGGCGGGAGCGCGAACTGGCGCTCACCGCCAGCAATGAACGGTTCGAGGCCGCCGTCGCGGCGATCGACGGCTATCTGTGGACCAACAGCGCGGACGGGGAAATGCGCGGCCACCAGCCCGGCTGGGCCGCGCTCACCGGTCAGAGCGAGGAGGAATATCAGGGCTATGGCTGGGCGAACGCCGTCCATCCCGACGATGCCCAGCCCACAATCGATGCCTGGAACGAAGCCGTGGCGCAGCGTCACATGTTCATATTCGAACATCGCCTGCGCTGCGCGGACGGGCAGTGGCGGCGCTTCTTCATTCGCGCCGTGCCCATGTTCGACGGCGACGGACGCCTGCGCGAATGGGTCGGCATCCACACCGACGTGACGCTGCAGCGCGAGCAGGAGGAGGCGCTGGCCGCCAATGAGATGCGGCTGCGCTTCCTGGACGATCTCAGCCGCGAAATCGCCGACGCCAATGACGCGGACGCCGTCATGGCGATCACCACCCGCATGGTGGCGACGCATCTTGGCCTGTCCAACTGCGCCTATGCCGACATGGATGAGGATCAGGACGGCTTCACCATCCGGGGCGACTGGGCGGCGCCCGGTTCGCCCTCCATCATCGGTCATTACCGCCTGCGGGATTTCGGCGCGATGGCGCTGGAGCGGCTGCACGCGGGCCTGCCGCTCATCATCAACGACAATGCGCGCGATCTGGCGCCGCATGAGGCCAAGACCTTCCAGGATATCGGCATCGCCGCGACCATCTGCATGCCGCTGATCAAGGGCAGCCGCCTGACCGCGCTGATGGCCATCCACGACCATGAACCCCACGACTGGACCGCGTCCGAGCTGCGGCTGATCGCCTCGGTCGCCGAACGGTCCTGGGCGCATATCGAGCGTGTCCGCACCACCGCGGCGCTCGCCGAACTCAACGCCAGCCTGGAAGAGCGGGTCGAGGAGCGCTCGCGCCAGCTGCTCGCCGCCGAGGAAGCGCTGCGTCAGGCGCAGAAGATGGAGGCGGTGGGCCAGCTGACCGGCGGCATCGCGCATGACTTCAACAATATGCTGACCGGCGTGATCGGGTCGCTCGACCTGCTGCAACGCCATCTGGCGGCCGGGCGCACCGATCGCGTCGCGCGCTATATCGACACCGCCATGACCTCCGCCCAGCGCGCCGCGGCGCTGACCCAGCGCCTGCTCGCCTTCTCGCGCCGCCAGTCGCTCGACGTGACGGCGGTCGACGTCAGCGGCCTGGTCGCCGGCATGGAGGATATGCTGCGGCGGACGCTGGACGAGAATATCCGGCTCGACGTACGCCTGGCCGACGATATCTGGCTGGCCAGGACCGATCATAATCAGCTCGAAAGCGCCTTGCTCAACCTGGCGATCAATGCGCGCGACGCCATGCCCCATGGCGGAACGCTCACCATAGAGGCGCGCAACAGTCCGCTCGACGCGACGCAGGTCGATGGCGTGGACGGGTTGCAGGCCGGCGACTTCGTCGAGATCTGCGTGTCGGACACCGGCACGGGCATGAGCGAGGATGTGCTCGCCAAGGCGTTCGACCCCTTCTTCACCACCAAGCCGATCGGCGCGGGCACGGGCCTTGGCCTGTCGATGGTCTATGGCTTCGCCCGGCAATCGGGCGGCCATGTCCGCATCGTCTCCGTGCCCGAACAGGGGACCACGATCCGGCTGTTGCTGCCGCGCCATGTCGGCAAGCAGGAAGAGGCGGGCGCGGCCGGGATCGAAGTGCGGGTCGCCGAACCGGGCGAGTGCGTCCTGCTGGTCGAGGATGATCCGTCCGTCCGGTTGCTGGTCTGCGATGTCCTCAACGACCTGGGCTATGAAGTATGGCAGGCGCCCGACGGCCAGGCCGCGATCGCGCTTGCGCAGACCATGCCCCGCATCGACCTGCTGATCAGCGACGTTGGCCTGCCGGGAATGAACGGGCGCCAGCTGGCCGATATATTGCGCGGCGACCGGCCGGACCTTCGCATCCTCTTCATCACCGGCTATGCCGAGCGCGCCGCGATCCGCGGGGAGTTTCTGGGTCAGGGCATGGAGATGATCGCCAAGCCCTTCGCCATGGATGTCCTCTCGGCCAAGATACGCGAAATGATCGAGGCGCCCGCGCCAACGCCCTGACCGCCGGTGAACACAAGGCGGCATTTCCGGGTTATACTGGAATGTCGGCTTTTTCCTCTCCCGAACCCTATATTCTCTGGCTGACCGGCGCGGGCGTGCTGATCACGCTGGTGGCGTGGCTGCCGCTGGCGCTGAAGCGCCTGCCGCTCTCGCTGCCGATCATCTGCATGGCGGCCGGCGCCGCCATCTTCCTGATCCCGGCCATCAGCTTTCGCCCTTTGCCCATGATCCTGCCGGACATTGCCGAGCGGCTGACCGAATTCGTCGTCATCATCGCGCTGATGGGGGCGGGACTGAAGCTCGATCGCCTCTTCAGCTGGCGCCGGTGGAACGTCACCTGGCGGCTGCTGGGCATCACCATGCCGCTGTCGATCGCCGCGATCATGCTGATCGGCGTCACTCTGCTCGGCCTGCCCTGGCCGGTCGCGCTGCTGCTGGGCGCCTGCCTCGCGCCCACCGACCCGGTGCTGGCCGCCGACGTGCAGGTCGGCCCGCCAAAAAGCGGCGAGGAGGACGAGGTGCGGTTCGGCCTCACGTCCGAAGCCGGGCTGAATGACGGGCTGGCCTTTCCCTTCGTCAATCTGGCGATCGCGCTTGCCGCCGCGTCGAGCGCGCCCGAGCCCTGGCTGCAGCAATGGCTGCTCCATGATGTGCTGTGGGAAGTGTCGGTCGGCCTGCTGGGCGGCTGGGCGGTGGGCTGGCTGTTCGGCTGGCTGACCTTCCATGTCCCTGCGCGCAGCCGGCTGGTTCAGACCGGCGACGGGCTGATCGCCATCGCGGCGACCCTCATCTCCTATGGCGTCGCCGAGATGCTCGACAGCTATGGCTTCCTGGCGGTGTTCGTCACCGCCCTGACGCTGCGCCGGTCGCACCGCGATCATGATTTTCAGCGCGACATGCATGCCCTCACCGAACAGGTGGAGCGGCTGGCGATGATGGTGCTGCTGATCCTGTTCGGCGGCGCACTGGTGAGCGGACTGCTGGCGCCGCTGGTCTGGCAGGATCTGGTCGCCGCCATCGCGATCATCCTCATCGTGCGACCGGCCGCGGGGCTCATTGGCTTGATCGGCATGCCGGCCGAGCGCAGCGAGAAGATTACGCTAGCCTTCTTCGGCATCCGCGGCGTCGGCTCCTTCTACTATCTCGCTTATGCGCTCAACCATGGCGATTTCGGGTCGGGCGAGCGGCTCTGGGCGATCATTGGCCTGGTGGTGCTTCTGTCCATCCTGCTCCACGGCCTCAGCGTCACGCCGGTCATGCGCGCCATGGACCGGCAGCAGGGTCGAGACCCCGACCAACCGGAACTGGGCCGGGCAAATGACGATGTCGCCGCGTGAGCAAAGCCGCCGGAAAACAGCTTAACCTGCGTTTCAATGCGCGGGGCGCTGGGGAACGGCGCGCAGAACAGGGGGTTACAGGCGGCAGGAGACGATCATGAAAATCGATTTTGGCGCCTATGAGGGCGCGACCGCTGCATCCTTTGCGTTCGAAGACAGGTCCTTCAAGCTGTCGGGCGAAACCGACCGGCTGACGGATGTTCTGCTATGCCCGCCCCATTATCTGGCGCCCGTGCCCTGCTGCGCCGTGACGCGGCAGAACCTTGCGCAGGGACTGGTGACGCAAGTGGATGAAGCGCAGCGGCAGCATGGCGCGCTGGTGCAATTGCTCCAGGCGCAGGGCGTGCGCTGCCACATGCTGACGCCCGATCCCGACCTTGCCGACATGTGTTTCACCCGCGATGTCGGCGTCTCGACGCCCTGGGGCATGGTGGCGCTCAACCCCGCCATGCCGCACCGCCAGGCGGAGGTCGATCGCTTGATCGATGCCTATCGCGACTGGCGGGTGCCGGTGCGGCGGATCACGAACGGCACGATCGAAGGCGGCGATGTCTGCGTTGCGCGCGAAGGCTTGCTGATCCTGGGCATGTCGGGCGAGCGCAGCTCCGCCGCTGGCGTCGAGGAATTCGCCGCCCCCTTCCGCGCGGCGGGCTGGGACGTGCTCATCTGCCCTTTCCATGCCGACCATCTGCATCTCGACACGATCTTCTGCATGGTCGACCGGCATCGGGCGATTGGCTGCATCGACCTGCTGGACCCCGGTTTCGTCCGGGCGCTGAGCGCGCATGGCGTGTCGCTCATCCCCCTCCCCGCCACGGTCGCGCCGTCGCTGGGATGCAATATCCTGTCCTTGGGCGATCGAAGGATCGTCACCAGCACCGACGCCATCGTCCCGCCCTTGCTTCGCCAGGCGGGCTATCGCGTCATGGAAGTCGATATCTCGCAATTCGCTGCCTGTGGCGGGGGCGTCCACTGCCTGACGCAGCCGCTTCGCCGCGTGTGCACAGGGGGTTGAGCGGGTCGGCGTCTGCGACCAAAATGCGTCGCGTGCAAAATGCTCACTAAAGCTTCGGAACGCTGCACGCGCCCGTCCGTTTGACAAGAACGAATTAGGAACAACGGAGCATCTTCACCATGGCCGATGAACTGCATAATCCCAAGCTCGATGCGCATCCCGGCTCCAATACGGAGAAGGATCCGGAAAGCTGGGTATCGGGCGACGATCCGATGACCGGGGCGCAGGCTTCCTACCTCACCACCCTGTGCGAAGAGGCCGGCGTCGATGCGCCCGCCGAAGGGCTGAGCAAGGCGGAAGCATCGAAGAGGATCGACGCGCTGAAAGCGCAACTCGGCCGCGAGTGAGCGCCCTGCACTCTGACTGATGCACGGAGTATACCGATGCTCGAACATGTTCCGGCCTGGATGGGCAAGCTCCTGACCAATGTCCGGGCAGGACATGAGCAGCTTGCGGTGATGAAGGTCGGGGCTCCTGAAGCGGCGCCGATGATCCCGCTGTCGAGCCCCGCCTTCGCCGCGGGCACCAGGCTGCCGATCCGCTTCACCGCTGACGGCGAAGGCGTGTCGCCGCCCTTGATATGGGGCGATCTTCCGACCGGCACGGCCAGCGTCGCGCTCATCGTCGAAGACCCCGATGCTCCGGCGCCCAATCCGCTGGTCCACGCGCTTGTCTGGGACCTGCCGCCCGATCACCGTCAGATCGAGGAAGGCGCTATCGGCGCCGATATGCAATCCGCCGCAACGATCGGCCGCAACAGCTATTTCGCGCAAGCCTGGCTCCCGCCCGACCCGCCGACCGGCCACGGCGCCCATGACTATGTCTTCCAGCTTTTCGCCTTGTCGCAATCGGTGGATCTGGGTGAGACGCCCGGCCGGTCCGCGATGCTCGAGGCAATTGCGGATCGACTGCTGGGGGTGGGCCTGCTGGTCGGCAACTATTCGCGCGCCGAAGCCAGCCCGGTCGGCCCGGCGACGCTGGCGCCCGCGCCCGAATAGGCATGCCCGCCGACGCATCCGCAGCCATTCCCAAGGACAGCCTCATCTTCGGCTACGGCCCGATGCTGCCCTTCCTCGCCGCAGCGCTTGGCGCTTGGTTGCTGCCACCGCCATGGCCGCACCTGGCCCGGGATATGGCCATCCTCTGGGGCGCGCTGATCCTCGCCTTCCTGGCAGGCGTTCGGCGCGGCTTCGGCTTCGGCGCGCCACAGGCGTCCGCGAACGTGGCGATCGCCACCATGCTGCTCTATTTCATCGGCGCAGGCGCAGCGCTGCTCCTGACCTGGCTGACCATGCCCGTCGCTGCCCTCGCTCTGCTGCTGGCGAGCTATCTCCTCGTGCCCGCGCTGGATCGCCATGCCGCCCTCACGGGCAATGCGCCAGCGCATTTCGCCAAGCTGCGCCCGCCGCAAATGATGCTCGCCGCGTTAAGCCTCGCCGCGCTTCTGTTGCGTGACCTCATCTGACACCGAGATAAATGCGGCATCTGCTGAGTTGAGGATGATCGCGGCTCTTTTCGCAATATGGGAACATCCACAGCGTCCGGCAGATTCCTCCTCATGCCCTATGACATGACCCAATGGCCGCTCTGGAGCATTTGCGCCATCTTCCTCACCGCTGCAGCCGCTGTCTGGTGGGCTGGCACCCTCCTGTCCCCTCGCGTGGACGCGATCGGCGGCAAATTGCGGATCGGTCAGGCTTTTGCCGGCATGTTGCTGCTGGGCGGCATCACCTCGCTGCCCGAACTGGCGACCGTCACGACGTCGTCAATCGCTGGGAATGCGCCGCTTGCCGTCAATAACTTGCTTGGCAGCACCGCCGTGAACATCCTCCTTCTCGCCATGGCCGACATCGTCTTTGGGCGGGGGGCGCTGACCAGCGTGGTCGCCAAGCCGGCGACCCTGATGCAAGGCGTGCTGGGCATGATGCTGCTCGGTCTGGTCGCGATGATCATCCTGAGCGGCGACTATCCGGTCTTCGGCATGGGCGCCGGCACGATCATCATCGCCCTGGGCGCGCTGCTGGCGATCCGCATCGCCGCTCGCTTCGAGCGACGCCGGGTGTGGCAACCGGCAGAGGATGCCGAAGGATCAGCCAGCGAGGACGACGGGCAATCCGCTCCGGATCGACGCTCTCTTCCTCGCCTGGTGCTGGTGACGGCGGGGCTGGGGTTCATCATCCTGGTTGCCGGCGTCGCCTTGTCGCAATCAGCGGATGCCTTCGCGGCGCGAACAGGCCTGTCGTCCGGGATGATCGGCTTCGTCCTGGTCGCCTTCGCAACCTCGCTGCCGGAACTCAGCTCGATCGTCGCTGCGGTGCGGCAGAAACGCTACGAGCTGGCGGTGGGGGATATTTTCGGCACCAATCTGTTCAATCTGATGCTGCTTCTGGTGGCCGATCTTGCCGCGTCGGGGCCGCCTGTGCTGAAGCAGGCCGGCGCGTTCGAGGCGCTGGGCGCGCTTCTGGCGCTGCTGATGACCGGCTGCTTCACCATCGGGCTTCTGGAGCGCAAGGACAAGACGATCTGGCGCATGGGCTATGATGCGGCCGGCGCGCTGCTGCTGTTCTGCGGCGGCATGCTGTTGATGGCGCGGTTCTCGTCATGACACCAGCTTGCCTGCGTGGTGCCGGTCATCGCCAGACCGGTAGCGCCAGGGCTCAATGTTGCGATCCATGCGGCCGCACAAGCTCATCCAGTCCGCCGAGGCGGAACCAGCGATAGGCATAAGGCTGCAGGATCAGCACATAATGGTCGTCCGCTTCGGCCGCGACGCGCTCGTCAGTCTGCAGGCAGACCAGATCGCGCTGGTCCTCTTCGCTCCGGTCCAGCGCAAGCGTGAACTCGGACGCCTCACCCAGAAGATTGTGGACGATCACCGATGTCTCGCCCTCCCAGTCGTAGCGCAGCGCCAGGATATGGCCGGGCGTGTCGAGCACCTTCCAGCTGCCTCTACCGATTTCGGGCAGTTCCTTGCGCAGCCGCACGGCGCGTTCTGTCCAGTTGAGAAGCGACGCGCCGTCCGCGCGTTGCCGCGCCACATTGATTTCACGATGGGCATAGGGGCCATGGTCTATGAGCGGGCGAACCGGCGCGTCCCCGGTCGTGAAGCCTGCCTGGGCCCCACCCGACCATTGCATGGGCGTGCGCGCGGCGTCCCGCTCCGGCAGGGCAAGATCATCCCCCATGCCGACTTCGTCGCCATAGCGCAGAACGGGCGAGCCGGGCAGCGTCAGCATGATGCTGTAGGCCAGTTCCAGCCGCCGGCGATCGCCGCCCAGCATAGGGGCGAGCCGGCGCCTGATGCCGCGCCCGTAAAGTTGCATGTCAGGCTCTGGCCCAAACTGCTCGAACACGGTCTGACGCTGCTCTTCGCTCAGCCGTCCAAGGTCCAGCTCGTCATGGTTGCGCAGGAAATTGGCCCATTGCGCGGTTTCGGGCAAAGGCGCTGACGCGCGCAGCGCATCCTTCAGCAATTCGGCGTCGGCGCTTGCCAAGGCATAGAACAACGCCTGGTTGACCGGAAAATTGAACAGCATGTGCAGGCGGTCGCCATCGGTGCCGAAATATTCGAGCGCTTCATCGGGCGGGATATTGGCTTCCGCCAGCAGCACCGCATCGCCCTTGCGCCACTGCGCCATGGCGCGAATCTCGCGCAGCAGGCCATAAGCGGGCGCCGGATCGGCGATGTTGATCCCGTCCTGCGCGATCAGAAAGGGCACGGCGTCCATACGAAAGCCCGAAACGCCCAGTTGCAGCCAGAAGCTTACGATTTTGAGGATTTCGGCCTGGACATCGGGGTTCGCGATGTTGAGATCAGGCTGGAATTTGAAGAAGCGATGGAAATACCAGGCACCCGCCTTGCGGCTATAGGTCCAGGTCGATTTCTGCACGCCGGGAAAGACCACGCCCTTGTCGGCATCGGCGGGCTTCTTGTCGGCCCAGATGAAATAGTCGCGAAACTTGGACGTGGGATCATCGGTCGCGGCCTGGAACCAGGGGTGCTGGTCCGAACAATGGTTTACCACCAGATCCATGATCACGCGCAGCCCGCGCTGGTGGCAAGCGTTGACGAATTCGACGAAGTCGCCCGGCGAGCCGTAGCGTGGATCGACGCCATAATAGTCCGCGATGTCATAGCCATGGTCAAGCCGCGGCGACGGCTGGAACGGCGCGAGCCAAACGGCGGTGACGCCCAGCCCCTGCAGATAATCGAGCCGGCGCATCGCACCGCGAAAGTCACCGACACCGTCGCCATCGGTATCCTGAAACGCATCGAGCGACAGGCTGTAGATGATGGCGTTCTTGTACCACAGGTCCGGGATCATCCGTCGCTCCCTTCCAGTCGCAGGATCAGCCCCTCGTCCGCCCCCAGCATGGGCGGCAGCGCCTCCAGAGCCTCGCCAGCCCGCGCAGACAGCAGCACTTGCTGCACGTTCCAGCCGGCCGGCAGTTCAAGCGGCACCGTCTCCGCTGTCAGGTTCAGCATGACGCCGATCGTCGCCCCGCGCTGATAGGCGAGAATATTTTCCTGCGCCGCGACCCGGGCAAATCGGCCGGTCTGAAGCGCCGCTTCGGCACTGCGCAACCGCAGCAGCGCGCGATGGAGGTTGAGGAGCGAAGCGGGGTCCGCGCTCTGCGCGGCGACATTGCGCTGCCGCCAGTCGCGCGTCAGCGGCAACCAGGGTTCTGACTGCGAAAAACCCGCAAAGGCGTCGGCGGACCATTGCATCGGCGATCGCGACCGGTCGCGATTGAAGCTGACGCCCGGTTCGTTGCGGGCGGCCGGGTCCAGCACCTGTTCCTCGCTCATGTCGATGTCGGCAATGCCGATCTCGTCGCCATAATAGAGTGTCGGCGTCCCCCGCAACGTCAGCAGGAGCATCGCCGCAATCCGCGCCTGCGCCTGGCCCACGCGTGCAGCGATGCGCGGCTGGTCATGGTTGCTCAGCACCCAATTGGGCCAGCCGCCTTTCGGTAGCGCCGCTTCATATTCGTCGATCAGCGCTCCGATCGCGTCCGCTCGCCAGGGACATTGGATCAGCTGGAAGTTGAAGGGCAGATGGACGCCGTCATCATTCGCTCCATAATAGGTCATCAATCGTTCGACCGGCAGATAGATTTCACCAATCAGCAGGCGGTCGGGGTAGCTGTCGATCACCGCGCGCAACTCCGCAATCACCGCATGGACGTCCGGCTGATCGGCCGAATGGCGCTGCAAGAAGCGCTCGATGTCGGGCTGGTCCGGAGCGTAGCGCGGGTTCGGTGGATTGTCGCGAAACTGCGCATCCTTGATCAGGTGCCAGATCACGTCGACCCGGAAACCATCCACCCCCTTGTCGAGCCAGAAGCGCAGAACATCCTTCATCGCCGCGCGCACATCCTCGTTGCGCCAGTTGAGGTCGGGCTGTTCGGCGAGAAAGGCGTGATAATAATATTGGCCGCTCGGCTCGTCCCATTGCCAGGCGCTGCCGCCGAAATTGCTCATCCAGTTGTTGGGCGGGCCGCCGCTTGGCGCCGGATCGCGCCAGATATACCAGTCGCGTTTCGGGTTATCACGGCTGGAACGACTTTCCTCGAACCAGGGATGACGATCCGAGCTATGATTGGGCACGAAGTCGAGCAGCAGCTTCAGCCCGCGCGCATGCGTTTCCGCCAGCAGCCGATCGAACATCGCCATGTCGCCGAACAGCGGATCGATGGCCCGATAGTCCGATACGTCATAGCCAAAGTCCGCCATGGGCGAACGGAAAATGGGGGAAAGCCAGACCGCGCCGACGCCCAGGTCCGCAATATGATCGAGCCGCTGGCAAATACCCGCCAGGTCGCCCACTCCGTCACCACCGCTATCCTGAAAGGATCGGGGGTAAACCTGATAAAGGGCAGCTTCGTGCCACCAGCGACTCATCGCGCTTTCCTCCCGACCAGCCATGCACTTGCCGCCGCCAGCAGCGCCCCGGCGCCCAGCGCAAGACGATGCTTCGTCATCCAGAGTTGCGGGCTGCGACGCCGCGCGATGGCGTCGAAGCGGCCGTGCGCGCCATGATCCCCGGGAACTGGAGCATAGAGATTGTCCTTGTAGTCGGGACCGACCGCCTCCTGCGCCTGCTGGCCGTCGACCCCGGTGGCGGCGAGATAATGGTCGAGCGCCGACGACGCCACTCTATCGCCCCAGATCGCTTCCACGGAGGGGAATCCGACTATGATCTGCTTGCGCCGATGATGCGCGGCATAGTGGATCGCGTCGGCCGCTACTTCGGGTTGGTACGGCGGACTGGCGGGCCGCGCCTTCCTGGGGAGGGTGGTGCGGATCCAGTCGAACTGCGGCGTGTTGACGCCGGGCAACTGCACCATCGAGACATGAACCTTGCTGCGGGCATGGATCAGTTCGGACCGGACGGAATCCTGAAATCCCTGAATGGCATGTTTGGCGCCGCAATAGGCGGATTGCAGCGGAATGCCGCGATAAGCGAGCGCCGATCCGACCAGCACGATACTGCCATGGTCGCGCGGCACCATGCGCCGCAGGGCAGCCATCGTGCCATAGACCTGACCATGATAGGTGACGTCGGTGACTCGCCGATAATCATTCAGATCCATGTCCAGGAAGCGGGACATGACGCCTGCAAAGGCGATGTTGATCCAGATATCGATCGGCCCGAACCGGTCCTCGGTCGCCTGGGCGGCCTGCTCGACCGCCGCGGCATCGGACACATCGAGCGGTAATATCAGCGCTTCTCCGCCCGCAGCCTCGACCTCGCGCGCCGTGGCATTCAGTCCATCCACGCCGCGGGCGATGAGTGCGATCCGGGCCTTGTCACGGGCGAAACGCCGCACCACTGCGCGACCGACGCCGGCGGAAGCGCCGGTGATCACGACGGTAGGGGGTGTCTTGGCTGTCATGTCTCTCCTTTCGTGAAAGGTGGAGGAGCAGGTGCCGGCCTTGCATGCAGCCGGCAGCGAAAGTCCGCGCGATCAGCGTGTCGGGACCGTCAGTCTCCGGGCAGCAATCCGGCGAACAGTTGGCGCGCCGTATTCTTGAGCATGGAGCCTTGTTCGGGATCGCCCTTCGCCATCAGCGTGGTAAAGGCCCTGGCCTGTTCAAGATTGATGTGCGGCGGCAAGGGCGGCACATTGGGGTCGGTCTTCATTTCCAGCACCACCGGACGGCGCGCCGCCAACGCCTGATCCCAGGCTGCGCCGACCTCCTCTGCGTCGTCACAGAAAATGCCATCCAGGCCGATCAGCTGCGCAAATTTATGGTATGGAACATCGGGCAGCCGCTGGGTCGCCTCGAATTTGGGATTGCCCTCCATCACGCGCTGCTCCCAGGTGACCTGGTTCAGATCCTCATTGTTGAGCACCATGACGACCAGCCGCGGATCCGTCCATTCGTGCCAATATTTGGCGATGGTGATGAGTTCGGCCATGTTGTTCATCTGCATGGCGCCATCGCCGACCATCGCGATGACGGGGCGATCGGGATATGCGAATTTGGCGGCAATAGCATAGGGCACGGCCGCGCCCATCGACGCCAGGCCGCCCGACAGCGACGCCATCATGCCCCGCCTGATCTTGATGTCGCGCGCATACCAGTTGGCGCAGGACCCGCTGTCGCTGGTGAGGATCGCGCGATCGGGGATTCGCGGGCTGAGTTCGGTGAAGACGCGCTGCGGATTGATCTTGTCGGCCTTGGCGTGCGCGCGGTCGATCAGCAGCTTCTGCCAATCCGCATTCCATTGGGCGATCGATTCGCGCCAAGAGCCATCGGTCTTGGACTCAAGCAAGGGCATCAAGGCCGTAATCGTCGCCTCGACGTCGCCTGTCAGATTCACCTCCATCGGGTAGCGGATCGACAGCATGCCGGGATCGAGATCGACCTGCACGCCCCGCCCCTGCCCCTCGGGCGGCAGAAACTCGGCATAGGGGAAACCCGATCCGAGCATGAGAAAGGTGTCGCACTCCATCATCAGGTCATAGGATGGCTTCGTGCCGAGCAGCCCGATCGATCCCGTCACCCAGGGCAGATCGTCGGGCAGGACCTGCTTGCCGAGCAGCGCCTTGGCGCAGCCCGCCTGCAGTCGATCGGCCAATGCGATCACTGCGTCGGTGGCGTTGCGAGCGCCCGCGCCGACCAGGATGGCGACTTTGCTGCCGGCGTTGAGGACATTGGCTGCGCGCTGCAGGTCCGCGGCTTGCGGCACCACCTTGGGCGCGCTCCATCCCACGCCCGAAAAGACCGCGCCATGCGCGCGCGGCGGCTGCTCCATCGGCACGTCCTGAAGGTCGTTGGGAAAGATCAGCGCGGTCACGCGCCGCTGACCCAGCGCAATGCGGACCGCTCGGTCTGTCAGATGGCGCACCTGTGCCGGCACCGTCGCATAGCCGGTGAAAGCGCCCGCCACATCCTTGAACATCGACCCAAGGTCCAGCTCCTGCTGATAATGCGCGCCGACCGCGGTGCGCGCCTGCTGGCCGACGATCGCCAGCACCGGCATATGGTCGAGCCGCGCGTCATACAGCCCGGTCAGCAGGTGCGACGCCCCGGGCCCCGAGGTCGCGAGGCAGACGCCCAGTTCACCGGTAAACTTCGCATGAGCGGAGGCCATGAACGCTGCCATTTCCTCATGACGGACTTGCACGAATTCGAACTTATCCGGGATCTTCTGAAGCGCACCGAGCAACCCATTGATGCCGTCGCCGGGATAGCCGAAGATGCGCCGCACTCCCCATTGGTGCAGCCGATCCCAGAAAAATTCACCGACGGTCTGCGCCATATACAGCCCTTCCCAGCCTCTGCCTGTGCGGATATCAAAAGGGTAACCGTCCCGTGGGATGTGCGTTCCCCCGCGGGGCGATGCGCAGCACTGCTTGTGCGCCTGCTGCAAGCTGGATGAACAGCCATCCTGCTGGAGGGCGTGCGGCCGCTGATTGGTGACTTCGGCGCGGAAGCAGCGCCGAGCCGATGACGCGACACCCTGAGCGAATGCAGTGGCAGCGTCCGGCCTGGCTCAAGTGCAGCACGAATGACACAATGGGCGCCTATGGGGCCGCTGTGTCTGCCCGACCTTCCCCAGACAGCCAGGCTGTCGACTGCGACGTTGTCGACCCGCGTCAGGCGGAATGGGCGACGCTGCGGGCGACGATCGTCCATTATATCCTTCGCCGCGGCCAGCCGGCTCATGTGGCGGAAGATGTGGCGCAGGATACCTGCATCAAGCTGCTCGCTTATTGCGAGCAGCAGCG
Source organism: Sphingobium naphthae (assembly GCF_020782235.1). Lineage (GTDB taxonomy): Bacteria > Pseudomonadota > Alphaproteobacteria > Sphingomonadales > Sphingomonadaceae > Sphingobium > Sphingobium naphthae. Next base: position 446,783 of record NZ_JAJGNO010000002.1, read on the forward strand.
TCCTGCCAGCCTGTACGCCCTCGCATTTCGTATCGCTGCGACCTGCCTGGTCGACATGAAGAGAAAGGAGCGCGGCACTGCCGACGAACTGGACGACGGGCATCCGTGCGATGCGCCGCTGGCCGATCGTCTGATTGACGGCCGCCGGCGTGTTTCGCTGTTCCAGGCGGCGCTCGCGGCCATGCCTGCGCTGCGTCGCAAGGTCTTCGAACAACGCCGGATCGACAACCGGTCACATGCTCAGATTGCCGCCGATCTTGGCATTTCGGTCGCATCCGTGGAAAAGCATGTCAGCCGCGGGTTGCAGGACATGCGCAAAGCCCTGTCGCGTGCCGATCTGGATTGAGAGGCTAGGGTGACGAGCAGCGACAGCATTAGCGCGCAAGCCGCCATCTGGGCGGACCGAATGAACCGGTCCGCCTATGATAGTGCCGACGGACGCCGTTTCGATGCCTGGATGAACGCCGATCCTCGGCATCGGGAGGCATTTGCGGAAATCTCCGCCATATGGGATGATCCGCAGCTTGCAGAAGCATGTCTCGACCCGGCTCCGACGGCGCAACGCGCGTCGCCGGGCGTGCTGCGTCGCTGGCGCACCGCGCTTGCCCTTGGCGCCGTGGCGGCCTGTGCTTCGGCCATCGCCTTCATCGGCGTGAGCGCATTGCCGCACCAATATGAAAGCGGACCGGGCGAAATCCGCAAAATCGTGCTGGCCGATGGCTCGACGGTGGAACTGGGTGGAAACAGTTCGGTCGACGTGCAACTGCTGCCCTGGCGCCGCAACGTCTCGCTGGAGCGTGGCGAGGCAAGCTTCGACGTGGCGCACGAGGCGCGTCGCCCCTTCACCGTGGCGGTGGATGCCGCGCGCGTGACCGTGCTGGGCACCGCCTTCCATGTCGATCGCATGGCGCACGACCGGATGGTGGTGGGGGTATCGCGCGGACTGGTGCGCGTGGAAAGCGGCGACGCGACGCTGGCCGTGGCGGCGGACGAGGCGGCCGAGATCAAGGGCGGCATGCTCGAACGGATTCCGCTCCAGCCCGAACAGCAAAGCAGCAGCAACTGGTTCGTCGCGCGCGATGCGCCGCTCGCCGACCTGGTCGAAAAGCTGCGCCGTTACGCGCGTCAGCCCATTGCCATCGGGAGCGACAAGGCGGCAGCGATACGCGTGACCGGCCGGTTCGACGTGTCGGATGTCGATGGCACCCTAGCCACGCTGCGCCAAGCCTATGATGTGCAGACCGCCGGACAGTCGGACATCATCTTGCGGTAACCTTGCCGGGCGGCTGGGCTATTCATCAAAACGTCACATAAAGTCTTGGAATTGTAACCAAAAATATTGTCCGGGTTGGCATCTTCACTCCGTTCTTCGGGGACAAACATCATGGGGGTCTCCGATATGGATCGCATTTACTTCGCCGCCTTGCTGGCAAGCACGGCGCTGTTGGCCATGCCGGCCGCGCAGGCACAGGCGCAGGTCGCGCAGAGCCGCACCTTCCGCTTCGATGCACCGGCACAAGATCTGTCGGAGGCGCTGATCGCATTCTCGCGCGTGACGGGCCTGCCGCTGGCAGCGGCGCCTGCCACGCTGCGCAACTTGCGCAGTCAGCCGGTACAGGGTCAGATGACGGCGCAGCAGGCGCTCGCACGCATGACGCGGAGCCTGCCGGTCGAGGCGCGCATCCAGGCCAATCGCGTGATCGTCCAGCCCCGACCGAAGGCCACCGCCACGTCCGGAGCCAATCGCTCGGCCGCGCCCGCTCCTGCGCGCACCGCAACCGCCGCATTGCCCCCGCAAGAGATGGTGCCGGACGAGATCGTGGTCACGGGCTTTCGCCGCAGCCTCGATGTGGCGCAGGCCAAGAAGCGCGCCGCGACCGGCGTGCAGGAGGTGATCGTCGCGGAAGACATCGCGGCTTTTCCCGATCAGAACCTGGCCGAAGCGCTTCAGCGCGTGGCCGGTGTGGCGATCACGCGCGATAGCGGCGAAGGTCGCAGGATTTCGCTCCGCGGTCTGGGACCGGAATTCACCCGCACGCAGCTGAACGGGATGGAAGTGCTCAGCAACACGGCGTCGGGCCTCGACAGCCGGGGCGGTGTTAGCCGCAGCCGGGCCTTCGACTATAGCGTCTTCGCGTCCGAGCTCTTCAACGAAGTGGTCGTCGAGAAATCCTGGTCCGCCGCGCAGGAGGAAGGCGGCATCGGCGGAACTGTGGGACTGCGGACCGGCAAGCCCTTCGACTATGCCAAAGATACGCTGGTGCTGAGCGCCAAGGGACAGGTCAACCAGTATACGGACAAGCTGACCCCGCGCCTCGTCGGCCTTGCATCCGCGCACCGCGGCGATTTCGGCGTCCTCGTATCCGCGGCCTATAGCTCCGCCGATACGATCGAATGGGGCTATCGCAACTGGAACTGGTCGCAGATGAACTGGGGGGAAGACAATGTCGCTCCCTCCATCACTGGCCCCATTCGGGATCAGCTGGTGAATGCCACCGGCAGCGAGCGCGTATGGAACAGCCGCGCTCAGACCTATGGCAGCTGGTTCAACCATCGCGAGCGGCTGGGCCTGACCGGCACGCTTCAATATAATCCCGGAAACGGCACCGACGTGACGCTGGACGTGCTTTACAGCCGCCTGACCAACGATCGAGCGGAAAACATCATCGGCAATGCGGGCGACAATGGCCTGGACGCCAATGACGTCACCGGAACGCAGCAGCTGCAATCGGTCACGATCGATTCCCATGGCAGCATCACCGATGCCGTGGTCAGCGGTGTGGATTTGCGATCGGAAGCCAAGCCTACGCAGGACAGCACCGATTTCTGGCAGGTCGCGCTGAACGGTCGCACGGATCTCACCGACCGGCTGGAACTGAACGGCACCGCCGGCTGGTCGAAATCCACGTTCGATTCCGCCTGGCAGCGCGCTTATCTGGTGTCGAACGGACACACGGTCGGATTCGCTGGGCTGGATACGGACACGCCCGTCAACAGCTATGACTTCGATCCCGCCGATCCTTCCGCCTGGACCCTGCAAAGCCTGCAATGGCGCGAAAATCACATCGAAAGCGAATTCTGGAATGCGCAGGCGGCGCTAGGCTGGCAAGCGACGGACAGTTCCACCCTGCGCGTCGGCGGAGAGTTCAAGCAATTCGAGAACAGCGCCTATCAATATCAGGGCACCAACAACAATCCCGGCGCACTGGCGAATCTGCCGACCCTGGTGAACCCCTATTCCGCCGCCATACCCTTCGTGGTGGGCAACGTGCCGGCAATCTATGCCGCGCTGGGACAGGACATCGCGCTGGACGAAAGCAATCTCTCGACCGGCACCGACTATACCGTCAAGGAGCGGACCTTCGCCGCCTTCGCCCAGTATGAACTCAACACCACCCTGGGCGGCATGGATCTGCGCGCCGATCTGGGCGTGCGCTATTACAATACTCGGCTGACGTCGCGCGGCTCCTCCGTCACCGACGCCGGGCTGGTTCCGGTGGAAATCCGCAACAGCTATGACGGCTTTTTGCCAGCGCTCAACATCGCGCTGAACCTGAGGCCGGACCTGATCGCGCGGATCGGCGCCAACCGCAACATCAGCCGTCCGGGCTTCGCCGATCTGAGCGCCGCCGCCACGGTGCGGGTCGCCGGTTATGGCGGCACGATCAGCGCCGGCAATCCCTATCTTGCCCCCTATACCGCCGACTCCATCGAAGGCGCGCTGGAATATTATGACGGCACCCGCGGCTTCCTGGCGCTGGGCATGTTCTACAAGAACATGAAATCCTTCGTGACCACCGAAACCACGCAGGTGCCCTATGGCGAGACCGGTTACCCGCTGTCGCTGCTGGAAGAGGGGCTCGATGCTTCGACCGTCTTCAACTTCACCCGGCCGATCAACGGTCCGGGCGCCTCGATCCACGGGGTCGAACTCGCCGCCCGGCGCAACTTCGACTTCCTGCCTGGCCCCTTGCGCAATCTCGGCGCTCAGGGCAACGTCACCTATGCCGACGGCTCTTCGGACGTGCTATATTCCGGCGTCGCTTATGATCTGCCGCTGACGGACCTCTCCAAATGGTCGGTGAACGGCACGATCTATTACGACACGCCGCAATTCGGCGCGCGCGGGTCGGTCGCCTATCGCTCGCGCTATCGCAGCGGGAGCGGCGGCAACGGCAATATCGGCGAATATTTCACGCCTTCGACGGTGTTCGACGCGACCGCCTATTACAATGTCACGCCGATGCTGCAGCTGCGGGTGGAGGGGCTGAACCTCAGCGACCAGCGTATCATCCAATATGCCGATGGCGAGGCAAAGCGGCTGATGACCAGCACGGTCAGCGGCCGGACGATCACCTTCGGCGCGACGCTGCGGTTCTGATCGGATGCCTATGCCGTGTTTCGATCGCCGGTCGCTGATCGGCGCCAGCGCCTCGCTGGGACTGCTGGGCGCCTGTTCGAGCCTTTCGGCTCGAGCCGGCGCCCTGCGCCGCGATCCCTTCACTCTGGGCGTGGCCGCGGGCGATCCGACGCCCGACGGCTTCGTGATCTGGACCCGGCTTGCTCCCGACCCGCTGGCGCCTGCTGGCGGCATGGCGCCGGGGCCGGTGCCGGTGGCATGGGAGGTCGCGGCCGACGCCGGCTTTCGCGACATCGTCCGATCCGGCGAGGGGCTGGCGCTGCCCCAGGCGGCGCACAGCCTTCATGTCGAAGTGTCCGGCCTCGCCGCGCAGCGCCCCTATTGGTATCGATTCCATGCGGGCGGAGCGGCCAGCGAGACAGGGTGCGCCCGCACCCTGCCCGCACCGGGCGCGGCACTGGACCAGCTGCACATCGCCAGCGTCGGCTGCCATGATTATGAAAGCGGCTTCTTCACCGCCTTCGCCCATCTGGCGCGCGAACCGATGCTCGACGCGGTCTTTCATTATGGCGACTATATCTATGAATTTGGCCGCCGGGCGAAGAACCCGCTGCGCGTCCACGCCGGCGATGAAACCGTTACGCTGGATGATTATCGGCGCCGCTATGCGCAATATAAGCAGGATCCGGACCTGCGTGCCGCGCATGCGCGAGCGGCCTTCATCTGTTCGTTCGATGATCACGAGGTGGACGATAACTGGGCCGGCGACTGGGGCAAGGATGGCGGCGCGACAACCGCCTTCGCCGCGCGCAAGGCAGCGGCGCTTCAGGCCTGGTATGAGCATATGCCCGTGCGTCGTGCGCTCCGCCCCGGCAGCGGCGCCCGCTATTTCCGGCGGTTCGAATTTGGCTCGCTGCTGCGCATGCATGTGCTGGACACCCGCTCCTATCGCAGCAATCAGCTTTGCGAGACGCGCGGCGATGACCTGATCTGCGAGCAGCGGGATGATCCCGCGCGCACGATGCTGGGCGCCGAGCAGGAGGCCTGGCTGGGACGCGGCATGGAACAGGGGCCGGGCTGGCACTTCATCGCGCAACAGGTGCTGATGTTGCCGTTCGACGTGCGCGCCGACGGTCAGGAGACCCCGCTGAAGAGCATGGACAATTGGAACGGCTATACCGACGCACGCCGGCGCATGGCCGCGCTGATTGCCGAACGGCAACTAGGCAATGTGGTGATCGGCAGCGGCGACATGCACCAGCATCTGGTGGGCTATCTGCCTTCCGATCTCGACGACCCGCTCTCACCGCCGCTTGCCAGCGAATTCCTGGCGACATCGGTGACATCGGGGGGCAGCGGATCTCCGCGTCAGGCGCATCAACTGCACACACTGGATCACAATCCCCATGTGGCGCTTCTCAATAACCAGCGGGGTTACCAGCTGTATCGCGTTGACGCAGGCCAATGGGCGACAGACATCAAGGTGCTGGATCAGGTGGATCGGCCCGGAGGGCAAATGTCCAATCTGGCGACCTATGTAGTGGAGCAAGGCAAGCCTGGCCCGATACTGCTCTGATCCAACTGCTCCGGCGGCCCCGTCCGCCGAACCGGTAAACCATAGCCGTCATGCCGGGATGGCGGTCGGATCGTCGCGGCCAGCCGCATGGTCCTGTGCCGGAATGGAGATGCCGGACGCTCGGATGGCCCTCATTATTCACGCCCCGACAATCTGCTTCTAGGTCGGAACAGGAACGAGTCGTCCTCCAAGGAGCTTCTCCTGCCGAAGGAGAATGAGATGGGCCGACGGATTTTGATCACTGGCGCCAGCGTTGCCGGCAATGTTGCTGCTGGCGTGCTGGGCCGCCATGGCTTCGATGTCACCGTCCTGGAACGCGCCGAGGAATTTCGCGACGGCGGCCAGAATATCGACGTCCGCGGCGTAGGGCGCGAAGTGCTGCGCAAGATGGAGCTCGAGCAGGCAGCACTCGACCAAGGGACCGGCGAAAAAGGCACGGTCTGGGTCAAGCAGGACGGCCAAGAAGCCGCGCGCTTCGCGACGGACGAGGTTGAAGGCGACGGACCGACTGCGGAGATGGAGATCCTGCGCGGTGACCTGGCCCGGCTGCTGTATGACGCCGCCAAGGACCATGCCCATTATCGATTTGGCGACAGGATCGCGTCCATCGACGAACGAAGCGATGGCGCGCACGTCACCCTGGCGGGCGGCGGGACGGAACGATTTGACGCGGTCATCGTCGCGGAGGGCGTCGGTTCGTCGACGCGCGATCTCATATTCCCCGGCGAGAATGATCCCCGTTGGATGGACATGACGATCGCCTATTTCACGATCCCCCGCCACCCCGACGACGACCGGATGTGGCGCTGGTACAATGCGCCGGGCAAGCGCAGTGTCTCGCTGCGACCGGATCGCCATGGGACCAGCCGGGCGATGCTCTGTCTGGCGCAGGCGAGCGACGGCGAGCAGGACTGGGACGGGGAGCGGCAAAAGCAGTTCCTGCGTGATCGCTTCGCCGATGCCGGATGGGAAACGCCTCGCATCCTTCAGGCCTTGGACGACAGCGACGATTTCTATTTCGATGTGCTGCGGCAGGTGCGGATGCCGCGCTGGTCGAAAGGAAGCGTCGCCTTGACGGGCGATGCCGCCTGGTGTGCCACGCCGCTCGCAGGAGCAGGCGCGACATTGGCGGTGACGGGTGCCTATGTGCTCGCGCAGGAACTGGCGCGTGATGCGAGCATATCCCAGGCGTTTTCGTCGTATGAGCAACAGATGCGACCGATGGTCGAGAAAGCCCAAGGCATTCCCAAGCTCGTGCCGCGATTGATGCATCCGGAGAGCCGGATCGGCATCAGATTGCTGCACGACGTGTTGGGCATCGCCAGCCTCGGCCCGGTGCGCAGCCTTGCCGCAAAGCTCGTCGGGGCGCCGAGCGAGGAGGTCGACCTGTCACGCTATGCTGCGCTGCCGGTTCGCAAGCGGCGATAGCTTACATCGCGCCGCTCATGCCGTCGCGCCATGCCATCCTCCCCATCGAAATGCGCCATGCTTGACGGCGGACCCAATCCTTGCGATCTGCCGATGGTCGAGGTTCCTCATCCCGGACTTTGGGTGAGGCTAAGACGGGAAGCCGGTGGCGCTCGCAAGGGCGGAATCCGGCGCTGCCCCCGCAACTGTCAGCGGCGAGCGGCGGCCCCTAAAAGCGCCACTGGCGGCCTGCTCCAGGCAACGGGGCATGGCGCTGGGAAGGCCGGGACCGACGTGACGACCCGTGAGCCAGGAGACCTGCCTCCGACGCGATAACGACCACCGGCGGGGTGCCCGGTCTGGCCGCTGCTTTGCGAGGGCCAGTCGGGCCTTGGCATGTTTGCGCCTGGGCTGCGTCCTCCCGCACAGATTGCGAGAGCCATGACTGTCCACATCCCCCAGGCGCCCGCCGCCCCCCTGCAACTGATCGATATGGTATTTCCCGGGGATACCAATCATCATGGCACGCTGTTTGGAGGCGTGGCGCTTGCCCATATGGACAAGATCGCGTTTCTCGCGGCCGCGCGCCATGGTCGCGCACCATTCGTCACCGCCTCGTCGGAAAAGATCGATTTCGCCGCGCCCGCTCATAGAGGCGAGATGATCGAGGCGACCGCCCGCGTCATCCGCGTCGGGCGCAGTTCGCTCGATGTCGAGGTCCAATTGATTGCGGAGGGTACGGTGAACGCCGAGAGGCGCCTCTGCACGCGCGGGCGCTTCACGCTCGTGGCGGTGAAGGGGCCGGACACGCGCTTGCCCTTGCCGCCGCTCCAGGACGCCGCGCCGACAGACGATGGCCGGCTCCATATGGTCGACATGGTCTTCCCGGGCGAGACGAACCATTATGGCACCCTCTATGGCGGCGACGCGCTGAAGATGATGGGAAAGGCGGCTTTCATCGCAGCGACGCGCTGCAGTCGCGCCGTGATCGTCATGGCGGCGTCCCATCGCATTGATTTCGTCTCTCCCGTTCATGAGGGCGAGATGATCGAACTCATCTCCCAGGTACGGGAGATCGGTCGCAGTTCCATCCTGACAGACGTTGAGCTCTGGGCCGAAAATCTGCTGGACGGCGCGCGGCGCCATGCCGCGACGGCCACCTTCACCATGGTGTCGGTGGACGATGAAGGACGTGCCAAGCCGATCGACCGTGACAGCGCAGCCCAACGTCTGTTCACGCAGAGGCTGTGACGTGGAAGCGGACGTGGCGACCCAGGCTCAGCCTATGCTTCGCGCCGTGCGATGAGCGCGCGCCGCGTGCCTGCAATGGTCCTCCCATCGAACCCGTACAACGCAGCGATATAAAGATTTCTTTATATACGCCTTGACGAGCGTCTCGAAAATCGCGATGAAGAAGGTGTCGAGGTTCCCTGTTCCCGTTCATGATGATGGCGGTCGACAGGGCTAAGACGGGAAGCCGGTGGCGCTCGCAAGAGCGGAGTCCGGCGCTGCCCCCGCAACTGTAAGCGGCGAGCGGCGGCCCCACGACGTGTCACTGCCGCCAGTTCCGAGCGATCGGCAATGGCGGCGGGAAGGCCGGGGCCGGCGTGATGACCCGTGAGCCAGGAGACCTGCCTCCGACGCGATAACTTTCCTCGGACGGGGGTTCCTCCGGTGGATCGCGCTTGACGCAGAGCTCGCGGCTTGCTGCCGCACGGGCTATTTCTCGCGCGCTCTCCCTTCGGCCCTCCTGCCCGGCACATGCAGGTAGGATACCGATCATGACCGACAGCAGCTTTACCTTCTCGATCAAGACCATCGCCTTCGATGAGAATTACCGGCCGGCTGACACGACGCGGATCACGACCAATTTCGCCAATCTGGCCAGGGGCGAAAGCCGCCAGGAGAATTTGCGCAACACCCTGCGGATGATCGATAATCGCTTCAACTCTTTGGCCCATTGGGACAATCCGCAGGGCGATCGCTATTCGGTGGAACTGACGATCATCTCCGTCGAGATGCAGGTCGACGTCGATCGCGGCACCGAAGCATTCCCGCTGATCGAAATCCTCCAGACCAACATCCTCGACCGGAAGACAAATGAGCGCATCCCCGGCATCGTCGGAAACAACTTCTCATCCTATGTGCGCGATTATGACTTCAGCGTGGTCCTGCCCCACCACAGGAAAACGCACCCGGGTTCCGAGGCTCCGCAGGACTTCGGCGACCTGCATGGCAAATTGTTCAGGCATTTCCTGAATTCGGATGCCTACAAGGACCATTTCAGCAAGCCCCCTGTCATTTGCCTGAGCGTTTCGAGCAGCAAGACCTATCATCGCACGACCAATGTGCACCCGGTCCTGGGCATCGAATATCGCAACGACGAGTTGTCCGCGACCGACGACTATTTCGCGAAGATGGGTATGAAGGTCCGGTACTTCATGCCGCCGAACAGCGTCGCGCCTTTTGCCTTTTACCATATGGACGACCTGCTGGGTGATTATACCAGCCTTGAGCTCGTCAGCACGATCAGCGTGATGGAGACGTTTCAGAAAATCTATCGGCCCGAGATATACAATGCGAACTCCGCTGCGGCCGCGCTGTATCGACCCAGCCTCCACTATCAGGACTTCTCGCTGACCCGGATCATCTATGACCGGGAGGAACGCAGTCGCCTGGCCGTGGAACAGGGCAAGTTCGCGGAGGAACGCTTCATCAAGCCCTATGAGGCTGTGCTCCAGCAATGGTGCGCAAGCGCCGCCCGCTGATCGCTCGACAATTCATCAAACAAGGCCCCTCATCATGACCATCTTATTGCCCACATCGACTGCTGGCAGCCTGCCCAAGCCCTCTTGGCTGGCGGAGCCGGAAAAGCTCTGGTCGCCATGGAAGCTGAAGGGCGAAGAACTGGTTGCGGGCAAGCAGGATGCGCTGCGCCTGGCCGTGGAAGACCAGCGGCAGGCGGGCATCACCATCGTCGGCGATGGCGAGCAGACGCGCCAGCATTTCGTCACGACCTTCATCGAGCATCTGAGCGGCGTCGATTTCGAGAAGCGGGAGACTGTGAGGATCCGCAATCGCTATGATGCGAGCGTCCCGACGGTCGTCGGCGCGGTGTCTCGCCCTAAGTCGGTTTTCGTCGAAGATGCGAAATTCCTTCGCGCGCAAACCGACCAGCCGATCAAGTGGACCCTGCCCGGGCCGATGACGATGATCGATACGCTGTACGATGCCCATTATCGGAGCCGCGAAAAGCTGGCCTGGGAATTTGCCAGGATTCTGGGCGAGGAAGCCAGGGAGTTGGAGGCTGCGGGCGTCGACATCATTCAGTTCGACGAACCGGCCTTCAACGTCTTCTTCGAGGAGGCGAACGACTGGGGCATCGCCACGCTGGAAAAGGCGGCAGAGAGGCTGACGTGCGAGACCGCCGTCCACATCTGCTACGGCTACGGCATCAAGGCCAACACGGAATGGAAGAAGACGCTGGGATCGGAATGGCGGCAATATGAGGAAACCTTCCCCAATCTGCAGAAATCCAGCATCGATATCATCTCGCTGGAATGCCACCACTCCCACGTCCCGATGGAACTGATAGAACTGGTCCGCGGAAAGAAGGTGATGGTGGGGGCGATCGACGTGGCGAGCGACACGATCGAGACGCCGGAGGATGTTGCCGACACGTTGCGCAAGGCGCTTGCGTTTGTGGATGCCGACAAGCTCTACCCGTCCACTAACTGCGGCATGGCGCCCCTGTCCCGGGGCGTCGCGCGCGGCAAGCTGGACGCTCTGGGGGCCGGCGCCGAGATCGTCCGACAGGAGCTCGCTAAGGCCTGACAAGCCGACAGGGTCGGCGGATATGTTCGGCAGTCAGGAGGATCGCCGCGATGATCCTCCTGCCGATGGCAGTTCGCCGCCTGTTTCCGACGAACACGGGTGACAGCTTTTGCAGCGGTCCTTCCCACCCGCACACGGGAAAAAATGTGCCGAGCCACGCGCGGTCGCGGTCATTGTCACCCGCACTTCGCGCTTCGTTTTGAGGCGGCGGATGGGGAGAATGGGTGTTTCTTTTCGGCGGGACGTCCGGGGCATCTGCAGTTCGACATTGGCGGCTATGTAGCGGCGCGCCTGGCGGCGGCGGGGGTGGCGCGGGTGGAGATGCTGGACGAGGACACCTATGCCCAGCCCGATCGCTTCTTCAGCTATCGCCGTTCCTGTCATCGGGGCGAGGCGGGCTATGGCCGGCAGATGTCGATGAT
>NZ_JAJGNO010000030.1 GCF_020782235.1 Sphingobium naphthae
AACCAGCATCATATTATCTGAAAAGGGGGTCCCTCTTCGACGCCGATCGGGGGTCCCTTTTGAACGCCGTTTGACACCAGAACATCGATGCGCGCTGGCGGACATCGAAACGCGCGGTCCAGCTGCCTCCCGGCCCGATCGGTTGATGCGGTCCGCCATCGGCGCGCGCAGGGAGATGAAAACCGTGCCAGTGGACGGTCGCCGTTTCGGGCAGATCGCTCGTGACATTCATCCGCACCGTATCGCCGGCGTTCAGCTCAAGCGTGGGGCCGAGGTAGGACTGGTTGATACCGATGGTCGGCGTTTCGATCCCTTCAAAAAATCGCGAGACGCCGTGGCGTAGATTGAGATCGAAAACCCTCTCGCCGCTTTTTCGCTCGCCCGAATAAAGAGGAGGAATGCGAAGTTGCGAGCGCGCCGTTGCTGAAGCAAGCGTCGCATTCCGGCCGGTCAACAGATCGCGCCCGGTAAATGCGGCTATTCCGAATGCACCTGCGCCGAGCACCGCACCGCCAAGAATGGAACGTCTGTCGATCATATTGCTTCCCATTGCCCGGAGCGCCGTCAACCGGCCTCGGCTTGCGGTGTCCGGACTTGCATGCCTTTCCTTCTGTTGCGCCAGTACCCCAGAGCAATGAGGGCGAGCGTAATGATTTGCCCGGCTACCGGTTCAAGTGCCGGTGCAATGCCTAGGATCGGAACGCGGGGCAGATTCGGAAGCGGGGTGATCCCCAAAAGTCCGGCTTCCTGGAGGCCCGAGATGCCCTTCCCGGCCAGAACGACGGCAAGAATGCCGATCAGGATCGAGCTGTAGGCGAAGAAGGTTCCGATCGGCAGTCGCCGACTGTAGCGCAGCATCGCCCAGGCGATCAGCGCCAGCAACACGATTGCGGAGGCGGCGCCGACAAAAATTGCGTCGGCATGACCCTGGGTCCAGAGCGCTGCGAAGAACAGGATCGTCTCGAAGACCTCCCGGTAAACCACGAGGAACGCCAGCCCGAACAGAAACCATGCGGACCTGCGCGACAGAGCGTGCTGCATGGTCTTCTGGATATAGCGTTGCCATTCGCCGGCCTGCGATTTGCCGTGCATCCAAATGCCAACCGACAACAGTACGAGAGCGGCAAAAAGCGACCCGAACCCCTCTACCAGCTCGCGACCTGCCCCACTTATGCCGATCAGGTAAGTCGCTGCCACCCAAGTCAGGCCACCGGCGACAAGGGCCGACAGCCATCCGCCATGGACGAAGGGCAGAACTTCGGTTCTCTCGGCCTTGCGCAGGAACGCGATCATCGCGATCACGATCAGCAACGCCTCGAGCCCTTCGCGCAACAGGATCGCAAAGGCTCCTGCGAATGCCGAGGCCTCACTGGCATTGTCCGGGGCGAGAACCGTCTCGGCGTGGTAGAAAAGAACGTCGAGCGCATTCACCCTTTGGGCGACGGCGGCCACCGGATCCCCGCGACCTATTGCCGCTCGAAGCTCGGCCATGCCGGTTTCGACAGATGCGAGCAGGTCTGCATCGCGCGTGCTTAAAACGGCTTCCAAAGGTTCGAAGCCATCGAGATAGGCCGAGAGCGCGAGTTCGCGCGCTTCGGCCTTATTACCCGCTTCGTAAGCGGCAAGACTTTGCTGCAAGCGTTCGCGTGCCAAAGCGAGTGAGCCGGTCGTATCGCTGGCCACGGCTTCGGGATGAGCCCGCAAATAGGCCATAACGGCATCGGCACGCTCGGTGCCGATCGCCTCGCCAAGGGCTGCCGGGGTAAGGCCGGATAGAGCGGCGAGGTCAGGAATACGCGCCCGGATTTTCGGATCGTCGTTCCAGATCCGTCTGCCGCGCTCTACATTCTCAAATGCGATCGACCCTGAATAATAGGCAAGGCTCCAGCGATCTTCCGCCGGGAGATCGGAAAAGCCCGGCATGGCCGTTCCTTCCAGCCCTTGTCCGATGACCTGATAGAGCGCGAAAGCGCTGCGCTCGCGGGCACGGATGACGTCGTCAAAAGCGATTGGCGGGGGATCGAGTCCCTCTGCGGCAGGGCCGTCGCCGCCACCGCTTGGGCCATGACAGCTTGCGCAGTTCTGGGCGTACAGTGCGGCACCTCGCGCGAGGTCGGGTGCCGCCTCGGGCGCAAGCGGAACGGGAAACGCCGCGATCAGCTCGCTTGCCAATCTGCGCGCGTCGCGCGCGACGACAGCAGGCTCCACCTTCGCCGAGATTGACTCGACGAGAGCCTCTGCGTCCGCAACCAGTTGGGCACGTTGCGCGTTTGCGGGCAGAGCAGCCATGCGTTTGGCTACCGAGGCAGAAAATTCCTGCATTTCGGCATATTCCAGCTCGTTCGTGACTTCACCGTTGCTGACGGCCTCAGTGTAATCCACGGCGATGTAATCGAGCAGGCGCCAGGTCGTCTGAACCGCGCCATGCGTGCCTGCAGAAGCGGGCATTGCGACTGCGATCGACAGGAAAGCGATCAATTGGACCGCAAAAGCACGTAGCGTCATTTGGAGGCGGCCTTTCCCTGTGCAGGAGCATGCTGCGCGCGAAGTTCCTCGGTCGCGCGCTTTACAATGAGGTAAGCCGAATGCAGGAAGATCAGGGCGATCACCGCCGCGACCAGCAGATCGGGCCAAGCTTGTCCGGTCCAGGCGACTAGGGCAGCAGCGATGATCACTCCGACATTGGCGATCGCGTCATTGCGGCTGAAAAGCCAGATCGCGGATACATGTGCGTCGCCTTCGCGAAACCGCATGAGCACAAGCGCCGCCGCGATGTTGACTATCAAGGCCGCGACCGCGATCCCGCCCATCAAGCTGGCTTCAGGCGCGACCGCGTTAAGCGAGCGCCAGACCGCCAGACCGATCACTCCAAGACCCAGCGCGCCCAGAAACAGGCCCTGTGCCAGCGCGACCCGCGCGCGCGTGCGGGCACTCCACGCAAGTGCCAGGATGCCGATCAGCGTGATCGATCCATCGCCGATGAAGTCGAGGGCGTCAGCCTTGAGCGCCTGGCTGTCCGCCAGAAATCCGCCGAAGGCCTCGACAATACCGAATCCCAAATTGAGCACGACCACTATCCAGAGCGCGCGGCGATAGGCCGGGTCCACACCTGCTCTTTGCGTATCGCCGGTGCAGCCACAATCCGATGTTTCATTTTCCAACATGGGACACTAGCTAGCACCTCCAGTGGCTGTAGAGGCAAGCTGCAATCGCGAATGTTTCGCGATGTTAAGTGTCTAAGGAGTAGATTCATGCTTATCGGAGGTTTGGCAAAGGCCACCGGGACCAAGGTCAATACGATCAGGTTTTACGAGGACATCGGACTGATGCCTGAACCCGAACGTACGGCAGCGGGCCAGCGAACCTATACGGAGCGGGATGTTAAACGACTGGCCTTCATCCGGCAGGCGCGCAAACTGGGCTTTTCCATCGAGGAAGCACGCTCTCTCCTGGAACTGAAGAACACGCCTAATGGAAAGTGCGATAAGGCGAGTGATATTGCGAAACGACATCTACTTAGGGTCAGGACCCATTGATATGATTAGGTTTGTGTGATTCAGGCTCCGTGAGGAGACTGGATTTGAGCGACCTAT
>NZ_JAJGNO010000031.1 GCF_020782235.1 Sphingobium naphthae
CCCAACGCCTTCTTCTCGGCCATCGCCCTCGCTGCCACCGTCATCTTTTGGCTCTGATCAGTGAGTCCTGAGCCTAGATAAGGGCCCAAAAGATCGCGTAAAAGGATCTTCCCTCGAGAACGGCTAAGTCGAGGCCCCTTATGCTTTCCTGATATTCAGGGTGTTGCTGCAGAAGTCTTCCGAAAAAGATCGCGTCCGCCGACCAAGAAAATTCCTGTCAAGACAAGTACCGCGCCAGCAATAAATCCCCCATCCAACGGGTCATTCAGGATCAGCGCCCCAAACGTAATGCCGAAGATCGGCGTCATGAACGACAATACCCCAAGCTGCGATGCAAGATATCTGCGCAACAGGGAGAACCATAGTAGAAAGCTCAAAAGGCCGACCATGATTATCTGAAACGCCATACTGGCTATCAATATTGGTGTAGCTGTCAAACTGACCTGCCCCAGCACGAATGAGAGTATCGTCAACAAGAAAAAAGCTCCCGCCAGCTGATAGCTGACTGTGATGGTCGTAGGGGCGTTGGATAATGCTGAGAGCCGCAGAGCTATGGTGGTCAGTCCCCATGCTGCACCTGCGGCTATCCCCAGAGCGTCACCGATCAACCCGGTATCTATCCTGACGCCGCCCGCACGACCGGCAAATGCGAAGACGATCCCCAGGAAGGCTACGGCAATTCCGACCCATTGAGCAGCATCAAGCCTCTCTTCGGGTAGCCGCATGTGGAGACCGAGCGCCGCAAATATGGGCGATGTGTATAAGAAGATTGAGATATGTGAGGCGGTCGTAAAACGCAGTCCCTGCGTGACGAGGAAATATTCCAGGCCAAAGAGCAGACCTATGACCAAGCCAGCTTTCCAGGTTCCCTTGAAGAACCAGCCGGTCTCACGCCTTACGGCAGCGATTCCGGCAATGACCACCAACGCCACTCCGGAGCGCAAAGCGACCTGAAGGATTTCAGGCATAGCGGGCGCTGCCAGTTTTACTGCCGTTTGCTGCATGCCCCAGATAGCGCACAGGCCAATCATGTAGATCAAGGCTTTGCCGTCGATGGCCTTACGCGCGTTCATGCTTTCTCACTTTCATCCCGCCCGCCGCGGTCCGCGGAGTTGATCGCGGCGCACCGCTGACTTACTCGACCTCGAAGATCGCCTGGATTTCGACCGGGGATTGACCGGGTACTGAATTTGCGCCCAGCGTCATCCGAGCATGGTGCCCACGTTCACCAAGGAGATCGGCCGCGAGATCAGAAGCGGTGTTCATCAAGCGGGCGTGATCGGCATAGGTGTCGATCGTGTTGAACACCCCTGTCAATTGCACCGCTTGCTTCACGCGACCGAGGTCCCCGCCGACCGCCTCGTTGAGCACGGATAAAACGTTCAGCATCGTCGCCTGCACGGACTCCTTTGCCTGCGCGTCGGTCACATCCACGCCGATCTTTCCCGGATGGAGGATTTTGCCGTCCTTGAGGGCATATTGGTTGATGAAGACCAGGTTTCCGGTGCGCACGAACGGGGAATAGTTACCAGCAGGTTTGGGCAGCGGCGGCAAAGCCAGACCCATTCGAGCGAGCGCCTCGCGGATTGTGATGGCAGCCTTTGGAACCTCAGTCACAGCCGCCACCTCCGAGGAGGATGCCGGAAGGGCGCCTCTCAAGGCCGATACAACGCGTGCGAAGGCCCGGCCCTGGTCGCGCGCTATCTGACGCTCACCCAGAGTTGGTCGCTCCACATTCTTGAGCGACGCGAGGGTGGATGCACCCAGCACCGAATTGCCCTGCGGTACAGTCTTGTCGAGCCCTTCGACCCCGCGAATACCATTGGGCATCAACAGCATCCCATGAACCGCAAGGCTTCCCCAGAACGACTGGAAAGCCAGCTCTTTGCCCGCTCCGCTACCGGCCGACATGAACACGGTAGCAGGCTTGCCCTCGAGCGCGTGCGCCGACCACAGATCGCCGGTCTGGGAAAGAAATTCGCTCATCGGCGTGCTGATATTGCCGAAATAGACCGGAGAGCCGAAGGCAATCCCGTCATAGCGGGCGAGCTCCGCCACGGTTGCCACAGGCACATCCTTTAGATCGGATTTTGGCGAGCCCTTGACCTGCTTGATCGTCGCATCGACCGATCCGTCTCCAGTGATCCCCGCAGCGACTTCTCGCGCAAGAGCATAGGTCCCGCCGGTATCCGAATAGATAAGAACCAGCACCTGCGGTTTGGTGTGTGCGACTTGCGCCATGGCGGTCGGTCCCGAGAAGGCGGCCAGAAGGATGGCCGCCAGTTGCGTCAGTTTTTTCATGTTCATGGCTCAGACCGAATGGATCAGGCCGCCATCGACCCGGATGTTCTGGCCAGTGATATACCCGCCGCCCTCGGACGCCAGGAAAGCGATGGTGGCGGCGATTTCCTCGGGTGTGCCGTAGCGACCGAGCGGCACGTTCTCGCGGCGCTCGGCTGTCTCAGGCAGGCTGTCGATCCAGCCGGGCAGGACATTATTTACCCGGATGTTATCGGACGCATAGGTGTCAGCAATGATCTTCACGAGTGAGGCGAGCCCGGCCCGGAAGACATTTGATGTCGGGAACTGCGGAGTCGGCTCGAAGGCCCAGGCAGACGAGATGTTGATGATTGCCCCGCCCTTCTGGCGCTGCATTATCGGCACGACCAGGCGGGTCGGTCGGAGCGCGTTCAGCAAGTAGGTTTCCAAGCCTTGATGCCAATCCTCATCGGTTAGTTCGAGCACAGGCCCCCTGGGACCATGCCCAGCCGAATTGACGAGAGCATCGATCCGCCCCCAGCGGTCGACGGCCCCATCGATCAGCTTCTTTATGTCAGCAGGCGACTGGTTCGAGCCTGTGAGACCGAAGCCTCCGAGTTCATTTGCAAGTGCCTCACCCTTTCCCGAAGACGAGAGAATGGCGACCTTGTACCCGTCCCGCGAGAACCGCCGGGCTGCTGCTGCGCCAATGCCGCTACCACCGGCGGTCACAACCGCCACCTTTTCTACAGTCACTCAAACCTCCTGCCATAGCCAAAACGCGACCAGCGCTCGAGAGGGCTTTTCCTTATCGGGTATGAACGAGCATCACGAACCAGTTCGCTTCCCTTCAGAGTGTAGAAATTCTACAGTAAGAAAATGAGACGCCTTCCCCCTTTCAATGCGCTGCGCGCATTTGACGCTGCGGCACGTCATTTGAACTTCAGGCTGGCCGCCGAGGAGCTGGGCGTTACTCAAGGAGCGGTCGCACAGCAGATACGCGGGCTGGAAGCAGAATTGGGTATCTCCCTGTTCGAACGTCATCCGCGCGGGTGTTGATTTCCACTGAGAAGTGACCCGGGTAGGGCGTAAATTTCCGCTGAGAATTGACCCATGTTGAACTCGT
>NZ_JAJGNO010000032.1 GCF_020782235.1 Sphingobium naphthae
GTAGCTCGTCAGGCTCATAACCTGAAGGTCGTAGGTTCAAATCCTACTCCCGCAACCAACACCCCAAACCACACACACAGCAGCACATAGCCACAGCCGAACAGTCCCAAAGACCGGGCGTCGTAGCGTCGTACCCTTAGGCGAAGAACCTCAAGAGCACACTGATGTGCTCCCCTGATTGTTACCAATCAGAGGTTGAGTCCGGAGCCGTCATTGATGGGAAGGCAGCCCCGGGGGTGCCCCAAGACCATCGACTGGCGATCTCGGCGGGGGCCTGTCATTCAATTTCAAGTTCGACCCGACCTTGATAGTGTCGCCAAGCCACGAGCACGAAACGGCGTGCGTCAGCGACGTGAACAGGGCTTCATTCAGGCGTTCGTCGCGTAGGCGGTCGTTGAAGCGTTCGACGAAGCCGTTCTCCTTTGGCTCAATGCCATTCAGCCTGACGCTCCTGCGGTCAGCGCAGGAGCGCCACCGAGAGCAATTTGATCCGTTTTCGCTGACGACCGTGTCAGGCTTCCCCGGAGGCCAATCAGCGCGTCGTCAGTTTCCGGACAACGCGACTGCTGGACAGCGATGTAGAGGCCACGAGCGCCAGACAACTCCCGCGTGAAGTCATCGATGATGCACAGGATACGGCACCGGCCACCGCACACTGGACTGTCGGACATGAAGCCGAGCGACCGGCGCGGGTTCGGATCCAGCCATGAAAAAGCCAGAAATCATGCGTCTGCAAAAATATGCTAGTCAGACGGAACGACCCAGATCTTTGATCCGTCCGGGAGGCCGGCGACTTGAACCTGGCAGGACAGTCTCGACGTACGACTTCGATGATCGGAGCTCGACAGAAGATCGTCTTCGGCTCGGCCAATGGGCGGGAGGCTGCTAAATGCTACTTTGTCGAACTGGACGTGGCAGGTCGCACATGCGCAACATCCGCCACACATGGCAGCAAGCTCGTCAATTCCTGCGTCGCGTATGGCTTCCATCACCGTTTGATCAAGCCCTGCTTCGACGATCCGTTCCTTCCCCAAGGGAGCAATGACATAGAGTTTTTTCATCTGATGACCCCGGCATGCCGCTCCGTCGACGGGTGAGGTTTACTGAACGGCCGGTTCCCTGGCCCTCGCCATCGCCTCGGCCGCATGCACCGTATTTTTCAGCAGGCAGGCGATGGTCATCGGTCCAACCCCTTTCGGCACGGGCGTGATCACCGCCGCGTGATCGCATTCCTCCAACGCCACGTCGCCAACGATTGCCGACGTCCCGTCTTCGAGTGCAATGCGATTGATCCCGACGTCGATGACAACTGCGCCCGGTTTGACCCAATCGCCCCGTACAAGGCGAGGGCTGCCCGCTGCCGCAATGATGATATCCGCACTGCGAGCGATGTCAGGCAGGCCGCGTGTGTGGATATGCGTTACAGTCACCGTGCATTCGCGGTCCAGGAGAAGCAAGGCCGCTGGCTTGCCTACGATGTTGGACTTTCCAATGACGACGGCTTTGAGGCCTCTGAAGTCGTCGATCACGCGTTCGAGCAGCATCACGCATCCAAGAGGCGTGCATGGGACGAGACCACCGCCCGCGCCAGTGGAAAGGCGGCCGACGTTGACGGGGTGGAAGCCATCGACATCCTTTTGGGGCGCGATCGCACCCAAAATGACGTCGCCTGCGATGTGAGAAGGAAGGGGAAGCTGGACGAGAATTCCATGGACCGCAGGATCTGCGTTCAATTTGTGAACCAGATCCAGCAGCCCTTGCTGGCTAGTCTCCTCATCCAGCCGATATTCCAGCGAGCGAATGCCGACAGAACGCGCTGCCTTTTGTTTGCGTCGAACGTAGATTTCGCTGGCAGGATCATGACCTACCAGGACGACGGCAAGGCAAGCATCCACGCCGTTCGTGTCTCTGAGACGGGACACCCGTTGGGACACGGAATCCAGGACTTCGCGGGCAACCACATCACCCTGCAGAATCTGCGCCATTCCGCTTAATTACCGAAGACGACTGTTTTGGCTGCATTGAGGAAGACGCGGTGCTGGGTATGCCACGCAACCGCTTTTCCCAGAACGCGGCTTTCTATTTCACGGCCCTTGCGGACAAGGTCTTCGGGCGTGTCCTCGTGGGTCACGGCTTCCGTGGCTTGATGGATGATCGGACCTTCGTCGAGGTCTGCGGTGACGTAGTGCGCGGTTGCGCCGATCATCTTCACACCACGGGCGTGAGCTTGGTGGTAAGGCTTGGCGCCCTTGAAACTGGGCAGGAAGGAATGATGGATGTTGATGCAGCGCCCGGCCAGGAAGGCGGCCAGATCGTCGGAAAGGATTTGCATATAACGCGCGAGGATAACGAGTTCGGCACCCGTCTCTTCGACGACTGCCTTGATGCGCGCTTCCTGCTCGGCCTTGGTGTCCTTCGTGATCGGGAGGTGATGGAAGGGAATGTCGCCGATGGTGCTGACGGTGAGGGCCGACGCCGGGTGATTTGAGGCAATGGCGACGATATCGATCGGCAGTTCGCCCATCCTGGCCTTGTAAAGCAGGTAACCCAGGCAGTGGTCGAACTTTGACACAAGGATCAGGGTCTTCACCCGATGGTCGGCGGGAACGAGTTTCCAATCCATTGCGAATTGACTGGCGAGCGGTCGCATGGCCGCGTCGATCGCCGCGGCATCCTGTGCGCTGAACACGATTCGCAAGAAGAACTGCCCGGTTTCCCGATCATCGAACTGGCGCGACTCGTGGATGTTTCCCCTGCCTGCGAGAAGCGCGCCGGTGACTGCATGGACGATGCCCGGCTGATCGGGGCAACTGAGTGTTGATTTCCACTGAGAAGTGACCCGGGTAGGGCGTAAATTTCCGCTGAGAATTGACCCATGTTGAACTCGTC
>NZ_JAJGNO010000033.1 GCF_020782235.1 Sphingobium naphthae
TGTTGATTTCCACTGAGAAGTGACCCGGGTTTTCCATCGAGAAGTGACCCGTCTGCGGATTATGTTTCGGGTGTCACGGGTGGGTCAACCCGTGGTTTTCTCCTTTGGGTTCTGGCCTGCTTGGCAGAGCTGTTTTTGAAGCGGAAGCTATCGTTGCCGGTCTCCAGGATGTGGCAGTGATGGGTAAGCCGATCGAGGAGCGCCGTGGTCATTTTGGCGTCGCCGAACACGGTGGCCCATTCGCTGAAGCTCAGGTTTGTGGTGATGATGACGCTGGTGCGCTCGTAGAGTTTGCTCAGCAGGTGGAAGAGCAGCGCGCCACCTGAAGCACTGAACGGCAGATATCCAAGCTCATCCAGGATAACGAGATCGGAGTGCAGGAGGCGATTGGCGATCTGACCGGCCTTGCCCTGTGCTTTTTCCTGCTCGAGCGCATTGACCAGTTCGACCGTCGAGAAGAAGCGGACGCGCTTTCGATGATGTTCGATGGCCTGGATGCCCAGCGCCGTTGCCACATGGCTCTTGCCGGTGCCAGGACCGCCGACCAGCACGATATTGTCGGCGATGTCGATGAAGTCGCAGCGATGCAACTGACGCACCAGAGCTTCATTGACCTCGCTACTGGTAAAGTCGAAGCCGGCCAGATCGCGATAGACAGGGAAGCGCGCGATCTTGAGCTGATAGGCCACAGACCGAACCTCCCGTTCTGCTGTCTCGGCTTTGAGCAACTGGGAGAGGATCGGGATGGCGGCTTCGAAGGCTGGAGATCCCTGTTCCATGAGATCGGTGACGGCCTGCGCCATGCCATGCATCTTGAGGCTGCGGAGCATGACGACGATGGCGCCGCTGGCAGGGTCATGACGCATGACGCTTCTCCTTGCGCAGATCATCATAGCGTTCGACATTGGCCACCGGCTCGCTGACCAGTTTGAGCGCCTGGGGCGCCGTCACCGGCGGCGTGGAGATCGGTTTTCCGTCGACCAGCCTATAGAGCAGATTGAGGATATGGGTCTTGGTCGGAACGCCAGCCTCCAGCGCCATGGTGACCGCCGTCAGCACCAGTTGCTCATCATGATGAAGAACCAGCGCCAGTATTTCGACCATTTCCCTGTCGCCGCCGGGATTGCGCAACAGATGTCGCTGCAGACGCTGGAACGCATCGGGTAGCTCAAGGAAGGGCGCACCGTTGCGCAGGGCGCCGGGCTTGCGCTGCACGACCGCCAGATAATGGCGCCAGTCATAAACCGTATGACCTGGACCGTCGTGAGAGCGGTTGATGATGCGCTGATGTGCGCAGATTGGCTGCCCCTCGGCGACGACCTGGAAGCGATCAGGATAGACGCGCAGGCTGACAGTGCGATTGGCGAAAGAGGCCGGTACGCTGTAGCGATTGCGCTCAAAGTGGATGAGGCACGTCGGCGATACCCGTTTGCGATATTCCACAAAACCATCGAAGGGCCTGCCCGCAACCATCAGACACTCAGATTCATCGGCCCAGGCATTGGCAACCGATCCGGGTTCGATCCCGTGAGGGATGTCCTCCCATAACGCCTTGCAGCGCTCCTCCAGCCACAGGTTCAGCGCATCAAGGCTTTCGACCTGCGGCGTGGGTTGCCACAGACGGTGCCGCGCATCCTGGACATTCTTCTCGACCTGCCCCTTTTCCCATCCCGCAGCCGGGTTACAGAACTCAGCTTCGAACAGATAGTGGCTGACCATCGTCAGGAAGCGTGCGTTGACGGTGCGTTCCTTGCCACGCCCGACCTTGTCGACGGCCGTGCGCATATTGTCATAGATACCCCGGCGCGGCACGCCGCCCAGCACGCGGAAGGCGTGATTATGGGCGTCGAACAGCATCTCATGGGTTTGCAGCAGGTAGGCGCGCACGATGAATGCCCGGCTGTAACTGAGCTTGAAATGCGCGACCTGCAGCTTGGTCCGAACCCCGGCGATGATTGCCCAGTCCTCACTCCAATCAAACTGGAAAGCTTCCCCCGGCGCGAACGACAGGGGCACGAATGTCCCACGCCCGCCAATCTGTTGCTGGCGCCGATAATCTTCGCGCCAGTCCCGAGCAAAAGCGGCAACCCGGTTGTAGGATCCTTCATAACCCAGGCTCACCAAATCGGCGTGAAACTGCTTGATCGTGCGCTTCTGCTTGCGCGATCGGCCCATATCGCGCCGCAGCCAGGCCGCCAGATGCTCAGCAAATGGGTCCAGTTTGCTTGGTCGATCAGGCACCTTGAACCGCGGATCGATCGTCTCGGACCGCAAATATTTGCGGATCGTGTTGCGTGATAGTCCGGTGCGCCGCGCTATCTCCCGGATCGGTAGATGATCGCGAAAATGCCAGCGCCGGATAACGCTCAATAACGCCATGTC
>NZ_JAJGNO010000034.1 GCF_020782235.1 Sphingobium naphthae
CGTCGGCTGCGCATCCTGGCGATCAACGATGACGCCTGCCGGGAGAACCTGTGCCTGGTGGGGGACACCAGCATCTCATACCAACCTTCAGTGAGGCTGACTCACGATGGGGATTCCCAAGGTAGGCCTTCGGTGAAGGCCGCGGATCAGACGGCTTCGCGTTGATCTTCGGGAGCGCCCCAGTTCCAGGGAAGCAGTTCATGGAGACGGTTCTGGGGAATGTCGGCGATGCGCGCGAGAACGTCGGCGAGCCAGGCCTGCGGATTGATGTCGTTGAGCTTTGCCGTGCCAATGAGGCTCAGCATGAAGGCGGTGCGCTGGCCACCGCGGTCTGAGCCGGCGAAGAGCCACGACTTTCTGCCCAGGGCTATACCTCTTAGGGCTCGCTCCGCTGCGTTGTTCGAGAGGCAGATGCGGCCATCATCGAGGAAGGCTGCGAAGGCAGGCCATGCCTTGAGCATGTAATCCATAGCCTCGGCCACATCGCTGTTCTTCGACAGCTTCGACCGATTGTCGCGCATCCATTCTTCCAGATCGGCCACCAGCGGGGCGCTGTGCTCCTGCCGCAGAGCCAAACGATCCTGCGCCGATCTGCCGTTGATGGCGCGTTCGATATCGAAGATCGCGTCGATACGGCGGACCGCCTCCACTGCCAGCGGCGAGATGACGGCCTTTTTGCGACACTTCTTGAGCTGTGCGGCGACATCGGCCAGCTCGAAGAAGTAACGGCGCGCGTGGCTCCAGCATAGAGCACGGGTCAGCGGCGCCGGCACGCGATCGCCATGGAACAGCGCATTGTAACCAGCATAGGCATCCGCCTGGAGGATGCCTCTCCAGTGCGTAGATGGCTCACGGGATGTTCGCCCCGCCGGTCGCGGGAATAATGGAAGATCGCCGCTGGTGGTGCAGGTCCGCCAAAAGGTCGATCATCCCGGACATAGGTCCAGATCCGACCCGTATCGGTCTTCGTCTTGGCCAGAACCGGCACTGTCGTATCGTCGCCATGCAGTCGTTCGGCGGCAAGGACGTGGGCTTCGATCAGCAGATAGAGCGGCATCAGCGCGGCGGCGCAGGCGCCCACCTGATCGGCCAGGGTGGAAAGGCTCAGGTCGACGCCTTCCCGGGCATAGCGATCACGCTGGCGGTTAAGCGGTTGATGCGCGCCAAACTTCTCGAACAGCAGCATGGCCAGAAAGCTGGGACCGAAGAGTCCGCGAGGCGTCACATGGAACGGCGCCGGCGGTTGGGTAATCTTCTCGCAATCGCGACAGGAGAACTTCTCACGAACGGTCTGGACCACCTTCCATTGGCGCGGCACCACCTCGAGCGTCTCGGTGATATCCTCGCCCAGCTTGCACAGCCGATCCGAGCCGCAGCAGGGGCAGGCCTCGGGCGCGGCAATAATGACGCGCTCGCGCGGCAGATGCTCGGGCAAGGGCTTGCGTGCGGGCCGCTTGCGCTCGAAGGGCGCGACGTTGGTCTTCGCAGCTGCCAGCGCCGCCAGGAGCTCATCTTCGCTGGCAGCGGTCTCGCACTCCTCGAAGGTCAGTTCCATCTGGTCGAGCAGATGGCGCGTGCGCTCGGAGCGCTGGCCGAAAAGGGTGCGGCGCATCTTCTCGTTCTGCAGTTCGAGAAGGGCGTTGCGGGCTTCCAAGTCGGCGTTGATCGCCTTGATGCGGGCGACTTCAGCGGCGACAGCCTCGGCAGCGGCAAGCCGCTCGCGAAGGCTGTCGATCTGTGCTTGCGCCTCGTCCCCCATGCCGACGCGTATAGCAGAAAGGCGCCGGAATCACTAGGCCGTAAACTCATAAAATGGCTTGAGGGTTGACCGTTTGCGTGATTCAGGAGCCTCCAAATTTGGAGGGTTTG
>NZ_JAJGNO010000035.1 GCF_020782235.1 Sphingobium naphthae
AAACCAGCATCATATTATCTGAAAAGGGGGTCCCTCTTCGACGCCGATCGGGGGTCCCTTTTGAACGCCGTTTGACAGTCCCCGCCTCACCGGTCACAAGCAACCGATGTTCGTTCGCCAGCCGGCTGACTGGCCGCTTGATGATCCCGGAGACCTTCTCGATTGCTTCATAGAGGTGTTCGACGAAAAATTGGACACGCCGCACCTCGTCGCGATCACCGCCTTGCTGAGTACGCAAGTCCCAGATCGCTGCCGAACAAACACCTAACGTTTCACTCGCCTCATCGAGAGCCCTTACCCACGGATCAAATGGAACTGGATCGGCTGGGCTGATCGACGCCGTCCGGATCAAACTGCTGATCGCCCGAAATCGAACATCCAGGTCCGCAGCTTGCGTCGCGGCGGGGCCACTTGCCAGAATCCTCGCAACGCTATCGGTCGTGCGATGCCGCGCCTCGTCGAGTTCATCAGCGAGGCGCGTCAAACTCTCAATGAAGGCAGGATCACGAGCGATCGCGAGCAGCCCGCGGCGGATCGGGAGTTCAATGTTGAGTTCGGGTGTGTAGCGCGTACCCAGCGCCTTGCGAGTGATCGCGAAGCGCGTTTGAAACCAGTCGGGCGTGAAATGCAGCAGATCGAACCAATAGTGCCGTCGACCCGCGTACTGCGGCTCATTTCGAGAGAAGCGCTCGATGAGCTGGGTCTCATCCCAAAGCTCAATCGTAACGACACGCGGAAGGATTGCGTCGGCGCGAGCTTGCACCCAGCGGTTCCAGCGATCCCTTTCGGAAATCCGATTGCCCACTCGCCCGTCCGATAGGTTGAAGGGTAAGCCGACAATGAAGCGCCCAAGCTGGGGGTGGCGTGCGATCGCTTGGCTTAGCGATTCGGTGAGCTGCGACGCTTCGCTGCTGCCGAACTCGAAGAAATACTTCGCCTGCCAGCCAGTCTCCGATCCATCTGCCTCGACGCGGTAGCATTCGAGGCCAGCGTCAGCCCCAGCGCCCTTACGGTGGAATGGCGCGTCAGGAGCGGTTTCTAACGCGGCGAGTTGACAAATCGCCTCCTCAAAACCGCTATGCTGGCTTCCGTGATGTGGTCGGATGGTGCGAAAATCGATCGTAGGAGACGGCATGGTCGCTCTGATTTTGGAGGTCGCGCCATGCGCGTGTAGATGCATTTTCCGATAGCTTATGCGCAGAGTCGATCCTACCGCGCACTATGGTGCGCGAGCGCGATGTGAATGGTGATTGCCCGGTGATTACCATGCCCGAAACTGAAGGGTGTTGATTTCCACTGAGAAGTGACCCGGGTAGGGCGTAAATTTCCGCTGAGAATTGACCCATGTTGAACTCGTC
>NZ_JAJGNO010000036.1 GCF_020782235.1 Sphingobium naphthae
CTAGGTTTCGTGGACAAAGGGGAGCCAGAGCAATGCTGAGGCGAGGCTGACGAAGCCGAGGTAGGAGCTTTTGCTCTTGTCGTACCGGGTAGCGACGCGGCGCCAGTTCTTGAGCTTGTTGAACAGACGCTCGATCTGATTGCGCAGCCGATATTTCCGGCGATCATGGAGGGCTGGTGTGCGCCGGCCCTTCTTCGCCGGGATCACGGCCTGAGTGCCCGCGATGGCGATCTCGGCACGGATGGCGTCGGCGTCGTAACCGCGATCAGCGAGCAGGGCATGGACCCGGTCAGCGATCATGCGGAACAGCGGGCCAAAGCCCTGCACATCATGCGCCTGTCCCGGCGTCAGCACGAAGCCGAGCGGACGGCCTTTCGCATCGCATCGGGCATGGAGCTTGGTGGTGAAGCCGCCGCGCGATCGGCCAAGCGCCTCGGTTTGCTGAGTCCCCTTTTTATGCCGACCGCACAATGGTGCGCCCGGACGATTGTGCTGTCGATCATGTCGGCGGTGCGATCCCCACCGGCCATCTCGGCCAAGGTCTCCAGCATCGCGTCGAACACCCCGGTCTCCACCCAGCGCCGGTAGCGCCGGAAGACGCTGTTCCACTTCCCATATTCATCGGGCAGGTGACGCCATTGCGATCCGGTCCGCGCGATCCACATCATCCCTTCAAAATAGGGTCGATTATCGCCCGCAGGCCGGCAGCCGCGTCCTCGCTCTGATGGCAAAAGCGGTCCGATCAGTGCCCATTCTTCATCCGAAACACCGATCCGTTCGCCCAAGTCTGCCTCCCAAAAAGCAGCCTTGAATCAATCCGGAGTCACCCAGTCAAGCTTTGTCCACGAAACCTAG
>NZ_JAJGNO010000037.1 GCF_020782235.1 Sphingobium naphthae
TTAGGGTCAGGACCCATTGATATGATTAGGTTTGTGTGATTCAGGCTCCGTGAGGAGACTGGATTTGAGCGACCTATATTGGCTGACGGACGAGCAGATGGCACGGCTTGAGCCGTATTTCCCGAAGAGCCACGGCAAGCCTCGGGTTGACGATCGCCGGGTGTTGAGCGGGATCATTTTTGTGAACCGCAATGGGCTGCGCTGGCGCGATGCACCGAAAGACTATGGGCCACACAAGACGCTGTACAATCGTTGGAAGCGGTGGGGCGATAAAGGCGTATTCCTGCGGATAATGGAAGGTCTGGCTGCGCCCCAGGCATCCGAACGCAAGACGGTGATGATCGACGCGACCTATCTCAAAGCGCACCGCACGGCATCGAGCCTTGCGGTAAAAAAGGGGATGCGGGCCGCCTGATTGGCCGCACGAAAGGCGGCATGAACACCAAGCTTCATGCCGTGACGGATACCAATGGTCGGCCGATCAGCTTCTTCATGACCGCAGGTCAGGTCAGCGATTATATTGGCGCGGCGGCCTTGCTGGACGAACTACCCAAAGCCCAATGGCTGCTCGCCGATCGTGGCTATGATGCCGACTGGTTCCGAGACGCCTTGCAGGAAAAGGGCATCACCCCCTGCATCCCGGGCCGGAAATCCCGGAACAAGGCCGTCAAATACGACAAACGTCGCTACAAGCGCCGCAACCGGATCGAGATCATGTTCGGCCGCCTGAAGGACTGGCGGCGGGTCGCGACGCGCTACGACCGGTGCCCCAACGCCTTCTTCTCGGCCATCGCCCTCGCTGCCACCGTCATCTTTTGGCTCTGATCAGTGAGTCCTGAGCCTAG
>NZ_JAJGNO010000038.1 GCF_020782235.1 Sphingobium naphthae
CCCCAACGAAGGAGCAGACGAATGAGGAAGAGCCGTTTTTCCGAGGAACAGATAATCGGGATGATCAAGGAGCAGGAGGCGGGCCTGCCGACGGTGGAGGTTTGCCGCAAGCACGGGCTCAGCCCGGCGACGTTCTACAAGTGAAGGCCAAGTATGGCGGGCTGGAGGTGTCTGATGCTCGACGGCTGCGCCAGCTCGAGGATGAGAATGGCAAACTCAAGCGGCTTTTGGCCGAGAGTGTGCTGGACAACGATCCTGAAGGACTTGTTGGGAAAAGTCTGACGACGCCGGGTCAGCGACGGGGCGCAGCGCTCGGCGTGATGCGGGATTACCAGGTCTCGCAGCGCCGTGCCTGCGTGCTGATTGGCGTCGACCCCAAGACGGTCCGGCGAGAACGTCCGCCAGACCATGCCGAGATCCGCGAGGAGATGCGCTAGATCGTCGGGCTGCGTCGGCGGTTCGGCTATCGCTGTGTCGGCCTCATGCTCGAATGCAAGGGGCACATCATGAACCACAAGAAGCTCTACCGGCTTTACCGGGAGGAGGGTCTGTCGGTGCGTCGCAGACGGGGCCGTAAGCGCGCTCGCGGCAGCCGAACGCCAATGCCGGTCCCGCTGCGGCCGAACGATCGCTGGTCGATGGACTTCGTGGCCGACACGTTCGGCGCTTCCCGTCGGCTGCGCATCCTGGCGATCAACGATGACGCCTGCCGGGAGAACCTGTGCCTGGTGGGGGACACCAGCATCTC
>NZ_JAJGNO010000039.1 GCF_020782235.1 Sphingobium naphthae
CGCGCCAACTGTGCGAGGCCTGCGGCATCGTGAGGGTCGGTCTTGTTCGCCTTCATCGCCTTCAGGCTCTGATGCGCTTGGCGTGCATCAATGCATACCACCGGGACACCCAGTTCACGCAGGCCGAGGCAGATCGCCGGCGACATGCGGCCAGTCTCGATCACCGCCCGCTCGATCGGACGGTATCGTTCGAGCAGCCCGGCGATAGCTTCGGGGGAACTCTCGACCTTCTCCGAAACCAGTTTCCGCCCATTTTCGTCAACAATGCAGACCTGCGTGCTTCCCATCGACAGGTCCAGTCCGGCATAATGCTTCATGGCTGCTTCCTTCCTTCAGGATTCGACAACCAGAAGTGTGCGCCTCAACCGAGGTCCGAGGGAAGCAGCCACAATTACACGATGACTCATTATGCGGCGCACCAGATGCGGGCGCAGATGAGTTTGACGGCGGTGACCTGCCCACCGCTGGCGCCTTCGATCTGATGTAGAGTCTGCCCCCAACGAAGGAGCAGACGAATGAGGAAGAGCCGTTTTTCCGAGGAACAGATAATCGGGATGATCAAGGAGCAGGA